>DATDXN010000001.1:0-55569 GCA_035289305.1 Patescibacteria group bacterium
TAGCATAAAATTTACTTTGCAACCATTGAATTTTGCAAGGCGTCTTTTGGTGAATGACCAGAAGTTCTCAATGCCGTTGATGTGGTTCCCGTTTCCATAGGAAAAGGCTTGAGAATGGTTAATCCGTTTATGCCTGTCAAATCCCACATCAACCAGTCCGTCATACCCTTTCCATTTATCCGTGTGAACAATAGCTTCGGTACTCACTCTCCCTCGTATAATAGCCTGTAGGGTCTTCTTCTCACAGTTGGGAACAATTTCCGCATATACCCTCCCATTTCTTTCATAGATGCCAAAGACTGGTTGTTTATCTGTCCCTCGTCCTCGTTTACCCGGAACACCTCGTTTCCGTTTTCCTCCAAAGTATGCCTCATCACATTCTGCCTCACCGTTGATGGCTTTTTGAAATTCTTCCTGTTGATTCTGATAAATAACGGTACGAAAGAGTTGGTAGTACCGATTAACCGTATTGCGGTTTATTCGTACGATAAGACTTGTTTTTGTAGCATCAATATCAACAACAAAATGCCAAATAAGTTTTTTTAGTTTGAAATCGCCGATTTTACTTGCTCTGACAATCATTACTACTAGTATAGCTTATGCTATTCTAGTCTAGAGCCCGGTATAATAGGCTTTTTGTCCCTTGCGCCTCACTTTCACCACCTGATAGGCGCGAAGCAGCGCCAAGTGCTGGGAAGTGTTACTTTTTCTGATTTGGACTAGCTTTGAAAGTTCATCCACGGTGAGCTCGTGATGTTTGATGATATTGAGGATCTCCAACCGCTTGGGGTTGGCAAGGATTTTGTAGATACGTGCATTTCGCTCATATATCTCTCTGGGGAAGGGAGAATGGAGTTTTTTCATAAATTATAATATTTATCCCGATTTAATCGGGATTTATAACGATTATAATGATTGTAATTGTTATAATACTTTTTAAAATAAAATATGTCAATTCTTTTTCACCTGCGCAGCGCAGTCGCGTGGACAGTCACAGCGATTTTTCCTCTTTTTTTCCTGCCGTATTTCGCCATCAACACAGATGCTAAACTTTACCTTCTTGCCTTTGGCGCAGCCATCATGATTTTTCTTTTCCTCCTTGAAACTGCGCTGTCGAGAAAAATAACCGTGCACAAACTATCACTCTTTCTCCCGCTTTCCCTCTTTTTTGTCGCCACTCTCCTTTCGACAATTTTTACCTCCTCAAACAAATTGGAAAGCCTTTTCACCTCGGCCACAGGAGTAATCGTCGTTTTTTCTCTCATGATTATGTATTATTCTCTTACCTCCTCGCCACATGTTTCCCCGCTCACCCTTATGCTCCCGGCAGTCTGCGTCAACGCGCTTTTTATCGTTCTGCGCGGCTTTAACGTCCCTATGGGAATAAAAGACCCTTTCTTTATACCCCTGGGCAGTATGTACGACAGCCTCGGTATCATAGGTTTTTTTGTTCTCTATACCGCAGTTATGCTCTTTTCTATAAAGAAAATAACGAAGCATATGGTGAAAATCAGCATACTTTTTTTGTCGCTTTCAATGCTCGCTTTCTCGCTTTTTATCATGGTGTATTTTCTCGTACAGACAAACCTGAAAAACACTCCCTTAAAAGCCCCACTAAAAGCTCCTCTTCTCACCTCATGGCAGACCGCGATTGAAACGCTGAAAAAACCGCGGAGCGCCATATTTGGCGCAGGCGTCGGAAATTTTATCCAGATGTTTACTCTGTCAAAGACGGCGGATTATAATCGGTTAGTCTTGTGGAACAACAACTTCACCCAGGGGGGCAGTTTTGCGCTCCACATCCTGACTGAAACAGGACTATTGGGCAGCATTTCTCTTATTTTCTTTTTTATCTATGCCTTCACGATGACGGCGGAAAAACATCTGAAAAGATACCATCTATATCTTCTCTATCTTATTGCTGCGTTAATTTTTGCTCCTCCATCGCTCCCCCTCATGTTTTTGCTCATGGCGACTGCAGCGCAGATTGAGCGGGAAAAAATCCACCACCCGTTTATCTTGTCTTTGAAGAATTTCTTTTTTACCTATCTTATTTTTTTCGCACTACTCACGATTCTTCTTGCCGGCGGGGTTTACTTCGTGGGAAAACATGCGCTTGCTGACTTGTATTTCAAAAAATCCCTTGATGAATTATCACAAAAAGGTGGAGGCAAAACCTATGAGTATGCTCGCAAATCCGTAGTACTTTCGCCCTTTACCGAAAAATACCGTCTGCATTTCTCAACGCTCAATTTTGCCGCAGCCGAGACACTGGCGCGCAAAAAAGAAAATCTTGATGAGTGGGAGCGAAAACAGGTCGCCGAATTGATAGAGATCGCCATAGGCGAAGCAAAAGCAGCTGTTTCTTTCGGTGCGGACAATGCGTTGTACTGGGAATATCTTGCATCTCTCTATCAAAAGCTTCTCCCCGTTGCAAAAGGCGCTGATGTCTGGGCAGTGGCGGCCTATCAGCGAGCAATTGTGGCTGATCCGATGAGTCCACGCCTGCGACTCGCCGCAGGAGGAGTTTTTTATACGATCAAAAACTATGAGGAGGCGATAAAACTTTTTGAACAAACCGTCAACCTCAAACCGGATTGGGCAAACGGGTATTACAACCTTGCGTGGGCGCAGTATCAAAACAAGAAATACGAAGAAGCGTATACAAATCTGCGAAATGCGCTCTATCTCCTTGCGCCCGCAAGCGCTGACTTTGAGAAAGCGCAAAAAGAACTTGAAGAATTTGCGAAAAAAGTCCCCAAAAAAAGTGAAACAGCATCTCCTGCTGCCCCGCTTGAAGAAACGGGAGAAACCCAGCTAGAACTTCCACCCCAACCAACTCCACTTATTTCACCGATTGAACTACCCAATGAGGCATCGCCCGAGGCAACACCTTGAAGTAGTTTATAAAGTTCTTAAAGTCAAAAGTTTATAAAACCTTAATAAACCCTGATAAAAGTTTTGATATTTGTACAGTTGTATCATAAAGATTTTTAGTTTGTGCTTGTGAGATGTAACCAAGACTCGAAGCCATATAAAGCATTGATCGAATCTCTGCGCATGAACCTTTTGCCATAAACAAAAAGCGTTTAAATTCTTTATTCCCTTGACGCTCAAATCCTTCAGCAATATTATTCATATTTTTCTATCATACAACCTACTATTTTATGGACTTTACGAACTTTAAAAACTTTATAAACTTTGAACTCACTTCAAAAATTCAAGTGGGTTAAGGATGCGTCCACCGCTTCGGATTTCAAAATGAAGATGTGTGCCGGTTGACCGTCCGGTCGATCCCATCTGCCCGATACTCTCACCTTTGCCCACTCCTTGTCCGACCGAGACGGAAATATTGGAAAGATGTGCGTAAAGTGAACTGTAGCCATTGCCATGATCGATCGTGATAGAACATCCATAGCCATAGCGCACACATCCCGCGTAGGTCACGGTGCCAGCGTCTGCTGCGATGATGGGAGGAGCTGCAGAATTGGCGATATCAAGAGCATTATGATACCAGATAGGATACTGGGTGATATTGCCGCTCGCGGGCCAGATAAATGTCCCGGTGCCGGGCCTTCCCGCTATGACTTGCGGAGCAATACGCGGGCGTATAATAGGCTTTTCCTCCTCAATCACTCCCTCTGGCACGTAGATGGTCTGACCGACGTTGAGCGCAAACGTATCAAGATCGGCAAAATCATTAAATGGAAAGTTTACGATACTTTGCGCTTCAGTCTTATATTTTTTTGCGATGGAGTAAATGGTGTCTCCTGTTCCCACTTTGTGTACCACTCCAGTCACCGGCGGGATTTTCAGCTTTTGTCCATCTTTGATGGTTTCTGTTTTGAGATTGTTTGCCCATTTGATCGTATCGACCGAAATATCAAATTGTTTTGCGATTGAAGCAAGCGTGTCTCCCGAAAGCACCGTATACTCCACTATAGTATCTCGCGGCTTTTCAGAGATGGTCGTTTGGAAAGGGATATTATATACATCAGTCTCAAAAACCGTTGCTTCCTGCTCTACTCTACCGGCAAGATACGTCGAAACCAGAGGATTATTTTCGGCAATTACCGGGCCGCCGACGATGACTGTTCCCACAAGCAAGAGAAATGATGTATTTAAGAAAGATTGCGAGTATTTACCTCGTTTGACAATGAGAAATGATACAAAAACATCCTTTGTTTTTTCAAAATTGACGCCAAAAAAGATAAGGCGGGATTTGAGGTAGCAGAGCAAAAAAACGGTGAAATGGTAGATGTCAACAAATCCCGATTTAATCGGGATAAAAAAACGCGATCGGTTTACCATGAGTGGTGAAGTATTATTCTACCATATCAGAGAATATAAGTCAAAAAAGGATTGACATCTATGTGAAAGTTAGTTTATACTGATAGGGAGTATATAATTATTATATATATTATAAATCTTATAAACTTTATAGGCTTATAAGATACGTGCGGGAATTTTGTACTATAAGTTTAAATAACAACTATATGAATAACTGGAGCGTACGTTTAAACCGTCTCATTGGCCAAATTGAGGGAATACGCAAGATGATTGAGAAACGAAGAAACACCGCCGAGATCGTACAGCAAATTCTTGCCGCGCGAGAGGCGCTTGCCAAAATCGGACTCATACTCATCAAAGAGACTGCATCAAAAAAGGGAGGAGAGGAGAAGAAACTCGAAAAACTTCTGGAGGCAGCATTTCGACTCAAGTGAGTTCAAAGTTTATAACGTAGAAAGTTTATAAAGAACAGACATCTTTCATACCTTTATAAACTTTATGAACTTTTTACCGATTATGTACTGTTTAATTTTTCTAAAAATTCCTTATTGTCTTTTGTTTTGCGAAGCTTTTCAATCAGGGCGATGAGACGCTCATCTTCGGAAAGAAGTGCCAACATGCGCCGAAGCATAGATGTTTTCTCAAAGTTTTTTTTGTCAATCAAAAGTTCATCATGGCGTGTGCCGGAGCGCTCAATATCAAAAGCGGGAAATATCCGCTTTTGCGCCCATTTACGGTCAAGATGTATTTCCATATTGCCCGTACCCTTAAATTCCTCATAAATGAGGTCGTCCATACGAGACTCCGTATCAACAAGAGCAGTCCCTAAAATTGTGAGACTTCCTCCTTCTTCACAGTTTCGCGCAGCGCCCAAAAACTTCTTTGCCGGGTAAAGGGCAGCTGGATCATACCCGCCCGAAAGCGTACGACCAGAGGGATCAACACTTAGATTGTACGCACGAGCTAAACGTGTGACTGAATCAAGAAGGATCACGACGTCACGACCCATCTCAACTAAACGTTTCCCCCGTTCCAGCGCAATTTCTGCCACACGTATTTGATCCTTTGGAGACTGGTCGAAATTTGAGGCGGCAACTTCTCCTTTGATCGAGCGCCTCAAATCAGTGACTTCCTCTGGCCGCTCTCCGATCAGAATCGCCATAAGGTGCACATGAGGATGATTAACGCTTATGCCATGGGCAATATCTTTGAGAATGGTCGTTTTTCCTGCTTTTGGCTGGGAAACAATCAGTCCCCGTTGGCCAAATCCAACAGGCGCAATAAGATCCATGATACGGGTTGAGAGTATTTCAGGCGTCGTCTCCAGTCGTATGTGGCGATTGGGGTGAAGCGAGGTCAGATCTTCAAATTTGCGCCGTTTGAAGCTCTCAAGCTCGGTCATGGAAACACCGTTTATTTTCTCAATCTTCAAAAGACCATGAAAACGT
Organism: Patescibacteria group bacterium; assembly: GCA_035289305.1. Classification (GTDB taxonomy): domain Bacteria; phylum Patescibacteriota; class Microgenomatia; order UBA1406; family HO2-37-13b; genus DATDXN01. The sequence continues at coordinate 5,739 of DATDXN010000001.1, forward strand.
TCATTGGTCTTGGGAGGACGAACCATACCATGCACTTCATCTCCCACGCGAAGCCAAAACTTGCGGATTTGCGATTGAGAGACGTAGATACTGTCGGGAGAGGAAATAAAGTTTTTGCGCAAAAACCCAAATCCCCCGTAGGTAACCTCAAGGATGCCGGATGCTGCATAGGCCAATTTCAAATCTTCCCGTATGCGATCATCAAGCGGGACATCCCGGTGAAAGAATCTCTCTGCTGGCTTATCATCAACGACTTTTTTCTCTTTGTCTTCAAACAGGAGATCTTCTGGCTCAAGAGTGAGCTTTTGATCATCTGCGTGGTCTTTTTGCATAGACATTGTATTTCTTCACATGACGACTCCTCATGCATCAGGAATATACAGAAATCGGCTACGAGTGAGATTTTTGAATAACTAAAGATCCTCCCCCAGCAGATAGGATAGTGAAAGTTTTTCCCGCAAAAGATGCCCTCCGAATCGGAGGGCAGGGGTGAATGCGTCTCTCATTTATGATGTAACCATCACAAGAGGAGAAAAACAGCACCTTATAACCCTTACATACGAAGGGTGTACCCGTGTATATGAAATTGTTAGGAAAAACTTTTCAACGTGCTCTATCCTTCTTGACAAAAGGAGGATCATAGGTATTCTACCTTATGGTTTCCTGTTTTGTCAAGTCCAGATATTTATGTCTCTCCAACGACTCCAAAAGCTCTTCTCTCCACGTATTTGAAAGATAGAGATGGGTACCAAGCTTAAACGAAGAGGGACTTTTGAGAATGCGTATTCCTTGTATATCGGTGAGTAGGGTATACTTATTTTTCATCCACTCCAGGAGAAAGCTCCCAAACTTATATGTAGGATTACCAAATATCCCCGTATCGGTTTTGAAAATAATGATCTTCGGAGGATTTCGATCAAAATCTGCAATAAAAAATTTTTTCAGATGCTCACTCTCGCTATACTGGGGAAGCATCACACTGTAGCGCCCGGGAAGCTGTCCGATGCGCACAAAAAAAATTTCGTGCGGCTCATAGGGCCCAACCCAATAATAATCACCTTTTGTCAGTATTTCATCTAGAAACACTGCCGTAGCTGCCTTATCATTAACCGAAGGCATTTTTTGCGTATATCGCAGATACCATTTATCATACGTATTTTTTGCCAAAAAAATGAGCGAAAAAAATAAAAAAATGGTGAGAAGAAATTGAATTACCCTGCGAAGATCCTCAACGAGAATATGCTTAACGTTGGTTTTTAAGAGAAGCCAAAGCGAAAAAATCGCACTGATCACCCCAAGTGCCAAAAACACTCCGATTTGGTAGTTCGTCTCGTTAAAATCTTTGACACTGCCCCGAGGCGCTGAAAATGACAGCAGGAAAAAAAATATGACACCGAGCACGATATGTGCTCGAAAGAGAAGAAAAAGCAGTGTAAAACTACCGACAATGGCAGCCATGTTTATTGGAAGATAGAGGTTTAGGTCTTTTACGGTAGTTAGCTTTGATAAATAATCGCCCCAGAAATTGTAGATAAGCGTGAGGGCAAACTTGAGAGGGTTGAAGAATCTTCCCTTCGCATAGTTGGGAATAGTGATATAGAGATCGAGATTATACACAATGTTGGCAAAATAAAAATCATAGAGGCTTTTGGTCAAAAAAAGATAGCCTGCGTAGATGAGGTATGGTAGGAGGGAGAATACACAAAAATAGATGAGTTTTTTGATACGAAATCCCAGCAGATAGATCTGCCATACATAGAGCATCATCCCCACATATATATAGGTGAGTGAGGAAAAAATCAGGAAAAAGGTAAGAAGTGATGTCAATAACATGATCTTAACAGTGATTTTTTTACTATATGATAGAACAAGCAGAAACCAGACTATGATCGAAAAAAGCAATGCCGCCAAGCTATCTGCAAGGAAGAGATGGAGCCAAAAATACACTGCCAAAAGGGGGTACATGAGCAAAAAGAGCAAAAATGCGCGGTAGTGCGTTTTCGCGTGTTTTCTGACCCATATTCCCACCGCGGCAAGCGAGATAAAAGATAACGCTCCCCAGATCAATCGAAAAACAACGAATGAAGATGCATGTATTTTTAAGATCAAAGCCGCGATATACCAGGCAAACGGAACATGATGATCAAAAAACTCTCTGTACGGAATTTTGCCTGCATTAATAAATTTTCCGGCCATGACGTTGACAAACTCATCCGGATAGGACACATATGAAGCATTGATCATAAAAAGTGAAAAAACAACAAGGAAAAAAATAACTTCAGGCAGCGCTTTGCTTTTTATCATATTGAGGACGATGTGCATAAATCCCGATTTAATCGGGATAAATTCCCATCAAATCGGAATAACACATATTATATATAATTGTAAGCCATACTATGATTTGCCTCTTGACAAGAGCGTGTTCATTTTTTAAGCTGAAGTATATGCGAAAAATATCTGTGAGAGTAAACATTCTCGCTGCCGTATTGATCTTGGGAGCTTTTTCACTGGTCAACCTCGATTTAATCGGGGTCAATGCGCTTTACGCGCAAGAAGTCAGCCTTTCTCCACGGCGTCAAGAAAATCTTGAAAACAGAAAAGAAAGCGTCACCAATCGACAAGATATTCGCGAGGATAGACAAGAGGGTTCTGCCAGCGCTGTCGAAAATCTGCAAAAGCGCCGTGAAAATGTGCTCAATAGGACTGAAATTAGAGTGGACCGAAGGCAAGAAATTGTCAATTTCCAGGAAACCATCACCCAAAAAAGACAAGAGGCAATGGAACAATTTAAGGTAAAACGGGAGGAGTTAAAAGTCAAAATTTTAGAGATCAAGGATGAGGCCAAAAAAGCGGCGGTTGAGCGAATAGATGAGCGTATCAGCACGACGAACCAAAATGCCACCACGAAAATGTCACAGGCAATTGAACGGCTCAACGCACTGCTCAATGAACTGATTGAGAAAACCAATACATTAAAAGCAAGCGGAGTAAATGTGGCTTCTGTAGAATCTGCTATTTCAACGGCACAAAGCGCGATTTCAAAAGCACAATCAGCTGTCACCGCTCAAGCAGGAAAAGAGTATGTGCCGACGGTTACCACTGAAGAAACATTGAGAAATACGGTGGGAACTACCGTGAGCACATTTAGAAAAGATGTGAGTACGGCACACAAAGCAGTTGTTGATGCAAAACAAGCAGTGCAAAAAGTCATTTCAGCTTACTCGCAGACAAAAAATAATACCGCAGGAGGAGCACCTGCTGTTACGACAGCGCCAACCGCACCAGTTGAACCAACACAACCAATTGCACCAACGGGTATTTAATAAATTTTTAATCTAAATATATGGATCAACAACAACCACAGGTCGCACCACCAGCGCAACCGCAACCCGTTATGCAATCTACGCAAGCTCCACCACAAACGCCGATTACCCCTCCTGTATCAAGCTTTAGCGCTCCTCCCCTTGGCTCACCCCCTATGCAGCCGAAACGGCGCTCTTCAACGGTTCTTCTTTTTATACTATTTATCCTTATTGTCATTTCAGCAGGAGTCTTTATCGCCGTCACACAAAAGGGTCTTTTTTCGCCCTCTCAAGGACTTCCTCAAGTACCGCCACAAACCCAACTACCGGTCGCGCAGCCCACTATAGCTGTCCCCACTCCCACCTCTGCCCCAACGGCAGAGGAGGAAATTCAGACCCTTGACACGGGCGACGTAGAGACTGACCTGCAGGGAGTTGAAAGTGAGCTTCAAAATTTGTGATGCATAAAGGTCGCGCTGCAATTAGTTTTCTGTTTGTTCTCTTCACGATCGTTGTTTTTTTTATTGGCCTTCGCATTGGCAAAAGAATAGAGAAAATTGACAAAACGTACGAACAGTCGCAAAAGACAGCGCAAAAAAATGCTCTGCGCACTGATCCTTTTCTCACCTATATTCCCTTTTACTCAAGCTTTTGCGGTATGCGCTTTCTCCATCCTGCGGCACTGAAAGAACAAGATGACCAAGCAACCGATGAGGCAGCACTGGTGTATGACAACAAAATGATCACACTGCGATGTACCAACCAACATATACGAACATTTAACCGCATGAGAAATTCACTGACGCTTACTGAAGAGAAAACCATAGCAAGCGCTGCGGCACAACTCTATACATCTTCTCTCAAAGATACATATTTGATATATATTGTTCATCCCACGACTGAAAAAGAAATCATCGTGACAATCTCCAAAAACCTCCTGCCGCTTTTTGAACAAACGCTTGAATTTGTAAAATGATATAATCCTTTCCATGACAACCGACGAAAAAATAACTCTGGTGAAACAAGTGAGTGAGGAAATCGTGACTGAGGAAGAATTGAGAGCACTTTTTGAGAAAGAAAAAAATATCATCGCATACGATGGATTTGAACCGTCAGGACAAATGCACATTGCTCAAGGGATTTTGCGCGCAATAACGATCAATAAGGTCGTACGGACAGGCATTCGCTTCAAAATGCTGGTTGCAGACTGGCATGCGTGGACAAACAACAAAATGGGTGGGGACCTTGATAAGATCAAAATAGTCGGTGCTTATTTCATCGAGGTTTGGAAAGCCTGCGGCATGAACCTCGCGAACGTTGAATTTGTATGGGCATCTGACGTGGTCAAAAACGATAGTTACTGGAAGCTGGTACTCCAGATTGCACGGACGAACTCTTTGAAGCGCTTTATCCGCACTGCCGAAATCATGGGAAGAAGTGAATCAATGGATTTGACCGCAGCGCAAATTATCTATCCCTGCATGCAAACTGCTGATATTTTCACGCTCGGAGCTCATATCACACAGCTGGGGATGGATCAGCGCAAGGTAAATATGCTGGCGCGGGAAGTGGGACCAATTCTTGGATTTTGGAAACCGGTCGTCGTAAGCCACCATATGCTCCTTGGGTTGGGTAAGCCGGCAAGCAAAACGCAGGATAAGGCCGCACGAACAATTGAACTCAAGATGTCAAAATCTCACCCCGATAGCGCTATTTTCATGACTGATACGTTTGAAGATATCAAACGAAAACTCGCGAAAGCATGGTGTCCCGAAGGATCCGCCAAGGAAAACCCCGTGCTTGAATACTGCAAGTACATCCTTTTTGAAAAATTCCCCTCTCTTTTGATTGAGCGGCCGGAAAAATGGGGAGGAACGATCGAGGTACATTCCCACACGGAACTTGAACGCATGTATGCCCAAAAACTCATTCACCCTCAAGATCTGAAAAATACCGTCGCTCTTCTTCTTAATAAACTCCTTGAGCCGGTGAGACGTCATTTTGTCGAAAACAAAGAAGCAAAAAAACTACTCGAGAGAGTAAAAAGTTTTACCATAACTCGGTAAAAGGTTGAGCGTGCGGATTTTTTTCAAAATTCACTGGCGTTTCTCACTTCGTGCGCGAACAAGACTCTCTCGCCTTGAATTTGAACAAAAAGACGCATGCGAAACCTTTAAAATTATTTATGAAACTTTCGATTGTGTATTTTGGCACACCGTCAATTTCTGCGGATCTTCTCGATATGCTTTTAACTGACAGAAAACTCCCTATTGAGATTAGTACGGTCGTGACCGCCCCTGATGCGCCGGTGGGTAGACGCAAAATCATGACTCCATCTCCAGTCAAACTCTGCGCTCAAAAACACGGCATTCCGGTTTTTACCGCGCTCTCCTCCCCTTCCCTTTCCCCTGTTTTACAGGCGGCTGATATCTGCCTCGTCTTTGCATACGGGGGAGTGATACCCAAAAACCTCCTTACACTACCTCGTTTTGGTTTTCTCAATATCCATCCATCATTATTACCTGCCCTCCGGGGACCCTCTCCCCTACTCTACTCCACCGCTCTTACCTTAAACGACGTCTCCGGAGTCACCATCATAAAGATGGATGAAAAGATTGATCATGGAGCAATTATTACACAAAAAAAGCTCGAAATTGGGAGAAATGAAAAACTCCCCGATTTTGCCAAAAAAGCGACAAAATTATCCTATAATATGATTGCCGAACTACTTGTTCAACTAAAGAGAACAGGCAAGGATTTAATTGTCGGGACAATACAAAATGATGATGATGCAACCTACACACGACGCGTAAGACGCGATGATGGTCTCATCCACTCCCCTACTCTGCACAAATGCACGGTGGGGGAGAGGTTGACCTCTGAAGAACTCCCCGCTTTTATACAAGAGAACTACAAAAAAATTAAAAATTCTAGAAGTTACTCTCCCCTACTTGTTTACAATATGTTTCGGGGATTTTATCCCTGGCCCGGAGTCTGGACAAAGATTAAGATAAAAGGAATTACCATGCGCCTGAAACTCACCGATCTTTCTTTTGACTTTGAGAGCCAAAAATTGATTATTAACAAAGTCCAACTGGCGGGAAAAAAAGAAGTAGATTTTGAAAAGTTCAAAAAAGCTAGGAAGCTGGAACTTTAAATATACTTCCGATCGCATATCCCACAAAGGCCGACACCATCCCGATCACCATCATCTCAATCCCCTGCCTCAAAACATTTCTACCAATCGTCACCTTTGCTTTATAGCTTCCCACGAGAAAAAGAGTGAGCGAGGAAACAATAAGTGATAGATATATAGATGCTTTTATCGGGAGGAAAAAAAATGCGACAAGCGGGATGAAAGAACCAATCAGCGCAGAGACACCAACAATAACAGCAGCAGGAACTGCCTGCGTGCGATCAACCGGCTCAAGTTTCAGCTCTTGACTCATCATCACCTCAAGCCATATGCTTTTATTTGAGGTAATTTTTTGAACAATGTCTTCAAGCTCTGCCCCGGCAAATCCATAGCGTGCGTAAAGCGCCCGTATCTCCTCCCGTTCTCCTTCGGGAAAATGCTCCACTTCCCACTTCTCTCGCTCATACTCACTTTGATAATAGTCTGCCTCTGCGATCTTTGACGTATAGGCCACCGCTGCCATGGAGACGCTCTCGGCGAAGGTCGCAGCAAGTCCGGCCACGATGACGATTTTTACATCAGCTGTTGCCGCAGCCACTCCCAGTATCACCCCCAACACATTGACCAACCCATCTTGTCCTCCCAGAATTATCTCCGGAAGCGTGAAAGTTTTTTTATGCTCCTCACCATGTCCCACTGTTTTTCGAATGATGCCTTTTTTATGGGCTTTTTGGGCCAGTCCCCTATCCCCTGTCAAAAATGCCTTTCGTGCTCTATCAACTCGCGTGTCTGCAGCATTCATAAAAAGATATGCGAATAATAATTATAATGGTTATAATAATTATAAAAATTATACTACAGTATGAAACTTTCAATTGCTATCCCTACGTACAATGAGGAAAAAAATATTGGATTTTGCATCAGGGCAGTCTACGACTGGGTTGATGAGATTGTGATCGTTGACGGCACGTCAACTGACCACACCGTGGAGATTGCCAAAAAGCTTGACACGCAAGGTAAAATCAAAATATTCATCGAAGAAAACCCACCCAATTTCCTCATCAATAAACAAAAGGCCATTGAGAGGTGCCGCGGAACATGGATCCTCCAGCTTGACGCCGACGAAATTGTCTCGGAGAAACTGAAAAAAGAACTAATCCTTGCTATAGGTCTTAATCAAAAAAACAACTTTGATCAATCGCAGCCAATCGCCTACCGCATTCCTCGCCTCAACCATTTCCTCGGCTCACCCTTGAGAAAAGGCGGCCAATATCCCGACTATTGCCTGCGCCTGTACCGAAACGGTGTTGCCCGCATTCCCGGCACAAGCCTCCACGACCAGGTTCAACTGACCAGTCAAAAGTCTCAAGTCGAAAGTCTCAAGTCTCCCCTGCTCCACTATCCCTACCCTACCTTTGAAGATTATGTGAAAAAATGGATGAAATATAACACGTTTGAGGCTCAAGAACTGGCGAAAAAAGGAGTGACGCCTTCGCTCTTTAATCTCATACTCTATTTCAAAGTTTATCCCCTCTTGTGGTTTGTGAAAACATATATCCGGCACAAAGGGTTTGTTGATGGTTTTCCCGGCTTTGTGTTTTCCCTCTTCTCCGCTCTGCGGTATTGGGTGATGTATATCACGTTGTTTGAAATCAGCAGAAAAAAGTCTTAAGCTATATTTATAGATAACAATTATGAGCGAGACTGGTGAAACTCCACAAGAGGCGGTTGAAAAACCAACTATATCCCCTCCCCCACCTGAAAATACTCCATCTCATGAAGCTCTTTTTCTTGAACAAGTAAAGGCCGAAAGTGTGCTACTTCATCAATCTATCGATAAAATTGATCAATTATTTAAACTAAAACCTCCTCCTGTTGAGAGTAAACCCGAGGAAAAAAAACAAGACAAAAAACCCTATACATCTGAAGAATTAAAAATACAGCTTGAAAGAACAGTTCAAGATGCATATGCGCTTGTGAGCGAATTTAATGACCAGATTCCAAGGATACAGGAACAATTAGATAACCTTCAAAAAATTGCTCTATCATCGCCTATTGCAATCGCCGAGTTTAACACGTCTTTGGATCGTATCAATGAATTTTGTGAAAAAGAGGATGCGCGCAAAACGAGAAAATCTATTGTTTTTCTCCAAAGAAAAGTTTGGGGTCTTAATCGAACCTACAATACAAAAAAACTACGAGAGGCCGGTTTTAATACAATAGCACAGCTAAAAGAAAAACTTAAGGCTCTTCGACAACAAGAAAATAATCTACGACAAGAAGTGCGCAAACAAAAAATGAGCCTTCTTGGACTCGGCAGTATTGCCCACCGAACCGCCATAAAAGAGAAACAAACCCAGTTAGATCGCTTGCATACTCACGTTGACCTCTTAGAAACGCTCGATAGCGCTTTTCTTTTTGAACGTGACCTTAGTGGTATCTCTATGGATCAAACCCTTGACACGCGATTGAAAGATGCTGAAATAAAAGATTTAAAAGTGTGTGTGGCACGAACAGTTATTGAAAAAATTCAAGCCCGATGCGCTCAACTTATCCAAGAAGCTGCTTCTGGAGAAACCGTCGGAGTAAAACTTGAAAATATCCAAATAGAAAAGCTCAATGATGATTTCATTCAAAAATATGTCCTTCCGGCAATAGAAGAAGAAAAAAACAACTTGCAAGAACTCGGTAAAACTCGCTTTGAATATAGAACCCACTTTGACGAAATATCCAAAGAAGAAAACGTGAGAAAAGTCGTGAACATGGTACGAAGAAGTTTTGAGATGAAATTGCAAACGAGTTGGGATGATTCTGAAGAAGAAAGAAGAAGACAAGATGAATTCAGGGAGGAAATTGATAGCCTGCCGTATTTTTTACGAGGTATTGTCGAGCGCTTTTTGCTGTATGAAAATAAATCAATTAATAATACTTACCAAGAGTTAGCGGGTTTTTTTGCCGATAGAACAAAAAATGTTATGTTGGACACGTACGATTTGTTTGAACAATTGAAACATCTTAAAAGACAGGCATATCTCCCTTATGAGGCAAAAGAGGCAATTCTTCAAAACAGAAAAATTTTTGAGACCCAAGAAGAAAGCAAGCGTGCGCTTAGTGTTTTTATTGAAAATCTCGATATGAAAAGATTGCTTGTTTTCAAAGATAATCAAGAAATGCAAAACGTCTTTGGAAAAGAGAAGTTGGAGGAAGGATATAAATTTCTCGGGGAGCATATCATGCAGGAACTTATTGCAACGACAGAACACACGAGAGAATCGGTCCAACTGGGATATCAACTGATGAATTTCAAAACTCCTGAAACGATCCCAATTTTTATTATCAATGCCTACCGAGAACCGGGCTTTTCTGGAGAACGACCGTTTATCGGACTTGGCGTAAACTCTGAAGAAACATCACTTTTTTCTTTCATATCTTCTCTGGAAGACACAGAAACAAAACAACTTGAACATATTCCGGGATTACTTAATGCTATTGCCCTGATCAAAACTCATTCAACGTCATTTGCACAAAACATGCTGAAAAATCCACAAACTGGCAAATGGGAGGATAATCCTGTCTGGAAACAAATTTGCCAAGAACTCCTTCGCACTGGTCTTTATTATCTTCAAACCGGAGACGAGAAAATGCAAGAATACCTTATGGGATTTTTTAAACATCTTGATGTTGATTTGAACGGTGTTTATGATGAAATGAAAACAATCTTGCAAACTCAATCTGCAAGAACTCTTCTTGTGTATACTCTCCTTGACTGCTGTGTCAGAAGGTCTCAAGGTAAAGATCAAAAAGCCGCCGAAGTACTCCTCCGATCATATGACCAAACAGATGTATTAATAAAACAAGTTATCAAAGATACTACTCCAAAATTGTTTGCTTTATTCATCAATCAAGATTACCCAATCGATCAAAATATTAAAGATCTAGGTAAGATTTTAGAAAAAACACCTCAAGAAATCAACCAAACACTTTACTTTTTAAGAGAATTACAAAAACTCGGCCATTACTATAATGCAGGAAATTGGGCAATTCTTGATGTTTATTTCGGGCTTGCAAAAAATCCTCAAGTCCTAACGCTCGTTCAAAAATTGCATGAATACGGATATAGCTTTGATCTTGCTCACGCGTCATTAATTCCTGATATGATCACTCATCAAGAACAGTTGGTCTCTTCTATTGAAACTATCAGTAGTGCTTTTCCCACGTTCCGTTACTATCTTTTTGTCGAAACGCGTTTTAATCCAAATACAAATACCAGTAAGCTTGTATATGTCACAGATCCGTACACATTACTTTTAAGACAAGTATCGATTAAAGATCTTTTAGAGAAAACTCAAAGTGAAGAACTGCCTGTAATCTTTTTTGAGAGAGCGTTTCACTATTTTTTACGACAAGATACGGATAAGCGAACTATCGATCCATTCCACGCGTTAAGCTTTCATGAGAACATGCGCAGACTTGCGACTGAACTCTTTGACCCCTCTGGAAAATTAAAAGAATACGAATATTTCTATACTACACAAGAAGCTCTCCAGTACCTCGCGAGAAAACCTGATAAAATCGATGAATTTCTCAACTTACCTACTTCTTGCTCCCATCTTTTTTCAGTTCTTTTTGCTAAAGATGAACCACTGTATAGCAATAGAGACAACATTATAAAAAATATTTTTAAAAATGGCAATGTATTGGCCCGTGCACAAGAGATTGAAACTATCTTCACAAAAAAAGTCCCCCTTTGGGAACAATTATATCTTTTCACTGAAACCCGACTAGGAATAAACTTAGCAACCTCGATAAGTCAATATCCCCTCACACAAATCGTGGGTATCCCGCTAACACAGCTTGTTGAACAACATAAGGCGGAAAAACAAAGAAATCCACAAGGGCTTACCCAACTTGAATCTATGATAAAAAGTGCCGAAGTGATCCAAAAATTGGAATCAGGCTCTGTAAATGTTGTCCCCTTTTGCAATTTATATGGTTCATATAAAAAACTTGTATACAAGGATTTCTTAGAAAAATCGATCAAATTATCAAGAGATGAGAAACAAAAAGCAGCAGCAGATGTTAGAAATCGTAACCTATCTCAAACACAACTTCTCCTTGCGGGCGGGACCTATATCCATGGATCATCAATTGACGCCATTGAATCGATATTATTAAACGGTAATTTACCTCGCGAAGCATTGGGAGAAAGAGCCATCACTGATGCTTATCCCTTTCATACAGACTTCGCCTGTCTGACGCAAGCTTTTATCACTGCACAAGCAAATACTACAGATGTATTTACTAAATCTCTATCCGGAAGCTATGGCCAAGGAGGAAAATTTGGAGCAGATGGACAACTTTTCTATATATATAGAAGAACGCCTGATGCATACGAAGGAAACAAATACTATGGTGTTTCTCAAGATCACGCGTTAATTTTAGGAGGTATGCCGGCGACTGAAATTTCGGGAATTACATTAAGAAACCCTGAAAAAACCCTCGAAACGGTAAAAAGAGCGATTTTAGAAAATGGGTTTTATATTCCCGTCTACGACTTACATGGCAATTTGCTATGTGCTCCAGCAAGTTACGATGAACTAAGAAAAGAATTTAACTACGATATACCTGTTAATGTGTGGGATTATTCTCTCAAAACTGGCGAGCAACTCGGTAGTAATGTTGGAGGAGAATTTACCGTTCCCGCTCAAGAAGGACCAGTAAAATATTACGTCAAATTTCCAAGATCAGACGATACAACACATTTGTGGAATGAACAATTGGCTGATAACATCTACCGATATTTAAGAATACCAGTCCCGGAAACTGAAATTATAAGAACAAGTACATCTTATGGTCATGCTTCTCGCCTAGTTCCCAAAGATCAAGAAACTAAACTGGCCGAGCTCAAAAATGGTTTTATCGCCGACGCACTTCTTGCTAATTGGGACATTGTAGCAAACAGCGGAAACACTATTTCAAGCGACGGCATACTCATAAGAATTGATAACGGTGGAGCTTTACTTTTCAGAGCACGAGGAGAAAAAAAGACTAATTTTGGTGAAACAGTCATGGAGCTTGAAACGATGAAAACAAGTTATCCCGATCTCACGCAGGAAGATATACAAAACCAACTCATAATGCTTCGTGAAAAATTTACCGATCATGCAATAGATCAGTTGGTAGACTCTGTGAGACTAGACACAACAGATAGAGAATACCTCAAAAAAACATTAAAACAAAGAAGAGATTATATTTTGGGCTATTATACTAATGAAATAAAAACAACTGAATCGAAAGAAGTTTCAATTGATGGAAAACAAATTCAAGTCTATCTAAAAGCAGATATTCTGGATGATGCAGCGATTTCAAGAGTTATACCCGAATGGACAAAACTAATCAACGAAGAAGGCTATCAGCATAATCAAGTACTCCTCGGAGAACATATAAAAAATACGGTGCATGTCCTCAAGCAGCTTCCAGAATATGTATCCTTATCTGAAGAAGAAAAAAATATAGCTCTTGTCGCCAGCCTATTTCATGATTTCGGCAAACCAACCGGTAGAAAAAGAGAAAGTATACCTCGAGATTTTGACCACGAGATTCCAAGCGCCCAGGTTGCAGCAGCATACATGCAAAAATGGCAATATCAACAATCAGATATTGCCATGGCTGTCCAAACGATTATCAATGATGGAATTGTATCGGATATAGCCCGGGACAAAGTAAGAGATCGAAGAAAAAATATTACTCCTCAACAACTCAAAGATGCGGTTAATGGAAACCTTGCTGTATTGAAAATACTGAAAGCAGTTAATAAGGCAGATGTGATAGCTACAGTCGGCGTTGAAGGTTTTAAAACCATAGAAAATGCGTATAATCAATATTTTGAGGAGGTTTTGAAAGAATAATCTTATGTCTCACGCGGTAGTGCGACATTCACCCTCGACTACGGCACGGATGAAAATGGCTGTTTATTTGTTTGAATAGAGAAATTCCGCTGCGGACAGTATGTTTATTTCATGAGATGTGTGTATTCGTGGCTTCTCTAAGGTTAAAAGATTAAGATTATGACAATGTAAATCCTCGGCTGCTTTTATAAGCGCCCTCTCTTCTCTTTTTTTTGTTTCCTCATCAGCCAGATCAAAACATACCTGATATAATGCCGTGGTTTTTCCCCCGCTCACTATAACAAAATCAACTTCGTTGCCTTTGTCATCTTTGTAGTAATGTATGGTTTCATTTTTTTTCGCCAATGCATGAAATATGGTATTTTCAAACAGCCTGCCCATATTTTGAGAAAACTTTGTTGACAGCGCTGTCATAAATCCAGTGTCTACAAAATATGCTTTTCGTGGATATTTGAGTTGGTTTATGACCGCTGGATGATGAATATACAACTCATTCATGAAATACGAGCTTTCTATATAGAAAAGATAATTGTCTACGGTTGACTTTCCTACTGGAATACCCATGCTCTTTAAAGAGTTGGCTAGTTTGGATATCGTTATATAACTTGAATTGAGCAGCAATTTAAGCAGTGTCCGAAGCGCAGTGTCGTTATTTATTTTGTACCGCTCCGCTATATCGCGTTGTACTACGGTCTGAAAATAGGATTGTAAAAGCTCCTGTTTTTTCTCTTGTGCCGTTAATACCACAGCCGGCAACGCCCCATAAATGAGATACTCATCAAAAAGAAATCTGAAACGTGCCATTTCGTCTTTGACAAAGGCTAGTTTCTCAAAATCTATAGTGGTTTTTTTGAAGCGTAAAAATTCCTTGAATGTCAGCGGACTTACTTTTATTTCCCATGCCCTGCCTCGAAGCTCTGTTGGAAGCTCAGCACTACTCATTTTTGATGATGAACCCGTTATAAAAAGCCGTATTGATTCTGTATCAAGTATCCGACGCACCCATTGTGACCAGTTGGGAATAAGTTGCAACTCGTCTAAAAAGAGATATATGGGTTTCTTGCCATAAACCGCCTGTATTTCAGGTATGAGATCGGTCAAAAGATCGGTAGAAGGTGAAAGTATCCGCTCATCTTCACAGTTTATATACACCACCTCATCACGAGAGTGTGTTTGCAATAATTTTTCTATAGCCTGGTACAGTAAATAAGTCTTCCCTACTCGTCTAAAACCTGTTATAACGGTAGCATACTGCATCTGTGATTGCTCCGACGTATCCACATGTATATCACGAGCTATCACTGAAGGTAATTTTCTGTCTTTCCACTCGTACAAAAGTGTTTTCAATATTTGGTTCATAGGACAATGATATCATATAATTGTCCTATTTGCAAGACGATTTTCAGACCATTTTTAAGGACGGTAGAGGCGGTAAAATAGTAAGAATATGCTTTCACGCGGTAGTGTGACATTCACCCTCGACTACGGCACCTGCCCGCGGTGGCTTTTTAAGCCCGTTTTGAAAGGCTAAAACACATATTGACAGCGAAATTATGCTGTGATAATATATATATACTCCTCTTGAGAGATACATCTCAAGAAAGAATTTTGTTAAGCTAATCCCCCCTGGTTCATCCGACCCAGGGGTTTTATTGCACGAAAACCTTTCCTCACGTAGAATATAGCTATGAGCAACCCACTTGTTCAGTTTGACGGAAGTAATTTTTACAAGACGTTTAAAAAGATACTTCCTAAGGTGCACCTCACAACGTTTGATTATCGCGGACTTGCTCGATTTCTCTCACATACTAAAACCGATCATGTCATTTATTACGTCGGAGAAGTCAAAAAATACCCCGATAACAAAAAATCACAAATCCTCTATTCTAGCCAACAAAAGCTTTTTACCCATTTGCGAAAACAAGGTGTAGAGATAAAGCTGGGATATTTATTAAAAACAGACAATATATATCATGAAAAAGGTGTTGATGTACAGATGGCGGTTGATATGGTCCGCAGAGCAATAAAAAAAGAATATCATACGTGCTATCTCATTTCATCCGACACTGATCTTCTTCCTGCAATACAAACAGCGAAAGACGAAGGGAGAAAAATAATATATGTCGGGTTCGAACATTTTATCAGCCGCGCTCTTTTGAAAAATTGTTCTGCATATCGGATATTAAAAAAAGAAGATCTATTACGTTTTTCAGGAAAGAAAAAATAATATGCTTACCCGTGGTATTGCAACATTCACCCTCGACTACGGCACCTGCCCGCGGTGGCTGTTTGAGCGGATGGTCAAGCTCGGCAGGGAAATGATATATATTATGGTGAGCGAATACGGCGCAGATGAAGTGGTGAAGCGCATCGCAAACCCTGTATGGTTTCAGTCTTTGGGGACAGTCCTCGCATTTGACTGGAATGCGTCGGGTTTGACTACCATTTTGACCGCAGCGCTGAAGGAAGCTATTCGCGGCAGCGAGCGAGACCTCGGGCTTTTCATCTGCGGCGGCAAGGGCAAAACATCACGCAAAACTCCGGATGAAATTGTCGGCTGGGGCGACCACGCACAAATTCCTACACCATCAATAAATAGTCTGGTCTACAATTCCAAAATGGCAGCAAAAGTAGATAGCAGTCTCGTGCAAGACGGTTATCAGATATACCATCATGCGTTTTTCTTTTCACGCACTGGCGCTTGGGCAGTCGTACAACAGGGCATGAATACCGATAGCCAAACCGCACGGCGCTACCATTGGCACAGTGAAAATGTACATGATATTGTCTGTGAGCCTCATTCGGGCATTTCCACCCAAGAGCTCTCGCCTACCGTTGATCTGACCGCGCGAAAAAGTGGAAAAAACAGAGAGATAAGCTCTGGCCTTATCCAGTCCCAAAGCTACGCTGAACTCCTCTCTGATATGCGTATTCTTCGCAAACATTCCTCCAAACTCTCACGCATGATACATATAGGAAATGATCAAGAACAACTGACATTGCTTGACCTTTTTGATATTCCATTTACCACCCATCCTGTTGTGGGGGAGAAAAAATATACCTATCTTGAAAAAATACTGTATACGCTCACTGAAACAAAGCCCCAAAACTATGAGGCGATCCTTGCACACAAAGGTGTCGGTCCTGCCACCATGCGGGCTTTAAGCCTCGTGGCGGAGGTAATTTATGGAGCGCCACCTTCGTATGAGGACCCTGCGCGCTATTCATTCGCCCACGGCGGCAAAGACGCGATCCCCTACCCCGTCGATACCAAAACCTACGATACGTCCATTGCGTTTTTCAAAAAAGTAGTCGCAAAACTGAAGCTATCTCCATTTGAAAAACAGCGCATTGTGCATAAATTGGAGAAAAAAGGCTCTATCCTACCTTTTCAGTCACCGTAAAACTCCCGTCTTTTGCAAACGACACTTCCAAAAGAGGCAATCCTTTTGCAAGGCGCGACAACGTCTCAAACAAATGATCATCTGACACTTTTGAGAGAATATCATAGATATACGCTGCGGTATAACCAACAGTTTTTGGAAGATATTTCAAAAGTGTCTTCGCGAGATGTCGCCTCCTTTCGTTATCAAGATCGCGATGATACACAAATACCTGTTTTACCTCGCCCACTTCATTTGATTGAGGCGCTATACTCCACTCCCCTTCCTTCACTGCCACAACTGCTTCTTCCGCATGATTCCCTTCCAATTTCTCACACATCGCTCCTTTGTGAGGAGCGTTTTTGAGAAAATCACTGACAGCTTTGACATTTTCATCCGTGAGTCCGTATGCGTTTTGATCGGTGATCGCTTGTTTGATATGGCCGCATCCAAGTAAAAACCCATCTTCGTTTTTCGCGTGGGTATCAGTGTGAAATCGCACCCGCGCATAGCCGCCGACCGCTTCGATAACTGCTTCGATAATATTTTGACTGTCCAAGCCCAAACCGTACTCGTTATTTACTGCGCAGACAGTGAGGATGTCGCCGACATCAGCGCCGGGCTTGGCAAGCGGAGCAAGATCGGAAAATCCAATGTATCTTCCATCTACGCACCGTGAAAGAATATGTCCGTCTTTTTTTTTAATGGGATATTTATATGCTTTAACAAATTGTTCTATCTGAAGGAGCGAGGGAACTTTATGCATGATAAAAACAGAGTATACCAAAGAATATGGGTATTGACAAATATCGTCAAAATGAGTAAAAAGAAGATATGGGGAGGTTTTTATCGTGGATAAAGACACATAAACTCGTCAGCATTCTCATCATCATTCTCGCCTATCTTCTTCTGAAAAATAACCGCGTCATACCCACAAAGACATCCGTACTATACCGACAGCCCTCAAATATGATATCAGACACTGGTATTACACGGTCGGCAGCACTCATGCAAGAATCTGCACCCGCCTCCCAAAGAAGTATGATCCTTCCCGAAGCCCCGCCATCTCAAACTGCAGGAAACCGTTTGGTCATTGAAAACTCCTATCTTTCGCTTCTGGTCAAAAATGTTTCAGAGACACAAACCATGATCATCAGAAAAGCCGAAGAACTGGGCGGATATATGGTAAATACATCGCTTTCAAATCCGCAGGAGGCAGCAAGTGGCCAGGTCGTCGTACGCATCCCCTCACGAGTCCTTGATGAGGCACTCGCCTATTTTCGATCGGTGAGCGTCAAAGTCATCTCTGAAAATCTTGAAGGACAGGATGTCACTGATGAGTATGTTGACCTTGAGGCTCGAGGCGCGATCTTGACTAAAACCAAGGCGAAGTTTGAGGCGATTTTAGAAGCTGCTACAGCAGTACAAGATATTTTGACTGTACAGCGTGAACTCGTGAATCTTCAATCCCAAATTGATCAACTCAAAGGCCAACAAGATTATCTCGTCAAAAATGCCCAGATGGCAAAAATCGCCATATATCTTGCGACTGATGAGCTTGCTCTCCCCTACGCTCCGCAAGAATCATGGAGGCCGAGCGTGATCTTTAAACAAGCAGTGCGAAGCCTCGTGAAAACCGTGCGTAAAGCAGGAACAGCCCTTATCTGGCTGGGCGTATACAGCGTCATTTGGATCCCCGTGCTTATCCTCATATATCTTTACAAAAGAAGAAAAAACAGGACGGGGGCATGTGAATCAAGTAAAACTAATAAAACTCACCAAAGACTCCCTCTATGATATACTGTAATTACTATGCTTACTAACGATGAAATACAAACGATACGGGAGTATTTTGCACACGCGCCAGAAGTAGAAGCAGTATATTTGTATGGCTCACAAGCGCGAGGAGACGAAACAGAAAAAAGCGATATAGACATTGCAGTCATTTTCAAAAATAATGCCGCAAACTCTTTGTATTTAAGAGGACGCTTTGCAGAAGACTTAAAACATACATTTAAGACCACCGTTGATATACAAAACATGGAGACCTGCGACGTATCTTTTGCCTATCGAATAATACAAGAAGGAAAACTACTTTATACAGCAAAAGAACAAAACATTGATACTTTCATCGTTGATCTTATGCGCCGTTACTTTGACCTAAAACCCACGCACGACGCGTACTTTCACGAGTTATCAACGCGAATGAAAGCGTTGAGTCGATAACGTATGACACCTAAACCTAAAGAGAAAAAATATATCAAACAATAACAGAAGACTTAGGAGATATTGTTCTTTTTTTACAAGAAATTCAACGATTTCTAGATAAAACCTAAAAATACCTCTTGCAATCCAAAAAAAAAGGAGTAGTCAGAGAATTAATAACTATGAAGAAAATACTTTTTATTGTGCCTTTTCTATTAGCACTCGTTCTGTTCTTATTTAATTATAGAATTAATCGAAAAAATATAGAATATATAGATATGGCGACTCAATATGCTAAAGATGAACAATATGATAAGGCTATTGAATATTACCAAAGAGTTATTAACGCTATGCCCCCAGAAAAAACATCTGGAGGTCATTTGGGAATCGCTCTCATGTATCAGAGAAAAGGCGACAATACAAAAGCTCGTGAATATTGTCAAAAAGCCACAGAACTTGACCCGAACATAATGACGCAGGAAGCATATCAGTTTTGTAATACTTTAAGGTAAAATCTCTCTCAACAAATCGTACGATCTGTTCGGCTTATATTCCAACTCTATCAAAGAAAGAAATACATATTCAGGTATAATAAATAGTATTGTATGAATACCATTATTTATGACCCTTCTTACGAAGATAGTCTATCCGTGACGCGCGGCGGGGGAAGATTTGTGGAGATTTTGAAGGAAAACCTTACCTCTGCTCGATTTACCGACCGTCTCGAAGAGGTGGGAAACAACGACATCCTGATCATTCCTTTTTTCAAACCCTTTGAAAAACCTATCCTGACGAAACGAATAGCCAAAAAGCAAATACTCGTGATCTATGACGTGATCCCGCTTGCATACCCTGCTCACTTCCCCGTGGGGCTTCGAGGAACTTTCAACCTCTGGCGCAATAAACAAGCGCTCAAATACTATGACACAATTGTCACCATCTCCCATCACAGTAAAAACGATATAATACACTATCTTAATATCCCACCTGAAAAAATCGAAGTCATCTACCCAACGATCAGTAAGTCTTTTGACAAACCAATTACAACCAATTACAACCAATTACAACCAACTCTGACTAACTATTGCCTATACGTTGGCGATGTCAACTGGAACAAAAATCTGGTCAATCTCGCCCGCGCCATCAAAATAGCAAACATCCCCTGTGTTTTTGCAGGAAAAAATTTTGAAGCAAGAAAATCTTTATTGCCGGAATCTCTCCATCTGTGGCAAAAAGAATTTCGAGATTTTTTGAAAGAAATCGCAGATGATCCTCTCTTTTTGTTTGTAGGCTATGTGTCTGATGATGAATTGATCAATTTATATAAACAATCAATGGTGAATATACTAATATCACGTGATGAAGGATTTGGTTTTTCTTATCTTGAGGCAAGTACTCTAGGATGCTCTTCAATACTCTCTGACACGGATATTTTTCACGAGATTGCGGATGCTGCGGCAACTTTTGCCAATCCTGACGACCCAGAAGATATTGCTTCCAAAATCACGAGTATTTCACACAATACTGCTCTTCGACAAAAACTATCACTTGAGGCTCAAGAAAGGTCTAAAATATTTAGTCCTGAATCTTTTCAGAACCAGTGGAAGAAAGTCATTCAGAGTTGAAAAAGCTCTTTTGCGTTTTTTGTCGTCACTTCATCAATATACCGCTCCTCTTTCCCATATATATCAGCAAGCATTTTCCGAAGATGGATCAAATGCGCCGGTCTATTGGGAAATCTTTGCCCCTCACGTATTGGGGCAGGTGTCAAAAATGGCGCATCAGTCTCTATGACAAGAAGATCGAGCGGGACATCACGCACAAAGTTTTGTTTATCAACCCGATAGGTCAAATCGCCATCAACGCCGATAAAAATATTATTTTTTTTCGCGAAATCAAGAAGATCGCCGTCCGGCTCACAGCAGTGAAATACCATTTTTCCTGAAAAAAACGGGTCCCAATGGTTCTCCAAGATCTTTAACATTTCATCTTTTGCCTCACGATTATGGATAATCACTGATTTTTGATACTCTTTTGCAAAGCGAAGCTGCGCAACGAACAATTCTTTTTGAAGAAGGATAAACTCATCGGTTATGACATACTCCTTATATTTGGTTTTCATATATGCATGCCGATCAAGCCCAATCTCCCCCACCGCAACTACTTTCTTCTGTTGTAATAATAACTTAAGTTTTTCAAGGTTATTTTGCATTTTGAATTTTGAACTTTGAATTTCATATATATGATGTGGGTGTATGCCTACTGCCGCATAAACGTTTTTATAGCTCCCGGCAATTTCAACCGCTTTTTGAGAAGTTTCAATATCTGTTCCGGGTACAACAAAATCATAAACACCTGCCCTCCGTGCTTCTTCTATGATCTCCTTAACCTTCCCTTCAAACGCCTGAAATTGCAAGTGGCAATGGGTATCAAACATATATGTATTTCTTGTATATATTATAGTTAACCACACAATGATATCTCGAAACAATATCTTAGCCATAGCAAAAGCAATAAGCGTACTAATGCTTCTCTTTGCATCTGCGTGGCTTGCGAGAAATTATGCTCAATCAGAGCGTTTTGGAGATGAGGCGGGAAATATGGCGGCGGGGCATTTGATCACCAAGGGTCTCGCACCATACAAGGACATGCAGTTAAATCATCAACCGCTCGTATATATCTTCAGCGCTTTTGTGGATTCTGTCACCCGCCCCAGTAATTTGTTCATATTTATCCAAAGACAAAGAGAGGCGCTTTTTGTCTATGCCGCTGTCTGGAATATCCTCTATTTCGTGATTTTTGGGCCCGTGACACTGCTTTTTTCTGCTCTTTTTGAATTAACAAAATATGAAAATTCAGGGTATAAGCTCATGGGCGAGACGCTTGCAGTGTATCCGCTCGTATTCATGTTTGGCATCTTAGTAAAAAACATCTTCGTAAAAGCACGAACAAAAAAATTTGAGCTTGTGCTTTTTTCAATCAGTTCTTTCGTCGCTATTTTTTCTCTCGCGCCTCTGTGGCCGACTATTTTTGCGCTCAACGCTCTTTTGTTTTTGCGACTAAAAAATAACCTCAAACATATTACTCTCCTCTTATTCCCCCAAACCATTCTTGCCTTTCTCCTTTTTCTCTTCATCCCTTTTGACGCGTATATGAAAGAAACGATCACGTATAACTTCCGCTATCTCATACCAGTGCTTGATAGGGTGAATACGTGGCAAGGATATATGAAAATAGTATTTCTGCCCTTTACTTCAGTTTTCTCTCTCACACAGAACAAAAGTCAAGCAGTCTTTATAGGCATCATACTCTATGGAATTTTGACGTATCACTTTTTCAAAAAAAAGAAAACAACGATATGGATTATCATGCTTTGCGTTATCACCCTATCCAATACACGCGTTGCATCTTTGGACCGGAACTTCCATGCAATTCCATGGCTCGGTGTCTATTTTTTTATCCCCCTATATCTCGTTATCAAAACACATCATCTTCGTACTCATCGATTGCTGTTTTATTGCTCACTGTTTTTGTTAAGTCTCATTCCTATCGCGTATATACGTTTTGCCGTTTTGCTCTTTCGGCCTCACAATCGTCTCACAGAACATCATAATAATTACGTGCAGTCTCAAAGATATGGCGGAGCAATAAAAGCAGTAAAAGATGGGGATGACCGGCTCATTTCCCTACCGTATGATCCTCTTGTATATTATGTCGCAGATGTGTCACTCGCAACGCGGGTGCTTGAATATTACAGTTGGGTGTATACGGTGCCAGAACATCTGTATGAGCTCAAAGATACATTCACTCACAATCCACCCGAATTTGTTGTTGATGCTGGATTGGATGACGACCACCCAGTTGATCGGTTTGTGTTATCACATCTTGAGAAAAACTATATAAACGCGCTGCATCAAAACACGCCCTCGTATCTGTATATATTGAAAAAGAAAATTCCTGAAATTAAGAAAAATCAATGGGAAAACTTCAATAATCTGTTGTTTACCCTTCCAAAATGACCTATTGACAAGAGGGAAAAAGTGATGTATGATGTATACATCATGAAACGGACGCAAATCTACCTACCGGAAGAGCTTCATTATGAGCTCGGCTATTTAGCCAAGCTGCAAAACAGCTCTATTTCTGAAATCATCAGAAAAACTTTAAAGCAGTCTCTCAAAAAGCAAAAAGGGCGGAAAAAAAGCGCTTATGCTTTTTTTGACTATCTCATCAAACAAGGAAAAAAATACGGCAAAAACCTGCCGAGAGATTTATCTACTCGTCATACAGAATACTATATAGAAACAGTTATCCCTTCTCAAAAATCTAAGAGCCTGTTTGAAAACTTTTAAGCATATTCCTTCTCAATTTTTAACAGCATAACACGAATCATCGCCAGATGAACAAAGGCTTCCTCAGACGACGTGTCATATTCGTAATCTTTAGAAAGTCTGCGGTAGCGGGATAACCATGACAAAGTTCTCTCTACAATCCTTCGTTTGGGCAGTAGCTTGAATACATGTTTATTAATGTTTGATCGTTTTACTCGACTGACTATCGAGAATATTTGCGGTTGGATATGGTTTTTTTTCCCGCCTGAACTTGAACAATCTTTCACGAGATTATCATGGATTTTCTCGAGTGTTTCGTCCTTTTTCCAAATGCTAAAGTGCCAGTAGACTGTTCCCCACGGAAGATATTCGTGGGGGAGCATGCACCGCTGGCAACCTGTTTTCGTGAGGTAGAAGCAGGCATGGAACCTTATTTAAGACCCCTTGCCCGTTCTTCAACCTCAATCGCTTCCTTGTAGCGGCGGAGTTCACGAAGGGCTAAGTTCAGTCCACGGTAAGAAGAGTCAATCTTGGGATCAAGGGCTATTACCCGACGATACGCCTCAACCGCTTCCTTGTAACAGCGGAGTCGAAGAAGGGTGACGGCCGTATTGTTCAGCACCTGGAGTTGCTGACCGTATTCCGGTTCAAAAATCGCTACATATTGTCTTTCTCCTTCTCTGACCCAATTCATTTTCTCTCGATATTTAGGGCTTATATCAAACATAAGGCCTTCGGGTTTTGGGTTGCGGCTAAAAGCTGATATATCCGCCACAGTCAGGGACGATTCATCTTGTTTCTTTCCAACTATCATTTCATCGGTCAAATCCTCGTTAGATTTCGCTCTTAACATATCCCTCCACTCCACCCGGCCGTCTTCGGTGACCAAAAACAAAATAGAATGTTCCGGCACAGCGCCAACTAAATAATTTAATCTCGCTTCTTTCATCAAAGCACCGCCGAGAGTGGACGCGCCCACACAGTTAATATATTGGTTAGCTACCATTTCCGCAGGATTATTGCTGTCTAATCGATACGGAAAACTGCCGACTGCTTTTTGAATTTTGTCCGTGATTTCCCGCTCTTTCGCGCTGATTTTACTTGGGTCTCCCGTCTGTCGGACCACTTCGAGCTCGGTTCGTAATTGAGTGATATTAATGATATCGGCAAGTTTTCTTTGCTCAAACAACGGATTAAAGCCTACTTTTATTAAAAATTTACTTAATGCGTTTTTCCAACCCAGAATTACTTCCCCAGTCCTTTTTTCGTACATATCTTTTGATTCTTTCATTTCGCCAACTAGCTTTTCCAAACCACGACGAAAAATTGCCGATTCAAATTCCCGCTTTGGAGTTTCTATTTCTTTTGTTATGGCCTTTTCAATTTTTGCCAGAAAAGTGCTGTGGATCGACGTCGGATTGAGTTGCCATAGCTCTAGGCCATCCGTAGTTGTAGTTACTTGTACTCCCTCATGATGTCCTGTTTTCTGTTTTAATTCAAAAGCCTTTTGAGCCACTCTGAAAAATTGAGCGAGTGTTTTTTGTCGCTCGGTTTCATACAATTCATCTCTCTTTGCCGTATCGGTCTCGCCTGACTTTTCCGCTCGCGCCCGCCTTGCTGCGTATAAATGCTCTCCGGCCAGAAAACGGTCTACTGCTTCAATTTCTTCTCTGGTCAAATTTCGAGACAATACAGTATCAAATGTTGATGGTTGTTCAGGTCGTTTACCATGCTCGAGCGACAGTCCATAGTCATAAAATTCTTCAGCAAGCGCGCGGGCGATTTCTTTTCCTTGCTCAATTGAATCCAGCCGCTTCGCGATATAGGCACCGGAGTTTTGAAAGAGTTTTCCTAAAACGACAAGCTTATCCTTTTTTTCACTTTGCCGTTCTGGTTTAGTTGTAAAAGTATGTTGGTCAACAACCTCCATGACACCGACCATTTCCCACAATTGTAAATCTTTGGGTACATATAAGGTTTGTTTGCCGTTTGGTCTTTCTTCCAATATGCCCTTTACTCCTCTGTGTTCCCACGTTTGGCGGTTAACTATTTGCAGAGTAGGGGAGCCGTTAATCCCGCACCACTTTTGGAAAAAAGACCGCACCGCGTGACTTTCAAACGGACTTTGTTCAATAACTGGTTGTATTTCAAATTTTGGTTGTTCGCCGAAATAATCCATAATTTTATTCTACCACGAATTTCGCACGTAAGTAATAGCAATAATTACGTGACCCACCTGCACTTAGGAGGCTTTGGAGCTTTATGTCATTGCGAGTGAATAATAATGAACGAAGCAATCCTGTAGAGATTGCCACGTCGCTCCACTCCTCACAATGACTGCATTACTCTACCAAGCTGAACTTAAATAACTGCAGGTGGGTCAGAATAATTACCTATTGACACGAAGGAAAAAGTGATGTATGATGTATACATTATGAAACGGACACAAATTTACTTACCGGAAGAGCTTCATTATCAACTAAGCCATCTCGCAAAACGAGAAAAAACGTCTCTAGCACATATCATAAGAATACGACTGAAAAAGTCTATTGATCAAAGCCTCACGTCTAAAAAAAAGAATTTTTTTGAAGCTTTGGAAGAGATGGGGAAGAAGTTTCAAAAGTCCAATAAAAAACTCCCCCGAGATTTATCTTCTCGGCATACCGAATATTATTTAGAGACCGTCCTAAAAAGTAAATGAAAGTTTTGATCGATACTGATGCAATATTCGGCTTTTATATAAAAACAGACTCTCATCATAACGCAAGTCAGCTCATCCATACAAAGCTGCACCAAGAAAACGCCGATCTCTTCATCACTAATCTCGTGCTTTACGAAACTGCTACTGTTCTTTCACATAAAACAACGCAACAACAAGCAGTCGCTGTGATGAAAACGCTTTTGAACACAAACTATACGCTGATTTTTATTGACGAACTCCTTACCGAAAAAACCTTTGATGTATTTTTCTCGCAAACCAAAAAAGGGACGTCGTTCGTGGATTGTGCCAATATGATTGTAGCGCAGGAATTTAAACTGGATAAAATCTTCTCATTTGACGAATTTTATCCCGCAAAACTCCGCTTTTGAAATGATTTTTTCTTATGGTTGTTTGGTAGTGTCCTTGAAAGAAACGAGCAGTTTCTTGTCAAACGTATACAGCGTTGTTTTTTTATGACGAGCAAGCGTCAAGATATAGGCATCAACAAAAGAAATCTGATGGGACGCATATACTGTCAGTACTTTTTGTAGAAAGGCAGCGTTCATGGTGAATTTCTCGTAGGTCAGGAGAACGGTGATTTTTTCAACGATTTCCGCCTTTGGCAGGCGATATAGAGACAAAAGCACGTAGACGATTTCCATAATGATAACATCGGGGATAACAAACGATTTATTTTTTGCATGTTTGAAAAGCGACTCAATGGCATGAGCCTGTAGAGGAGTATCATTGGTGAGATACCGTATGAGAATGTTTGCATCAATGATAGATTCATCCTGTCTTTTCATACTCTTTTTTGACTGCCTCAAGCATTGCTTTATCTGCCGTATCGTCCGTATAGGAGGCTTTTGTTTTTATTGAGCCTTTGAGCGTCAAGAAATGAGTGGCGGGAGTCAATACGATCAGATGATCGAGCTTTTTGAAGGCGACTTTCCCATACGGTTTGACACCAAGCATCTTTCGGATAGTCGCGGGAATGGTAACTTGTCCTTTTTGCGTGACAGTCGCTGTATATAGCATAGTAATACTATTATACTATAAGTAATGATCTTTGTCAAGAGTATTACAATCATTAGCTCTATTAATGT
Source organism: Patescibacteria group bacterium (assembly GCA_035289305.1). Taxonomy (GTDB): domain Bacteria; phylum Patescibacteriota; class Microgenomatia; order UBA1406; family HO2-37-13b; genus DATDXN01. The sequence continues at coordinate 32,811 of DATDXN010000001.1, forward strand.
GAAGCGGGAGTTTTTATCAAAGATCATAACATTCTATCGCATTTCTTATTTATACCAATCTGCAGAAGAGGAGACTTGCTTATTTGTGCAACAGGATAACCGTTTGATAACGTATCAACCGTTGAAAAAGCCTGTTTAAGTCTATCGTTGATATGATTGATCTTATCTGTATCACTACTATCATTTGTCCACACAAGAGGTGGTAAGATCGGTTCAAAAAACAATGTTTTATTATCTTTAAGTGGATATTCTCTATACGACTCTAACACAAATCTTCTTTCTTTTATATATGCATCCATACCTGTGCATAGAGGAAATTCTTGATCAGCACTATTTGGTTCACTGACAATAGATAATAATTGAGTATGGTGCGCATCCATGTGTTCAGAGAGAAAATGATAGCGATACAGCGTCCCATCAGGAGCTATAATAGCGGTAAGTTTAGCTTTTTCTATTGTAACAACAGGAAGAATTGTAGTAACTAAACTCGGATTATCGCCTTTAGCTGTTATCTCTATTTTCACAAAACTCGCCATTTTATGGGGATAATCTATGCGAGTGAGGAAAGAAATACCATGATTTACTCTTGCTCTTTTAATAAACTTGCTCGTTGATTCATGCATCTCTTCCATCACGTGTTTAAACAGAATTTCATTTTTTCTATTCATCTCTTGCTCTCTCTTTTTTTCATACGAGACTCTTTCTGTTTGTAGATTAATGGGATTGCATCTTTCAGGTCCTATTGGCGTCATATTATATTGTTATTATAGCATATAAACGGCATACATGCAACTGCAGTGAAAATTTTTAATAAAAGTGCGTAGGAGATGGAAACCAACCCCGAGGGTTTGTTTGAAAGAACTGTAACTGTATATGATATACTACGATTAATGAAAATTTTTATCGGCGGGGATCATCGAGGGTTTGCCGCAAAACAGCAGCTTATCTCGTGGCTTAAGGAAAAAGAATATGAGGTGGAAGACTGTGGCAATACCCAGTTTGATGCGCTTGATGATTATCCTGATTTTGCCCAAAAAGTTGCCCAAAAGGTGCTTGAGAATCGTGATGAACACCTTGGTATCGTCATCTGCGGATCAGGTATTGGCGTCTGTATCGCCGCAAATAGATTTAAAGGGATTCGCTGCGGTTTGGCTCTGAACGAAGAACAGGTAGGACATGGACGAGCTCATGATCATCTTAATATCCTTGCGCTATCTACCGATCATTTCAATCTCGAAAAGCTTCAAACATTTGTCGAGCGCTTCCTGAAAGAGTCGCCGCTGACTGACGAAAAATATACCCAACGGATGCGAAAACTTGATCTTTAACCTGTCTTCTTGATTATCAATAATCTATCAATCGCATCTACCACATTACCATAATAATCTGGAGAACGAAATTTTTCGGGTATTTGGCCTCTTTCAACCAATCTGCGGAGGGTGACTTCCCATAATTTTTGCAGACTTTGTTTCTCCAACTGTGGCAACCCAAAACTTGTTTTAACGATTGTAAATTTTTCTCCTATCACTGTGCTTCTTAACAAATGATCCATATATCCCATATATGACTGCTCTTGTGTTTGTCCCGCCTTGTTTGAAACTTGACTTTCCCAATCTTGTATAATTCCCATACCTCCTGTTTTGAGTACATACTGGATACCCTTTAATACAGCTTCTCCTGGAAGAGACGGATCATGGAGCATACACACATCATAGGCCTCTTTCCCAAAACGAGGATCTTTCTGTATCTTTGTTATGTCTCCTTTGTAATAAAAACGCCGATCAATGATAGTATCCTCTGGTGTTTGCGGGTCTATCGCATCGTACACTGCTACGCTGTTTTCAAACCGCTCTCCTCTCACAAGATTCTCTACTGAACAACCAATATCTATTACTTTTTTCCCCGCAAAAAAATAAGGGGGGAATACGGTATCTAAGCCAGCAATTTCTCCCATGAAATGACCAAGTCCTTTTCTTCCTTCTTTTTGTATCCGTCTCACATAGTTTCCAATGACATCTATGGAAAATAGACTGTCTGGCAAAACAGGAGAAACAACACGATATTCCTTAAAAAGTTCTCTAAAAAATCTATTATTGCCCATTTTACGCACCACTTCTTCAATAATTTTTCCTACTCTTGCACGCGAAATCCCGTACGCTTCTCCTATTTTTTCAAGCGTCTGTTTCGTCCCGCCATAGTCTCCGAATCCAAAATATTGATATATGAATGCATATTCTCGTGTTGTTAATCTCTGCCTCATCCTTGTTAAAAATACGTCATAAAATTCCTCGTTTTCTAATCGCTCATGCATATCTTGCGTGTTTTTTTCGCACATCGCGGCCACATGAACGATTCGGTTAAAAGATCTACCTATTGCTTCTTCGGTGATCTTGGTTTGTTTACTTAACTTTTGTGTAATTTCCGATCGCACCTCTGGAGTAAGCTCGGATCCATATATATCGTGAGCTTCTTGCATGAGTGAATGAAATACTCCATAATTCCTCACCTTTCCTAACATCACAGGTATATGTTGTTCTCCCGCAATATATCTCCCTGCTCCCTTTTGCGCTTCTCGAGTAACTACCTGTGAAAAATACGCAACTTTCTCGCCTTTTTTGAATTCCCCGCTTACCAAACGGTCAATAATATAAGAAACCGTAGATTGCATCACATCATCAAAATCTCCCGTATACAGCTTTCTATAGGGCTCAATTGCAGAAAGTATCGTCTTCAAATGTAAGGAAATGAATACAGTCAGTCCCATTTTAGCCTGCCGGGGATTGTCTGATGCAAGTTTTTCAAATGCATCAATGTACACTTTATTGGGCGTCCTTACGGGCAAAAGATCTGCGAGTTCTCTGTAAAATTGGCCTGCGGAAATAGCACAGCACTGTGTATTCACGTGGGCAATACATGCGACAATATGTGTATGTATATCCTCAAATGATTTATGCATGGCGCTGAAATGAGGTTTTTCTGCTGCGTGCATAGTACGTTCTTTCATAGTAGCTCTATTTTTAAACTTATAGTATTATACCATACAACTCCTATTTTGGTATACTGAATTAATCCTATGATGATTATTCCTGCTATTCTTGAACAATCAACTGATGCTTTTATCAAACGCATACATGAACTCTCTCCTTATTTTTCGCGTATGCACATAGATATTGCCGACGGCCAATTTGTCCCAAATAAGACTATCCAGATTAAAGACATCAGAGAAACAATTAACAATCATCAACCAACAATTTCTCATATAACCTTCGATTTTCACCTTATGGTGCATGACTACACACAAGAACTTATACATTTACAACAACTCACCTCACACATAACCATTGGCACAATCTTTATCCACCTTGCGCCATTTCTCAATTATCAATTACTAATTACTCATTACCAATATGGTCTCGTCTTAAATCCCGAAGAGAGCGTTTCGGCAAACTGGGAAACCATCAAACAATTCAAAATTGTCCAATTGATGACGGTAAATCCCGGCTTTCAAGGAGCTCCATTTATCCCATCAGTTTTGCGCAAAATTGAAGAATTAAAAAATCTGGGATATGAAGGAAAAATCGCTCTTGATGGCGGAATAAACGATAAAACACTTGCCCCTATCATGGAAAATCCCTCAAAACCTGATATCCTATGTATCGGCAGTTTTTTTAAAAGAAAACACCGGGGAAAAACTAGCTATTTTTAAACACTACAGAATTAACTTTTGACCCCGATTTGATCGGGGTTGACTTTCTACCGTATCCACCACAACCGAAGCAGTGAGATATTTTTGAGGAGTGACCACGCGTCTTGATAAGAAAATTTCCCATCTTTATTGAAGTCAATCGGAATAAGTTTTTCAAAGACTGTATAGTTGTTTTGTTTCTCAAATACGATAAATGTCTGACGCGGCACATAATAGGGCTTGATGACGACAACTCTGTAGGGCTGTCCAATAACGACATTATGCACTTCCTCTATTTTTCCTCCCCCGCGGTGAATGACGATACCTTTTTTCCTAAAAACCAGCCGCTCTGTGCGGTCAAATACTTGCACCTCAACATCGTTTGCTTCTGTTTGCAATTTGGGCCACGCAGTAAGGTTAATCGTCAAAGATGGACGAGGAATGACAGAAAAATTCCACGTAACCAAAGATACAAGAATCTTATTATTTTTGGCAAGTCCGAGAGTGAAACGATTGATGCCGCTTATTGCGCCAGTTTTCAGATATAAATCAATTGTCTCACGTGAAAAGGGTGAAACATCAGAAAAATCTGAAAAAAAATAGGTGATACCTGATGTAGGATCGTTTTGGGGAAGTACACGAGCCTTTTCATCAAAAAAGGCGAGCGCATACCCATCTTTTTGATCGAGAATAGCTTGTCCCCGATTGACTACCTCTATTTTAAACTCATAGACAGAGTTGACAATAAGCTCCTGTCCCTGAAAATCTCCCAAGCCTGTTTTGATAAAAACTGTATGATTTTGCTCGGGGTCGCCTTTTTGTTTTGAGATTTCTTGCGCTGTGTAGTACTGCGGGTAAAATCCATCCCCCAAAATACTCCATGAAAATGAAGCAAAGGGCTCGCTGTCATATCGCAAGATAAACGGCGTCACCGCGCGCACTCTTTTATCCGGCAACCATACACGTTCATAGGCGATTTGTATGTACTCCGCAACTTTCTCCGGCGGATAAAATGTTGAGTTTAGACTTTCGACTTTAGACTTTAGACTTGCCTTGTGTGGCCATCCAGTCTCGGTGATAAACACCGGAAACTTCTTGGAAACTCCAAGTTTGGGAAGGAGCGAAAGCTCCCATTCATAGGAGCGTATTGAATTCCTGCCGGTTTCATACGGAGTGCCCGAAAAACCGGGGTTTGGGTATGAGTGTGAGACCCATCCGCCAATAGCGTCAAAAATTGAAGGTTCTCTCTCGATCATTTCTTTCAAAAAAATTGACTCATCTTCAAAGTATGGCAACCATGATGGAGCTGCCGCATCAAATCCAGCAAGCATCACAAAAAAATCCGCGTTTTGTTTTTTGAGCGTTTTGGCAAAAAGACCAGCAGTTTGGGCATAATCCACTGGTGAAACTGCCCCACCCCACTCTTTTGCGTGATTGGGTTCATTGAATAAAATGATATAGCGATTTTTGACAACCCAGTTCAACCCATCAAGAAAACTCGCCCAACTCTCTGCATCAACTTTCTCGGGCTTGCGCCACATGTCGCCCTGCGGGCCTGTGGCAAGTCGGATAATGGGAATGAGATGAAGCCTGCGGAGCCGGTCAAAAATCCCCTGCCATTTTTCTGTGTTTCGATCATTTTCCTGAATGACGAGGGTAACATATCCCCAATCACCGCCTGATGAATTTGCAAGCTGCCCTGCCGCTTCCAAATCCTCATCGGTCGGCACTGCCAAGTGAATACCAAATTTATTATTTATTGGCGCGGCAAAAGAAAACCGAACCCAAACGAAGTTGATAAACAAAATGATAGTAATAATGATGATTCGCTGAATTCTCATACAAAATACTATAATTATACAGATGTTTCAAGAGCTTCAAATAAAAACATTTTCACTCGGCGGACTTGACACAAACTACTATCTCCTTTATACTCATAATGAAGGCGTCATCATAGATCCTGGAGACGAAGCAACTTTTATCGCAGAAAAAATTCAGGAATTCAAATTTTCTCCCTGTGCAATTGTCGCGACGCATGGACATTTTGACCATGTGCTTGCCGCTGGAGAATTACAACTGATATTTAATATACCATTTTACCTACACCAAAATGATTTATTCCTTTTGAAGAATATGTGCACATCCGCGACCCACTGGCTTGGAAGACCCGTGAAACATCCAATTCCCCAGAAGATTATTACTGTTCAAGAAAATGATGTTATTGGATGTGCAGACTATCACTTAAAAATTATAGAAACCCCGGGACACACGCCCGGCAGCATCTGTCTCACAATCAATTTTAACCAACGAGCCTCGCCGAACCGAAGCGTAGACCAGTTTGACCCATTCAAATCAATCGTCTTCACCGGCGATACGCTTTTTAAAGGAGGAATTGGCAGATATGATTTTTCCTACTCAAGTAAAGAAGAACTTGACGGTTCACTGCGAAAACTTGAGTTTCTACCACAGGAAACCGTCATATATCCCGGCCATGGAGAAGCAACCACAATAGGCCATGAATCCCCTGCTATACTATAAGTGGCCATGAAATCATTTCCTATTTTCCATAAAGAAAAAGGTCAACTTGCTGGTTTTGCAAAAAAGAAGCGCTCATCTGAAGAATCTCGCCTCTATCTCCTCCCGCTCTTTTTTGCTCTTGTTTTTTTGATACTGACAGGACGACTTTTACAACTCACGATCGTGAAGGGAAACTATTTCCGACACCTCGCCGAGGACAACAGACTCAAAGAAATTCCTATCGAAGCCCCCCGCGGGAAAATCATCGACAGAAAGGGGTTTACTGTCGCTTACTCATCCGCATCAGACACTCAAGGCAACCGCGGACTGCCCCGACGCTACAATGATCCGTATGCGTTTTCACATCTTTTAGGATATCGCCAAGTCGCCTCGAAAGAGGATATGAAAAACGACTCATGTGCAGTACGACTCAAAATGAATGATATGGTGGGGAAAGACGGTTTGGAAAAGATATACGAATGTATGCTGCGAGGCAAGAAAGGTAAAAAACTCGTCGAGATTGATGCAAAAGGAAAACCTCTCAAAACAATTTCTATTGTCTCGCCCCAGGAGGGAAAAACTGTACAGTTGAGCATTGATCTGGAACTGCAAAAATATGCATACCAAGCACTTCTTGATGGGCAAAAAGCTGCATACGGCAAAAAGGCAGTAATCATCGCCTCTATTCCAGAAACCGGCGAAATACTTGTGCTCATATCCATGCCATCCTATTCTCTGGAAGATTTTGAAATAAACGAAGAAGAAAAAATCCGTGCTCTTTTTGATAATCCAGACAAACCACTCTTCAACCGCGCAACGCACGGCATATATCCCGCGGGATCAATTTTCAAACTCTTTGTGGCAACCGGGGGACTTGAAGAAAAAACGATTGACGAACATTTTCGTGTCGAGGATACGGGCAAAATCACCCTCGGGGACAAAACTTTTGGCAATTGGTATTTCCTGCAATACGGGAAGACTGAAGGAATGGTCGATATAATAACGGCTATTAAACGGTCAAACGATATTTTTTTCTACACCCTTGGGGAGAAACTGGGTGAGAAAAAAATCCAGAAGTGGGCGGAGCATTTTGGATTTGGCAAAAAAACAGGGAGCATACTCCCTGATGAAGAAGGACTTGTCCCCTCTGTTTTCTGGAAACAGGACGTTTTGAAGGAAAACTGGTACACCGGAGACACGTACAATCTCGCAATCGGTCAAGGGTATTTGCTGACCACTCCTCTTCAAGTGCACACAGCCGCGGCTTCTTTTGCAAATGGCGGATTTCTCTGCGCTCCACAGTTTCTCAAAACCACAAAAGAAAAACCTGCCTCCTGCAAAAAACTTGAGCTCTCACAAAAAACACTGGATCTGGTGCGAGAAGGCATGAGGGAAGCATGCAGCGCAGGCGGCACGGGCTGGCCATTTTTTGATTTTCCTATACCTGTGGGCTGCAAAACCGGCACTGCCCAATCACACGCTGCCTCCGGCATCCCCCATGCGTGGTTTACAGTGTTTGCACCGTTTGACAAGCCAGAGATTGCAATAACGGTCTTAGTGGAGGAAACAGGTGAGGGATCCAATGTCGCAGCCCCTATTGCAAAAGAAATCCTCACGAGTTATTTTTCCCGAACCCAGTAGGATATATATGGTATACTATATACTCTTTATGATCACACAAGAACAGTGCAATCAGGTATTTCAGTATCAAGTCGAAGACATATCATCAAGGATCGAATTATTACTTTCTTCCTATTACATGCATCCTGGATATATAGAAACCGTTGCCGCAGCAATTAAAGAGAATTGCTCATCGCACCCGCTCATCGGTTTTCTCAAAACCGAAACTGGTATCCGCGCTCAGCTTGATGCGCTCTCATCACAGGGAATTGTTGAGGCTACATATGAACATGTGAACCAAGATACTGTCGTCAACTGGCTTAAGATCGCAGAACGTATTGGCATACAATTGCCTACGGAAGAACAATACACGTATCTTATCGCTGCTGATGAACAAGCAGCTATCCTTTGTGAACAACTTGCACAAAAAAAACCACATGCTGAAGCCTTTTACCATACACAAGCAGAGAGACATGAAAAAAGAGCCCAAAACCTTGCGGTTCTTATGGAAAAAAATCAAAACGCCCTTTCAAAACGCTATACACGCATTCCTTAACATTAACACGTAATCCACCTTACGCGTGGAATACGTAGATACCTGTTATTTTATTTACTAAAGCACGTCTGAAAATGTGGAAAGTGATTGGATGAGTTGATTAAGATAGATTTTCTTCGTCTGATCATCGAGAGAAGCTCTTTGAGGACCATCAGTAACATATACGATTGCATCTGAAGTGTCACGTATTTCAATAAGTCGTTGTATGGCATTTTGCAATGCACTCTTGATGAGATGTGATGAAGTAACTGCTGTATCAGTAAATACAGAAACCCACTGATTATTCATGTTCCAGCGAATATTATATGTTTCCACTATGGAAAAGACATTGTTTATCGAATTGGTAGATTTAAAAATACCAAGATACGGACCAGTGCCCTCCTTGGGATAAAAACTGTAAGTTAAACCAAGCGACGGTGAATCTCCCCAAAAATAACGGTCAGGCAATGGAGGAAACGTCTTTTTGTCCTGCATTTTTTGAGCAACCATGGTAACGTCTAGTATATCTACCGCTCCATCTTGATTAACATCTTCTGGTAAATCACTCCCTTGTTCGTTGAATTTTTGATAGACCAAATCTAAATCAGTCGAATTAATTACGCGGTCTTCATTAACGTCAGCAGGATCAGGTTTGTTTGATCGTATGATGATTTTTGCTGTATGTGTTATTGGATTAATCTCTTTGAGTTCTATTTGTAAGTTATATACATAGTCGTTGAACAGGGGATATTGCTGTGTAAGGGAAAATACGTCTTGTGCAATTGCTTGTTCTTGGATAAGAACCAAGCTTCGTTCCAAATGATCTGCGTAAGATGACAATTCCTCATGCGTGTGAATTAAGATACCTTTATCATTTTGGTCTTTCTCCCTATATTCTATATAGTAGTCTAATAAATATCCATCTACAACAACCCATTTTACTCCCCCATCAAAAGGTGTATGAAGTATATACTCTTCATCAATATTGTTTTGTTCCTTGTCCACTGAAACGGTTTTTATTGAATCAGGCGAATCAATCCAGTTGAAATGCTTTTTCAAAAAGGGGTTGAAATATAATCCATATACTCCATTTCCCATGACATCAAAATCGTTGCCATATTCTGAAAAAGAATAGCATGTTTCATTTTCAAACACTTTTACCTCTTTTACTTCATTTCCTTTGTCTATTTTCTTTATATAGCGATCACCAATTCTATTTTCGTTAAAGGGTTCAGCGCACCATGCTTTAGTTGCATGACGAGCGCCAAGATTATGCCCAAATTCGTGAGCAAATATATCAGAAAATACGCTCAAACTCGTATTGTCGCTATAATCTTGACCAGATATATTATGTAATCGCTTCTGCAGAAATTTAGACCTGTGCACAACGATGGATTGTGCTACATTCAAAGATATTACCTGATTGACGTTTGTTACTTCTAGATATGTTTTACCCAGTGTTCCTCGACCACCCCAATTTTTAGAATTATTTGTCACAAGAACATACATAAGACTCTTACTCTCTGCTAATTTCTGACTTGATCCACTGTCGGCTACTTTTTGAGCAATACTTTGAATATGTTCATAGAATTTATCAAGCTCTGGATCTATTTCCTCCATTTCATGCCACGTCGGAATAATATCTGCAGACAGTGAAAGTTTGTCATATGAGTTTTTTGTGTAAAAAGGAATGACTTCTTGGTTTACTTTATCGAGTATCACGGTGGGGTCGGGTAATGTAGTCGGGTCAACTCCTTGTTCATAACCCAAAAGGATGAGTATCTTTTGCTTTCCCAGAACATCTAACGGTGGAGTAAACGTGACTTGGATATCTCCACCTCCTGCAAGGATAGTTTTTGAGGAGGGCAGTTGTGGTGATGGCGAAATTGAGAGAGTGGGTAGTGAAGATTGAGATTGAAGAAGAGTGCGTTCTGTTGCTTTTTTAATAGTCACTTTGGTTCCAGAAAGAAAAAGTGCATCTAGATTATCAGTGATAATCAGTTTTGATTTTTCTCGTGTGTGATCATTGATAAAAAAGAGCTCATTGGATGAACGTTTACGCTCAAAATCATCTGCATGCAGGGTTTCAATGGTACCGGTAACATTACTGACTTGTTTTTCAGTGTAAAGAGGAGTCTTTTGTTCTACTGCGTGTGAACGGGTGATTTTGCGCTCTTGATTAGTTATGATGGTGAAAATCAGGAGCAGGATGCTTACGATGAAGAATATGAATAAAAAGATAGATCGAGAAGAAAAGATACGAGATTTCATTAGTTTACCTTATAATCTTTTTAGAAAGAATGCAATGAGTATTATTTCTATTGAATAAATTCAATAGAACTTTTTATTCAAAATTTGACCATACTACATATGCACAACTATTACTTACTGCAAGCGCCTCACAGATATTAACCATTTTATTAGTATTAAAATCAACAAGAATAGTCGGCGGATTTGTATTGCCCTTTGGATCATATAAATCATATGTCCCAAATAAACCACTTGGTGATATAGAAAGTCTTACAATATTCATATACGGATATTTATCTAGAGACAAAAGTGCGAGCTCTTTAGTTACAGAGCTTTGTCTATCAAAAAGAAATAGTTGGCTTTGACGACTACTATTTGTAAAGTAGTACAGAATTCTATTAGCGCGGTCAGAAATAGCTTCTCCCTCTATAAATACTCCTGCTTCCATAAGTTTTTCACGGTTGCCCTCCTTAGTTGTGCGCCATATACTTTTATTATCCTTATAAAGGATAAAATCATTAACCCAATCAATTGCGTAAGCACCGCCAACTTGGGTAAGTTGTTTTTTTTGTTTTTTGATAAAATCATAAATAAAAACATCACCGGTAAATTCCCCTCTTGATGTATCGTAGATTATCCTATTTGCTGTTTTATTGAGGCGATAATCCGATTGAATCCCGGATGGGACTATACCAATTTGTTCTTGTTGACCATTTACGGTAACTCTGTGTAAAATATTCTCGTTTATGTAAATTATTTCTTTATTATTAATCCACACAAAATTACTAACACCTTCGCCTGTTTGAACTATAGGTATTTTTATCTCAGTTGCGGTTTGTGTATCAATAACGACATGTTCCCAACTATTATTGCCATAAGTTGAAGTTAAAGCAAGAATATATTTATTATCGGGAGAAAAATTATAAAGCACATCTATTTTCCCCGAATTTGTTAACTTTTGGTTATTGCCGAGATTAGTATCACTAAGATATGCATCTCCATTAACTTGGAATGCGAATTTCTCCACTGTAGAAAGAGGTTTTTGAACTTGATTTAATGTCGAATTTACAGGCGCTAAAGTAGGCTGTGCAACCGTTTGTACAGGAGGAATTACTATTGGTTGACTAATTGTTGTTTCCTCTTCACTTTGCCGTGACGTCATAAACATATATGTTCCCACTGATGAAACAAAGGCAATCACTGTCGCAAACAAAAGGAGTACAAATACGTTCATAAACGATGGTGATGTGTGTGGCCTGTCCTGTTGTTCCATGTTTTCATGATATAGAATTGATCAGGAAAAATCAAGAGCATCTAATTTGATAAGCATAAACTTATGCTTTATACTTTCAATTGCTTATGGAAAAAAAACTCGCTCTATTAACACAAAAAAAACAAAGGCTAGATGCCTATAGACCGCTTTCTGCCGCATTGGTTAAAAACCTTGAGGATTGGTTTAGAGTAGAGCTTACATATACTTCCAATGCTATTGAGGGCAACACACTCAACCGCCAAGAAACTGCTTTGGTCGTTGAAAAAGGTATTACGATTGAGGGAAAAAGCCTTCAAGAACATCAGGAGGCGATCAACCACGCTCATGCACTTGTGTTTATCAAAACCCTCATCACGAAGAAAGGAAGAGAACTCAGTGAAGGAGATATTTTGGATATTCACAGAATTATCCTCACTAAAATAGATGACATCAACACAGGAAGATATAGAAACATATCAGTACGAATAGCAGGTTCTACGGTAGTTTTGCCCAATGCAGCAAAAGTATCCGACTTAATGAGTGCGTTTGTTGCATGGCTAAACTTACCTCATACCGAACACCCCGTAAAAATAGCAGCAGACACACACTACAAATTGGTAAGCATTCATCCGTTTGTTGACGGAAACGGAAGAACCGCACGGCTCCTCATGAATCTTCTACTCATGCAAGAAGACTACCCACCAGCCTTGATCAGAAAAGAAGACAGAAAAAAATATATCACTGCTATTGAACAAGCACAGCTAGGAGGAAGCTTGCACGACTATTACGAACTTATAATAGATGCAGTTGATCGATCTTTCGATATTTATCTTGAAGCTTTGGAGTCAAAAGAATCAAAATAGCTTTTCATTTCCTCGGAAAATAGGGAAGGTGAGAGAGGATTTTTTCTTGGGAAAATTGGGCGATAATTTTTTGCGAGGTTTCTGGCATAAAAGGTTCAAGAACTTCTGCGATTTCTCTTACTGAATGTATCTCCTCTGAACCCGTGATAAGCGGTAAGAGAATATTTTTTTGCTCCTTTCCTTTTTTTTCCCATGGTTTTTCTCTATCTAGATAATCGTCAAGCTTTTTCACCTCACTCATGATGGCATCAAGCGCTCTGTTCAACTGAAAATTACCCATCCATAAACGTATTTTAAAATGTAGCGTATGTAGTTCATCCCTTTTAATCAACGGAAAATTCCATATATGGCCTTCAGCTAACTTAGCCACTCGAGCAACAAGATTACCTAGACCATTGGCAAGTTCGCTGTTATATACGTCCTTTATTCGTTCTATTGAAATGTCAACATCATCTATTGAAGGCCCGTATTTCAAGAAAAAATACCGCACAGCATCAGATCCAAATTGATCAACAAGTTCTGTCGGACGGATAACATTACCGAGGCTTTTGCTGATTTTCTGGCCGTTCAAGTTGATAAATCCATGCGCGTAAATACGGTCGGGCACGCGAAAGCCTGCGGACTGGAGCATTGCCGGCCAAAGCAAAGAATGCCACCGGCAATTGTCTTTTCCCAAAATATGGACGACGTGTGTATCGCCGTCCCAAAATCCTTTGGGAGAGGCGGCAGTATAATAATTGATGAGTGCATCAAACCAAACATAGATGACTTGGGCGGTGTCACCCGGCACCGCAATACCCCATCCGACTTTATTGCGCGACCGTGAAATGACAATATCTTCAATCCCCTCTTTGAGAAATTCACGCATTTCATTTTGGCGGCTCTCGGGATAGACAAAACCATTATGACCTTTAAACAGCTTCTCCAAAAAATCTTGATATTTTGACCATTTGAAAAAATAGTTTTCTTCAGAAACCTTTTGTAGTATTTTTGTGCGGTGTAGTGGGCATTTTCTATCAACGATCTCACTCTCTGTCTTGTAACTCTCACAACCCAAGCAATACAGCCCATGAAATATTCCTTTATAGATATCGCCGTTTCTTACACTCTTTTCCCAAAATGTCTTGACAGTATTTTTATGATCTTCGTCAGTTGTCCGTATAAACCGATCAGGCTCAACGCCCAGAGCCTCCCATTGTTTTTTGTCCTCATTGACAATTTCATCAACAAATGCTTTCGGATCTTTTCCTCGTGCGCGTGCGCTCACCTCAATATTACCTCCATGCTCATCAGTCCCTGTCACGAAAAAAACATTTTTCTCCCCCAAATTTTTTTTATAATACCGAGCCAAACAATCAGCCACAATTTTCTGATAGGCATGACCAATATGCACCACATCATTGGTATAATCAATAGCAGTCGTGATTAAAATTTTTTTCATGAAGAAATTATACAACAACAAGTAATGATTTCCCAATCCCACAGAAGAAAACCTAATCGTTTAAAAACGTATGATTATTCAGAAAACGGCTGGTATTTTGTGACTATTTGTACAAAAAACAGGGAGGAATGTTTTGGAAACGTGGAAAATGGAAAAATAATTCTGAATGAAAGTGGCATAATTGTTAAACAACAATGGTTGTGGTTGACAAAACAGTATAATTACGTCACATTAGACGAATGGATTATCATGCCTAATCATATTCATGGCATTTTGGTCATCCATAATGGTTCAAAATATCATGTAGGGACAGGTCGCGACCTGTCCCTACAACAATGGGATATGATTAAACCATTATCTGAAATCGTTGGTGCATTTAAAACCACATCTTCTAAGCTAATCCACCGATTGGGTATACAAATATTTCAATGGCAACGATCATTCTATGATCATATTATCCGTAATGAAAATTCGCTTTTCTCAATCCGTGAGTATATCCACAACAACCCCACTAAATGGGAATTGGACGAAAATCACCCTAATAATATCAAAAACCATCATGTCAAAACATAAACCATACTACATCGCCTTTTCCCATTGTTATGGTATTGGACCGATGAGATTTAAACAATTGTTTAGCCACTTTGGTTCAACAAAAGCTGTTTATGAAGCAGATTCTAGAACACTCATACATCTTCTGGGTGTAAAAGTCGGAGGTGACTTTATCAGATTTCGCACAAACTTCAAGCCCGATAGTATAATTTCCGACCTGTATAAAAAAAATATACAATGTATCACACAAGAAGATACAGAATACCCTCTGCGGCTTAAAGAAATTTCAGATCCACCCATTTGTTTATACGTAAGAGGAAATGCGAAACTTCTTGTCTCGGCGAAAAAATCTATCGCAGTTGTTGGGACGAGAAAAGCTACGTCCTACGGCCGCATGCTTGTTGAACTTTTTGTGAGCGAGTTAAGCAGAAATGCTATTGTAATCGTGTCGGGCATGGCAATTGGTATTGACGCATATGCCCATTGGACAGCAATTCATCAAAAAGGAGCTACAATCGCAGTTTTAGGATGTGGCGTTGATGTAGTTTATCCTCCGGTAAATCGGCACCTGTACCACAAAATCATTGAAACGGGCGGGGCTGTCGTTTCTGAATTTCCGCCCGGGACAACAGTCTCAAAAGGCTTGTTTATCGCACGAAACAGAATAATCTCTGGTCTTTCAAACGGTGTAGTCGTCATCGAGGGCGCAAAAGACTCCGGCGCCCTTATCACTGCCCGATATGCCGCAGAGCAGGGACGTGAAGTATTTGCTCCACCCGCACCTTTGACCTCGCCCCTTGCCGCAGCTCCACTTTTTCTCATCAAACAGGGCGCCAAAATGGTAACCTCACCGCAAGATATCTTGGAGGAACTGCATGTTCAATATACATCTGCTAAAAATATAAAACAGAAAACATTAAATGATCAGGAACAAATGCTTATCAATGTTCTGACAGAACCACAAAATGCCGATGACATTGCCGCCCTTCTCTCAAAACCAATCACTGATATATTATCTCTCTTGACCATGCTTGAAATCGAAGGAATTGTCGTCAAAAACCAAGAAGGCAAATTTATGCGCGGCATATGATACAATTTCATTATGATTAAACATCGCGTCATAAAGACGCTTATTAAAAAACTTGGGGATCACTTTATCCTTCTTACCCCAAAAGACCCCTCTTTTGGGGATTTTGCACTGAATTTTAATAATCTTGTAGGGACAGGTCGAGACCTGTCCGATGTTTCCCATCTTCATGATCCTTCCCTTTTTGACCGTGTTGAGAAAAAAGGGACTTTCATAAATTTTTTTATCAAAAAAGAGGTACTCTTTCAGGAACTTGAGACGATAATTCAAAAAAATGAAAAATACGGCCGCGAAGATGCACGAAAAAAGGAAAAAATTATCATCGAATTTGCCCATCCCAACACGCACAAACTTTTTCACATCGGACATCTGCGCAATATCATCCTCGGCGAGGCATTGAGCCGCCTCATGGAAACAAAAGGACACGACATCATACGCGCCAACTACCAAGGTGATGTGGGTCTACATATTGCAAAATGTTTGTGGAAAATTAAAAGCTTGCCCCGAGCTCAGTCGAGGAGTCTAAAAACTATACAAGAGAAAATTGCATTTTTGGGAGAAGCATATGCGCAGGGAAATAAAGCATACGAAACTGATGAGACAGCGAAAAAAGAAATTCACGACATTAACCGCAAGATTTTTGAAAAAGATCCGGAAATAACCTCTTTATGGCAAGAAACACGAGCATGGAGCCTTGAATATTTCGACTACGTGTACAAAAGAATGCGCGTGGAATTTGACCGATTGTATTTTGAAAGTGAAGTGACTGATCGAGGTAAAAAAATGGCAGAGGAAGCTCTTGCGAAAGGAATCTTGAAAAAAAGCGAAGGCGCGGTCATATTTGACGGCAAACCATACGACCTTGATACGCGCGTATTTATCAACTCAAAAAATCTCCCCACCTATGAGGCAAAAGAACTTGGACTGGCAGAGCGTGAATTTAGCGAGTGGGGAACAATTGACCGCTGCATCCACGTGGTGGGGCCGGAGCAGGCAAGTTTTTTTACAGTGCTTTTCAAAGTGCAGGAGCTTCTTAATGAAAAGAAATATAAAAGCAAACAATTCCACTTCATCTACGGTTTTGTACGCCTGAAAACCGGCAAGATGTCCTCCCGCGAAGGCACCGTCGTTGAGGGAATGTGGCT
This sequence comes from Patescibacteria group bacterium, assembly GCA_035289305.1. GTDB lineage: Bacteria > Patescibacteriota > Microgenomatia > UBA1406 > HO2-37-13b > DATDXN01. The sequence goes on from DATDXN010000001.1 coordinate 49,758, forward strand.
GATTGATGAGACGAAAAAAAAGATTAGCGATACCTTTCACACCGACAGCACAAAAAGTGAGCTATTGGCGATGGCCGCGGTCAAATACGCGTTCTTGAAAATTGATGCGAAAAAAGATTTTACATTCGATATTCATGAATCAGTTTCTCTCTCCGGCAACTCGGGCGTGTATGTAGAGTATGCCTATGCGCGCTGCCTATCCATACTGCGCAAAGCAAAAGAGTTGAAGCAGGAAATGTCGCAGACAAAAATAGTGGATTTTTCGCCTGAAGAATATGCACTGATGCGCGAGCTCTGTCGCTTCCCTGAAGTGGTTGATACTGCATCCTCCCACTATAGCCCGCATCTTATTACGACCTATCTTTTTAACCTTTGCCAGCAGTTTAATCTGTTTTACGAAAGACAACCTATTTTGAAAGCGGATAAGAATCTCGTATACTTCAGACTCAAACTCACTACAGCCACAAGCCAGATTATCAAAAACGCACTGCATCTTCTGGGTATTGAGACAGTGGAAAAAGTATGACCGCTATTTCTCTTTCAAGACTCTTGACAAAAATATAAGCCCCACACTCACCCCAAACCACAAGGTAGCCAAACGAAAAATAAGCGTCAAAAAAGCGCTTTGACTCACGGTCATATGGAAAAAAAGTACGAGAAACGATCCCACAGAAACTTCCGCGACACCAAGACCAGCTGGGATGAATGCAAAAAAAGCTGCAATTGCCGAAAATGAGAATATGAAAAATGAAAAAGCAATGCCTTTCCCCACAGAAACAGTCGCATCACCGACCATCTGATGGATCAAAAGATAGAGCGCCAATCCTTCACATCCCCACGCGATAACGCCAAGGAAAACTGATTGAAAAAATACGCGCTTGTGGAAAAGATGATGAGACTCCTTGAGAAAAGTAATGATGGCATCTTTTATGCTCTTTTTCACCCAATGGAATCTATTTTTCAGAAGTTTTATAATAAATTTTTTCGCAAACACCAAACAAACAAAAACAACCACCACCAGTAAAGAGAGAAGGAAAAAAATGAATGAGCTGCGAAAAAAATATACTCCTGCCAGTGCCATAATAATCATAGCAACTCCATCGGTCACCCGCTCAAAAACAAGAAGAGGAATGGTTTTTGATACGGGAGTACCCGTTTCTTTTTTCACGAGATATGCTTTGACGACCTCGCCTACTTTTCCCGGTGTGACGGTCATTGAAATTCCCGCAAGAAAAATCTCGAACGATTTTCGGAGCGGTATAAAAACATGAATTTTTTTAAGCAAATAATGAAAACGGATTGCCCGAAAAACATAATTCAAAAAGCTCAACACAAGAACCAATGGGATAATTTCCCATGTAAACCGCATAGACACGCCGAAAAATCTTTTGACGTCAACAAACAAGATAAATATCGTATATATCGCAATGGTCAAAATGAATACGAATAATATCTTTTTTTCGTGTTTTCTGATATGTTTCATCTAAAGATCTTTTCTGTTTATTTTACAATCGTGCAAGAAATCTACAAAAAATCTTTTTTGTGTATTAAGATAAAAATCTACTTTATGGTAAAGATCGTTCTCCCGTGCAAAAGCGCATATTTCATCTGATGTATTGAGATTGACTAACTGCTCCTGTGAACGTTGTCGCTCAAGAGGGACTTTCAAGCCGGTATAGAAAACAAGAGACGCATATCCTCTTCTTCCTGCTAAAAATACATATCGGTAATCATCTGCTATAAACGCCGAACGCGGCGGAGTTTGTCGGATGCGTTTGTAAAAAACATTGTTAAAATCCGCGTAGACAAATATCGGTCGCTGGAAGCTATATCCAACAAGGGAAATCATACCGGAAAAAACGGTCAAGGGAAGTATAACAAAAACAAGAAACATCCGAGGAAGAGTATGAAGAAAACGGATTGTACCGATGATGCTTGTAACCGTAAATATGTCCATGATGACATTAAACGGACGAAACAATTTATGATTCTCGTAAATATACGCCGTATTTTGTTCGGGAGCAAATTGTACGGTATTGATAAAAATAAAAATAGGAACGGTCGCAACCAAAAGATAGAACACTTTCCTACGGTATATGAAAAAATAGTAAAAAGCATATATAGAGAAAGCGAACCGTATGCCGTACCCATACACATAATACATGAGAAAATGCGAAAAAGATGGTCTATACGTAGGCATAGTGTGAAAAAAAGGATTTATACGCAAAGAAGCGGCAAGACTTGATGAATCAAAAAGAGGATTTGATGAGATGTATAATCTCAAAATAACGTAGTAAACGATAGCGGTAATACTCACTGTTCCCACAAAAAGCAATAATTTATGTATCTCTTCTTTTTTTTTCATGAAAAATAGACATAGTACTCCATAAAAAAGACCGATAATCACGCACATAAAAGTGATAAATATGTGCCACTGAAAAAACGCGCCGTAAATAATACCGAGAAATATGAGAAAGCACCGTGAAAACGATCGCACATGAAGCAGGATATAAAGATACAAAAGCAGCGCAAACGTTGCAAAAATAAGCTGCCGCTCATTCAGAAAATAAAATATGTTCCACATGCTGCCGTTGTACCCAAATGCGCCATTTATATTAAAATCCACCATGTCTGGCCGAGTCGTCAAAAAAAGGTCCTTCAAAAATATTTTCTTTGAAAGGACGGCTTTTATATCATCGACAAACTTTAAACTTCCGTGGGTGAGAATGAAAAGAGGCAAAAGAACATACCCAATACGTGTTTTGACATAGTTTTTCATAATTCCCATTGCAGTAAGCAGGAGAAAAAAAAGCGCAAGACTTGAAGCAAAATTATATGCCATCGCTATGTCAAGTCCAAACACTTGATATATCGCCGGTATCATAAACCAAAAATAGTGATAAATGTTGGGATACCCGCTGACCCCCTCGTTCTGGGGCGGAAAGTTGTCTCCTTGCGCAAAATTCTCAACTATGCGTATGTTGTCTCGAAAATCCCAGTAGACATACGAGGTATATAATTTGTCGCCGAAAAGAGCCAAGTGTCGTGAGAAAAAGACGTATATAAGGATAAAAAGCAAAAAAAATGCTATTCCTTTACTTACGTTCTTTTTTGTCACCTGTACGAGAAAAAGAGGAGAGAGACTCAACACAAGAACTTTGGAGTAAAAAATGTACAAAACCAGAAAAAAAAGATAAATCGCTGACGCCTTCAAAAGAAGCCCTGAAGTAAAAGGGGAAAGAATGATCGCAATAAAAAAAATACACATGACCGATACATAGGTGCTGATGAAAAAAATAAGGGAGAAAGCAATTAATGTATTGTTAATTTTTTCTATGGTTCTGCGCAAGATCACCCAAAAAGCACAAAACGTTATCAATAGGTATACTAAAATCATATAGAGTATTGTACCAGTAAACAAGGAGAAAATCCTAACTTTTTTTTCGATTGTTGTGGGAATTTTGATAATTTTTATTTATTTCTACAAACTTGGAGATATTCCGACGGGATTTTTTGCCGATGAGGCGCTGGTCGGGTATCGGGCATGGCAAGTTTTACACGGTGATTTGTCTGGATTTATCAATCCCTTTTTCTACCGTCATTTTAACTATATCTTTGGCGCGCTCAATGTGTACTCAAACATTCCATTTGTTGCTCTATTTGGATTGAGTGAATTTTCTGTGCGACTCTCTTTTGTATTTTTTGCCCTTATGACAATCTTTGTGATATATAGAATTCTCAAAAAACTGCGTATGGCGTATGCACTGCCCGCTGTCTTTTTGTATGCCATATCACCCGTCTTCTTTCATTTTGCGCGTGTGAACTTTGTTCAGCTACCTTCTCTTTTTTTTCTTATGTTTGGTTATTATATGTCTCTTTCACGGTTTTCTCTTTTTCGTCTCATTGCGACAGGTGTTTTGTATGGAATAAGCATGTATGGATATTCTGGTTTTATTTTTATCACACCGCTTTTTGTCGGCTTATCTGTGATAAGTCTATTTTTATATGAAGGACTTATGGTAAATAATATGAAACGAATAGGTATACTATCTATAGCAGTGTTAATAACGGTTCTTCCTATTATAATAGGAACATTCACAAATCCGCAATTTTTTCAGCGTCTCAACGAGAAAAACAGTGAAAATACTCCCTTTTATTCTTATGAAAAACTCAAAGATATACGAGATAATTATCCCAAATACTTTTCCTATACGTATCTTTTCTCCAAAGGAGAAAATGGCATGGAGGGATCTTTCATCACGAGATACTCTATACAGGGAAATGGCATATTTTTGAAAGTGACACTTCCTCTTCTTATCTCTGCTTTTGCAGTATTTGTCAGTGATATGGTATCTCAAAAAAATACATCTCTCCAAAAATACTTTTTGCCTTTTTTTATGCTTTTTTTCTTATTTCCATTCCCTGATATACTCACGACGAAAAAAGGAACTCCTCCATATTCTGTATCTGTCTTTACGAATACGTTTTTTCTTCCATTTATTATCTCATATGCAGCGAACTGGTATCAAAATATTCGCTTCGCTAAGATTTTCAAACAAATACTTATTATCGGAGTTATGATCATTATTCTTCTTGAAGGAATATCGTTCTATCGCAATTATCTTACCTATCCCCGATTTTCAAGCGATTTTTGGGGCTGGCAGTATGGTCCAAAACCAATTATGAAGTATTTTCTCTCGCAAAAAGATAGATATGACAATCTGTATATGACAGGAAGTTTCAACGCGCCTGATATTTTCCTGCAGTTTTATGACCCAGAACATACGTGCAAAAAGTGTTCGATCGGCGCCATTGAGCAATTTAATCCAATGAAGAAACAATTGTTTGCCATGCGAAAAGAAGAAGTAACAATAGAACTCAAACAGATCATGAGAGTGCAAGAAATCATCTATTACCCAAACGGAGAAATTGCCTTTTATATTTTCTCACTGGGTTTACATGAATAATACACCCCACGGGTTTTACTAAATGTTGCCGAATGTTGCCAAATACTGCCGAATAGTAAATTTTATTTATATATTGTGTGAGAGCCCACATCAAGGAGTACAATGCAGTTTGCTTTTTGCATATCAAAATCCCAGATGATCCGTATTTTCTGATCTACCGACACACTCCATCTCCTACCATACTTTTTGGTTTCCACTTTATGCACCCTTAGAGAAGGATACGAAGGGTTTTGCATCATCATTACAAGCGTATTTTCTATTTTCTTTTTAAGAAGTTTGTTCTTTTTAGTAAGAGTGGAAAGACTTTTATCAAACGTTTTGAGAAAATGCAGCGTATACATCGGATTTTAGACTTTACAATTTGTCAAGATGTTCATGAAGCTCTTCTTGAGTAGATACGATCGTGTAGCGTCCTTCTTTGAGATCTTGCAGCGCCTGTCCAATTCTTTTTTCAGTTTCCTCATCAACAAGCGGAATATCTTCTTTCACCGATGCCGCCAAAATCAGCCGTACATAATCCTGAAAATCAAGCCCCATATCCCGCGCTTTCAGTAAGAGTGTATAGAAGAGATCTGGCGTGAGTGTGATATTTTTTTGGATATTTCCTTGGGTGCTTTGTTTCATATTATGATTAGTTTACAATAGATATTAACACTTGTCAAGGGTTTTTAAGTGAAAAAACCATTGAAAACTACCCTTGATTTCCTATATGAGCTTTTGTATTATATAAAGGCTCTAGACTAGAATAGCATAAGCTATACTAGTAGTAATGATTGTCAGAGCAAGTAAAATCGGCGATTTCAAACTAAAAAAACTTATTTGGCATTTTGTTGTTGATATTGATG
>DATDXN010000002.1:0-10198 GCA_035289305.1 Patescibacteria group bacterium
CGTACGATAAGACTTGTTTTTGTAGCATCAATATCAACAACAAAATGCCAAATAAGTTTTTTTAGTTTGAAATCGCCGATTTTACTTGCTCTGACAATCATTACTACTAGTATAGCTTATGCTATTCTAGTCTAGAGCCAAGAGCATAGTCCTTCTGGCTCTTTCTTTTGCATTGTTTTCTGCAATATGCCTTCTTTTAATACTTCCACCTCTTTTTCCAAACCAGACCTTCCTATATTTGGGTAAAATTTCTATATTTTTAATGTAACGATATATTGTGGCGTTGGCTAGATTTAATCGTTTTTTTATCTCCGGTAAACTGAATCCTTTCTCTCTTAAAAATTTGATTTTTTCGATTTTGTCTGAAGATAAACGTTTCACCATAAAAAAAGAATACTTTATTAGAACTTAGAAGTCAACTAGGGACTATGTAGATGTTCGTATCTTATTTCATCACTTTTTCCTCTACTCGCTCGTAGCTGTGAAGTTCTTGAGGGGAAAACCAGAGGGGAATCTCGTACGCTGCCTCCTCAAGCGAACCTGACGCATGCATGAGATTTTTGATCGCGCGTTTTGCGGTGTTTGCGAGATATGACGAATCAAAACAGAGATCTCCGCGTATGGTGCCGGGTGCCGCCACAAGAGGAAGAGTTGGTCCACAGAGTTTGCGAACGAGCTCTACCGCGTGAGGTCCTTCGATAACAAGAGCTATCACCGGTGCTGACGTGAGATATTCTACCAGCCATCCCCGGATGATTTTACCAATTGCAAGCGTATCGATCGTTCCCAGTTCTTTTTGCGCATCAACACCAAATTTCTGGTAGTTATCAAGGGTTTTCTCCCCCATGCCGTGCAAAAACGACTCTCTGTCTGCCGGGTAGTGTTTTTCTGCACGTGTTCGATCTGCCTTCGCCATCTTGCACGCAATGATTTTCAGTCCTATTGCCTCAAAACGAGTGATGATTTCTCCGGTAAGTCCACGCATCACTGCATCAGGTTTAAACACCACAAGAGTACGTTCTATCATAATTATGAATAATACCATTAAAAAAACCACTGGTCAATGAGCAAAAACAACTCTTTTTCAAAAAAGAGCGTGATCAAAATCCCCATGACCAAAAAGGGCCCAAAGGCAATTTTGCTCTTCATTTTCTTCTGATGCACGCCCACCAATACCATCCCTATGAGCCCGCCGATCAAGAATGCAAGATAGACGGATAAAACTCCTACCTTAAACCCCTGCAAAAATCCAATGACCCCGGCAAACTTCACATCGCCAAATCCCATTGCATGGCCTTTTGAAAGCGAATGAATAATCTGGAAAAACAGGTAGAGCGCCACAGCGGAAACGAGGTGATCACGGGGATTTTGGAGGAAAAACGGAAGAGAAAAAATGGCGCACGCAATCAAAATCTCATCGGGGATGATTGTATATTTCGCGTCCGCAAAAAAAATAACAATGAGACATGAAATGACGCCAAAAAGCGCAAATTTTTCAATACTCGTTTGCGTGGGGATAAAAACATAGACTGCCACAAAAAACAGTCCTGTCAGACCTTCAACAAGTGGATAAAAAAATGAGAGTTTTTTGCGGCAACAGCGAGTGTAACCGCGAAGGAATATAAATGAAGCAAGTGGAATCAGGTCATACCACGGGATTTTTTTTCGGCAAAAGTCGCAGTGTGATCTGCCAAAAATAGTTTCTTTATTGGGCAGGCGGTCAATGAGGACGTTTAAAAAAGATCCGATGCACGCACCGATGAAAAAAAGATAGAGGAAAACCATCTTTTCAGTATAAAGGAAGAAAAATCAAAGCACAAGATGCTCTTCAAACACTTTTTTTTCGTGAAAAGGTCCAATCATAGCGAAATTCAGTCTGCTGGGGACAAATAGTTCCTGTGCCACCGCAATGATTTGATCCCCTGTCGTAGCCTCAATATCGCGAATATACTTTTCAATACTTTCTTCCCTTTCTCCTCTGATTATTTGGGTGCCGAAAAACGAGGCAGTATTGAATGAATCCTCAAGCGAGAGAAGCAACCGACCTTTGATCAGTTCTTTTGCTTTGGCGAGATCTTCTTTTTTAAACTGCCCTTTCGTGATTTTTTTATGCTCTTTCAAAATCACCTCAATTGCCTCTTTTACCTTATCAACATTATTGGTGATCCCTGCTTGCGTCACGATGTTGCCGACGTCATGGTACAACTCTTTGGAGGTTGAAATGTAATAACAAAGACCACGCCGTTCTCGAACCTCGATAAACAAGGGACTTGACATCCCTCCTCCCAACATCGTTGAAAGGACCGAAAGCCCATGACGGCGATCATCAAAAAAAGAAAATGCGCGAAATCCGAGGCAAAAATGTGCCTGCTCGGTCTTTTTGTATTTGAGGACTATCTGGGGCTTGGATTGTTTTTCGTGGACTTTTTCAAAACCAGCCTTTTTCCCATTTTCCCATGCGCCAAACTTTTCGTCAATGAGAGCCTCGTACTTTTGACTCGCATTCATGCCTCCTGCAACGACCAGCGCTGCGTTTTTGGGATGGTAGAGCGTATCGATATAGGAGGTGAAGGTCTCATGGTTGAAACTGCGCACCGTCTCTTTGGATCCGGCGATGTCGTATCCCAATGGACTGTCAGGATAAAGCAGCATTTCAAAGACCTCATTGACGCGGCGATATGGCGTATCTTCATAGAGGTTGATCTCCTCGACAATCACTCCTTTTTCCCGCTCAATTTCCTGTTTCTCTAGGAGCGGCCTTTGCACCATATCAGCAATCACATCGACCATGGTCGCGAAATGCTCGGCAGTCGCTTTGATCCAGTAGCCTGTGTGGTCTTTACTCGTATAGGCGTTAAATACGCCCCCCAAGGACTCGACCGTTGAGGTGATGGTAAATGAGTTTGGGTATTTTTTGCTGCCCTTAAAAGCCATGTGCTCGAAAAAGTGTGCAACGCCGTTATTGTTGCTATTCTCATACCGTGATCCGGCGCCGACTAACAAGAGTACAGTCAATGAAGGGAATGCTTTGGTATCGATGAGGATCGTGCGCAAACCGTTCGCAAGGGTATGAGTAGTCGTTTTCATATGATTTGGTATTATACCATATTACGTTTTTTACACTTTTTTGAACCCAGACAATCAGGAAATCAGGCAAGACTTTTTTGCCTATACATAAACCAACCCCGAGGGTTGGTTTATATGCTTTACATATTCGCACAACGACCAGTTTCTTCTCTCACCTTCTCATCAAGCAATATTTTCAAAAGCGATTGATAGGGCACATCTTTTTTATGAGCAAGTTTTTTGAGTCTGTTTACCAAACTTTCAGGCAACCGAATGGTCACCGATCGACTCGTTTTTTTGAGATTTGAAAGATCAAATTTTATCGGATTTTTGTGGTCAAAATAGTCAGTGGTATCATGGGTTGCCCAAAATACTCGCTCTTCGTCTTCGTTTTTAAATGATGGTGCTTTTTTCAGTTTTTTCATATGTCCTCCTTTCTTTTTTACTCTGATCTCTGGCCGAAATCACTCGAATTCTGTTTTTTCTCATGGTAAAAATAATGGTTAATTTCCTTTTTTGGTCAGTGATGCCATATGCCACAAATCGCTTTTCTTGAGCCGAATGTTTTTGGTCCGAGAAAATCACTAACGGTTCATTGTAAAAAACATCCTCACATTCATCATTCGTGACTTTATGTCCAAGCCAATTCTTATTTTGGTTATTTTCATCCCATTCAAAACCTTCCAAAAGATCCATGCTGTCTATTGTATGTAATGGTACAATACAGATGTACATATGTCAAGAAGAAACAATTTCGAACCTTTTAGCCTTTCCCATCAATCGACTTCAATTAATTAAATAATTGAAGTGCACGAGAATTCGACATGAAGACGTACCGAAGCTTTCTAAATAAACCAACCACGAGGATTGGTTTATATGCTTTACATATTATCCACTCCTTTCACATAGATCGCTTTATACTTTTTCCCCTCCACATATTTTTTCACTTTTTCAAGTACGATTGGTTTGTTCACGACCGTAACTTGGCCAAAATTTCTCTTTTCTTTTTGGCGAAAAAATGTTTATTCAAATTTAATTCTTTCACCTCGCGAGTTTGAGCAAGAATTTCATCAAGAATCTCTTGATAATGAGTAAGCTTATATTCTTGTATAAGGTTTTTATAAAGCTCAAAATCAAAATCTTCCAATACCATGAAACTGATACAATCAATTCGATCTTTTTGTCCTTTCAGACTTGTCTTTCGGTCAACATAAGCTTTCAATTTGGTTATCAAAAGAATTTCTTTGTGGGGCAACGTGAAACCTTCAATAGTTTGCGTGTATTTTAAAATTTCCTCTATAGGAAAACCTAAGTCAGAAAAATACGGGAGATATATATCAATATCAATGCCCTCTCGTTTAATTTCGTATTTTTTGAGCCGTTCATTTTTGTACACATCATAGTTTTTTTTAAGTTTTCCCAACTGGTCAAAATCAACAATAAGATCAATATCTTTTGACTTTAAACCTCGGGTATAGAGATACACTGCCCATCCGCCAATGAGCACAAAATCAAACTGCCTTTTTATAGCCTGCAGCATTTTCCAACTTTTGTAAACGACCACATCTTGATAGAACGATCTCATAGTCCGATTTTTTCTTTAATTTTTACTAAAATAGCTTCTTGAAAGTCTTTCGCATACCATTCGGGCAGATTCCACAAATCAACGAAAATTTGCGCCAACGTGATTTTCTTGTATTGATGAAAATACCGATCTTGTGTGAGAATAAATGTATTGGGGTTTTTTTTGCCAACAAAAGGAAAACGTTTCTGCACTTCTTCTATTTTTTGAGCATAAAAGTACACTTCGCCGTAGTCAGCGGGAACTAATTGATGATACAAATGACAGGCAGAATACGCAGTCGCAGAAACTTCCGGAGGCATCGCTGCTTCTCGCTCAAAAACAGATATAGGACTGTACGTTTGATATATAATATCTTTCGTGAGGTTTCTTCTGGTGGCCCAGAAAAATAATAATTTTTCGCTGTCACGAATGTGAGAGTTGTTTTTGCCAATTTCAACGATGTGTAAATCACGAAGAGGACGAAGCGCGTGGGAAACCACACTTGTGGAAAGACCAAAGGAACGAGCTAAATCAGATATCTTAAAATTAATCATTCGTTGTTCAATGGCTCTGTATAATAACTCCCGCCACACGTATTCTATCTTCAACATTTTCTATTTTAAGCTATAAAACTTATATATATATTCTATAATAATAGAAAATAAAAGAAAAGTCAAGGGGCATTTACGGTGACCCACCTGCAGTTATTTAAGTTCAGCTTGGTAGAGTAACGCAGTCATTGCGAGGAGCGAAGCGATGTGGCAGTAGAAAAATGGTTTGAAGCTCATGCCGACTACTATAGATTTTAGCCGACATTAAAGAATAACATTCAATATTTTTCCTCTTACATACCTTACCGTATATTTTTTTCCCTCCACATACTTTTTCACCTTTTCAAGTGCGATTGCTTTGTTCACGATCGTTTGTTCATCCGCTACTTCTTTTTGTGAAACTTCTACTATTCCTCGGAGTTTGCCATTAACTTGCACGGGGATAATAATATATTCGTCCCCTTTGTATGTTTTCTCACCAGTTGGCCACGTTGATAGATGAATAGAGGTTTTCTCATGGAAAACTTCTCGCCATATTTCCTCGCTGATAAACGGCGCAAATGGCGCGAGAAGATGGAGAAATTTTTTCGTATTTTCACTCGATAATTTTCGTAGACTTTCCCAACAATTTAAAAACTCCATCATTGCGGCAATTGCTGTATTAAATTTCACGTTTGGTATATCATGTGATACTTTTGCTATACATCTTTGAAGCTCTGAAACAACCTTTTTATTCTCTACGTTTTTATCTTTTGTTATATAATCAGAGGAATTATATATCTGCCAAATTCTTCGTAAAAACCTGTTGCAACCATATATTGCTGACTTTGACCATGAAACCTCTGACGAGAATGGCGCCATAAACATTTCGTAGAGCCTCAAAGTATCAGCGCCAAACTCCTCCACCACCTCATCAGGATTGACAACATTGCCAAATGATTTGCTCATTTTTCGCTGATCTGCAGCCAAAACAATGCCGACATTGCGAAGTCTCACAAAAGGCTCTTGAAAAGATATTAGACCTATATCATACAATGCTTTGACCCAAAAGCGTGCGTAGAGAAGATGAAGCACTGCATGCTCTGCTCCTCCCAAATACCAATCCACGGGCAACCACTGACTGCCTAAATTTTTAATTCTATTTTGATTTTGAGCGAAGCGAATAAAATACCAGCATGATCCTGCCCAATTGGGCATGGTATCAGTTTCACGTCTAGCTTCTTCGCCGCAGTGTGGACACGTAGTTTTCACAAATGAGTCAATAGTCGAAAGAGGCGACTCACCGGTCTTCGTGGGCTTATAGCTTTTGACGTACGGAAGTTTGACGGGTAGTTGATCTTCAGGAACGGGAAACCAACCATATAGAGAATTTTTAATTTTAAATTTTAAATTTTTAATTCTATTTGATTCCCAATAATTAATCTTTTTATCGGCGCACGTTTGACAATAAATCATCGGGATGGGTTCTCCCCAGTAGCGCTGGCGTGAAAAAATCCAGTCGCGCAGATGATACGTGACAGACCGTTTTCCCCATCCCTTACTTTCAAGATAATCCATAATTTTTTTCGTGGCAGCATGAATTTCCATGCCGTTTAAAAAATCCGAATTCACCATAGTTCCCTCTTTTTCTTGTACGTCCTCAAGACGAGTAATCTCCGACGTATCTCCATCTTTCCCCACCACCACACGAATAACAGGAAGATCAAACGTCGTGGCAAATTCAAAATCTCGAAGATCATGACCGGGAACCCCCACCACTGCTCCTGTCCCCACATGCGGCAGGACAAAATCCGAAATCCAAATCGGCAGCAATTTCCCGTTCAAGTTATTTACCGCATAAAAACCAGTGAAAATACCGGTTTTTTTCCTACCTTCTGCTTGCCGCTCAATTTCAGTCTTAGTTTGTGTTTGCTTAACATAGTCTTTTATTTCTTGTAACTTTTGATTGTTTATTTTTAATTTTTTATCTATCAAAGCAGTAACGAATTCGTGCTCCGGCGCAAGAACAATAAAGGTTGCGCCGAAATTGGTGTCTGGACGAGTCGTAAAACATGAAATTTCAGCGATTATGGGTGGCGAGGAGTAGCGCGACCCAGAAAGTGGGATTGCCTGAACTTTTTGGGGCTGCTGCGAGGTAGGATCCGCAATCGCGGGATCTATAACTTTATAGATAATTGTAATACCCTCTTTTTTCCCGATCCAGTTGCGCTGCATGTCAAGAATACCGGAAGGCCAATCAAGTCCTTCAAGATCGGCGAGCAGCCGATCCGCATAAGTAGTAATCCTGAAAATCCACTGGGGCAACTCTTTTTTGGTGATCGACTTTCCACACCGCTCATGCGTGTCATTTCCCAAGACTTCCTCCTCTGCCAAACCAGTTTTACAGAAGGGACAGTAATTGATCGGAGTATTTTGTTTGTAAAGAAGCCCCATTTTGAAAAACTGGATAAAAAGCCACTGCGTCCACTGATAATAGGAAGGGTCGCTGGTGGCAAACTCCCGCGACCAATCGTAGGACAAACCCAAGCTCATCATTTGGCGCTTGAACGTGGCAATGTTATCAGGCACCATGTCCATGGGGTTTTTTTTCGCCTTGATTGCGGCATTTTCCGCAGGCAGCCCAAATGCGTCCCACCCCATGGGATGAAGCACTGGATGTCCCTTCATCCGGAAAAAACGAGCAAGTACATCACATCCTGTATAAATACGGACGTGACCGATATGAAGACCAGCGCCTGAAGGATAGGGAAACATGGGAAGACAATAGAGTTTAGTCTTTAGTCTTTTGTCGTTTGTCGTTTGATATAAACGCTCCCTCTTCCATTTTTTTACCCATTTATTTTCAAAGTCCGCTGGAATATATTTTTGAGATGATTTTTGCATAGGGTTAAAACGAATGATCAAATTTGTGCGTCGAGTGGATGTTTGAGCGAAGCGAGTTCACTCGCAAACAAATTTGCATCATGAGTTTTAAAAAGTTTTGAAAGTATTATATAACAACCACAACAATCACTCAAATTGAGACATAATGGCTTTTATTTCCTGTTTCTTCTCCTCCGTCACCTCAACAACCACTACCCCTTCATCATGCTGACCATAAAGCACCATCGAAGACAACGGCGAAGATAAAATCGCCGGTAAAACAAGCAAATCTTCCTCTCCTTGTACATGAAGCACCCGGAGAGCGGATTTTCCCATACACGAGGCAATAATGTTCTTCACCGCGTGAGCGGCGTCTCTGCTCACCGTACCTGCTTCATTTACACAGCGTATACTGTTTGTATTGACGAATAAACCTGACCCAATGATCGTTCTTCTGGTTTTGCCATCAACGATAGACACATCTGGAGATTTACCTGCTTTCTTCATCGTGAAACTGACAATATCGCCCACCGCAATGGTTATGAATGGTTTTTTCTCCTCTATGAGAGCGATTACTTCGTGTATTGTTTGCTCTCGCTCTGTATCTTTGCCCCGTATGAGTAATCCAATGGGTCTTCGTAACTGCCTACGCATAGCAATGGGGAGGTGAAGTATTGCTTTTTGAGCAAAAACTGCTCCAAATGGAAAACCTTCTCTGTCGATTTCTCCTGCTCTGATGCGCGATGAGTGAATGACCTGACCGTCTGCTCCTCGCACCAGAGGAAACAGTTCAACAGCCAAGGGCATCCATCCTTTTTTTTGTCGGATATGGTTGATTTTCTCTACATTTTCATGCGTTTCCTCTGTGGCGAGGATCGCGTCAATTGTATGATCCTCAAGAGTCCTGCCATATATATCGTGAAGGTCAACAATATGATATACTCCATCAGCATCAAGACTATCTAAATAGTCTGTGACGTTTTTTTTTCGAATGGCCAAAGGTTCAATAAGTGGATGGAGAACTTTGCGCTTCGCAAGGTCGGAATGAGTAATACCAATAGTCACTGTTTTGCCTATTTCATGGACGTGCGCTATGAGTTTTTTTTGGCCCACATGCAGATGATCAAATGTGCCTCCCACCACAACATGGCGATATTTTTTCATATCCCCGTCACTATTTCGAAAATAACAAATATGACATAAAAAATAAGGATAAAAAAGGCTTCATGTCGGGAAATTGATTTTCTGGATCGAGCTAAAAGATAAAACACTGAAATTCCTGCGGTAAAAAGAACAAACGTTGAGAAAAGTTTTTCTGCCTGTAGATAAAAGGTGCCGTTTACGAGAACAAGTAGACCGAATATAAAGGTATTTGCCGCAGCCGAGCCGACATAGTCGCCAAATGCCACTGCACTGTTGCGTTTGATGACCGACCGAATGGCAATAGCAATCTCGGGAATATTAGTACCGACCGAAAGCACAAGCAAACTAATGAGAAAAGGTGAAACGGAAAAAAGCTCTGAAAAAAGTTCGGTTTTTTCAACCAATAGTCTGCTTGCGCCAAAAATAACCAAACTGCCGATTATTATTTTCACGATGTTCACGAGCCCATCTGGCTTTCCATCAAGAAGGTCATCATGTATTTTTTCCAAAAATCGCTTCTTTTTCTCGATCATATAGACAAGCCCGCAGTAAAGAGCCATCATGAGAAGTCCTTCCTCACGTGTCAGCTTGCCGTCAATGGATAAAAGAAGAGGTGTGAGCACAACAAGGAGGGAAAAAACTAGCTTCCCTCCGGAAAGTTCATGAGCGAGGGAAACTCTCCCTGCCAGTATGGCAAGAACCGGAATAACCAATACAAACAGGATAAAGGAGGCGCCGATAAGATTGCCTGCGAAAATGCTTGGGTTTCTGTCTATCACCGAATTAATGCCGATTGAAAGTTCGGGTATAGAGGTCAAAAGTCCTAAAACAATGAAAGAAATCGCAAAGGCCGATATCGAAAGCTTCTTGGAGAATCGCTCAATACCCGATACGATAAACCCCGCAGAAAACCATACGAGGAAAAACGAGAAAATGAATACAGCAAGATCAAAAACAATTCCCATTGAATCAGTATATCATGACAGACTTTACAATAAAAACCCCCCACCTC
>DATDXN010000003.1:0-21237 GCA_035289305.1 Patescibacteria group bacterium
GTACGATAAGACTTGTTTTTGTAGCATCAATATCAACAACAAAATGCCAAATAAGTTTTTTTAGTTTGAAATCGCCGATTTTACTTGCTCTGACAATCATTACTACTAGTATAGCTTATGCTATTCTAGTCTAGAGCCTCTTAATTATACAGAAATAGTTCGCAATATACGTAGGGTTATTATGGAACAATAAGCTTTTTGTAATAGAGTAGATTGTCCTTAAGCTTTGAAACTGGTTTCCGCGTTCGCCCTGCGGGCTCCGACGGACAAAGTGGGTGACTGACGGGATTTGAACCCGCAACGACTAGCTCCACAGGCTAGTGCTCTACCGTTGAGCTACAGTCACCTTGTGTGCCCTTAGAGGGAATCGAACCCCCATCACTGGTTCCGAAGACCAGCACTCTATCCGTTGAGCTATAAGGGCTCTTAGATCGGTTTAATTATATCAGAATTTAGGAAAAGGATATGCCAAGATACTTGATATATAGTACAATCAAAAAATGATCATCTTAGTACTTTATTCTCTCCTTGTCGCCGCAATATTTATCTTCGCTGTACTTCTGTGCGTATACATGTTTTTCAGCATCGTCTCGCATTTCGCTGGTTCTCCCTACGTCCCCACATCACACAAAGAAGTCGTACAGATTCTCCAAAAGGCGGATCTTAAAAAAGGCAAGATATTCCTCGAGCTGGGGAGCGGAGACGGGAGAATCGTGCGGGAAGCTGCAAAAAAGTACGGCGTACGGGCTATCGGAGTGGAAATTCACCCACTTCTCGTGTGGTATTCACGATTACTTACTTGGTGGCAAAAGGTACACGCAGTAACATTCATAAAAGGCAACTTTTTCAAAACTGATCTCACGACTGCAGACACGATATTTTTATTTTTGCTCCCCAAAACCCTTGCTCGCTTGGGTGAGAAAATGAAGCGAGAGTGTAAAAACAACGTACAGATAATTTCACATGGGTTCAAAATCATTGGGTGGGAAAAATATCACATATTTACCCTTGACCATCGTCCGTTTCCGACCTATTTCTACCTCCTGAAACGGGAAAAGGGGCTATAAGAAACAATTATGAAAAAATTCTTTGTCCTGTGCATATTTTGTTTCTTCGCGGTTCTACAAGGAATTTTTATCACGCAGTACTACCGTATGTTGATGTGTCAGTTATCGGGTGAAAAAATTCTTTCTGAAATTGAAAAACTCAAGAAAAACACCCAGAAAGTCCTGCCCGCTGCGCAGGATCGATTTGTCTTGGGCGCAGTAACCGGAGAAATCAATCTTGGTGACGCCCGAGGAGAAAACGTGCGAAAATTTTTTGGCAAATATAACTCACCCCTTTATGACTATGCGGACTTTATCGTCGAGATATCTGATAAGTATGGCATGGACTACCGATTGCTGCCAGCTATCGCTATGCAGGAATCGCAGCTATGTAAACACATGCCTGATAACTCGTATAATTGTTGGGGATATGGTATGTATGGAGGACGCGTCATGCGATTTTCTTCATTTCAAGAAGCAATAGAAACAGTCGCAAAAGACCTTCGTGAAAACTATCTTGAAAAAGGATATACCACGCCCGAGCTTGTCATGCAGAAATATACGCCATCTTCAAACGGAAGTTGGGCTCATAGCATTAACTTTTTTATACAACTTCTTGAGTAAATACCCTTTACTTTCTTCACTATAAAATGTTCTGAATCTTGAAAAAAAGATTCATTTTTTCTGTATTTTAGCCTCAAAAAAGGGCTGTTTTTGGCGACTTGACAAACCTATAATATTGTGTTACACTACCACTAGATCCTAAGGTGTAAAGACTAACGTCGATATGCTTTAGGATCTTTTTTTATGGGTCAGAAAATATGCCTGAAAAGGCTTTATGACAGGATTTTTTAATAGTTATGTTGGCATAAATGACCTGAAAAGATATATGAAAAAAGTACTTATTCTTACCATTTTTGCCGTGGGATTTTTATTTGCCACCACAGCAAATACGTGGGCAGTGGAAAAAATTGCTGGACAATCAGCTACAACTACTGTAGATATCAGCGCGCAGAATACGCAAAACAAAAATGCAGAATATCTCACCAAAACAACAGTCATCAGAAAAATGCTCAAGGAATACAATTCGCCGCTTATTGGTGATATCGATGCTTTTATCACCACGTGTAAAAAATATTCTCTTGACTGTTATTTGCTTCCCGCAATCGCCGGTCTTGAATCATCTTTTGGTGCCAAAATATACCCCAATTCATACAACCCGTTTGGATGGGGTGGAGGATATATGATGTTCAGAAACTGGAGCGAGGCGATTGATACAGTGGGCAAAGGACTGCGTACGAACTATATAGACAAAGGCGCAACAACCATTTCACAGATCGGAAGAATATATGCGCCTCCTTCTACCACATGGGCAAGTCGAGTGGAATTTTTTGTGAAAAGATTTTATAATGAAGAACAAAAAGTACAGAATGTAAAAGATCTATTGTAAAAAAGATAGACATTACGAAAAACGCGCCGCGATGGCGGAATTGGTAGACGCGTACGGTTTAGAACCGTATGCCCATAAGGCATGGGGGTTCAAGTCCCTCTCGCGGCACCATTTAAACCTATGCAATTTACTTATACAAAAGCAGATCTTGGCAAAAACACCTTTCAATTCACTGTGGAGGTACCATGGGAAGAAATTAAAAAAACACAAGACCTTGTGTTTATAGATCTTGCAAAAGAGCTCGAGACTGCTGGATTTCGCAAAGGCAAAGTACCACTGGAGATAGCAAAAAAAGAGATCAGAAAAGAAACAATTTTACAGGAAGCAGCAAGACGTTTTGTACCTGAAATATATGATGAACTCGTGAGAAAAATAAATCTCAAACCCATCATAACGCCCAAAGTAGAATTGGTGAAAGCGCAAGAAAATGAGAAATGGGAAATACGCGTGATGGTGTGTGAAAAACCACTCGTCAAACTTGGCAACTACAAAGACGCGGTAAAAAATAAAAATGCAGAGCACAAGAAGGTAGATATCTGGACGCCGGATAAAAAAGATGAGAAAAAACCGGAAGAAAAAACAGAAGAAAGTGGACGAAAAAAAGTCGGAGCTATCTTCAACACACTACTTTCGGTTGTTGAGGTTCCAGTTTCTGACATGTTGATTCTGCAAGAACTTGACAAACGACTTGCCCAACTTGTGGATGATGTGCGAAAAATCGGCCTCACCATGGACGCATATCTCGCCTCAAAAAATGAAACAATTGAATCTATACGAGGCCGCATGAGAAAGGAAATCGAAGAGATGTATGCGCTTGAATTTACGCTTGAGGCAATAGCAGAGGATGCGCACATCGTGGTAGATGATAAAGAACTGTCTGCGGTACTTGAAGGAATAAAGGACGAAAAAATGCGCGAGGAGGCGCGAAAAAACTCTTATTTTTATGCCACACTTCTTCGCCGTCAAAAAACTCTCGATTACCTCTTAACTCTTTAAAAAAACTACCTTGACTATTTTTGCACCTGTAGTATAATACTTATATATGCAATTTCCTCAATCAACAAACACCAAAAGGCCAAAAGTGAGAAATCCTCTTGAGAAAACACTCGAGGATACTCCTGCCACGAGTTCATCTTTTTTAGATGAATTGCTGCGAGGGCGACGGGAAACCCTTCAGAAGAAACAGGAAGAAAAAGCACCACTTCGGTCAGAATTCACGATTTTTAGCAAAACTACCTATCAAGAACAATATATCATCCCCAAACAGATCAAAGACTTGACTGAAGAAGTGCGTCGCGAGATAACTCTGATCAAGAAGCAAAATAAAGCGCTGGTCAGTCAAATCAAAGACATTGAGAAGCACACCATCGAAGCGCTTCCCCAAAAGGCGGGTATTTATCACATACGTCTTCTTGAGACGTTTTTGTCATTCTTAAAGGTACTACAGGCAAAAGTGGGAGAGGCGAAAACATGGCTTTCTGCGATGCAGTCCAAGAAGAAAAAAAGAGGGTCGCTTTTTGCCGCGCGCTCCAAACAAAAAGGCACACAGTATTCACTTTCACAAGAACTCACAACAGCCCGATCAGTACAGTAAGTTGTACGGGTTATTTCTTCTTTGGATTTGGAGAAGTTTTGGGAACGCCGTTTACATAATATACACCATGATGGAAACCGCAAAATATGCTCAAATTTTTTTTGTGCAATTCTTGATTTGGTTTAGGAGGCTGTTCTTTTTTAGCGATTTCTTTTTTCACAGCAGGGCGAATAACAACAACTCCATTCTCTATGGAGATAGTTAAAGTAGGACCTTCATTTTGTGATTTGTCTTCTCTATATGGATTAAAAGATTCCTTCATAGGTATTAAGATATGATAGTATCATATAAATACGCATAATGCAAGCGGTTTTGCAAAAACATGCTATAATAAATAAAAAGACCGCTTAGCTCAACGGCAGAGCGCTTCGTTGACATCGAAGAGGCCGATGGTTCAAATCCATCAGCGGTCACTCAATTTATCTATGAATACACTGAAAGATCACCGAGAAATCGGGAGGAAACTTGACCTTTTCTCGTTTCATGAATATGCCCCGGGAGCGGTATTCTGGCATCCCAAAGGGCTTATCATTTATCACCAGATAATGAAATTGATACGCTCGATACTGAATAAATCAGGATATCAGGAGATAAAAACGCCGGTCATGGTCAAAAATCAACTATTTATCAAATCAGGACACTTCAAACATTTTGGCAAACATAACATGTTTAATCTCGCAATTTATGAAGACGAAGAAATAAAGGCAAAAAAGATTAAGTTTGATGAAGAAACTGGCACTGTCGAAGTCAATTACAGTTTAAAACCAATGAATTGTCCTGAATCAACGCTCATTTATAATACTCACGCGAGAAGCTACAGAGATTTGCCGCTTAAATTTTCAGATTTCGGCGTCCTTCACCGCAGAGAACTTTCGGGCGTAATCGGCGGTCTTTTTCGACTTCGAGAATTCACCATTGACGATGCGCACATATATTGCAGAAAAGATCAAATCATGGATATTGTCAGTGAGCTTTTGAACCAGATAAAAATTTTCTATGATATATTTGGACTACCACTTCGGTTTTACCTTTCCACAAAACCTGATAAGGCACTTGCCCTACCCGACCACCCGTCACTATGGGAGGAGGCAGAAAATGATTTGAAAAAAGCGCTGGAGTCTGCGCATATAAAATATGGCATTAAGGAAAAAGATGGAGCATTTTATGGGCCAAAAATAGATTTTCACATCACCGACTCTCAAGAAAGAGATTGGCAACTTGCTACTGTGCAGCTTGATTTTCAGATGCCGCGTCCACTTGACGTCATGTATACCAATGAAAAGGGAAAGAAGGAATACGCCGTTATAGTTCATCGCGCTTTCACAGGAAGTATTGAACGTTTCATTGGTATTCTTATTGAGCATTTTCAGGGCAATCTTCCTCTGTGGCTGGCGCCGATCCAGGTGGCTGTACTTCCCGTCTCCGATGAGTTTTTAAGCTTTGCTCGTGAGGTGGGGAAACAATTGGAAGGAGAAAATGTGCGAGTAGCGGTGAACTGCGAGAGCAAAACCTTGGGAGCAAAGATCAGAGACTGTAGCTTGCAAAAAATCCCTTATATGGTTATAATAGGGAAAAGAGAATACGAAAAGTCAAGAAGTACGACAAAAGACGTGCAGACGACATGGGTAGCAGTCAGAACTGGTCAAAACCTCCGAATCGGAGGTCAAAAAGCAATGAAAAAACCTTTTGGCAAAGAAGAATGTTCTCTTTATGAGTTTTTGACACACGTGAAACAACACATTGAGAACAAAATACTTTAGACGGCGCGAAAATCCGCGTCTTCGATATACGCTTAACGAGCACATTACATATCCAACTCTTCGTGTCATTGACGAGGAGGGGAAGCAACGAGGTATTTTGTCGCGGCAGGATGCTATTGTGGTTGCACGAGACGAGGAAAAAGATCTCGTACTCATCACTAACCATGTGTCGCCTCCCGTGGTGAAACTCATTAATTTCAATAAATTTTTATATCAGGAAAATAAACGGCTCAAAGAGGCCAAAAAAGGAAATAAAAAAAGCATGATCAAAGATGTGAAACTTTCTTTGTTTATCGCCAAAGGAGATTTTGATCGGCTCGTTGCAAAAGCACAGGAATTTTTGCAGGAAGGTCATCAGGTGCGCATTGGACTGCTCCTTCGCGGAAGAGAAATGGGTAAAAAACCAATGGCGTTTGACCTCATGAAATCGTTCATACAAGTGGTTGGGGAGGTCAGCGTACACCACGAACCGAAAATGCAGGGGAGAGTTCTTATCGCAGTTATCGGAAGGAAAAAATGATATGTCAAAACAAAAAACTCGAAAATCAGCGCTGAAGCGCTTTAAAGTAACCAAAACGGGAAAACTCATGTTTCGCTCGCATGGCGCACGACACTTGCGCAGCAATAAGTCAAAGAAACATGTCAGACATTTACTTGCACCCAAGGAGCTCACTGGAACGTTTAAAAAAAAGGTGAAAAAAATGCTCGGGGTTTAAAGTATACTATATAATCTCTATGGCACGAATTAAAGGCGGCGTGAGAACACGCGCAAAACATAAAAAGATATTGAAACTTGCAAAGGGGTACCGCATGACGCGGCACAAACAGATCAAGAAAGCAAAAGAAGCAATCCTTCATGCTGGAGAATATGCGTATGCGGGCAGAAAAAGAAAAAAACGAGATATGCGTACTCTATGGATTACACGCATCAATGCGGCTGTTTCTTCTCATCATATTCGCTACAGTCAATTCATCACAGCACTTCACCAGAAAAACATACACCTTGATCGCAAAATCATGGCGTATCTTGCAGCAAACTATCCGAAAGCATTTGAGAAAATTGTCTCACAAGCAACTGCCTCCTAATCTATGACAGAGACTGCTCGATTAAAAGAAACATTCTTCAAGAAACTGGCAGAAAACCGAGGAAATAATACCTTACTTGAAGACATTGAAATAGCTTATCTGGGAAGAGATGGAATTATCAATAAAGAATTGTCAAAGATCGTATCTCTCCCTCGAGGAGAAAAAAAAGAAAGAGGACAAGAACTTAACGCTCTCAAAACATACATACAAAAAGAGATAGAGCTAGCCAAAAAGAAATATGCGAAGACGCGAGAATTGGATGAATCTATTGACGTTACTCTACCAGGTAAAAAAAGACCAAAGGGCAGTCTTCATCTGGTAAACTCTGCAATTGAGGAAATCACGCGTATTTTTGAGAGTCTTGGCTTCATACGCGTATCATATCCTGAAGTAGAATGGGAACAGTTCGCCTTTTCTCACCTGAATATGCCAGAAAACCACCCTGCTCGGGACGATTTTGAGACTTTTTTCATCGAAGGAGATGAACATCCAACGTACGGCAAAATGGTTTTGACGCCGCATACGTCATCGGGACAAGTGCGTGAAATGATGAGGATAAAAAAAATGAATCCCCATGAGAAAAATCCACCAATCCGTATGATCAATATCGGGAAGTGTTACCGGCGCAACTGGGACATCACACACACGCCGATGTTTCATCAGTTTGAGGGATTATGCGTTGATCGCAGTATCAATATTACACACCTTAAAGGAACGATTGAATATTTTGTCCATGAATTTTTTGGGAAAAATCGGATGGTGCGCTTTCGCCCCTTTCATTTCCAGTTTACCGAGCCATCGTTTGAGCTTGATATATCATGCAACCTATGCGAGGGAAGGGGAATACTCCATGGTGTCGCCTGTCGCGTGTGCAAATCAGGTTGGCTTGAACTTGGGGGAGCTGGCATGGTGCATCCTTTTGTTCTCAAATCAGGAGGATATGATCCTGATGAAGTAAGTGGGTGGGCATTTGGATTTGGAATTGAGCGAAATTTTATGATGAAGGAAGGATTGAAACTCCCCGATATGAAAATTTTGTATAGTGGAGACGTGCGATTTTTGGAGCAGTTTTAATTATGAATATTAAAATAACATACAAATGGCTGTTGGAGTATCTGGAAACTGACGCAGACCCATATGAAATCCAGAAATATTTATCTCTTCGCGGACCCACAGTCGAGCGAGTAGATAAGATACAGGATGACTATGTGTTTGATATAGAAATCACGTCAAATAGAATAGATGCAGCATCTGTCATTGGTATTGCACAGGAATGCAGTGCCATTCTCCCGCGTTTTGGAAAAAAGGCAAAGCTTCTTCATAGTCCCCTGACACAGTATAGAAGCGTTGAGCAAATTTTAAAAAATATTTCTGCAAAGCTCTCTCTAACGCTTAAAATCGCTGACCATCAGCTTGCTCCTCGTGCTATTGCCGTGGCACTTACGGCTGAAATAAAAGCGTCTGATCCGACTATCAAAAAAAGGCTTGAGATGGTTGGTATTAAATCGATCAACAATATTGTAGACATCTCAAACTATCTCATGATTGGCCTTGGACAACCAACCCACATATTTGACTATGAAAAAATAGGCAAGGGAATCATGAAAATGAGAACATCTCGCAGGGGAGAAAAAATAATAACGCTTGATGAAAAAGAAATCATTCTTCCGGGTGGAGATATTGTGATTGAAGACGGAAATGGTGATCTTATTGACTTATGCGGCATCATGGGAGGGTTAAACTCGGCAGTATCGGAAACAACAAAAAAAATAGTGTTTTTTGCGATGACCTACGACCGACATATTATCAGGAAGACTTCACTGCTCACTGGACAGCGTACTATGGCATCATCCTATTTTGAAAAGGGGCTAGATGAAGAAAGAGTTGATCGGGCTTTTGATCAGGGCATCACATTACTTGAAAAATATGCAGGCGCTTCTATCGTCTCGCCGCTTCAACATTTTTACCCTCATCCTGCATCGCCTTCAAAAATACATACTACATACTCCTACATCACGAATGCCATTGGAGTAAAAATAAAACATACAATAATCACCTCGATTTTACACAGTCTCGGATTTGAGGTGGAAGAAAAAACAGATAGTGACACTGCCTACACTATTATCGTTCCCTTTTACCGAGGGAATGACGTATATGCGAAGGAGGATATCGTGGAGGAAATTGCTCGCGTATGGGGATATGACCATATTCCTGCACATATCCCATCCTTTGCCCGTGCCCCCTCTTTTGAAAAAACGTATTTGGGGATCGAGAAAATAAAACAATTTCTCAAAAACCAAGGGCTTGTTGAGCAGTACAATTACTCAATGGTGTCTGAAAAAGACCTCATTGATCTTGCATTTGACGTGAACAAACATCTCAAAATCCAAAATCCCATCTCTCAAGAACACACCTTTTTGCGCACCAGTTTGATACCTTCGCTTATTAGGAATATACAGGAGAATTACGAAAAGAAAAACCGCCTGTATTTTTTTGAGATAGCGCATACATATCACAAAAAATCCGGAGATTTGCCGCAGGAAATAGTACGGCTTGGCATTGCTACAACTACTGATTTTTTCGATCTCAAGGGAATTATTGAATCTCTGTGTGATGAACTGCATATCGAAAATATACACTATAAACCAACGCAGGAGGTTTCGTATCTACACACAGGAATTCAAGCAACAGTGACTCATGTCAATACTCCTTTGGGTTTTTGTGGCAAATTATCATATGTCACTGCACTTCAGAAAAACATTGAAAAGCCGGTCATACTGGCAGAAATAGAACTTCCCCTTCTTTTGACTCTTGCGCGACGTTTCGGCCACTTTTCTCCCATCACACCTTTTGCGCTCATCAAACGCGATATCACGATGAAAAAAGATCAAACATATGAAGAAATACTACAAAAACTACACTCCCTTCTTCTTCCTGCAAAAAAACAATCTGTCATCTACGATATAGCATTGCTTACTACATATAGAGATCGCATTACTTTCAGACTTTCCTTTTGGTCCACACAAAAAAATATCACTGAAAAAGAGGTGGATGGTTTTGTTGACCCAGTGAAAAAAAACTTTGCTATACTATGACTTTATATGTTTGAACGCTTCACTAAATCTCAGTTTGGTAGAAATTTAAAGGAAATCAGAAAACGC
Source organism: Patescibacteria group bacterium (assembly GCA_035289305.1). Classification (GTDB taxonomy): domain Bacteria; phylum Patescibacteriota; class Microgenomatia; order UBA1406; family HO2-37-13b; genus DATDXN01. Next base: position 10,098 of record DATDXN010000003.1, read on the forward strand.
CCCACTAACGAACTAAGACTGAAACAGGCAGCAGAAGCTTTTAATAGGCTTTCTAATCCTACTCCTCAAGATTTTACTGATTATTGGCGTGAAAGGTGGGAAACCCTTGGCCACCACACCGGCATGGGTCTTGATATCACAGTCCCGCCGTGTGACCGAAGCCGAGGAGAAATTCAAGAACTTCAATCGCAAGATCGCACGGTCATTTTCCGTCCTGAGAAACTGATGATTAGCCATCTGAGAAAAATCCAACAACGTTTGAAAAGCTTGATTTTTGTAGGTGAAAATGGCATTGAAAGTGAGATACGTATTGGCTGGCTCGATGTAGAAAATATGACTACGGCTCCACACCTTAGTCATACAAGGGAAAATCTAGCACGCATCGCACAAACAATGGGAAAATATGGAATGACCATTGAAACATATGTCATTGCCTCGCAGGATCATTTTGATCGAAGGGGTGAATATTTCGACCAGAACGGAAAAACAAAATCATACCTTCTTGGCTCAAGGATTAGCAGCGATACAATTTGCGCATGGTGTGAAACTTCTGATAAATCCCTTCCTTTTGTGAAAGTAAATGCTGAACCTTCAGACAATCCTTATCGGGGCGTCGGCGGCCGTTTCGAAGGAATAAAACCAAATCATAACACAAGCAAATATACTATCATACCGTAACCGCGGGGTTACGGAGAGCTTTATATAAGTCTAAAATATACATTCGTTTTATTTTTGTACGTGAACTGTTTGTATCAAACCAAACCCTCGGGTTAGTTTAGGGTGCTGGAGTAGGGGTAGGCGAGACGGCGTCCCAGGGTTTGTTGACGCCGATTGTGATGCGCGCATCACTTGTTTTACCCGATGCATTTTCTGCCCACACACTCACCGTATATACTCCATCTGAAAGTTTGAGTGGCTCCTCGATAATGCTTCGATTATCCGCAAAACTTGCCACCAGATCAGAACCTACCTTTACTTCAATTTTCCGCACTTCTTGAATACTGGTGATTGAGGCTTTAAGCACGATATCATTACCCACCGTCGCATGATCTCCCGGCTCTTTAATCTGCACGATGATATCGTCTGTTTTGACATCTGATGCTTCTTTGGGGTAGCGGAATTTTTCATCAGATTGAGTTGCAACCCACTCATCAATACCTTGTTGGAATCGATTGATACCATCTGTGGAGATCGGGTCTTTTTCCGTGATGACGATGAAATCCTTCTCTTCATATTCTCCCAGTCGTACCTCAAGCTCATTGGCAAGTTTTCCGTTGTTTTTTGAAATTTTAAGCCTTTTGTAAAAAGCAGATGGGGTTTTTGGCTCGGTTCCCTTGATAAAATATTCCACCCGTTTCGGATAGGGATCTCGTGGCGTTCCTCCCAAATATGCATCAATTTCAAAGGCATCAACCGTCTCGGGTTTGTCGGGAATGCCATCCCTGTATTTTTTAAGGAGAAACGTCATCATTGTATACCATATGGGAGAAGCGCCTGTAGTCCCTGATGCGATTTTTGGGTTCATGGGAGAATTATCATTATTTCCCACCCATACGCCAACGGTCACATCTTTCGTATACCCGACGGTCCAATTATCCCGTTTATCATCGGTCGTACCTGTTTTGACCGCGACTGTTTTTCCCGGGATATTGAGATAACTTCGCGTCCCAAAGACCTCGCTTCGCGCGTTGTTGTCAGAAAGGATATGGGAAATAAGGAATGAAACCTCGGGCGTCAACACTCGTTTCTCCGAAGGGGAAGCAGGAAGCGTGAGAGTTTTTCCGTCAAACGTTTTTATTTCACGCACCCCGGTATATTCTCGCCTCATACCTCCCCGCGCAAATACAGAATAAGCTGATGTCAAATCAACAAGCCGCACCTCACCGCCTCCCAGCGTTATGGCGAGCCCAAAACGCTGTAGATTGCGCGCTGTCGGCTCCAGAGTAGTCAAACCCATATCATATGCTTTGCCCAAAAAATCGCGGATACCCACCATCGACAGAAGTTTGACAGCCGAAATATTGATAGAGTTTCCCAGAGCAAAGCGAAGCTGCATGGCACCACGAAATTTCCCGTCATAATTTTCAGGTATATAATCTTTTCCTCCTTGGTTTGGGAAAATGGTTTTGGTATCCATGACAACTGTTGCAGGCGTATATCCTTTCTCAAAAGCAAGCGCGTAGGTAACGGGCTTTATGGATGATCCGGGCTGACGAAGTGCCGTTGCGGTGTTATATTTTCCAAACTCTTCATTGGTATAGTCATACGATCCAACCATTGCCAAAATTTCTCCTGTTTGTGAATCAATGACGACGACTGAACCATTTGTCGCATTGAGATTTTTGAGCTTTCCAATTTCTTCCTTGACGATCTTTTCTGCTTCCTTTTGCACCTCAAGGGAAATGGTAGTCTGGATTTTAAGACCTTTATCCAAAACATCTTCGCCAAAAAGTTTTGCCACCTCGTCTCGAATAAAAAAGATAAAATGGGGAGCTGAAATTCCTGCATTTGATGAGGAAAAACTGATATTCTGAAGGGCATCCAGAGCTTCTTTTTCGTCATTTTTACTGATATATCTATCTTCTCTCATGCGACGAAGCACTGCCTGTGTGCGACTTTTATAAGCATCTTTTTTACCGATAAAGGGCGAGTAATAACTTGGTCGCTGTGGAAGCCCGGCGAGGACTGCCGACTCAATAAGCGTCAAGTCTTTCGTAGATTTCCCAAAATAGCCTTTTGCTGCTGTCTCCACTCCCCACAGCGTACCCCCATATGGAGCTTCATTCAAATACATCTCCAGTATCTGGTCTTTTGTATATCGCCGTTCAATCTCTATACTTAAAATAAACTCCTTTATTTTGCGTGTAATGCTTCGCTCGGGAGTCAAAAGCGCGTTTTTGACAAGCTGTTGGGTAAGCGTTGAACCGCCCTCAAGTCTCCCGCGAAAAAGTATGGCGGCGAGAGCGCGCACGATACCCCGAAAAGAAAACCCTTGGTGTTTGTAAAAGTCTTTGTCCTCTATGGCAATCGTTGCTTTTTTGAGATGGTTAGGCACGTTTTGTATCGCAACCGGCACCCTATTTTGATCCTTAAACATTTCATAAAGCACTTTTCCTTCCCGGTCATAAAAAACAGTGGAGAAGCCGCTCTCACGCTGGATCTTCCCCGGAGCAGGCAAATCCTTTGAAAACCACGCGAAAAGGAAAAAGATAATCGCAAAAAGGGCTACTACAACAATAATTGAGGCAAAAAGCACATATACCATCACTTTCTGACGCTTATATTTGCGGAAAATTCGTTCTCTCCTTGTCATTTTCTGCATATGGTATATTATATACTACATACTTTTTTCATGAAACCGATGAGAAAATTGCTTAAAAAAGAACGGCTTTGGAAAATTATTGTCATTGTTTCATCTCTTCTTTTGATCATATCTTCTTTAGCGCCACTTTTTCTTATATGAAAAAAGCGGATTTTTTAGAGAATCCTATTGCCCTTTTGCCGCGAACCAGCGGCGTCACCATACGGCGACTCAAACTACTGGGAATTGCATCCTTTTGGGATCTTCTTAATTACTTTCCATTTCGCTATGAAGATTATTCTCGTATTATACCCATCAACAGGCTCCATCCTGCGCCTTTTGCGACTATCCGAGGAAAGGTACTCCACGGCACACAGCATTATACTAAGCGAGGATTTTCACAGCAAAAAATAGCAATTGAAGAAGCGGGGGCAATCGCTTACCTTATCTGGTATAACCAACCATATTTGCTGCGTATGTTGAAAGTTGGCAGTATGATATCGGTCGTAGGACGAATTGATTATTTCAGATCATCGGCGCATTCCGGCCTCGCTCTGTTTCCTGAAGAATATGAATTCTATGATAAAAAAGAAACCCTCCATACCGGCCGCATTATTCCTATCTACCCTGAAAAGAGAGGACTTTCATCGCGAACTATTCGAGAAAAAATAGCCCACATTTTGATGGAAGAGAGAAAAAATCCTGGAGTTGTTGAACCATTCCCCATGGATTTTATCAGGGCAAAAGAATTGCTTGATGAGCGAGCAGCGTATCGGGAAGTGCATTTCCCTTCAAATCTTGCCGCAGCGGAGGCGGCACGAAAAAGGCTGTCATTTGATGAATTGACGATTATAAAACTGTCAAGTTATATGGTGAAAAAGGCGTGGAGAAATGAAAAAGTTTCAAATAAATTTTCGCAGTCAAATATAGTGAAAAACAAAGTCAACACTTTCACTCATAATCTCCCTTTCGTTCTCACCAAAGCGCAAAAGCGATGCATAGAGGAGATTATGACAGATTTTTCAAAACCAACACCCATGAACAGACTTTTACAAGGAGAAGTGGGAAGCGGAAAAACAGTTGTTGCGGCAATTGCGGCATATGCGGCATATCTTCATGAATCACGAACTCTTTTTCTGGCGCCGACTGAAATTTTGGCAATGCAGCACTATAAAACGCTCTCTCAACTGTTTATCGACAGTTCACAATCGCACATTGACTATCCATCGGTGGTTCTGTGCACAGCATCCATCAAGCCAAAAAAGGACATGCTTGAAAAAGCAAATATTATCCTCGGTACCCACGCAATTCTCAATAAAACCATACACCCTGAAACCGTTGGACTCGTCATCATAGATGAACAGCAAAAATTCGGCGTATCCCAAAGAGCTCTCATCAAAAAAAAAGGAGCATATCCGCATCTTCTTACTATGACGGCGACTCCTATCCCTCGTACCGTGCTTTTGACCATCTTCGCAGAGCTCGATCTTTCAGTGATTGATGAAATGCCTCGCGGCAGAGGTGCAGTCAAAACATTTTTGGTGCCGCCTGAAAAACGAAGCGCAGCTTACGCGTGGATAAAAAAGGAAATACAAAAAAAGCGCTCGCAAGTTTTCGTCGTTTGTCCTTTCATAGATCTCTCTGAAAAAGAAACACTGACATCAGTAAAAGCTGCTAAAAAGGAATTTATCTACCTCAAAAATACTGTTTTTCCTGCATCTTCCGTCGAGCTTCTGCATGGAAGAATGAAAAGTAATGAGAAAGAAACCGTGATGAAGCGCTTTACTTCAGGGCATATCGATGTACTTGTTTCAACACCAGTTGTGGAAGTTGGCATAGATATACCAAACGCTACCATTATCATTATCGAGGGGGCAGAACGATTTGGTTTATCTCAACTGCATCAACTGCGGGGCAGAGTAGGAAGAGGGGGAAAACAATCATATTGTCTGCTTTTTACCGGTGTTTCCGATGAAAAAGTGGAGGGTAGACTTCGCACCTTCTCATCAGTATATAATGGATTTGAACTTGCCGAATATGACCTCAAAATACGCGGGGGAGGAGAGTTATTTGGAACAAGACAACATGGCGTACCAATGCTCAAAATCGCCTCATTTTCGGATAAAGCACTGTTGAACCTCGCACATGAATGTGTGTCTTTCATCGCCACACACGATATCTCAAACTATCCGGAGTTGCAAAAACGTCTCAAACAATATACAATATCACTCATTAGCCGCGACTGAATATATTTTAAAATTTTAAATTTATTGTGTATGGCTCCTTTACCAAAACGAAAACATTCAACAATGAGGAAAGGAAAACGTATTAAAACACGCTCCTTTCAGTTTTCATCACTCGTGAAATGTGCGGCGTGTGGCAAAATGAAAAAACCTCATCTTGTGTGTAAAAAGTGTGGCACATAAAAAACCGCATGGATACACGTCACGCGAAACGAATAAAAATAGTGCAAGAAATGTTCGCACGCCTTTTCAACTCATCAGATCCTGCTCTCTCAAAAAAGACACAAAGCATTTTTTTACATCTTCCTGAAATCGATGAAAAGATAAAAAAAGGAGCACCAAAATATGAATTGTCTAAAATAGCAAAAGTCGACCTTTCAATCCTTCGCCTTGCCGTCTATGAATTGATTATTGAGAAAAAAGAGCCCCCCAAAGTTATTATCAACGAGGCGATCGAACTGGCAAAAGATATGGCAGGAGAAAAATCCCCGGCGTTTATCAACGCAGCTCTTGGGAAGATATACCAAGAGATGGTACAATGAGTCGAAAAAGAAGGAAAACCATATATGATACATGATGTGCATGAACTTGAAAAATGCATTGATGTGACTTTTCATAATAAGGAAATTTTGAAGAATGCCCTTATCCACCGTTCATACCTTAACGAAAATAAAACACGCAATCTTTCTTCGAATGAAAAACTTGAGTTTTTGGGAGATAGTGTCCTATCACTCATCACCTCGCTGTATCTTTACAAAAAATATCCTCATCTTCATGAGGGGGAATATACTGATATCAAAGCATCAATCGTCAAAACTGAAAGTTTATCGGAGGCAGCAGAAAAGCTAAAACTCTCACAGTATATTTTTCTTTCCAAAGGAGAGCAAAAAAACATGTCAAAGTCGAGTTCATCAATTCTTGCAGACTGCTTTGAGGCTATCATCGCTGCAATTTTCCTCGATCAAAACTTTGAGGCGGCCAATTCATTTGTTCTTTCATTTCTCTTCTGCGACAAGCTTGATCACATCGTCAAACACAAATTGTACCTTTCCCCCAAAAATAGACTGCAGGAGTATTGGCAAAATAAATATAAGATATTGCCCCAGTACCGAGTCATACATCAAACAGGCCCAGAACACAAAAAGCAATACGTCATAGCTGTCTTTCTCCATGGTAAAAAACAGGGAGAAGGGAAAGGAAACTCAAAAAAAGAGGCCGAGGAAAACGCGGCTCTTCACGCTTTACAAAAATCAACGATGTGATATACTATATGTATGGCAGTAAAAATAAAACTTACCAGAATAGGGAAAAAAAATGCTCCGCAATATCGAATAGTAGCGGCAGAGGAGGGAAAAAAAAGAGACGGGAAGTACATTGAGAAAATAGGCTTTTATAATCCCCTTACCTCCCCATCAACACTCACGGTAGATGAAAAGAAATTCACCCAGTGGATTGAGAGAGGAGCTCAATTGAGCGAGGGCGCCCGTAAATTACTTGCAAAACGCCTGCATAAACTCAACATATAATGGACACGAACACTATTACATCACCCGCTCTACTCTTTGTCAAAAATATAATCACGAAAATAGTTAATTACCCCGAAAATATTACTTTTCATGAGTCTGATGAGGAATATACAGCTGTCATCACGATCATTCCGCATCAGGATGATTTTGGCAAAGTTATTGGAAAAAGAGGAAAAACCATCAATGCTATCCGCACGCTTCTTTCAGTATTCTCATATAAAACAAGAACGCCGGAAGTTGAAAGTAGTTACGGCAAAAAAATCATACTGAAAGTAGGCGAAGAGTAAAACTACAAAATTACCCCTTAAAATGCTACGAATGGATTGTCCTTTGTTGTATAATCACTCGTGGTATCAACAAATTCTCCTGGAGAAGTCGTTAACGATTCTTGAAGCTCACGCGCGACAGTTCGAATGTGCTCGAGTCGTACGGGGTCAATCTTGGGCGCTTCTTGTGAGATGGCGGGCTTTATATCCTTTGTATGAAAAACGAGCGTGAGACTTGTTTGAGCAGTTGCGGGAGAATACGTCAGCTCATCCATCGTGATAAGCCTGCCTCCTTTATATTGATAATTTTCGAGGAATTTCACGAATGCCTCTGGCGTTCCTTCTGTGGTGATTTGGAGCGTCAAAACTTCATCTGGAGCTTCACTCAAGACTAGGGTAAAACTCACCACACGAAACTCTGTTTGAGTTGAGATATTATCAAGCACTGTAAAAATAGTGAAATAATCCTCTTTACTTGGCAAAAGAGTATCCAGTGTTGAAACCAGAAGATCAACTTCCTCTGCATTAAAAGATAAAATTGTTGCTTTTTTACGTTCCAAGTTTGCTATCTCTTCTACTAGTCCCGCGTTACCATTTTTGATATCTATATAGGCTTTTATTTGAAGAGGCAACACGAACAGGATAAGCAATAAAAAGATCACACCTGATAGTATATATATGCTATTTCGCCGAAGGAGTTCCCTAGTGTATCTGCCGATGAATATTCTCATGGTATTTGGTCAACTGGTTTAAATTTTCCTGAAAACGATACTTTGTAATTGTTCGTGCTTTCGCCGGTTATTGAAAATTCCTCAAGCGATAACCTCTCAAATATTTTTAAAAATGCAAGATCCTCAAGGTTGTTCAGCGAGTCGTAGAATACATCATAGTCTGAAAAATTCAGTGTAAAGGAAACGTTTTTTTCATTGTCATACGTCATTGATTCAATTTCGGCTGAACCTGTTGAAATAGGAAGATAATTGACAAGCAATCTATAGTAAGGGAGAAAATTCACATCTTTTGCAAGAATGTTTTCAAACTCAACACTTTTATCGTTGAAATAAATAACTTTTTTTTCTATGTCTCTTTTATTAAGGAGCTCACTTAATAAACGTTCTTTCTGGGAGAGTAGTCTTGCCCGTTCAACTTCTTTTACTGTTTTGAGTAAAAAAACAACAGCAAGCGATGTAATACATATAAAGCCAATAACAAAGCTCGCTGTGCGGATTTTTTCAAATATCTTTTCTTGTTGTCTGTATGTCTGTCCTTTAAGCAGTAGATTAATGTATTTTGACATTGTAAGTATGTAGTCAGATAATTTTCCCCCGCTGGTGAACGGGACTCATTTCATGAACCGTACGCACCCTCCAAGAGCTGGAATAATAAACAGCAAGTCTGCCTTGAAATAATCTATGACGTTATTTCTCACAAAATACGGGAAAATATCAAACAAGCTTATTTTTATGCCAAGTGACGTCGAAAGCTTGTCGCCAAAAGACGCAATTTTACCCCCTTCGCCAAAAAGAAAAATCGAATTGACCGGAAGACCAAATTTTGTTTTTGCGACAATGATAAATCGCTCAATCTCCGAAACAAACACATTATAGGGAGAGGAGATAATATTTTTTATATTGTATGACGAAGGAACATCTGAAAAACCGGTCGTTTCAAGCATCTTTTTAATCTCTCCCTCCGGGAGCTCTAGATTTGCCTGTATATCTTTGATAAAGATGTTGACGCCGAGTGAAAAATTGCGTATCTCCACAGGAAGTTTTTTCACTTCGTTGAAAAGGTAGAGTGATGTCGCAGAATACCCGACATTCATAAATAGTGACAATTGTTGTGCCACTGCATTTTCTCGATGCGCCTCAAGCATGTCTGCGATAAGTCTTACCGTCGCGCTTGTTTCGTTTTCGATCGAGTCGGGATAGAGTCCTGCTCTCTCCACCAAAGATGTCACTTTCTCAACCACCGCGTGAGTCGTGGCAATAAGAAGTATGATTAATTTCTTATTGCGCCGATCTTCAAAAAGCACCTCTATATCAAGACTCACATCCTCTATGGGAACCGGAATGAATTGATCAGCTTGGTACTTAATCGCAGACACTAGTTCTTTCTCGGTGAGGAGGGGCATTTCAATAATCTGTGAATAACTATGGACGTCGGGAACGACGATATTGACTGCTTTTTTTTTGATGCCCGCATCCCGCACTATCTTTTGTATCACTCCCGCAGTCATATCACTATCTTTACTGCTATCGGTATTATAGATATTGATAGGGTTTTCATTGAAGGCAAGCGTATGGGCCTCATAATGAGAGCCTTTTTTTGCAATATCAGCAATTTTGATATATCGCTCGCCGATATCAATGGTAAACGCATCATGTGTCATAGTCTACTTTTTAGTATGAATTACTTTTTGTGAGAAATCAAGGGGATGTTAATTCCTCAACTTGACACCTGTGTAAAAAGATAAAACATCTTTATCTTCTTGAGCTGATGGACCATAACTTGAACCTATTTTTGCTTTCATACTAAAGGCGATAAAAGGAGGACTTAAGGCAGATAAGCGCCGACAAGATATTTTAAATTCAGTCACTTGTACATCTTCGTTTGTGAGATCGTATATCCCATCAGCAAGGTATGACAACCGATATGTACCTGCTACCCCCGACGGATGATTATATAACCTAAAATAAATTACTTCTTGTGGATTAGTAGTATCTTTGAAGTATAAATTTATACTCGTTGATGGATCTTGTGGATTGGTCGCAGAATGATCAGGTGGACTCATATTGGTCCCACATACTTCGTTTACAGCTGTCATTCCAACATCGCTATATATTGCAGAACCTCGTTGGCGCATCAAATTTTTCATGACATTGAGAGATACGTCCACTTGCTCTTTTAAGCTCTGCAGGGCATGCACTTTTGCGCGCGCCTGAAGGACAGAAAAGAAAATGCTAAAAAGCGTCAGGATTGATATGGCAATAATTGCGATCACAATAATCGTTTCAATAATACTCAAACCTTTCTTATGTATTTTATTCATACTGTGTAAAAACTGAATTTACGGGAACCGAAAAAACCCTCCCTCTCTCCTCCCATTTAACAAAAATAGAAACTGTTTTTCTATCGGTTGTAGCGTCATATGAGAACTCCACATAGCGCAAGAATTGCATATTTGATGTTGGTGATAGTGTATAAGCATTATTGCAATTATTTTGGCTAGTAGCACATGAGGCAAAATTCACACCGGTTGTGACACATTGACTAAGATCTACTTTATTAAAACAATACATAACAGTCGTATCTGGAATGTTTTGCCATCCTTTTTCTTTCTCGACACGCAACCACTCCAAAAGTTCTTCCGCGTATTGCGTCGCATACACTTTGTGTTTGGCAATTGAAGTATTGATGAGTGAAAGTTGTGCGAGATACGCGGATGTAATAAAAATAAAGGAAATCAATGTGACGAAAATAAGCACTTCAATGATAGTAAAAGCATTTTTCTTTTCTTTCATAAAGGAGTTCACTTTATAGTAATTAATCCGGACTTATTTATGTAAACCCTACGTTTCTTTCCGGTTTCGGTATTAACTAAAACGGCCGTGTATCTTCCAAATGGATCAGTTAAATATGCCGATGTGACGCCGTAGCCAAACGGATTGAAGTAAAGTTCTTTCTCACTGTCAAATCTGATATTATTAGGCAAATAAATTCTATAATAGTTACCGGTGCAACCATCTATCGGAGGCAAACCTACTCCTTCCTGTATGATATAAAAATTAGACTTCCAATATA
>DATDXN010000004.1:0-37547 GCA_035289305.1 Patescibacteria group bacterium
ATTAAATTTACGCGCCAGAACAGCTACGGGAAGCGGGCTTTGTTTTATCTGCCGTCTTATGGCATAATTGGTCTTAGCGTTTTGATGCAGTTTCTGTAACATTGTTAAGATTATCTCTTAACAACGTATCGTAGTCAAACATGCATAAGTTCTGTTATGTTATTAAAAATTGAGAAGGAATATGTGTAAAAGTTTTCAAACAGGCTCTAAAATGACGCTCGACAAAGGAATCCTGGCTTATGAGTATTCCAATGCCTTTAAGCTCATACACAATGCGGTAGTTGAGACTAACGGTTCGAAAGTGGCGAATTTGGCAAAAAATAGAGCGAAGATTTTCGAACCTAACGAATTGCCCGATAAATCAACCCAAAAGGGGTCTTTGCGACCCTTTCGTCCTACTTGGCTGCCCAGCTAGGATTCGAACCTAGATAAGCAGATCCAAAGTCTGCTGTCCTACCATTAGACGACCGGGCAAGGATTAAGACGAATAGGTGAATATGATATTATACCAAAAAAAGTGAAACTTGACAAAGTGTACTAAATTTGTTACAATTTTAGTATATATTATGATAACAGCGAAAAATATCAGCTCGATCTCGGATTTGCGCTTTAAAACAAAAGAAGTCTTGAAAAAAGCGCAAAAAAGCCCTGTATACGTGTTTTCCCGCAATACTCCCAGGGGGGTACTTTTGTCGTATGAGAACTATCAGGAGTTGTTAAGTGCGCTTGAGGACCACTATGATTCTCTTCTGGCTCAAGAATATGAAAAAGAAGACAAAAACAAAGTGAAATGGATCACTCACGAGGAGATTAAAAAAATGTTACATGTATAAACTTCTCTATCATAACAGAGTCGCCAAATTTCTCAAAAAACTCTCGCCGAAAGAGAAAAAACTCGTTATCGAAAAGCTTGAATTTTTGCAAAAGGATCCTTTTACTCAATTGCTTGATATAAAGAAACTCACCGAAACTACCAAAAACTATCGTTTAAGAATAAGGAATATGCGTGTAGTCTTTGAATTAAACAACAAAAATAAAATTATCTTTATCCAAAATATAAATTTTCGCGGAAACGTTTATAATTAAAAAATATGAAAGCAGGTACCGTGGCTCTGGTTGGACGTCCAAACGTCGGCAAATCAACCCTTGTCAATAATCTCATTGGCCAAAAAGTCGCCATCACTTCTCCCCTCCCCCAAACCACCCGCTTCCCTATCTACGGCGTATACAAAGATGAACGGGGAACTATCATTTTTATTGATACGCCAGGCATTTTCAACCGCGCAAAAGATGCACTTTCCAAAAAGATTAATAAGGCTGCACGACAAGCAGTCACCGATAGCGTTGATCTTGTACTCTATGTCGTTGACCCCACACGCAGACGTGACTTTGAAGAGTCAAAGGTCATCGGCATTGTCAGAAGCGTTAAAAAACCAACCATTGTCGTTTTCAATAAGGCCGATGTATCGCCCGCCCCCTACATGCCCCATTATATGTTTCTTCAGGATGAATATAGAGATATTATCCATGTTTCAGCCCTTCAGGCCAAACATTTGAAGCTTTTGATCAACCGTATCTTTGAACTTCTACCCGAACAAAAAAAGATGGAAGAGAAAGAAGAAGAAAATCGACCCCATCCCACACTTAACATTGACAGTCGCATATTTATCGCAGAGCTTATCCGCGAAAAAGTTTTTCTGAAAATCCGCAAAGAAGTGCCGTATTCGACAACAGTCGTGGTGGATGATATTAGTGAACGCCCTGATGGAACGACGTATATCAAAGCGCGTATTTTGACGACTGACGACCGATACAAGACAATTTTGATCGGCAAAGGCGGACGACGTATCAGAGAAATAGGTATGATGAGCCGCAAAGAACTCGAGGTAGCAACAGGGAAGAAAGTTTACCTTGATCTTATGGTTGAAACTGACCGGCACTGGGTGCGCGCTTTTTCATGATTATCACGGGAGAACTAAAAACCATCAGCAATATGGATGTGTTTGCGAGTCCGTTTGACAAATCCCTCTTTTTGTAAATCTTCAAGAACTTTGTCTATTCGCTGATCTCCCTGAAGGTTTTTTATCAAATCTGCTTCATGTATTTTGCCTTTTTCCATAACAATCTTGAGTATTTTGCCCCGTAGCTCACGCAGCGATCCTGCAAAAGCAGATTGCTTCGCATAGTGATGACTGCCTCGGGAAGGATTTGTATAGTTTTTTTTCAGCATCGCGCCATAATCCATGAGAGCGAAGTACCACATGCGCGGATTTTTTGCATCAAGTGTTTTTTCGATAAGAGGTAGAAGTTTGCTGTCTTTTACTGATTTTTTCCCCGTGAAGAAAAAGTGAAGATACACGCTGCGGATATTGGTCTCTATAAAGACGACTGGTTTATTGAATGCAAATGCCGCAATTGCGCACGCTGTGTTTTTGCCAACTCCCGGAAGCTCTGTGAGCTTATTAATTTCCGCAGGAAAATGACCTGAAAAACGCTCCACCACCATGCGCGCGCTGCGGATAAGATACATGGCCCTGCGATTGTATCCCAATCCTTGCCAGAGGGAAAATACGTGAGCAAACGTGGCTTTTGCAAGTGAATAAATATCAGGAAAAGCCGCGATAAATGCACGATATTTGGCAAGGACACGGTCTACCTGTGTTTGTTGGAGCATCACCTCGGAGACAAATATACGATATGGATCCTGCGTATCTCTCCACGGCAATACACGCCTATTGTGTGCAAAATATGTGTAGATACGCTCCCGGAATTTTTTAATCAACGCAGTATTCATCTCGCAAGCAGATTTTTAATTCTATCCAAACATTCTGTTTTCCCCAAAATCTCCATTGATTCGTTAAGCGGTGGAGAGATTTTCTTACCGGTTATTGCAACGCGCAAAACCATGAAAAACTCGCTCGCTTTGACATTATTTTCTTTTGCTACTACCTGCATATGCTCGCCAATCGAGTCAGCTCGCCAATCATGAGTTTTTTCTATTCCATCGTGTATTTTATGTAATAGATTTTGTTTTGAAGAAAGGTCGGTTTCATATTTTTGCGGTGGCGTGAAAAAAAACTCACAAAGGGGTAGATAATCAGATAACTTTTTAATCCTCTCTTGTATTAAGGGAATAGTTTTTGCAATAAGATTTATATCATATTTTCTCTCATAAAAATTGAAGACTTTGGACTTTAGACTTTCGACTTTGGACTGACGAATGTATTCACCATTGAGCCACTCGAGCTTTGCAATGTTAAAACGAGCTCCCACTGAATGAATTTTTGTTCTGTCAGTAAACGATTTCACAAATTCTTCAAGGGTAAAAATCTCCCCTTTCGGGTGGTTGTATACAAGATTTGCTAGATAGTTTAATATTGCTTCCGGTAAAAATCCCTGCTTCTTGTACCAGCTTACTGCAGCGTGGCTATGACGTTTGCTCAACTTAGAACCATCGGGATTCCTCAGTAACGGCGTGTGTAAATAAGAAAGCGGTTTGTCATCCCACCCAAAGTATTGACGAAGTAAAACATGCTTTGGCGTCGAGCTGATCCATTCCTCGCCTCTAATTACTTGGGTTATTTCCATATCATGGTCATCTACGACAACGGCTAAATGATACGTAGGAAACTTGTCTGACTTGAGAATAACTTGATCGTCAATAAGTTCCGTTTTAAACTGAATTATTCCTCTAATATCGTCTCTAATATCTAGGGTTGACTTATCATAAATAATTTTCATTCTGATTACGTAAGACTCTTTCTTTATTCTTTCTTTCACTTCAGTGGAACTTAAAGTTCGACATCGACCATCATACATAGGAGGTTTACCCGCTGCCTGCTGTTGTTTACGCATTTGCTCAAGATCTTCAGGCGAACAAAAACAATAATATGCTTTTTTTTGCTCAACTAACCATTGAGCTCTTTCTTTATATCGAGGTAATTTTTCTGATTGACGATACGGTGGATATGGACCACCATGCTTAGGACTTTCATCGGGGATAAGACCGAACCACTCTAACGCTTCGAAAATTGCTTCTTCAGCGCCTTTGACATATCGATTCCGATCGGTATCTTCAATCCGAACAATAAATTGACCTTTCGGTTTTGCATTTTTGGCAATGGCATAATTGATAAGTGCTTGAAAGATCGTACCAATATGAGGAAAACCCGTCGGAGATGGAGCAATACGTGTACGTACCATAGCATTGACATTATACCAAAGATGAGAGTATTATGAAAAAATGAAACAAAACATACGAATCGTCACATTAATTTCATTTTTGATGATCAGTGTTGTACTGCTGATACTCACCCTCATCGCAAATAGAAAACAACAAACATATCAATCGAAAGCACAAGAAATACCTTCTCCTCCGGTTGAACAAACTGCCACCGTATCTGCACAACTTATGAAACTGCGAGGAGAGATAGAGGAAAAGAATACGGGTATTTTAGGTGTTCTTGAGGAATATAAACAAGGAGATGCACTAAAAAAACAAGAACTGATTCCTCTACTCTCTCAAAAAGCACGAGAAAGAACAACGACACTTCTGGCGCTTCTTGAAGAAAGTCCGAGAGAAGTTTATACGCATGCTTTTACCCAAGATACCTTATCACAATTTCCGCAAGAAACACAAGCTATTCTTGAAAAGAGAGTAACAACGACGGGAACGGTCAATACCTATATATTTGATAATTTTGAAGAGAATACCTCTTTCGAAACTGCAACATTTGTTGAGGAGAAAACAGATGAGGAGATGAATTTTTATGCAGTACAAGATAATCCTATCTCTTTTCTTTCAGGTACGGTGATCAATGTTAATAATGCCGTAAAACTACAAGAGCCTATACAACCAGAGTCACTTTCTTCCAACAATGGTCTTATTAAACCTGTTTTTGCGCAGGATTTCGTAGGAAGCGATCTCCGAACAATATTAAGTATTATTACCATAGATTTTGTCTACATAAAAACACAAAACTTTGAGACAATTGGCCCACAAAGCATTTTGTTTATTCTTGCGATAGATTCTGATATTTTAAACTCCGATCTTATTCCTCCTTCTCCTGAAATAGTTTCGGAAAAAATTAATAAATACACGAAAAAATTTTATGAGAAAATTTCATACAATAAACTAAGACTTATGCCCACGATATATCCCCGATGGCTCCCTATTGATCTCCATCCTCAACAATTCACTGATTTTGAACAGCGTTATAAATATGCCAGTAAGAAACAACTAATGCAGTTGGCTTTGGAAAACAATATAAATATTGGACAATACCAACGCTTATTTTTTATTCTTGCAACAAATAAAAAAAGCCCTTATTACGGTGGATATGCAAGTATAGGCGGAAAAGATATTACAACGGTCAACGGTAAATACGTATTGAGCGGCTCAATTGCTGTTGGACTATATTATTTTAATGATCCTGACTATCTTTTTACAAGAGTAATTCCTCATGAGATCGGTCATAATCTGGGCGCAGCACATGCAGGCTCGATAGGATTTTGTGGTCTCTCTATACTAGAATCAAATCTACAACGGTATTTTGTTGATCAAAAAATCGGTGAGATCGGCATAAAAAATGGAACTATCCCATGCAAATATGTCGAATATGGTAATCCTTTTGATGTTATGGGAAGGGGGGGAGTTGATAAAGATAATGATTTTAATCCGTTTATTAAGAGAAAATTCGGATGGCTTAGTAATGATCAAATTATCGATATAGATCAAGAAAAACCCAATGGCACCTATACAATACAAAAATATAATGATTATGCAACTCAAAAGAATTTTCCAAATGCTGTACAAATCAGTGTTAAAAATAGTGAAGAACAAAATTATTACTTATATTACAGAAATGTATCCTATGACACAAATTTAGATCTAGGTGAATTTAATCTCGACAAGAACAATGTCGATTCTTTGGCGGTTGATTTTGAACTATTTCCACAAAAATTATATGATAACCAACATTATCTAGAACGTACTATTCTTTTAAAACCACCAGCTTCGTCCAGATATCTCATGTCTCCTTTGGGAAGTGAAAAAAATACATTTACACTAGTAGGCTTTCCTATCGGACAAAAATTTACTGACAATGTACATAACCTTGTTATTACGGTAGAAAAAGCAAATAAAAAAGAGGGAACGCTTACTTTCAGCATTTCTTCATGTGATGAAAAACCATCTGTCATTTATTCAACTGGACAAGCTGGTTTGTACACTGCTTCAGTGAATGTTTTTGAAAATGATCTATTAAAACAAGGTGTATTGACGCATTCACTATCAATCTTTATAGAAGAAAAATCAGAATGTGAAAAAAATATCTACAGTTTCACTTCTTCTCAAGAAATGACCCAAGGAACATTACGAGTAGATCCTCCCCATTTTGCACAGCAACAAATAGAATTTTATAAACTACATCCTTTTGATTACATGAAGACAAACACTCTAACAACAAATGTACGAATTTTTGAACCAACTCCTATTGATACCAAACTTTTTTTCAAAGTATCGAAAAATAAAGAATCAGGAGAAACAATGACAACTACCAATGGAGCTGTCGAATATCATCTTGTTCCCAGCACAGAGGAATATAAAAATGATCTTGAGCCAAATCTTTTGTTTGTAAAAAACTTAAATGATCCACAACGGTTATATAACATACAGGTAAAAAAAGGAGAAAAACTCATATTGAAAGCTTCTTTACGGAATAACTCAAGAAATCCGTCTGGCAATAAAAGCAGAGATTTTCAGGTGAAATGGAGTATCCTCGATGAAAAAGGAAATAATCAAATCCCTCCTTTTTTCAAGCGGGTTGACGGTATTTCACCACAAGGTAGTACATCGCAGGAGTTTGAATGGGCCGTGCCCGACGACGTTATACCTGGAGATTATCGCGTCGTTTTTGAAGCTGATCCACGGGGAAGGATTGAGGAGTTTAATGAAAATAATAATCAGATATGGAGAGATTTCACCGTAGTTGAAGATAATGAAACAAAACAATAACATGTATAAACCAAAAGCAAAAGTTTTTATTGATGGAGCAAATGTTTTCTATACACAAAAACATCTTCGCTGGAATATTGACTGGAAAAAAATGTTGAAACAATTATC
Source organism: Patescibacteria group bacterium (assembly GCA_035289305.1). Classification (GTDB taxonomy): domain Bacteria; phylum Patescibacteriota; class Microgenomatia; order UBA1406; family HO2-37-13b; genus DATDXN01. Next base: position 7,124 of record DATDXN010000004.1, read on the forward strand.
AGAAAAATTCAATGTAATTGAAATACGCTATTACACCGGCATAAAAAATACTGATGAAAAAATGAAAAAATTTCTTCATCGGCTTCGTAAAATTGGCATAAAAACAATGACAAAACCTCTCAAAATCATTAAGGGCAAACAAGACAATGTGCTTTTCAAATCAAATTGCGATGTTGAGATGGCAGTAGATATTCTTCTTGAGGTAAATAATTTTGAAGTTCTTATTCTTTTCTCCGGTGACTCTGATTTTGTCCATCTGATCAAAATTCTGCAAAAACAATTTCAAAAAAAGGTCATTGTCTATTCTTCAAGAAGAACAATTTCGTGGGAGTCTAAATTGGCGACTAATAAGTACTTCTTTTTGGAAGATATAAAAGATAAAATAGAGAAATAAAAAAACCCCCCGATTGCTCGGGGGTACTGTAAAACAGTATATACTGTACCAAAAAATGGTACGTATGTCAATAGGAAAAATGAAAGTAAACAATTATGACACTTACTGAAGTCATATACTATTTCAGAAAATTTGCCCCTTTTGTTCTCGGTCTTGGGGTATTTTTTGTTATTGTCTTTTTCATCATCCGCTTTTACCTGGGCTATCTTGATGCGCAAAAACCAAAACCTCTTGCGATTGACCCAATTTTCGGCAAAATTCAACGGATCTCGATACCAAACACATTTGGATACCCGCAAAACCCGCAGTTTATCCTCGATACGATCGAAGGCGTGCCAAAAACTGCAACCGACACTGCAAAAGTATTTTTTCTCCCCCCCCGCTCGCCCCGTTTCGGATATCTTTCAAAGATATATCTGATGGCAAAGATGCTGGGATTTGACACTGAAGTCGCCAAACATAAAATCGCTGACCAAAAAGCGGTTTTTGAGGATAGCGAAAAAAGCCTTGAGATAGATATTGCTTATTTTAATTTTAGTTTTGATAGACAATTTGATCAAAACGCCGGTCTTTTTAATGGTGTGCTCCTGCCGCAGGAGTCTGAAATAAACGAAAAAACAAAAGGATTTCTCACGAGTCTCGACAGATACCCCGAAGAACTCGCGACAGGAAAAGTAAATATCATCTATATGCGCTATGATCCCGCAAAAAAAGAATTCACACCGGTGGAGGAGAAAAAAGAGGCAAATGTGTTTGAAATAGATTTTTTCAGAGGCGATATTGACGGTTTTCCCGTAATCCCGCAGAACTATTTCACCAGTAGCAATTTCCTTTTGGGCACGTTTAAAGAAGGAAAACTCTTTGTACTCCGCGCAGCAATCCAGTTTTATGAAAAAGAAGTTGAAAAAGTTGGAGTCTATCCGATAAAAACCGGCGATGAGGCATGGGTTGCCCTTTTAAACAAAGGTGCCTTTATCGTCTCTGCCGGAAAAACAGATACACTTGTCATCAAAAAAATGTTTTTGGGATATCTTGATCTTGCGACGTATGAAGAATATCTACGGCCAGTATACGCGTTTTTGAGCGATGATGGATTTGTGGCGTATGTACCGGCAATACAAGAAGCATTTGTCGAATAATTCTATCACCACTAAAAAATGAAACAAAACATACGTATTATTACATTAATTTCATTTTTGATGATCAGTGTTGTACTGCTGATACTCACCCTCATCGCAAATAGAAAACAACAAACATATCGGTCAAAAGCACAAGAAATACCCTCTCTCCCCGTTGAACAAACTGCGACAGAATCTGCACAACTGATAAAGCTACGGGGAGAGATAGAGGAAAAAAATACAAGTCTGTTAGGACTACTTAACCAATACAAACAAGTAGATGAAGAAGGAAAAAAAGCACTGGTTCCCACACTTTCTCAAAAAGCACAAGAGAGAACGATAACATTACTTGCGCTTCTTGAAGAAAGTCCTGCAGAAGTATATAAGCAAGCATTTAGTCGCGATATACTTGCACAATTTCCTCAAGAGACACAAGAAATTCTCGAAAAGCGAGTATCTACACAGGGAACCGTAAATACCTATATCTTTGATAATTTTGAGAAGAATACATCTTTTGAAACTGCAACATTTGTTGAAGATAAGACAGATGAAGAGATGAATTTTTATCCTGTACCTACATCTCTATTCCGCTATGGATTCAGGGTAAAAGCAACTAATGCGGTCAAAACTAACGGGTCTTCCGAAAATACAAATACCTCTCTTATCGCTGTTGAATTAGAAGAAACTGAAGAGCAACAATTAAAAACGACCGGACAGCAGAATGTATTAACCCTTGTTTTAAAAGACACTGATTACACTGTTCCTTTGGGAATTGATATACCATATATCACTCAACAACTAAATGAAACCGTGGGAAAATTTTTTGAAGAAGAATCATATAACAAGCTGTCACTTAATTTTATTGTCGAACCCAAAATATATGCCTTTAATATTGAAAGCTACGAACTAGAAACACTAAACGCAAAGTTACCGAAGAAACTGATAACTTTTGCGTTCGAGAATAGTATTGATCTCACTTCATATGAAAGTTATTTGGTGATTATTATGACAGATAAACGCTCAAACTACGAAGGCATGGGCACTATGGGCAAGGTAAATATTACAGTTAAAACCAAAGATAAAACAGTTAGCTTTGATAGCTCCATTACCTCGATAGTCTACAATGGTAAAAATGAGCCCTATTTTTTTTCTCGTCTTATTCCTCATGAAATCGGTCATAATCTGGGCGCAGAACATGCGAACTCAATGGTTTGTAATTCTCCTACCATAAAAACTAATACCTTTTCGGGTCAAGATCAGTCATGCCTACTAGAAGAATATGGAAATAGCAGTGATGTTATGGGCGCTCTGGGTTTGCTGCACAAAGAAAAATATGCTCATTTTGGTCCCTATGCAAAAAAATATTTGAGATGGCTGCCGGATGAGAAAATTATCAAAATTAATACCGAAAAACCACAGGGAATTTATACCATCCAACAATATGATCTCGATATATCAGGCAATAATTTGCCTGTTGCCGCGTGGATTCCTTTTGCTACTAATAATCTAAGTGCTCCTGAAGAACGAGATCTGTTTTTACACAATGTGTTTGATAGTCTTATGTTTAATTTTGAATCAAAACCATATATAGAGGGTAAATTAATGCAGACTATTCTTTTTACAACATTTCCAGAAAACGGTTTCTCCCAAAATGATTCCATTACCGATCAAAAACATGATGTTATCTTCACTGTAGAAGACATAAATAAAGAAGAAAAAACACTCTCTTTTCGAATTACTTCATGTAATAAGACACCATATATATTCTATCTAAACGGAGGACATGATCTCACCACCGCATCAGTCAATATCTTTGAAAATGATGTGTTAAAACAAGGCATGCTTACTTATTCATTGCCTATTTCAATTGGAGAAAAAGCAACATGCGAGAAAAACATCTCTGTATTTACTCCCTCTCAAAAGATAGTTCAAGGGACATTGCGTGTAGACAATGCACATTTTTCTCGATCGCAAATAGAACAAGATAAAATTGCATTACAAGGCAACGTAAATATAAATGAATTAATAACAAACATACGAATTTTTGAACCAACTCCTATTGATACCAAACTTTTTTTCAAAGTATCGAAAAATAAAGAATCAGGAGAAACAATGACAACTACCAATGGAGCTGTCGAATATCATCTTGTTCCCAGTACAGAAGAATATAAAAATGATCTGGAGCCAGGATTTCTTTTTGAGAAAAATACCTTGAATGAATATAGTGTCATGATTAAAAAGGGACAGAAAATGTTTTTCCGGACGAGACTTCGAAACAATTCTCGCAATCCGTCTGGCAATAAAAGCAGAGATTTTCAGGTGAGATGGAGTATCCTCGATGAAAAAGGAAATAATCAAATCCCTCCTTTTTTCAAGCGGGTTGACGGTATTTCACCACAAGGTAGTACATCGCAGGAGCTTGAATGGACCGTACCCGACGACGTTATACCTGGAGATTATCGCGTCGTTTTTGAAGCTGATCCACGGGGAAGGATTGAGGAGTTTAATGAGAATAATAATCAAGTGTGGCGAGATTTCACCGTAGTTGACTAAAAACTTTGATACGATATATTACTTGTGAGCCAGTTGACAATGTTTTTGGTGTCTTCAAATCTATCAGCACTTTTTAGTATTACAATCAGTGAGCGTTTATCATCACCAGGTTTTTTATAGAGGGAAATCAAGTGTTCCCCGGCCTCTTCTGTATAGCCAGTTTTGACTCCTGCAATCCCCGGTATTTCACCCAATAATTTATTGACGTTATACAACGCATGAAAATTTGTAAAATCAACGTCAGATACGGTGATACTTTTCGTGGAAACCATCTTGGCGAGGGAAGATTGAGAAAGAAGCACGCGTGAGGCAATTGCTAAATCAAAAGGACTGGTATATTGCTCTTGATCATCAAACCCTGCGGGATTTTTAAACCGTGAATTTTTCATACCCAGCTCCACTGCTTTTTGATTCATGCGCACGATAAAATCATCAAATCCCCCAGAGTAGTTGTCTGCAAATACATACGCCGCGTCATTACCCGAATGGATTAAAAGACCATATAAGAGATTTTCCGCGCTCATTTTTTCACCTTCAAAAAGTCCCATCTTCTGTCCTTCAGTCACTGTCCGCTTCACCGTAAGTGGCGTATCAAAAGAATATATGTCAGAAGAAACAAGGGCAGTAATAACTTTGGTCGTTGAGGCAGGAAGAAAACGGTCATTGGCATTTTTTTGGAATATCGGAGTAAATGAATCAAGATCCACAATATATGCCCCTTCTGCCGTAATATCAGGCGCAAGATACGGATTAATCATAAAAGGAAAAGGCTTTCGATCATAGGTGATGGAAACGTCCTGCTTTTCGAAAAGTTGCCTCTCTCGGGTAAAAAGACGGGCATAATAGGTATCACCCGGATAAAACAAAAAAAGAAGTGTAAAAAAAATCAAAAAACAAAAATGATGTAATTTCATAAACGCACATCAACTCTTTCCATATCGCGCGGGAAAAGTGATGCCTCGCGGACATTTTTGAGTCCCAAAATACCCATGATAATTCTCTCTGATCCAAATGAAAATCCACCCTCCGGCGGCATGCCGTATCGAAAAGCCTGAAGATAAAGCTCACTTTTTGCAATGTTGATGCCCCGCTCACGCGCCTTCTTCAGCAAGATCGAAAGATCATGGATCCTCTGCCCGCCCGTACACCACTCCATACCTCGCCCCAAAAGATCAAAGCTCAAGGTATATCCTGGGTCTTTCGGATCTTCATGGGTATAAAACGGACGCTTATTTACCGGATAGTGAGTGATAAAGACAAAATCAGAGCCTTTCTCATCACGTACCCATGCACCGATCTCCCGTTCATCCTCTGGTGATAAATCAGGTTCACCTTTGACGTCTTTTCCGCTTCGGCTAAAAATGATCTCCTGTGCCTCTTTAAGCTTCAGTCGAGGAATAGCACCTCCCACCTTTGGGAGAGATGCCCCATGAAGAACAAGCTCGCCCTTATTAAGCCTCCCAACTTCTTTTATAATATATTTGATCACATCTTCGGCAACTTCCATGACTTCAGTCCATGCATCAATAAATCCAAACTCAACATCAAGCGTTGTCACCTCGGCCAAATGGCGGGTGGTGACTGATGGCTCCGCCCGAAGAGTTTTATTGACGGTAAATACTCGCTCAAAAACACCGACCATTATCTGTTTATAAAACTGTGGACTTTGTGAAAGATATGCTTTGTGCCCAAAATACTTGACTTCAAACACATCAGCGCCTCCCTCGGCAGTTTCCGGGATAATGACAGGAGATTGAAACTCTGTAAATTTTTTTTGTTTCAAACCACTCCTAAAAGCATCAATGACCGTCTCTTGCACTTTAAAGATCGAAGAAACCAGAGGGTGTCTAAGTGTCAATCCACGATAGTCCAAAAGCACGGGAAGTGTGAGCTCCAGTTGTTCTTTTCCCATATCAAAAGGCAACTTTTCTGATTTGCTGATCACCGCGCAAGTTTTTACCTCAATCTCGACTGAACCTGTTTTAAGTTTTGGGTTGATGAGCTTCTCTGGTCTTTTTTTCACGATGCCGCAAACAGATACAACATCCTCTGGTGAAATTCCTCGTATGGTTTCATCTCCCACGAGTTGGACAACCCCCGAGGAGTCGCGAAGATCAATGAAAATCACTTTTTTGTGATCTCGTATATGTGTCGCCCAGCCAGATAAATTAACCTCTTTTCCTATATGATGAGCAACATCTCCGATAAAAATGTCTTTCATGTCCCTTATGATACTACGTTGCCTCTTTCTTGACAATGACTTTCCCTTTTCCCCGTATTTTTTCTCTTGCGCCCCACCGATCAATTTCAAGTGTGTACACCACTGCCACTTTCTGTCCTTTTGACAGAGTGAGAAAAAGGTCTGCTTTTTTGAAAAAAATGACTTCAAGCAATGAAGAAGAATTATCTCCATGCTCGTTATCTGCAATAACTATTTTGAGATGACTATTATCTCTGCCAAAAATTCCTGCTGAAACAATCATTCCTTCGCAGTAGAAAGTAGGTTGCGGATTTCCTACTCCAAACGGCTGCAAACCTTCAATACTTTTCACGAGAGAAATCGTAAGTGAAGAAATAGGTATGCTAAAATCACTGTTAATACTTGGTTCAAGATCTTTGTCTTGAAGGAGCGTATCTGCCGCATGAATCACTGCTTTTTTAAACGGTTCTATATTTTTTTTCTCTATGGTAAATCCCGCTGCTGCCTTGTGTCCGCCCACATCTACCAGAAATTTTTGATGTTTCTTCAAAAAAGCAGTAATGTCAAAACCTTGGATTGAACGGGATGATCCTTTCGCAAATCCATCGGCCATGGTGATAACAACGGTAGGACGATAATACTCTTCAGTTATCCTTGCGGCGATAAGTCCAATAATTCCTTCATTCCACGTACGTGAAGTAAGAACAATCACTTTTGAAAGCTTTTTTTTCCGCGCGCGCTCTTCCTCAACAATTTTTTTTGCCTCCTCAAGAGCATCCTCGACCAAAACTTGCCGCTCTTTGTTTTTTTGTCCGACTTTTCGAGCAAGTTGTAGCGCTTTCTCATCCTGCTTTGTACAAAGGAGACGAAGCGCGTCAATAGCATGTTCAAGCCGTCCTACTGCATTAATGCGCGGGGCAATAATAAAACCTATGTCATACGGCATCATAACTTTTCCCAAAATTCCTGCCTCACGCAAAAGGTGTATCATGCCTTTTCTTCGTGTGCGGGCAAATGCGAGAAGTCCATGTTTGACCAAGCTTCGCGTTGCCCCCTGTAAAGGCACCAAATCAGCGATCCCTCCAATTGACGCTAGGAGGATGTAATCTGAAGAAAAATGATCAGTAAGTATAGTCAGTGTTTCTTTCTGGACGAGCCTTTCGTTTTTGAAATATTGGAAAAGCTCTTTTGCAAAAAAATAGGCAACACCTGCGCCCGACAACTTTTCCGTGTGAAATACTGCGTGTGCTTTTGAAGAAAAATGAGCAGGCTTCACATGGTGATCGGTGACAATGACACCAATTCCCATAGAATGAGCATATGCGATCTTCTCTGCAGCTGAAATGCCATGATCCACGCTGATGATCAAACGCGGATCGTAGAGTTTTTTCACCGCATCAATGCCTTTTTGTGAAAATCCATATCCCTCATGCACGCGATGGGGCACATAGGGCATAGCATGAAACCTAAGAAGATGGAGCGTCTCCCATAAAACAGCACCTCCCGTGATACCATCTGCATCATAATCTGTATACACCACCACTGTTTCTTTCCTCTCCCATATCTTTTTCAACAGCTCAAAAGCTCGCAGGCACTGCGATTTGGGAAAAAATGTGTCGAGGGTAATATCTGCGGGTTTTGGCGGGTGAAGGAATGTGTTTCTATCGGTTATTTTTCTCGTCGTAAAAAATGCCTCGAGAAACTCTTCAGGAGTAATGTGCTTTTTCCTGAAGTGATGCTTGATAGTAATCTTCATCGGGATAACATGATAGAATAGAAATTATGAAACACGAGTTTATTGTACCAGAGATTATCACCCGTTTTATGGCGGTTTTTAAAAATAAAGATTATCGTATATACATTGTGGGAGGTGCGCTGCGGGAGTTACTGCGAGGTTTTTCTCCTTCCAACTGGGACTTCACGACAAACGCTACTCCAGAGCAAATTCAACAATTATTTGCTGACAATTTTTACCACAACGAATACGGCACGGTAACAGTCAAATACGAAAACAATCTTTTTGAAGTAACGCCTTTTCGCACAGAAGAAGACTATACCGATCTGCGCCATCCGCAAAAAATTACATGGGCAAAAAACATTGAGGAAGATTTGGCACGGCGTGACTTCACGATAAATGCGATTGCCTTTGACGGCCGTGAACTCATTGACCCCCATCACGGAATTGCCGATATAAAAGAGAAAATCATACGGGCGGTCGGCGACCCCGATAAGCGCTTCAGTGAGGATGCGCTCCGCCTCATGCGGGCGGTGCGGATTGCCACAGAAGTTGAGTTTACTATCGAGGATAAAACGCGTGCGGCACTGATGAAAAATAGCTATCTTCTTGCCAAAATTTCAAAAGAACGGGTGAGAGATGAACTCTTCAAGATTTTGAAAAGCGACTATGCGGCAGATGGAATACTGCTTCTGAAAAATACCGGCCTTCTTGCGCATATCATTCCCGAGCTTGATTATGCCTTTTCCATTCCTCAAAAAAGCCCGGGACGGCATCATATCTACGATGTGGGCACCCACCTCGTCATGTCGCTTAAAAGCTGCCGCGCAAAAGACCCGATCGTACGTTTGGCAGTACTCCTTCATGATATTGGCAAACCCGCAACGTTTAAAAAAGATGAAAAAACAGGACTTATCACGTTTTTTAACCATGAAGTAGCTGGGGGGCATCTCGTGAAAAAAATTGCTCACGACCTTCGGCTTTCCACAACGGAAAAAAACCGCCTCTTCACTTTGGTGCGTTTTCATCAGTTTACCGTATCAGAATTGCAAACCGATAAAGCAATCCGCCGCTTTATCCGCGACGTGGGAAAAGAAAACCTTACAGATATGCTCATTTTACGCGATGCCGACCGCATCGGATCAGGCGCTAAACCCACGTCATGGCGCTATGAACTCTTTAAAAAACGCTTGGTTGAAGTGCAAAAAGAGCCGTTTCAAATAACAGATTTGAAAATAGACGGCAATGACGTTATGAAAACGCTTCACCTAAAACCTGGACCACGAGTCGGACAAATCTTGCAGAAGTTGTTTAACGAAGTCGTCGAAAAAAAACTCAAAAACGAACGAGAGATTCTTCTTAAAAAGTTGAAAACATTCTAGATCGTTTATGTATTACCATATATGCGCGGCCGCGCAATAATGGTATTCTACTTACGCTTCTTTTTTCCCTCCATCATCTCCAGAACCGGGACGGCAATAAAGGGGGAAGAGTAGGTGCCAGTAATGGTACCAATAAGAAGTGTGGCTACGAAAAATTTGATGCTTAATCCTCCCAAAAGAATAAGGGCCAAAAGCATCAGGATAATCGTGAGAGAGTTATTGAGCGAGCGCACCATAGTCTCGGTAACTGCTTTATTTGCGAGATGGGAAAAAGGTGTTGTTGTCTCGATTTTCGTATGCTCGCGAATTTTATCAAATACGACAATCGTATCGTGGACCGAAAAAGACATCGTAGTTAAAATCGCAGTCACAAACAATGTATCAAATTCTGCATCCAAAAATCTACTCAAGAGCGAATACGTTCCTAAAACTATAAGAAAATCATGGATAAGCGCGACAATTGCAGCTAGTCCATACGTGAAGCGAGAGAATGAAATAGTGAGATACAGGAAGATTCCAATGATTGCAACGATGGCGGCTATGATAGTTTTTTGTGCGGTTTCTTTCCCCATGGTTGGTCCAACCGTCTCGAAGCGAAGTGTTTCAATGCGAACCTTATGTGCATCTTGTATTTTTTTTCGCAAAGTTTCTTCCTTTTTTTCATCAATGGGTGCCGTCTTAAGGAGATAGCGATTTTCCCCTGTTTCCTCTATAGAAACTATTTTTATGCCCTCTGTCTGTGTTGTCTTTTGTATGACGTCACGAGAGATTTTTTTATCAAATGAATATTCGACGATACCTCCACCCGTAAAATCGAGAGAAAATACAAAACCATAGCGCACGAGCGAAAAAATACCAACAACCAGCACTATCCCTGAAATAATGAAATAAAAAAATTTATATTTCAAAAAATTAATCATACAATGTATTATTTTTTACCTCGATTTGACCTCCGATTCGGAGGTTTTGATCGGGGTTGATTTTTATAGAATGCACCAATTAACCTTCGTGTAATGACAACACCAGTAAATAAACTAGTCAAGACTCCAATCCCTAGTGTTAGCGCAAAACCTTTCACCAGCCCAAATTGGGGGAAAAGGCTGAAATTAAACGGATTAAAGAGGATAAACGCAACTAGAAGCGTCGTAAGATTTGCATCTTTTATCGCAGAAATCGCTTTGCCAAAGCCAATTCTTATGGCAATATCGCGGCTTTTCCCCTTCCTCTCCTCTTCTTTTATGCGCTCAAAAATCAAAATGTTTGCATCAACTGCCATACCGATCGAAAGGATAAATCCGGCAACTCCCGAAAGAGTAAGCACCACCGGAATGGCGCGAAAGAGCGCAAACGTAATCAACCCATAAATAAGAAGGGCGAAAGATGCGATGATACCAAAAAAACCATAGTAGCTCACCATGAAAACCACCACTGCCACAAGACCGATCATTCCCGCAAATACACTTTTTCTCACATGCTCTGCCCCAAGCGTTGGGCCAATCGCCTTAAGCTCTTTGAGCTTGATGGGTACTGGCAACGCGCCAGAATTTATCGCAATTGAGAGGTTTTTAGCCTCATCCACACTAAAATCACCGGAGATCACAGCTTCTCCACCACTTATTGCCTGTTGTACGGTCGGCGCAGATATGGGGATACCATCCAAAAATATGCCAAGTGCCTTTCCCACATTTCTTTTCGTTATTTCTTCAAAAAGTTTTGCTCCCTCACCGTTAAAAATAAGAGCGACGACTGGTTTGCCTGTGTTGGGGTCAAACTGTATGGAAGATTTTTTGATATGTCTGCCGGTTAAATCTGTTTTTTGGGTGAGACGAAGGATGACGGGCGTTTGTGTTGCTTCCTTGATATCTGCCGATGACATTGCAGCCTCTTCTCGAAAATCAAGCTCTGCAGTTTTGCCAATAAGTGCCATGGTCTCCGAGACATCTTGCACACCCGGCAAATCTACCGTCAGGCGATAATTATCACCAGTTTTGTACGTTTGGATTGATGGTTCACTGACGCCAAAAAAATTGACGCGTTTCTCAACAACATCTCGAAGTGAAGACAAAGCATCTTCCCTGTCAGAAAGTACTATTTTTTTCATATCTGCTTCATAGACGAGATGACTACCACCTTTCAAATCCAAACCAAGATGTGTCGAAAAATTTTTTTTGATCCGCCATGTTCCGATTTGAAAATCAATACGCAATGGATGAATAATGGTATCAACTTTGAATCCTCCCAATGAAAACTTCAGTGTCCTATTTTCAGGCAAATCTATCAGAATAATAATCACCAAAAACACAAAAAATATAACCGGTGCAAGGCGGACTTTTCGTATCATTTCATCAAGTGCTCCTCACTACCTAGAAGCATTATTTTCGGTTGTTTCAGAAAAGACCACATGAAGGGATCGTTATTTTTCTTTCTGAAAAGAAATTCCTCCTCTGTCATAATAGTATAATTAATTTCTCTTCCCCATTTTTTTTCTTCTTCTCCAACGAGCGTAGTCACTTCAGGCGCAACAACTGTGCCGACAAAAAGAATATAAATTTCTCCTTCTGATATTTTTTGTCTTTTTGCGAATTTTGTTGACAAAACGATATATTTAAGAGATCCAAGCCGAGTTACATTTTTTAACAGCTTCGTGGCGAATGCGCTTGTTTTTGTGCATATGCGCAAAAATTCTTCAAACAAAAAATATCGCGGGTCAAGTGAATAAATCACTTTGTTGATTCTTCTTTCTTTTTTGAGGATTCCTTCTTTCTCAAGGATCGTGAGCTCGCGCTTCACCGCATTAATCTCCTCCCCCACTTCCCGCTGAACTTTGCGCAGATGAAATGTATCGCCAACATGTTCGAAAAAAAGAGAAAGTATTTTCCTGCGTGTTTTTGAAGGAATAATATGCTCCAACATAAATACAGTATTCTACACTACAGAAGAAGTTTTTTTAAAGTACCTCTATTGTATTGCCTTTTGGCACTATTTCAATGAATATCAACCCGCCCTTGAAGACAATGTCCTTTCCCGCGTTATCATACATTTTCATTCGCTCAAACGCATCTTCTTTTTCCCATGTGCCTTTGATCGATACGCCGTTTTTGAAAACCATGAGATCTCCTTTTCCGATCAGCTTGTATAACAGGTGTCCTCCAGAATACCCGTCATTTGCAGGAGATTCTTGCGCAAAAAGAATAATGAGACTTTGCGCTTCAATCTGTTTATTGTTATTTTTATCCATGTGGAGTACTCCACCATTGGTACGCTTGAATCCTCCTGATGCTTGATCGTATTTCCACGACACCGAATAATCTGGCTTGTTATCCCAAAAATCAAACGAGATGGTGTTTGCCGCGGTCCCCTTTGCCTCTTGCTCTTCCTCAAATTTCCATGACACAAATTTGCCGTCCCACTGCACTCCATCTTCGTCCGCTTCAGTCAACTTTCGCTTTGTACGGGCAAAGTCCCACAACTTCGTCGTCGTCGAATAGACCGTATGTTCAGTAATCCGCCCTGGTAACCGTTCATAATCGCGCCAATAATAGGGAAACGGCACAGCGAATTGGTTGAGATCATTGTACAAATTCCAGCCCAGTTTCCTGATTTTTCCCAATGCATCTGCCGGGCCTTCGGTATTTGCCCCTCCCACGTGCGCGTAGAGCGGATACTCGCCATATTCGGATAACGCGTCAATAAAATACACACGCGCTGATCGCACTGGACCTACGTATTGGGCATCTTTACAATAATAAATGGCTAAAAATCGGGTGATGCCGCCTTCGGCAACCGCCTCATAGATGATGTCTGCGGACATGAGTCCCGACTGCGGCCGTGCCTCTTGATGGTTTTCAATCATGACACCAAGTGGTCGTCTTTTTTCCCATTTTTCTTTCTGTGTTTTTGTGAGCATTTCTCCGTTTAAGGGGCATTGTTCAGTTTTGGGTTCATCAGGCTCCTGCGAAGGCAATGCTCCATTTTTGGGAGCACTATAGCGCGAAAGCGGTGATTTGATCGCTTTTCCAGCACTACTATCAAAGAAAGAATATGCAAAATACGCAGATACAAGATACAGTAAAATGGAAATAAAAATAACTGCTTTTTTATTCATACTATATTGAAAGAGTTTTTACTGGGCTTTTTGTATCGCCTCTTTTTCTTCTTCTGACAGCTCATATTCCGCACTCCCCCCTTGTGTCACCTGACGGGCATATGTTCGTATTCCCTCTCTCGTATGAAGGAAGTTTATCACAATGCCGCTATTTTTTCTATTTAAAATCGCAATCACAAAACTCTGCTCTCCCCCCACTCGATCAAACGGATTAAATCTCACAAAACCAATTTTTTGATAATGAGATTTTCCCTCCTCTTGCGCCTCATGGATTTCCTTCTGGACAATTTGCATCTCTTTTGTCAATTTTTCTTCCTTCCCGATCAAAAACTCCAAAATTTCACCCAAATTTCTTTTTTTTGTTTTTGCGACAAGATGGCTATAATGAGCTGTAATTTTGTATAAAAAAAAACTAACCACAATCAACCACAGGGTTACCCCAATTAATCCATATACTACCATTATTCTCATCATTTTATCTGCTTTACAAATATATGTCAATATGATAAAATTAGTGGAACGTACGTACAATTTTCCCATCAAAACAACCTACTATATGTCAAGAAAAACAAAACGGCAAAAAATAATGAGTAGTTATCGAAGAAAACTCCAGAAACTTTCGCACGATACTTCCTACCATACTCCACCCCACCATGAACAAATGATTGCACCCTCCACGCAAAAAATCTCTGACACTCCTCCGCCGCAGCATTCTTCTTACGATACAAAATATGCTGACTCTGATCATATCGAGACTGATCCGACAATAAAAAACACAGCTCTACATGATTTAAAAAAAACAGGCATTATTATCACGATCATTCTTCTTGTTGAATTTCTGATATATTATGCTAATCTTATGGGTATCATAAAAATATAATGAGATGATTGAAGGGAGGTGAAAATCATGACTACGATGTATTGTGTCAAATGTAAAACAAAGAGAGAAGCGCAAAATGCAGAAAAAGTCACCATGAAAAACGGCAAACCTGCAATGAAAGGTAAATGCCCCGTTTGCGGAACAGGCATGTACAAAATCGGCAGCGCATAACGTGGAGATTTATGAGCCGTTTAAAATAGTAAGGATGGCAGTGCTTCCATGACCGGGGATTTTGGGTGTGACTGTAGCAACTGAAGCCCCTATTTTTTCTGCATGTTGTTTTTTGTAGTTTGTGTGTGGGTCTCCTTCAGTAATTGCTATAACGTGGGGTTTTATTGTATCTACGAGTTCACCGTACTCGCGAGATGAGGTGAAAAAAGGAAGCAGTATTACTATATCGACGATTTCACACGCAGCGAGAATTTCTGCTCTTTCGTATTGTGTATGAAAGGGTTCTCGCTGTTTTTTCTTTCGTATAAACTCATCGCTTTCTAATGCGACAATAAGCATCTCTCCGTGTTTTTTTGCCTCCTTCAGAAAAGTCAGGTGACCAATATGAAATATATCAAAACAACCGCCAACCAATACTTTCTTTTTCTTAACTATTGATAATTCCTCTATTTGTTGACCCCGATCTAATCCAGATTTAATCGGAATTAATCGGGGTTGATACGTAATAATTTTACTGTTCATATCAATGCATCTACTTATTATAATCTATGATATGCACATACAAACAGAGGAAGTTGCCAATGAAGGCAAAATTCTATTTGTTGCAAAGCAACCAAACGCTACATATCATGCGTTAAAAAAAACACTCACTGGATATGGATATGATATGTTCGCGACCTCTTTTTTTACCCCATCATCTATTTCTTTCGACTACATATTTATTTTTGATCAAAAGGATACTATATATACATTGTTGAAGACTGCTGCTTTACCTTCAAAAGTAGTACTCATCGCTCTTTTTACTGAAAAAAAAGATGCTATTTCCCTCCTTTCAAAAAAATATGAGAGCAAAATACCTTTGAAAATTATCGTTGTTGGTCAAGAATCATCAACAGAGCTTATAACCAAAATACTGTGGTTTTCGTTTTCCGCGTCACGGGAAATATTTTTGAATCTCACATCTCCCTTGGAAAAAAAGAAATCCACGAAAAAAAAACCTTTTACCCCTCATATTGACGCTCGAAAATCCATTGCATACTTCCTCATCATACTTATTGCAGCATACTTCTTCTTTCTCATACCACTTATGGGAGGAGCAATTTTTACCTATGCAGGATTTCGGGAAATCAAAACATACAATCTTGTGAAAGCAAAGAAATATATCCAGACGGCATCATTTTTTTTTGACGCAACACAAAAAACCTATCGCTTTGCGCGTCCAGCTTTTTCCCTCTTTTATCTGGCAATTTTTCTTGATGATTTGGTTTCTATCGAAGAATATGCAATCAAAACAATAGAAGGGACAATTGAGTTATCTGAAAACGCTCAAAAAGCCATTACACTCCTGACCAAGATGGATAAAAGCTCTGCTCAAATAGATGAAACTGCTGCCCGCTTTGCAAAACTGCGCGTACAGGTTGGGAGTGTCAAGGCTCATCTATCCAAGCTTTCCACCACACTGCGCTATAAAATACAGGTGCTTGACGAAGTCAAGCAACAAGTCGCCACAGCACAAAAACATATAATCCTTGGAGAAAAATTACTTGCCCATGCTGACAGTCTTTTTGGCAAAGAAAAAGAGAAACGGTATCTCCTTTTTTTTTATAACAATATGGAACTCCGGCCCGGAGGAGGATTTATCGGTTCATTTGGATCAATCACGTTTGATCGATATACACTAAAAAACTTTTCTGTAGAGGATGTATATACCGCCGATGGACAACTCACTATACACATAGAACCACCCCCCGCAATCAAGCGCTATTTGCAACAACCAAACTGGTTTTTACGCGACTCCAATTTTTCTCCTGATTTTCCCCAAAATGTGGAAACCGCAGAGCTTTTTTTGGAAAAAGAGCTGGGTCTTCCCCCCTCCGATGGCGCAATCGGGATCACGACGACCGCTGTTTCACTGCTTCTTCGAGCTTTTGGAGAGGTATATCTTCCTGATTACCGGGAATCGGTAAACAGCGATAACTTCTATATCAAAACCCAGACACATGTAGAAAAAGACTTTTTCCCCGGATCACAGGGAAAGCGAAATTTTCTCTCCTCTCTCACTCGAATGCTTTTGATCAAACTTGAAGATGCGCCGTATCAGCGCCTCATGCCTCTTGTCTATCAAGCGCTTGGTGAAAAAAACATTGTGCTTTTTTTCAGAGACCAAAAACTACAGGGAGATGTAGAACAACTTGGCTGGACCGGAAAATTTACCAATTTATCATGTAGCGCTCGCCGCAACAAAGTGGATGAGGAAGGAAATTGTCTCGTAGATTTTGTCTTTCCCGTTGATGCAAATCTCGGCGTCAACAAAGCAAATTTCTTTGTGCATCGACTCTTTAATATTGCAACCACGATTAAAAAAGATGGAAGAGTAGAACATACAACAACTGTGTCTTTTCGAAATGAATCTCCGATCGATGCGTTCCCGGGAGGAATATACAAAAATTATTTTCAACTCTTCATACCAGCCAAAACTTCAGTGCAACAGGTGAGGAAAAACGACACTCTTGTCGAGGAATATGTTGATGAAGTAGATGAAAATGTGCGATCTGTCGGAGTGTGGAGCGAGATACTGCCGGGCGAAACAGGCACTATCACGATAACCTATACTATGGAAGATAAAATCCTTACGGGAAAAAATACGTATCAGCTCATCGTACAGAAGCAAATCGGTTCTCTGTACAATGATTTGACCGTCTCTTTTGACTTCCCACGCACTGCCTCACTCACTTACAAGAATTTCCCCGGGCTTGCAAAAAATAACAAAATAGTGTATACTAATACTTTATCCACCGATAAAATCATTATTATGGAGCTCGTGCAGGAAAAATAGACTCCTGATTGACCACTATGAAAAAACAAACAAAAACAGCCGACTCGCACAAAATACTGCTTACGGTTAAGAAACGCGATGTCGTGGGAAAAAAAGTACGCGCCCTCAGGCGCCAAAACATCATTCCCGCAAACATCTTCGGGGAGGATTTTGCATCCACGGCAATTGCGGTCCCCTACAAGGAATTTACGACTGTCTTTAGAAAAAGTGGCGCAACCCAGATCGTATATCTCGCCCTTGACAGCGAAGAAATTCCTGTCCTTGTACAGCATGTACAATATCACCCTGTCAGCGATGCAATTTTACATATTGATTTTAGAAAAGTAAATCTCAAGAAAAAAATTGAAACAGAGGTCCCGGTCAAACTCGTCGGCACGTCACCCGCAGTATCAGCGAATAAAGGAGTGCTCATCCAGATCAGCAATGCGCTCATGGTTGAGGCATATCCGGACGCAATCCCTACTGCGATTGAAATAGATATTTCACCCCTTGCGGAACTAAACGATGAGATACGGCTGGAAAATCTTCCCTCATCAGAACGCTACGTTTTCAAGGAGGAGGCGAAAAAAGTAATTGTGCGCATCACCGCTCATAAAGAAGAAAGTGTCGAAAGCCAAGTGAAAGCTCCAGAAACCGTTGAAGTAACCACTGAAAAGAAAGAAGAAGCACCTGCCGAAGGAGGAAAGGGTGAAAAAGGCGAAAAAGCAGGAAAGACTGCTCCCCCCGCTGAAAAAACGGAAGTAAAGAAAGAAGAGAAAAAATAGCACTTGACTTATCCTTTAAAATGTGCTATTTTTTAATAAAAGAACACTATGACAAAAGAAGAAATGGAAAAATTGGCTCAAAAGGTCATTGATAAACAAGCAACTCCAGAAGAACTACTGGCTTTTTTGAGACATATTAATATTGGAATTGAGGCCATGATTAATATTGCCGAAACGACAAACGCATATCTTAAAAAACAAACCACATAAGCAAAAATTAATATATTTTATATATAAATATGGAAAATAACTCAGAAGGATTGAAACAACAATCAGAAAAAGAAAATGTTATAGAAGAAGTGCTTCAAGAAGGAGGAAGATTCGAGAAAGGAATGACAAAACTACAGAAGGAAATTAAAAAAATGGGAGGCATGGAAAATATAGCAAAAAAAATCACGCAGGATTCTCAAAAATTAGCAGAGTTAAAAAGATCACTGAAAGATGCTTTTGTGATTGGAGGCGGATTGGGCGTAACGGGAACAGTTTTGGGAGGAATAGGTAGCGGGGCATATTTAACATTAGCACAACTTGATTCTTTCTTAATGGGTACAGGTTATTTGCCTTTTGACCAAATTTTACTTTCTCTTGGAATGAGTGGAGCAACAGGAGTAGGATTGAGTCTTCCTTTGGTCGGCCCAGTAATTAAAGACTCAATTCAATTGATCCGTACAAAAGGACAATTATCTCACTTACAAAAACTTCAGAAGAAAGCTACTCCATAAACATCTTGATCTACGGTAAAAACTTACATAACATTTTGACTTTATATGCTATCTTGTGTATCATAGTAGTATGAAAAGATTGAAGGTTGGTCTTAATGGATTTGGCAGAATTGGCAGAAGTTTCGCGCGCATCGCTTTCGATAAAGATCTTTTTGATATCGTCCTCATCAACACGGGAAGCACCGCTCCCCCCATGCTTGCCCATCTTTTGAAATACGACTCGGTATATCGCACCTATCATCACGAAGTAAAAGCACATGCTGACAGCATTATTGTTGCGGGCAAGAAAATCGCCACTTCAATGATCCGTGAACCGGGAAATATCCCTTGGGAAAAATATGAAGTGGACGTCGTCGTTGATTGCACGGGCGTTTTTAAAACGCGCGACACGCTCAAAGATCACCTCAAAGGATCAGTAAAAAAAGTCATACTCACCGCACCGTCAAAAGATGAAACTATCCCTCACCTCGTCCTCGGGGTAAATGATGGAAACTTTGACTTTGCGGCGGCCGACATCATTTCAAACGCTTCCTGCACCACCAACTGCGCAGCACCCATGTTTAAAGTCTTACACGATCACTGTACTATTATCTCGGGCTTTTTGACAACTGCTCACGCCTATACAAGTTCTCAACAGCTTCTTGATAATTCATCAAAAACATTTACTCTTTCCCGCGCCGCAAACCTATCTATTATTCCCTCAACCACCGGAGCAGCAGGCGCTGTTTCCAAGACGATACCGGAGCTTGTTGGGAAAATAGACGGCATGGCGCTGCGCGTTCCCACACCAGTGGGATCATTTACCGATATCTCGGCAACTGTCGAAAAATCAACAACCAGAGAAGAAATCAATGAACTGTTTAAAAAAACAGCAGAAACGAGGATGAAAAACATTCTTCTCTATGAAGAAACACCACTTGTTTCGTCTGACTTTATCGGATCGCCCTATTCATGTATTTTTGACGCAAACTACACCAAAGTCATACATGGCACATTTATCAAGATCTTTGGCTGGTATGATAATGAATGGGGTTATTCCTCCCGCCTCGTTGACCTCATAAATAAACTTCCTTAATAAGGTATAATTAAAATTCTCATGTGTGGAATTTTTGGAGTCATCGGTACAGAAAAAAATAGCGCTCATATCGTTTTTGAAGGTTTGAGGAAATTGGAATATCGCGGATATGATAGTTTTGGGATCTATGCAAAAACATCTGACGGAAAACCGTTTCTTCTCAAAAAGACAGGCGCGGTCCCCCACAAAGAACCAAAGCTTCCCGAGTCCTACTTCGCCCTCGGACATACTCGATGGGCCACACACGGAGGGGTAACAGTCGCCAACGCGCATCCGCATACAGATTGTCATCGCAGTATCTTCGTCGTACATAATGGTATTGTGGAAAACATGCAGGAGTTAAAAAAAGAACTGATCAGAAAAAGGCACCACTTTGGGTCATCTACCGATACTGAAATTATTCCACACCTCATCGAGTCTTTTTTAAAAGATAATAAAGATCCCGTTGAAGCAACCCGACAGGCATTTCTTAAGTTGGAAGGGCTTAATGCAATAATTGCGGCATTTCCCGAAGAAAATCTTTTCGTCTGCGCAAAAAATACATCTCCCATCACAATTGGCAAAAAAGGAAACACGTATTATTTTGCCTCCGATCCCAACGCTCTTTCAACTTTTACACACACTGTCCATTTCCTGGAAGATCAAACTATTGTTGCCATCACGAAAAAAGACATATCGCTCTATGACGTAGACACCAAAAAACCACTCTCCTGTGACTTTATAGAATATGAACCTGTTTCATTTTCCCACCATAAAAATCCCCATGCGCATTTGATGCTCAAGGAAATATATGAGCAACCTGACGTCATAAAAAGAATCATCCATCACACCACGTCTCTTTCTCCTCTTGAGAAAGCGCTTAAAACTTCATATGGCGCATATCTCATCGGTGCAGGATCTGCCGGCTTTGCGGGACTTTTTGGTACGTATATATTTTCAAAAATTGGTAAACGACATGTCAATTTTTCCCCAGCTTCCGAGTTTGCATATATCGTGGATTTTTTGACGCCTCGTTCGTTGGTTATCGCGCTCTCCCAGTCAGGAGAAACCGCAGATACGATCTCTGCAGTCAAAGCCGCACAAAAAAAAGGAAGTACTCTCGCTGCTATAACCAACGTATTTAGCTCAACGTTGTATCGTTTATGTCCGCTAAAAATTCTCCTTGAGGCAGGACAAGAACAATGTGTACTTGCGACAAAAAGCTTTATGGCAAAATTGACCGTCCTTATGCTACTTGCCGCATCTTTTCATCATGATGAAAAAATACATATGCTCCTTGAAAATACAGCTGATGAAATGATCATAATGAAAGAACATAACTATCTTGAGGCAATACAGCAGAGCGCCCGCGTGATCAGTCAAGCGCCGCATGTATTGCTCATAGGGCGTGGCGCACAGTACCCTCTTGCCCTTGAGGGAGCACTCAAGATCAAAGAAGGATCATATGTGCACGCTGAAGGACTGGCAGGCGGTGAATTGAAACACGGACCCATTGCCTTGATTGAAAAAGGGGAAAACGGGCAAACTGGTACTCCCTGTATTGTGCTTGCCGCGAGTGATGAAACATATACCGACACTATTTCAAATGCAGAAGAGCTCAAAAGTAGAGGTGCATATATTATCGGTATTGGATCAAAAAAACATCCCGTGTTTGACCAGTTTCTCACCATAAAAGATATCTCTCATGGTTCGTATCTTTTGGCGACCTACGTGCTGCAACTCCTTGGATATTACACGGCAGTCCTTCGTGGTGTCAATCCAGATCGCCCTCGCAACCTCGCAAAAAGCGTCACGGTGAAGTAGAAGTTTTACTCTATTGGTATCTTGTATAGTTTATTATCCTTCAGGACAAACAGTGATTTTTGCCCCTCGTCCGCGATAAAATCATCTGCATCTGCCAAAACCGCCGCTGTAATTTGCTTTTCATACGTTCCTTCCTTGCTCGTTATCATGACTGCTTGTTTACCACGGTCCAAAATATAGACCTTCTGCGAGTCAGCATCAGTGAAAATCTTTAAAAACGAGTGCTCTGCGTCAGGAAAATTCGTGGTAAATCCTGCATGCACTCCAGATGTGTACTTATATACTTTATCGGGAGTTAGGATATAGATTGATGCGTCAATTGCCATAGAGATACTATCCTCAAGGTCTACTGCTTCATTTTGTTTGAAATAGGAAGTTTTGGCAAATTCTGTTTCTGAAACAGGAGTATATTTATATATTTCATCCTTTTCGCTCCCCAAAAGATAAATATTCCCGTTATATATGCTCATATCTTGTATACTCCCCCAGTCGTTTTCATCTTTTGCCACGATCAAAGCTGCACCACCCTTTTCCTGTAGATACACCCCATCTCCTTTTTTGAAAAAAAATACTTTATCGTTGTACAAAGCAACTCGTGAAGCATTTTTCATCTGTTCACTCTTGATCGTCTCCGTTGACTTTTCACTCAATGAAAGAAGATACACTTCTCCCTTCTGTGCATTAAGAAGCGCTACTATATCACCCTCTTTGTACATTGTGTCCGCTACAGCTTCTTTTTTGATGAGCGCAAGGTCATAAAACTCTTCACTCATCTTGTCTTCTCGCTTCAAAAGTTTTTGCTTTTCATCGATGATTTTTTGGGTAAATACGTCAAGCACATCAAATTTTTTTTCACCTATCTTTTTTTTGATTTCCTCAAGATCTTTTTGGGCAGTATCTATAAGTGAAAGAGACTGTTCAAGGTTGATGCTTGCACTGTCTTGTGCTTTGGTAAGAGTATCTTCTATGCGCGCTTCATACTCGCCTACTTGCTTCACCAGTTTGGCATGTGCTCTTCTTTTGTACCCAAACACCACACTCCAGATAAAAACAACAAGAAGAATAATAACAATGATAAATGTTATTGCTTTTCTCCTCTTTGAGAAGCTCTGTGACTTCTTAATGATTGAATATCCTCTCTCAATAGGTGGAGGTATTGTTTGCGTCTGCCGAGGGAATTCTTCTATTTCACTTTCTTCTGTTTCTTTTTTGAAAAACAAAAAAAGAGCAAGCGATGAATAATGGGCGTTTTGAACGTGTGCAGTAACTGCCTCAACCACGCCTCGCGGATCACTACCCGCAAGAAGGGCATGAAGCTTTTCGGTAGGAAAGACTGTAGAGAACGCTTCTGTTGTCAGCACGAAAAAATCTTGAGGCTGGGGATACCCGGAGGCCTGATTGCTTCCATGGATAATAACTTCGCACACATCACCTCTGGTGAGGAATATTTTTCCTCCTCCCCGTGTCGCCAAATATAAAACATTACCGGATACACAAGCTGCTGAGACAGAAAAAGAACCATGCTCTGTGTAAGAAGCAAGATGAGAATCAATAAGGAGTACGAAATCAGAAAGCTTCTGTATAGGCTGTTCTATACATTTTTGCGCAATATTTTTTAAAACGCGGTGGATATCTTCTTTTGAAGTTGCTGTGGAGGCATCCCCTTTTTCCATCGCAAAAACCAAAAAACATCCTCCTTCTGCAATACATTCGGTTATATACTGCTCGTGTTCTTTTCCCAAAAATAGCGCATAGTCCGTCTTACCCATGGAAAAGGGAGCTTTTATAAAATGAACAAGCTATACAACACCAAAAGCACCCCTACAATACATTGTATAGAAGCGAAAGACAAAAGCAAACCCCCGTCTTTTATCTCAACCGTCCGTTTCATGACTTGTGTCTGCCGAAAAACGACAATAGAAAAAACCGTATAAAAAATTGCTCCGACAATACCAAATAACTTGATACCAATTGTCAGAAAACTATCGAAATTAATAAAATTTAATAACTGCTCAATGTCCATCTTTTTTTTTGCCGATTAAACTATTAATGATCCGAGCAGCTTCTGTTGGATCGGGGATATCGATGAATTCAATATTCGCTTCAGCTCCGGCAGTTTGAACGAATAAATTGCCATATTTAAAAACAGATGCCAAAAACCCTCCTGTCCGCACGGTCACATCTTCTATATTGGCAAGATGAGAAGCAGTAACCTCTTTATAGAGCACATTGTGGAAATCAACATCTACAATACGCTCGTTGGTCACGATACCCACATTAAAAAGCCATGTCAGAATGTTCAGGAATATATAGGTCCCCATAAAGGCGTACCAAAAAAGATCAATAAAAATAATCTGCCGTACCTTAAGATAGGGAGAGAGAAGTATGTTAAAGACCAAAGGCGCAATTGCCATAAAGAAGGCAGTTATAATCCAGGAAAGTTGCGTAATCGGATGTGCTCTAAAAAAAAGAACAATCTGCTCTGTATGCGTTTGTGTCTCAAATTTTAAAGAAGGGTAGAGATAAAAAGAACGCAAAAAACGATGTGAAGACTTGGAGGCAGACGCATCACGATTGACTTTTTTCTTACCAAATACGGTAGGCATCTTTCCTCTATTATACACCCACAAAAAAATGCCCTGGCAATGACCTATTGTCCCATCACCGAATTGGGCGATAGTATCGTCTGGCGCTGTTTCGTTTCACGACTCTGTTCGGAATGAGAAGAGGTGGTTCCAAAACGCTCAAATCACCAAGGCAATATATAGTATACATAAATACCGTTGAAAAAACAAGAAGAATTTACCGATATGCCACTGGCTTTTCTGTGGAGACGAGAATAAGGCTCATACGACGGTTTTTTACGTCAATCTTTTCCACAAACACCTTGATTTTTTTGCCTATTTCCACCTGCGCTGTTGGGGCAACTTTTGACACATGGATAAGCCCTTCAACGCCCGGCTCAAACCGCATAATATATCCATACTTTTCTTTGCGTATGACCTCTCCTTCAAGTTCTTTATCTTTTGGATACCGCTTTTCAAGGTCTTCCCACGGATCCTTGGTCAGACGCTTGATGGAAAGGTTGAGTTTGAAATTATTTTCATTTTTCTCCGTGACCATGACATCAAGCTCGTCCCCTACTTTGATATGCTTTGTCGGATCGCTCACCTTTGCCCACGAGATTTCTGAAATATGGATGAGTCCCTCGATTTTCTCCACTTCACAAAAAACGCCAAAACCAGAAAAACCGATAACTTTTGCCTTATATATGCCTCCTATTTTGATCACATCAAATGCTTTTTTAAGCTCTTTGTATGATATTCCCAAAACGACTGCTTTTTGAGATACTACGAGACGGTTCTTCACATGGTCAACTTCAAGCACTTTCACTTTGATCTTTTTCCCATGGAGCTTTTCGGGATGATCAAGATAGTCTCCTGCAAGCTGGATCTTGGGGATAACTCCTCGTATACCCATGAAATCTACAAATACTCCACCTTTCCCGTATTCTCCACATAGTATCTCTATTTCCTTTTCGTCCCGCTGTGCGACCTCAAGAATATCCCACTTGCCCTTTTCAAAAAACGTGCGCATCGAAACCACTGGATACCCTTCCTTTGTCTCTTCCACCACTACCTTGACTTTAACGATATCCCCTACTTTGAGATAGGGAAGATATAGCGGAAGCTCTTTTGTCTCAAGTTCACCAAGCACCGCATACGACTTCCATCCAATGTCAAAAAGCATCTGTTTTTTTGAAATTGAGATGATTTTTGCATCTATTTCTTTTCCCTTTTTCGGCGGGGTCAATGTGTGCTTTTGCAGAAGTTCTTTCATGGAGCGAGGTTTTGCCGCAGCAGGGTTTTCCTCGTGATCATTCGTATTTTTTTTTGCCATCCTATGTGTACCTCCTTCTCTACGAGAAGATAAGAGATAGTATACCAGAAAAAGTCAACAATGCAATATCGTGTTCTGTAGTATCCATCAGTGAAAAAAATGTACACGCACTCTTACTTCGTTGTAGTGAAGTAAATAGTGGCTTTTTTGTCAGCATGATAGTAATAAGAGGTGCCAGTTACGGTCACAGTGACAACGGTTAGGCGACTTTGAGTTCCCGGATAGACCATATATGTCATAGCTGTGCCGCTCGTGATCTGTGGCATGCCCACAGTAACCCATTTACCACCGATATATTGTTCGACGTATGAACTGTATTTGACAGAATCGAATTTGTATATCATTTTGTCTATTTGATAATCAAGCAACTCATACCATGTTGGCTGGGCTTCCCACTTTCCATCTACGAAAGCATAACCTCCATAAGTATAATTCGTCTGCTAATCGGACTGATTACTCCCTGAAGATACTCTCAAATTGTCTGCCATTACCCCTCTTTTGCCCTATACTGGAGCGCTTCTGCAATGTAGGAAGCTTCTATGGTATCGTGCCCTGCGATATCTGCGATTGTTTGGGCAATTTTGATGATTTTGAAATATGACCGTGCAGAAAGCGATAAGCGTGATACTGCGTGTTTGAGAAGCTGTTCTGCCGAGAGAGAAAGCACACAGTATTTTTTGACGAGCGCTGACGTCATCTCGCCATTTCGCTTGATGCGCGCTCCTGCAAAACGCTTGCTTTGGCGAAGAACTGCCTTCTCCACCCGTGAGCGCACCTTTTCACTCGACTCACCCGTTTCTTTTCCGGTGAGTTTATCCTCATCCACCGGTGGCACTTCAAGGTGTATGTCAATCCGATCAAGCAAGGGTCCTGAAATGCGCTTTTTGTATTTGGAGATCTGCCATAGTGTACATTGGCATGCTTTTTTGGGATGTCCCAAAAATCCGCAGGGACAGGGATTGGAGGCTGAAAGGAGAAGAAATCGGGCGGGAAATGTCACACTCCCTCGCGCACGCGTCACCGTCACGACCCCATCCTCCAAGGGTTGCCGCAACGCCTCAAGGACCGAGCGCGGAAACTCGGGAAACTCGTCCAAAAATAAAACGCCTCGATGGGCAAGTGAAATCTCGCCTGGCACCAACGTCGGCCCGCCTCCCACAAGCCCGACTCGTGAGATAGTATGATGCGGTGCGCGAAACGGCCGATCTATGATGAAGGAAAAACGCGCATTGCTGTGCGTAACCGAGTACACCTTTGACACTTCGATAATTTCCTCATCATCCATCTGGGGAAAAACTGAAGGAAACGAGCGAGCAAGCATGGTTTTTCCTGCTCCTGGGGGACCTTTCAAGTGGACGTTATGAAACCCAGAAGCAGCAATCTCAAGCGCACGCTTTGCCTGTTCTTGTCCTTTTATATCACTAAAATCGTTTTCAAAATGATCTGCAACATGAAGACTTTCGAGTGAAACACGCGCTGCAGTCTCAAGTAATTTTTCTCCGTTAAGGTGAAGAATAAGTTCTTGTAATGTCTTTATCGGTATAACACGTATCTCATCAACAAGAGATGCCTCATGGGTGTTTTCAAAAGGAACAAAAAGAACCGCAATGCCCTGTTTTTTAGCAAGGAGGGCAATAGGTAAAACACCCCGCACCGGCCGGATCTTCCCTTCAAGTGAGAGTTCCCCCACAAAGAGACTGTTTGAGAGAACGCCCCGTTCGATCACGCCCGCACTTGCCAGGATACCCACTGCAATCGGCAGATCAAACAATGACCCTTCTTTGGGGATATCTGCCGGAGCAAGATTGGTGGTGATGCGCGTCTCGGGCATATCAAATGAAGAATTTTTGATGGCAGCCCGCACCCTTTCTTTCGATTCTTCAATCTCCTTGCCCGGAAGACCAACGATCGTAAATGTCGGAAACCCCCGAGATGCCACATCCACCTCAACGTTGATCAAGACTCCATCAAGCCCGATGGTCGTTGCAGAAATTACCGTTGAAAGCATACAATAAACCCCTATTCTTTTTCTCCAAAAACATGACGATCCATAGTCGCCGTCTGTAGTGTCGCAAAATATGTAGGCACCACAAAACCTATGAGCACTCCGCCCACGTACGTCACTATACCTGCCAAAGCTATGAGAAGAATATAGAGGGGGTTTTTGATCATGTGTTTCTTATACAAAATCACCATGCTGACAAATACAGAAAAAAGTCCCGCAACGACTTCTCCAATGCGCCGACCAAACAAGAAATCGTCTCCCTTTCCTACAAGAAGAGCGCTTACTCCACCTATTATGCCGCCTGCAATAAGAATGAAAAAAACATGTACGCAGTAGAAACCCACTATTTCTTTCAGTGACCGCTTTTTACCATAGTCAATAGGCGCATTCATCTTCGCATTTTGGAAAATTCGACAAGCAATGTCTCAATAAAAAGAGCAAACGGAACCGCAAGAAGTATTCCCAAAAATCCGCCGAGTTTCCCACCGATCGTAAGGGCGATGAGCGTGATGATTGGGTTGATGCCTACGGCTTTTCTCATGACATAAGGCACGACAATGTTATTTTCAAGTTGTTGTATCAGAAAATACAAAGCGATCGCGGAAAATCCCATAAACCATGATGAAGAAGCGGCAACAAAAAATGCAGGAATGGCTGAAATCACCGGCCCGATAATAGGCGCGACTTCAAGAATGCCGGCAATGATGGAAAGAGAGAGCACATATTTCACTTTCAACAGGGACAATCCGATGTATGACATGACGCCGACGACGATCATCAAAACGAGTTCTCCCCGCACCCATGCTCCCATGCGCGCCTCGATTTTTTCAAAAAGCAACACAATTCGTTCTGCTTGTTGATCTTCAAGAAACTTATCCAGAAATTTTCTCAAGAATTTTTCCTCAAGCAAAAAATAGAAGGTAAAAAAAATGATGGTAATAACAAACACGAAATTGGAAAAAACGCCCGACACCACTTTGAAAACATTTTGGGTAAGATCAGGAAGGAACGAACCCACTGAATCTGCATTGATGTAAAGCGAAAGTCCGGGAATCATTTTGGTCATAATCTCTGGAAGAGTTTTGAAAAATATGATGCTTTCCTGCACAAGAGGAGGAATCACAAACGTAAAAAAGAGGCTTATGAGGGATAAAACCACGACAAGAAGGAGAAGCACGGCGAGAAACCGCGGGACACGCTTTCTTTCAAGGAGGTTGACAACGGGTTTCAAGGCGCTCATGAAAATAAATGAAAGAAAGAGCGCATATACGAGCTCTCGGATAACCCACAATACTTTCAGAAACAGAAGGAAAATAACCGCAAAAATAATGGTTTTTGCAGAAATTTCAATTTTTTGAGTCATATAACCATTTGTATACTATTGTATCAATTTTTTCAATAAGATGTGTGTCTTTCGTATCAAAAAAATGAACGCCGGGCATTTTCTTCAAAAATGTATATTGCCTTTTGGCATACTGCATTTCTTCTCGTATCCACGCTTCTTTTGCAACGCCAAGTGAAATTTTCTCCTCGATGTAGAGGAGAAGTTGTCTGTACCCTATGGTTGAAAGACCTGGATCAGAGGCTGCATATCCGCGCCCCAGCAGTGTTTTCACTTCCACAAGCACCCCCATTCGCATCCGCTCCTCAACTCGTTTTCCAATAGCGCCTTCAAGAATCTTTTTGTTTCTCGCGACAAGAGCGATGAACAATACGTCGTAGGGATCCTTTTTTTTGGGATATATGTCTTTCTTTGATTGTCCTTTCGCCACTTCAATCGCTCGTATGAGTCTCCTTTTATTCACCTTATCTGACTCATTCATTGCTGTAAGTCGAGAAAGATCGCATGAAGAAAGCATTGTTTGAAGACTATACACGTCAAGGATTTCTAATTTTTTGCGCGCATTCCAATCTGGTGCAATTCCTGCACTTTGCACACCATGAAGAAATGTCTTGATATAAAAGACCGAGCCACCCACGATAATGGGCAGCTTTCCCCTTTTTATAATATCTTTAATAACAATTTCAGCTTTTTGGCAAAAATCATATGCGCTTATATATTCCTTCGGATCAACCACATCATAGAGCCAAATCGGAATATCTGCCCTTTCTTTTCCGGTCACAATATCAAGATAACGGTATGCCTGGCGGGCGTCAAATGAAACAATCTCGCCGTCATATTTTTTTGCAAGATATACACCGAGTTTTGTCTTGCCGGTTGCGGTTTGGCCTGAAATGACGAGGAGTTTATTCTTCATAGTTTCATCAAAAAATACCCCTTGCAAAGGACATACAAATATGTTTATATATTAAGATATCGTGGTATTAGTATTATTTTAATTTATTTATTCCGATATAAATCGGAATTTAGTATACCGCATATACTTTTATGAAAGAACAGACTCACTCTGGCAGGCTTTTTTTCTTAGTCGTTGCCCTCATTCTCGTGGCATTTCTTCCCCTTGTTGTCGTCATGAGCCAACAGCAACAAACTTATCGTTCAAAAGCAGCGGAAATAATACCATTCAATAATAATATCAACGTTCCTAATATTCCTATAATAACTCCTTCACCTATGCCGAAATCTCTGTTATATCTAATGACACAAATTAATTTCCAAGCCGATCTCATTAATATGCAATGGCTCTAGACTAGGAAATTCTAACAAAACGATACTTTTTCAGTAAAACTATAAGCTCTTTGCACAACTGTTCTTTCTTCTTTCCGTATCTCCATTCGCATTCCTTTAAGTGTAGCATAAAATTTACTTTGCAACCATTG
>DATDXN010000005.1:0-18177 GCA_035289305.1 Patescibacteria group bacterium
GTTGCAAAGTAAATTTTATGCTACACTTAAAGGAATGCGAATGGAGATACGGAAAGAAGAAAGAACAGTTGTGCAAAGAGCTTATAGTTTTACTGAAAAAGTATCGTTTTGTTAGAATTTCCTAGTCTAGAGCCTATGGTAATATCAACTCAAAGAAATAAAATAATCCTCAACCCCGCGATTGTAATACCAGCAAAACCCCAATTTAACCTCGGGGGTTGGAAAGGATTGTCGGGGATGGCAGAATTGAACTGCCGCCTCACGGTCCCGAACCGTGTATTCTACCGCTGAACTAATCCCCGTCATTGTTTACCCGTTCCTGCTTTGCGCTCAATACCTGACCTTTCTACTACTTTTTTGTGCGAGAAAATACTCTTGCGCTCCTTCCCTTTTGGAGCGGCGACTGGCGCCTCTTTCTGTTTTTGCCCTTCAATTTTTTTATGCTCCACAGCTTGCCGTTCTTTCTCCTCTACCTGTTCTTGTTTCTCTCTCTTCTTCTCTTCAACCACTTTTTTCTCTTCTGTTTTTACCATATCATGAAACCTGCTGCGTAGCGTCTCTATGCTGGCTTCATCCTGCTTTTTGTACGTCTCCTCAATTTTCTGTGTATCAAGAGGAGTGAAACTGGCTTTTTTCTCTCGTTCCCTCATTTCTTTTTGTGTCTCTTGCGGCGCAGGAGATACCCCTGCTTCATTTCCCAGCAGTTGATCAAGCGCCCCCTGCACTATGCTTTTACCGGCTGAAGCGCTTGATTTGACAGTGGATTTCCCAAGTTCCAAAGCCTCCTCAAACGCATCTCTCACGATTGAACCTTTTTTCATATTCCCATCATGGCTCGCGCCCGCGCTGACAGCCTATCCATGCTCCACGGCGGGTCAAACACTAACTCTACATGCACGTTTTTCACTCCTTCTATTGCCCCAACTTTTTCCTTCACTTCTTTTTCGATCGTGGGAAAAAGCGGACAGCCAATAGTTGTAAGCGTCATTTTGATAAAAACATCTCCTTCTTTGCAAACAATATCATATATAAGTCCCAAATCAGCGATCGAAATAAAAAGCTCCGGATCCATTACTCCCTCAAGCCTCTTCATCACTTGTTTTTTTAAAGATGTCATATACCACGTCAATCCGACTAATTACAACCAATTGTAACCAGTTCAACTAATTATACCAAGGTGGTGTATAATGGTCTTTATGGCACTTTTTGAAAGAAGCGAAAAAAAACACCATAGAGTCAGATTTGTCCCGCTTGGCGGCATCACCGGCGTCACCAAAAACATGTACGTGTACGAACTGTATGAAGGAAACACTCTCACCGACATCCTCATCGTCGATTGCGGCATTGGATTTTCCAAGGAAAAAGAACTTGGTGTCGATTTTGTCATCCCTGACATTTCCTATTTGAAGGATAAAAGAGATAAAATACGCGCAGTCGTCTTCACACACGGACATGAGGATCATATCACTGCGCTTCGCTTTCACTTCGAGGCTTTGGGGAAACCACCACTGTATGCCTCGACCCTCACCGCCTCACTTATTGAGGAAAAAGCAAAGGAGTTTGGCTTAGGGATATCGGTAAACCGCATAACATATAGAAAAAAGTATACACTTGGATCTTTTGGAGTGGAGTTTCTTGAACTCACCCATTCCATCCCTGATACAACTCATATTGTCATCACGACTCCTCTCGGTGTTTTTTACCATGGATCAGATTTCAAATTCGACCTTACCCCGCCTTATGGCAACCCTCCTGATCTTTACGGCATTGCGCAGGCAGGCGAGCGGGGAGTGCTTTGTCTTCTTTCTGACTGTTTGGGTGCTGAAAACAAAGGTTTTACCGAATCGGAAAAGATTGTCGGAAATACGTTTGATGAAGAAATGAAAAAAACAAAAGGCGCCTTTTACATGACGACATTTTCCTCCAATATCTCCCGCATTCACCAATGCATAGAAACAGCAATCAAATACAATCGCAAAATCTGCTTTATTGGCAGGTCCATGAAAACCAATACGCTTCTTGCGCAGCGCATCAAATATCTGCCTATACCACATAAACAACTGGCGAAGGAAGAAGACCTGCAACGATACGCCCCCTCAAAACTCTGCATCATCATCGCTGGTTCTCAAGGACAGTATGACTCGGCACTTTCAAAGCTTGCAAACCGAGAAAATCCCCATATTTCTGTCAAAAGAGGTGATCGTGTCGTGTTTTCATCAGACCCGATTCCAGGGTATGAAAACGAAGTCTATGACCTTATTGAGCGCTTGTCGCGCGCCGGGGCATCAGTCGTCTACTCTGATATACATGGAGAGCTTCATGCCTCGGGACACGGAAACCAGGAGGATTTGAAGCTCCTCATGCGACTTACCAAACCGCGATGCCTCATCCCCATCGGCGGCACTGTACGGCATCAACTGCAATACCTCGAGCTTGCAAAAGAAATAGGGCATGGTGAAAAAGACGTATTTCTCCTTGATGAGACTGATACGGTATGGTTTGAAAGAGGAAAA
The DNA here is from genome assembly GCA_035289305.1 of Patescibacteria group bacterium. Classification (GTDB taxonomy): domain Bacteria; phylum Patescibacteriota; class Microgenomatia; order UBA1406; family HO2-37-13b; genus DATDXN01. The sequence goes on from DATDXN010000005.1 coordinate 2,514, forward strand.
ACGTATCGGGGTGACAAAGTTCCCTCGAAAAACATATTTGTTGACGCGTATGGCGTCGGGGACGTGGGCAACGTAGTCCTTCGCGATAGGCAAACGCTTTCGCAGGAGGGAATGGTGGCGGTGGTTTTGATCCTTGATGCGGAATATCGCACCATTACTGCCCCTCAATATATTTCTTATGGTTTTATCGGCAAAGCAGACCGACAGGGTATTTTCTCAAAATCAGAAAACGTTATCGGTAAGATTCTTGAACGGAGAAAACATGAGGGCCTCGAAAGTATGCGATCTTTTATGATCAAGGAACTTGAAACTTTCTTTTGTAGAGAAACCGGCCGCAAACCCCTCGTGGCAGTAGAGATAATACAGGTTTAATTTTTTAATACTCCCTTCGTCCTTCAAGAGCTCGCTCGATGGTCATATAGTCCGCGTACTCGAGATCAGCGCCTATTGGAAGTCCATATGCCAAACGAGTAATTTTTAATTTTGCATTTTGACTCCTCGACTCCGGCGAAGGAAAATTTGCCTCCCATCGAGGCAAGCTTTTTAATTTATTTTTAATATACATTGCCGTTGCCTCGCCCTCGAGTGTCGGATTGGTCGCCAATATGATCTCCGATAGCGCATCACCCATCTTTTCTACTCGCATGATAAGTTCGCCCACGCGAATATCATCAGGCCCCACGTAGTTTAAAGGGTCAATTTTGCCATGCAGCACATGATACACACCCTTGTATTTATTTCCCATTTCAAACGACAGAAGATCAAGTACGTCCTCAACGACGGCGATCGTTGACTTGTTTCTTTTTTCGTCCGCACAAATAGAACATATATCCTCTTCAGAGAGATTAAAACATGTCTTACACAACAGGGAGGTTCGTTTAAGATTTCTTAATGTATCGGCAAATCCCTCAAGATCATCTTGCGGAATTTTGAGCAAGAAAAAAGCAAGTCGCTTGGCGGTTTTGGGGCCAATACTTGGGAATTTTTCAAAAAACTCAATTGTTTTTCGTAAAGATCTGGGCAATGAATCCATAAACTATGTAAGTTCTTGTGCGATAAGTGATGCAATAGATATCTCATGAAGTTTTCCAAATGCCTCCTTTTTTTTCAAGGGGATCGTGTTAGTGGTGAAAAATCGAGAGATGGGGGAGTGCTCTAGTCGAGAAGGCGCATCCTCGGTAAAATCATGATGTACCACTGCCGCAAGCACCTCGCGCGCTCCCTTTTCCATACACATATTCGCGGCATTTATCAGCGTGCCGCCTGACGTCACAATATCATCGATGATGATAGCGATCTTGCCCGAAATCTCCCCGTACAAATTCAGTGACTGCGAGTGATGTACGATATTCATGTTTCTTTTTTTCTCAATCACTGCGAGATTGAAATCAGACGAGTCAAAAAAATGCTCTCCAAAAATCCGAGCTCGCTCAATACCGCCCTGATCCGGAGAAACAATAGAAACATGCGCGGTATCTTTTTCTCTCACGTGATCCTGTACTGCACGTGAAAGAAGTGGAAGCACTGATAGATTTTTAAATGGTATGCCAAAAACTCCCTCTGTCGCCTCATCATGGAGGTCAACCGTGTAAATCTTATCAAAACCAATCGTCTCCAAAAATCTAATGACGACATTTGCCGACACTGCCTCACCCGATCGATGTTCTCTGTTTTGGCGGCCGTATCCGAAATAGGGGAGAATACCAATGATTTTTTTTGCCTCACCTCTTTTGAGTGCGTCACAAAAGAAAAATAACTCCATCAAGCGCGTATCTGTCGGGTTTGATGTCGGCTGAATGACAGCACAAACCCCATCTTTTACTTTTTCGTTTATTCTCACTCGCACCTCTGAATCGCCAAAACGAACTACTTCACTTTTTGCTATAGGAAATCCTAAAATTTGTGCAATTTCGCTTACCAATTTTGGATGCGCCGACCCTGTAAATAATTTCATTTTTTGAACCAACATACCAATTTAACCAATTGTAACTAACTTGACTGATTCAACTAACTTTGACTAATTTCCATGAGTTTTCGTGCCGCAAGCTCCTGCGTTTTTTTGACTGCTTCGTTGATCGCGTGTGTCACCCTATTTTCAACGACACCATCTATCATCACTTCTCTCACTTCTTGATCTCCCCGCACCGTCACTTTCACGCCATCTTTTTCGACGACAACTTCTTCTTTTTTGAGCATGTCGCGCATATGATGAGCTTGCGATTGCATCTTGTGTAAATCTCCAAAAGCCTTCAGTGGATTAAACATACCGACACCTCCTTTTTTTGATTATACACCATGTATATACTCAACGACTGCTACTTCAAGCGGCAAGGACTCGATAGGGGAGTACCGCATAGTACTGTACGCCTCTTGAAAAAGTTTGATCAGGCGAGTAATATCCTTAAGAGTCAATGCATATTCATGCACATCCTCCATCTCAATCTTATTTTTTTTCAGAAGCTGCGCATGAAGTTCGTCAAGTGCAGATTCAATCAGCACTTTGCAACTGCCTCCTCTTGAGTCAAAATGCTCAATAAATGATACAGTAGCATGTACATCCTTTTTTTCCAAAAACTTCATAAAGCCCTGTATCTCATCGGTCAAACCAATGATCTTTTTTGCTGTCTCAAGGGTAACTTTTTTATCAGTTTTTTCGGTCTTTTTGAGTGTATACACCATTTCCTCAAAGAGTTTTGCGCCATCTCGAAAAGAATGGTCGGCATGACGAGCAATCATCTCAAAAACCGGGCCTTTTACCTCAATATGCTCTCTTGCCGCAATACGTGAAAGCATCCCGATGATCTCTTTCTCTTTTGCCTTATGGAAGTGGAAGCGAATACAGCGGGAAATCACGGTCTTGGGAAGACTTTCTGCCTCCGTCGTAGCCAGGATAAAGATCGTTGATGGCGGAGGCTCCTCAAGGGTCTTGAGAAGGGCGTTGAACGATTCATGCGTCAACATGTGCACCTCGTCAATGATGTAAACTTTGTGCCGAGTATAAAGTGGCGCAAATTTCACCCGTGAAATCAAATCGCGCACATCATCAATTTTTCTGTTTGAGGCAGCGTCAATCTCCACCACATCAGGATGAGAGCCTTTGGTGATCGCAACACAAAATGAGCATGTATTGCATGGTTCAATACTTCCTTTTTTTTTCGAAAATAGGGTCTGTTCGCAGTTGACGACTTTTGCGATCAGACGAGCACACGATGTTTTTCCGGTTCCTTTGGGACCGGTGAAAAGGAGAGCGTGAGGAACCACACCGTAAGCAAGAACATGCGTCAGTTTTTCCCGCACTTCCTTATTGTCTATTTCGCTTAATTTTTGAGGTCTGTAGGTGAGATAAAACATGTTTTTACAAAATGGTTTCTATGCCATGGCGTATTAAATCAACAATCATGTCTTCTACCTTTCTTTCGCGCTCCGCCGCCAAAAGCACTGCCTGGGGATAGCAAATCACGATTTCTCCAAGTAAACGATCGTTTACTTTATCATACGGAAAAGAAAGCACGGGAAGGGCTTCCTGCTCTTTCTTGTAAGTCACAGCAATATGCTTCATTTTCCGCCTTCCCACAAAAACGATATTTAGATCCTGCGAAGAAGAGTCATCTTCCAAAGCCATTAAGAATTCTTTCGTTTTTTCTTTCAGGCGATCTTTATCTATCTTATATCGTGAATCTGAAAATATATGTATCATTATTTGTAATTACTATACCTTCTTTTTGCGCGCTTTTTAAATTTTTCTTTGAGTTTTTCTTTTTTCAAAAGGTTTGGTTTCTTGAAGAATAATTTTTTGTTTACGTCATAGACAATATCCTCGCCTTTATACAGTCGGGTGAATTTTTTAAAAACTGTTTCTTTTGTGTCTCCCTTTTTTTTCACCACTACGATCATAGGTGTAAAACACCTCCTCTACAATATAGTATACCATGAAAATAGTTACAATGCCTGAACTATCTGTACGACCTCATGGAGAGAAAGCATGGTGGGAGTAACACGGGGGTTTTTGGAGGAACCGTTTAAGATCATACAACCTGATACGTGATAAAACCACGTGGCACGAAGATCTTTTTTTTTGAGTATTTCATAGAGTTTCGATAAATCCTTATAGACACCGGGTGAATCGGGGGAAAGTTTGATGCGCAAATGTCCTTTCTTGGAGGTTTTCCTGATCGTCAAAGCAAACCCTTTTTTCTGGGCGAGCCGCGCTGATTCTTCGTTCTCTGATAAAAGAGCAATGGTCTTGCCCCATTTTGTCTCAAATACGAGACCTTTTTCTATTTCGTGCTCCGCATGTACTTTGTTCACAAAAGATCGCAAAATCGCGTCACATAGTATATCTGTTTTCTCGCTCAATATGTGGTCGTCTGCAAGCTCGGCGCGTAAACCATCAAGGAGCGAATCGAGAAGAAACGTATAAATATCAGCGTCAGGATGAGGCAGAAATACATCCCTGAAATGATCGGTATCGTTGATGACGATCAGCATACGCTCAAGCGGATGCATAAGAGAAGGTTTTATGTGTTTTTTTTCCTTGAGAAACGCATAGACATTTTTTGCCGCGCAGGTATCATCATTGGTTTGATGATGATCAAATTTTCCAAAACCCGTATCAACATGAATAATTTCAAGATGCTCATCGGGAGATTTTCCCTCAAGTGTCTCTCCTGCCGGCACAAATACGACACGAGCCCCACGCCACCCTGGTAAAAACCGCCGAATAAGCCAAATACTTGAAAGCGCGTCTGTATCAGGAGCTATGTGTGTGACGATCGTTTTCATAGAAATCGTGGATAAAGGATACAACTTCGCTGGGCGACATGAGTCGTTCTTTCTTTTCTCCTCGTATTTTTACTTCTACATTTTTTTTGGTCCTATCTGATACGACAAGTCGCACTGGAATACCGATAAGATCAGCGGTCGCTAGTTTCTCCCCGCCGCGCACACGTTCACGATCATCAAAGAGAACTGAAATTGAGGAGGCAATAAGCGTCCGCTCAACAAGCGCTGCGTAGGAGGTGGTTTCACGACCCAGATCAATGAGATGACAGTGAAAAGGTGTCACTTGTGTGGGCCATTTAAGCCCCTGTGCATCGTGAAAAATTTCAGCAATTGTACCCATTAGCCGTGTCGTCCCTATGCCATAGCAGCCCATGAAAACCTGTTTTTGCTCACCCTTTTGATCGCGATAAAAGAGACCAAAAGCATCTGAAAAACGAGTGCCCAGATCAAAAATATTTCCCACCTCTATCGCGCCCCCTTCCTGAAGCTTTCCCTCACCACATCGCATGCAATCTCCCTGTTTTTTCTTGACAATTTCGCTATTTTGAGCAAAATGACAACTATCACAGTAAACTAGATCAACTTCCCCCGCTGGAGTAAGGATGTTAAACTCATGAGAGTATTTTTTGGTGAAAGCTCCACCTGACGCCTCGGTGATTTTGACATCGGTGAGACCACAACGAGCAAAAATGGTGAGATATGCTTTTGTCACGGTCGCATAAAAAGACGCAAAATCTTCATGATTTACATGGAAAGAGTATAAGTCCTTCATACCAAACTCGCGACCGCGCAAAATACCCGATTTTGGCCGAGGCTCGTCGCGAAACTTCTGACTGATGTGATAGAGATAGAGAGGCAAATCACGATAACTTGAGACATATTTTTTTGCAAGAGGCGTCACTATTTCCTCATGGGTAGGGGATAAACCATACTCTTGACCATGTCGACTTTTTGTCTTGAAAAACACATCAACGGTATCCCATCTGTCGGTCTTGTCCCAGAGAGCTTTTGGATGAAGGGAAGGCATGAGAATTTCTTGACCGCCAATTGCATCCATTTCCTCACGAATGATTGTTTCAATGCGAGATACTACTCGTTTCCCGAGGGGCAACAGTGTGAAAATCCCGCTTGCCACCTGATCGATATACCCAGCCCGCGTCAACAATTCATGATTAATAGAGTCGTACGTGCGGGAAATCTCTGCGGTACTTTTACCCAAAAAGTGTGAATAGCGCATATTTTTATTTCTGTTTATACCCAAGCGCATCAAGTACTTTCCCCACTGTTTCAAGCTGGCCTGATGAATAGGTATCGATACACAAATGATAATAATCGGGGTTGAGAAAATCGTGATCACCATACAATCTTCTCCATTTTTTGAAATTTTCTTCCTCCCGTTTTTTAATGACTTTTTTCGCCTCTTTGACCGGTATGCCATCTCTATTGACGATCCGATCAATACGAAGCGCCTCATTGGAACATGTCAGCAAAATCTTCAGCGTTTTTTTGAGATCTTTTGCGAGAAATCCGGCAAGCCAGGACTCAATGACCCATTTTTTTTCCCGTTTAAACGTCTCTCTTACTTTTCTTTCTATTTCGCGGTCAAAATCATCCGAAACAAGAGTTGCCACTGGAAAGACGTTTTCCTTCGTATGCTCCCTGACAAATTGACCGATGGATTTGAATTTGAAGCCATACGGCTCAAGATAGGGTTTGAGATTGTTAAAAAGGGTCGTCGTCCCGACTGCAATTCCTCCGGAAATGGCAATATTATCGTATGCAAATTGCATAAAGGTTGTTTCAAAAGGTTTTTATAATATCATTAATGGTTACTAGTATAATCAATGAAATGAGAATAATAAAGCCCGTAAGGTTCAGACGTTGTTCGACGATAGGACGTATTTTTTTCTTGGTCACCCATTCGTAGATAATGAAGCTTAAACGTCCCCCATCAAGCGCCGGAAAAGGCAGAATATTAATAATTGCGAGATTAAACGAGAGAAGACCCAGAAGCTGCAAGACAGCGTTAGTACCAAACTTTGCCACTTTGGATGTAAGCTGGAAAATACCCACCGGACCTGCCACATCAACTGAAATTTTTTGAAAAGTTACTAATTTCACGACAATTTTTGCAAGTTCATTCACGATAAATGCCGTGATTCTTACTGACTCAACGAGCCCAAAAAAAGGAGCTTTAAACCAAGGATATTTTTTTTCTGCAAAAGAAGTCACTGCAACACCCAACGGCCCTTCATCCTTTGGAGGATTTGCCCGCGGCACTACCATGACTTCTTGCTGTTTCCCACCGCGCGAAATAGTAAATATAAGCTCACTCCCCACATAGTCTTTACTGACACCAATAAGCTCTTCCGTATTGGTGAGTTTTTTTAAAAAAATATTTTTTCCTTTTTCTCTTTTAAAAATCTCCACAATGACATCGTTCTTTTTGATTCCAGCACGCTCTGCAGGAGAACCTTTGATCACTTCAGAAACAGTAACTTTATAGGTAGGGACAGGAACGCCTTGCGTGAAAAGATATGAAATCACTACCCATCCAAGCAGAAAATTTGCCAATACTCCCGCGACAATAACAAAGAGTTTTGTGAAATGGGATTTCCCTGCAAATGTGCGTTTTTTGAGCGTTTCTGGAATAGGTTTTTTTGTCAGTTCTGCCTCTTCTTCTCCCAGAAGCTTCACAAAACCGCCAAAAGGGAGAAAATTAACACTATACATCGTTTCTCCTTTTTTTACTCCAAAAATTCGGGGGGGAAGACCAAAACCAAATTCTTCCACATAGATATTATTTTTTTTTGCAGCAATAAAATGACCAAATTCATGAACAAGAACGAGAACGCTTAGCATAATGAAAAAAATTAAAAAATCAACCATAGTGAAGATCGTTTAAATTTCTACACTTCCATGATTTCTACGCGTTTTTTTTCATGGATTTTTTCCAATTTTTCCGCGTATGTATGTGCTATTTTATCTACCTCTTTTTCAAGTCGAAATTTTTGGTCCTCGGATAGGTCTTTTTCTTCAAAATGTGTTTTTATTTTCTTGCGCGCCTCATCTCGAGCCGCCCGAAGTTGCATTTTTCCTTTCTCAATTTCTCCCGCAACTACCTTTAAGAGCTTCCTGCGCACTTCCTCAGATAAAGGAGGGAGGGCAACCTGTATTGTTTTGCCCTGCACCCGAGGAGTGATACCCAAAGGAGAGGCGGCGAGCGCCACTTCAACGTCTTTTACGGTTGACACATCAAATGGTGTGACAAGAAGTCCAAGAGGGCCATTTACCGCAATTGAGGCAAGCTCCATGAGCTTGAGCTTCATCTGGCCTTGATATGCATTCACGAGAATATGCTCAATGAGAGACGGGGAGACCTTGCCACTTCTCACATTCATGATCTCGCCCCGTGTATACTCAATTGTTTTTTGGAGTTTTTCTCCAAATGCGGTTAAAAGACTATGTTCGCTCAACATATAAAATTATAGTTCAAATCGAATAAATCTTCCAACAGCGATATTCTCTCCTATTTTCAGGATGTATTCCTTAAGAAGCGTCTCTATGGTTTTTTGGGGGTCTTTGATATAGGGTTGTCTCAAGAGTTCCTCTTTCCCATTTGGGTTCATTGAGGCAATATGAAGAGCTATTTCATGGCCAAGTTTCTCAAAATCTGCTGTTTTTGCCACAAAATCAGTTTCACATAAAAGCTCAAACAATATGCCCACCTTTTTGTTGTGGTGAATATAGGAGAACATACCACCTTGTTTCGTCGCTCGCGAAAGCTTGCTTTCTGCTTTTTCAATACCCCATTTCTGCAAAATTTTGATCGCCTCCTCTATATTGCCGCGGGACTGCTCAAGCGCCTTTTTGCAGAGTGTAAATGAAACGCTTGTTTTTTGACGAAGTAGTTTAAGTTGTTCTACAGGTATCATATGCCATATTTTTTAAGAAACTGCTTTTCTTCCTGCGCTATAACTCCCCAATAATTTTCCCAAAACATACGAAACGCTTGAGGAAGCATCGTCGTTTGCGGGAACTGGATACGTCACCATATCGGGATTGCAATTGGTGTCAACGACCGCAACGATGGGAGTACCACGAGTTCGTGCTTCCTTGAGTGCGGTTTCTTCCTGCTTGATATCAATAATGCAAAACACATCGGGAGCTTTTTTGAGTTTTTCTGTTCCCTCATACATATGAATCATGCGCGTGAGTTGTTTCTCGAGCTTTACACGTTCATGTTTGGGAAATTTATTCCAGGCGCCTTCTTCTTTTTCCTTTTTCAACTGCAAGAGTTTTTCTATATTTTTGGAAACTTTCTCGAAGTTGGTGAGAAATCCGCCGATCCACTTCGTAGTCACGAAATGCACTCCATGGGCTTTACAAAGCTCTTCAACAATAGTTTTGAGTTGCTTTTTGGTTGAAACAACCAATAATTCTTTTTGAGCTTTTCCTATATCTGCAAGATATTGAATAGCGCGGTCGAGAAGATCTGCGGTTTTGAAAAGATCGATGAGCGCCACTCCTTTTTCAACGCCGTAGATGTATTTTTTGAAACGAGGATGCAGCCGCTCTTTTTTGTGTCCAAAATGGAGACCGTGTTGCATCAGTTCTTCAGGATCGCTTTTTTTCATAGAAATAATTTTCCTTCAAGATTTACAGTATACCAGCTCACGGGGCTTTTTTCAACGACTTCTTGCTGGAGAAGAAACAACAAAGTTCTCAACATCTTCTGCTAAATACTCTAAATCTTTTTTGACATGATAATGCCACTCCTCCTTGATCCCCCAGTCAATATCGTCCTTACTCAAAATCTTATACAATTTTTCTCCCCCGGGCAGCTGCACTACCGGCTTCCCATGATTTTTACTTTGTGTGTCGTCAATCACCCCGATAAAAACAAATTCTTCATTGTTAATTCTTAATTTCGTGCCGGATGCAACGGATAATCCTTCTTGTAGCGCAAGCTCGCGAACTTTTATCAAAATTCTTTCCCCGTTCTCCAAAAGAGTATCCCTTGTTTCATACTCTTTGACTTCACGGGGCGTATACGGTTTTGACTGTTCTTCCAAAACCGTTGTTTTTGGTTTTTCTACATGAAGCGGTCTGGGAACGCGGGGTGAAAGATACCCGATTTCTTTGGGGGTAAGAGGTTTAATATGAGCTTCTTTTAATTTTTCATCAAAAAGGTGGAAGTAATCGGCAATTGCCTTGATTCTTTCTTCATCATTCGGGCTCGTCTGATCAATGTGTTCTCTCACCATTTGCTGAAGCCAAACCGTTAAGTTTTTTTCTCCGTTTTGAGCAAATCCCTCAATCCATTTGGATACAATTTCAGCGGTAATAGTGCTGGCGCCTGACTTCAGTTTCAACATTTGGCCTCCTGGGAACTGCGATATATCGGTGATGTCGGTAACATATCCCTTGACCACAATATTACCTTCATCGTCAATATCTTCATAGATCGCTGTATTGGCCATATGCTTCTCGTTGAACTGGCTGCCGTGAATATAGGAATCTTGTATAGCCCGTATTGCCCCGGCAAAACGATAGAGAAAACCATGTCGAGCATCAGCTGGATTTTCTATCAATGTGTCCTCTGCTATTTTGATGCTGCCGTCTGTCAGTACTTCTCTCTCGTTTTCAAGTAAATCAACTCTTTGATAATAGGGCGCAAGATCAGTTTTATCAATGAGCGGTAGATTGCCTTCTTCTTTCAGGAGCTTGGCAAGCATAAACTCATAGAGTTCGGGATTTTCCTTCGTCATCTCAAAATAATTCGTGGGAACACGAGCAAACTCTCGGTCAAGCCGCTCGTCGGTGATGGGAATATTGCTTGTTGCGGCTACCTGAAATCCCGGAAGCACGGGACGCCGTGCAAAACGACTGAAGGGTCTTCCGACTTTTGCTTGCCGAATATCCTTGATCGGCCCCAACACACGATCGATATTCAATTGCGAGATTTCATCAAGTGAGACCATTCGACCATGAGCTACAATTGGTTTTTCTGCTAATGAATGTTCATACCCTGTTGCCCCTTCTGTGACGGTACCTTTATAATCATACGCTCCCTCACTCGATTTGATATCTCGAATAAAAATCAATCCTTCTTCACTCAAACCCGGGTGACAGGGAATTCTAATTGCGTCGACTCCAGTTCGCTCTTTCGCCACCGCATCTATCTGCGTTGTCTTGCCTGTGCCTGGCGGACCAATAAGGAGCGGGGCTTTACCCGTATGTTCAATATTATCATTGATTTTTTCATGAATTTCTCGGCGTGAAGGCAGCCATACAAAGCCTGCGTCGGCCTCTTTTTTGTACCTCGCTAATGTTCTATACATCAAGAATGCCATCACATCGGTGTTTTCTCCTGTGAGTTCGTATCCTTCAAGTTTGATGATCTTTCTTTCATAGTCTTCGAGTTCTTTGAGCCTTCGATGCTGGTATTCTAATTTGGCTTTGGCGGCTTTTACCGCAATCGAGCTTTTCACTCTTTGCAGATTTAAATCCTGTTTAAGTGCTGCGTATTTATCCCTCGCGTCCGAAATGGAGCTTTCGATTTCACCCAATTGCTTTCCAAGCTTTGAAAGACGATATCCTGTGATATCGGTCCGCGCCTCGCCGTATTTCTCCAAAAAAATTTGGCGCGCCTCCTCATCGCTCCACAACTGTTGAAATTCGGTGATAAAATAGGGATCGGGAGTGATTTTCTCTTCAGGAGGTTTTCCTTTTTCCGCGCGGTTTTCTAAGCTATATACAACCATGTTTTCGTAAATTCGAAGCGCCTTTCCTTCGGGAGATATATCCTGAAGCACGGTTTTAATCTCATGAGCTGCTTTTTCGTCAGCGCCCTGCTGTTCCAAGATATGACTCATTTTGACGAATCGTTCAATGGCGCGTGTTTTTCGCTCTTGGCGCAATTGGGCACCAGCAGTTCCCATTGTTGGAGAAATTTGTTCACTTTCTTCCATATTGTTATTTTACTTTAGTCACATTAAATTTGCGCAGTATTTCTTCAATCAATTGCTCCGCATCTTCACGGGCTTTATCCGGAAAAAGTTTAATTGCTTGCAAAACAATATACTTTGCCGTTGCCACGGTCAGCTCATCAAGATTTGAAACAATCTCTCCGAAACTCTTGGGCGGATTGTGCATCACGACCGGAACGCTTACCGCAGATTCGGTAAGACCTATCCCCACTACTACCACTCTGAGCTTTGACATTTCTTCTGCCCACGCTCTCATTTCCGCCTCCTTATTCACATAGCCCCCATCGGAATACGCGATAACTATCCGCATGCGATGATCTTCGCTTCCCTGACGCACCATTTCCTCCTTTTCTTCTTTGATCTTTTGATAGACGTGTTTGATAGCTGTTACATCGCCATTGCCAGAACCCGCCTCACCGAGACTATGCCACATGTTGACCTTATCTTGGACGGCAAAGCGTGATGAGAGAGGTTTGTCTACATCGATGTCTTCGGGACTATCGCCCCGAAATGAAATTCCCATGGTGCGGACATCAAGTGCTTTATCTGAAGAAAGATGCGCTTTTTGAAGCTCGCGGTCAAAACGATAAAGTGAGGAAAAAAGCAGATATTCAAATCGGCGCTGCATTTTCCATAGAGATTTGCCTTCTTTACTCTCTTCAAAAAACATCGACCCTGATTTGTCCCCAATGATATATACGTCCATACCATTCAGCAGTTTTTCTTCTTTTATTTCAGTCGCGGGCTTATCCCGCGACATTGGATCTGGATCTCCCGCCTGCATCCCGATATAATGATTGATGATATGGGAAATATTTTCCCCTCCCTCCCTTCGTCTGACAGGCCCGGAATAGGCAGGAAGTTCTTTTTTTCGCGACTCAGCAATTGCATCAAATAATTGTTTCAATACATCTACGACTAATTCACCGTTTGAAAGCCGAGCAGACTCTGCTTCTTTTATTTCCTCCAGGATAGCACGAGCTTCTTTGACTTCTATCCCAGCAGCCTGCGCAAGTTGGCGTTCCTCTGGCGTGTAGCTTAGCTTTTCCGCATGCTCGGCTAATTTTTTCCGCAACTCCTCCAACTCCTCATCTGAAGGTCTTATAGCCTGTTGTCCTCCGTAATCACCAGGAGCTGCTGACCCACCGACATTGTCTTCATCTTTTTTCAAATTTGGATCCCCTGGAGGAGTGGCGTCCATACGCACCCATTCTTTTTTCACCTCATCCCACACCTCGCTCCACCCATGTCCCGTGCCGGAGTTTATGCTTGAAGCACCATTTGCATCCTTTCCTTTGACACTGTGGCCGATAACATGTCGGACAGGAATACCAGAATTAGCACAAAGAGCCGCAAAATAGGTATTGGCGACATCGCAATCGGCTTTTTTTATTTCATCCACCGCGCCTGCAAAGCCCTTCGGATGCGTGTTATAGAAAGTATTATAGTATTCGCTTTCTATGCGGTCTTTTGGCGCAAGATATGAGAGATGACTTCTTGTGTAAGATGCGAGGGCGCGCGCTTTGGCAATATTTCCTTGTTTTTTATTTTTTATTTCTTCCAATGTATTGTCCGTTTCTTTGGAAAATTCAGCGGGTATTTCAGGAACATGAACGGTTTTTGGGTCGGACGTGATTTTTTTTTCAGGGTGGGGCGCTAGTAAAACTTTTATCTCGCATGCTCCGTCTCCTTCTATAAAAATAACAATATCTCCGTTTTGGTCTTGCTGTGTCAAACAGGGTCTTTCACCTGCTTCAACATGATATAAACCATGCGTGTATGGAACAGGCAGAGTTATCCACGAGCCTGCAGATATTTGCGCGCTCAAAGTCAGGTCTATCGGTCCCTTTTTGTGATCTGTGTTTCCCGAAAGAGAGATTTTCTCTGCCTCGCGATACACATATTCATCCTCTACCCATACATTTCTTGTGCCGTCCCACTTTGAGAACGACTGCTCTTTATAATACCCACCCCACGCAGGATAAATTGACCAAATCGCAGGAACGCGTTCGCCCTCTTTAAGCCGTTCCATAGGATCAACCCCAGGCTTTGATTCGTTTCTTCTCTGTGGTGGACGGGTCAAGGCTTTCTTCAGTTCTTCTTCGCGCCACATGCGAATATCATCATCCATTTCTTTGCCTTCGCGTTTGTCAAATGCCCGCATACCAAGTAAATAATCAGTCAACCGCGTTTCTATGCGATTGAATTTTATTTGCCAAGAAGTCTCTCCCGAAAAAAGCACCTCCAAATCACCTTCCTTCTGCAGTTCGGCTATTTTCTCGCGCGTTATCGCAAAATGCGATTCGTAAGGTTTTGCCTCTATGTCAGCAAGCAAACCCAGATATAAATCAGCCACCCGAGGAGAAAATTGTGGTATTTGATCTTTCAGGAGCTCAAGCGCAGCTTTCATGCGCTGTTGTTTTTCTTCTGGCGGATTTGGCAACTTGTTTATAGTGGTTATTCCTTCCACAAGTTCATGAAAACTGCCAAAAGGAACATCTCGTAGTTTTTTGCGAAAATCTTGTATAGATTTGACACTTTCAAGCGCGGCTGAAGCGTCTTCATAACTTTCTCCCAAAAGGACTTTCTCATGCATGCTTTCTAAAACATTTTTCTGTCGCTCACGTGGAATCTCTCGTTGTGTTATTTCCCCTTGCAAAGATTCTTTATTCATTCTATTTCTCCTATTTTTTCCAAAACTATCCAGCGAAATTCTTTTATTCTTTTTCGTTTGCTATGCTGGGCGATTAGTCCACTGTACGATGAAATATTTGTTTGGTTTAGTCGTGTTTGCGCTCTATGCCAATTCCTCTTGTTCAAGCGTCTCCCTGATGGGAATATCTCAACTCCCAAAAAATTAAGTCCCCATCTCGCTTTTATTATAACATCATTTTTGGGGTTAATCGCAAGCAGAAGTTTTTTTTGAAGAAACATAATTATTTCATTGCAGGAATTATCCATAATAAACAGCAGTTATGCGCTTTATAAATCAGTCGTTGATATCACTAATCATCTGGAAAAAAGATGGCGTTATTCGCTCGGGATGAGTTTGGAAAATTCTGTTTTATCTTTACTTCAAGAACTAATCATGGCAAAAAACGCGCCAAAAAGCTTTAAGTCTTCTTACCTCATCAAAGCCCAAAGCCACCTGGAGATTGCAATTTTAAAACTCCGTCTCTTTTTGGAAATGAGAATAGCCAACGAAACCAAAATTTTCCAGGCACAAAGCAAACTCCTGGAAATCGGTAGAATGCTGGGCGGCTGGTTAAAATCTTCATATTCCGCATAGACCCTCACCGCGGACCGAACCCCGCAGTTCTCATTGTGATTGTCAGGATTGTTCCTGTTCATGTTCGCCTGCCGATTATCCTGGTTCCAATAGGCGTTTGGCACATCGCCAGAAAACTTTATGAAGCTGTTTGTTATATATCATGCATGCAGTCGCAACTACATGGTGATCCTTTCTTCAGGTTTTTATCTCAATCGCATGTTGAGAAAACAGCTCTCATTCGTGAGGGTTTATACTTTTCATATATGTTATCTGTCAAAAACAGCGTTTTAGCAATCATCAATATGGCCAAAACGATAACTGTTTATTTTCGACAGATAATAAACGGTAGCCTATACTGAGATAGGTTGCTTGATACCGTCTCTTTAATTTATTATCACATATACTTCAAAGAACTGAAAACCAAAAATCAAAGAAAATATAAAGATCAAAGATTAAAAATCAGAGAGAACCCTCACCGCGGACCGAACCCCGCAGAACTCAACGGGACTGTCAGGATGGCGCCTGTACACGTACGCCCGCCGACCAACCCGGTGCCAACAGGCGCCTGGCACAGCGCCAGAAAACGGAAAATAGGCGCCAATGTTGTACGAGATAGAAC
>DATDXN010000006.1:0-40496 GCA_035289305.1 Patescibacteria group bacterium
TTTGACAGGCATAAACGGATTAACCATTCTCAAGCCTTTTCCTATGGAAACGGGAACCACATCAACGGCATTGAGAACTTCTGGTCATTCACCAAAAGACGCCTTGCAAAATTCAATGGTTGCAAAGTAAATTTTATGCTACACTTAAAGGAATGCGAATGGAGATACGGAAAGAAGAAAGAACAGTTGTGCAAAGAGCTTATAGTTTTACTGAAAAAGTATCGTTTTGTTAGAATTTCCTAGTCTAGAGCCCAAGATGATATGAGCGCACTAATAGCAGAAATTTCATCCCCTGTTTATCCTGAACCAGAAGCACGAGTTTTACCTGCATCTCAATTAGTTAAAGAAGCAGAGAGACTAAGAAAAGGCGATATGGTAAAAGTACAAAGAAGCAATGGCGCCATAGAAGAAGGATGGGAAATTGTGGGGTTTAATCCACTAACGGGGGATGCTCGAGTAACAAGAAAAGAAGGGGCGCAAATATTAAAAAAAGAAATATCGCAAAGCCAACTACAATCACTTAATCCGGTAAGAGAAGAAACTACGTTACATAATGCCCAAGACTTTATGCAACTTTTTAAGGCGATAGATGCTGCAGGAAATATACAGGGACATTCTCAAGTCTATGATCCCGCACAATTGAAACACTTAATAAATCAAGTTCGTTCTGGAAAAGAACCAATTGACGTTATAACTAGAGTAGAAGGTATTAGGCAAAAAGTAGCAGAGCTTATAGCAGCAGACAAAATCAGAAGAAGTCTGTAAAGATAGTGAGTAAATGAAAAAGTAGTATATTCATAAAATCTTCATATATATTTTTGTATGCTTAGTGTCATGAAAGAAATACAGCAAGCTTTGGCCTCTTTATATGCGCGGATTAGTTTTTTTATTCTGACGATCACTATTTTTGTCAGCTTCATGTTTCTCAACTATTTTCTCCTATTGCGCACCACCACATGGGAGAAATTTTTACAAGACAATCCGCGGTGGTTTGTTTTCGCATCAGTCAATCTGACGATTCTCAACAACTTCCTTATTGCGCTAGCCATCACATTTTTTATATACCTTCTTGAGAAAAAGCGATCTATTGCTGTGGGAGAAACATCATCTTCTCTTGTTTCCACATTTTTGAGCATTGTTTCGGTGGGCTGCACTGTTTGCGGCGGCTTTTTACTTCCTTTGGTGGGAATTGCAGCCTCACTTTCAGCGCTCCCTTTTTACGGGATAGAAATAAAAGTTATTTCCATCGTCGTGCTTCTTGTATCTTTGAACATACTCATCAAACGAACAAATGGCATTCTTGAAAAGCCTGCCTCGCCTGTTAAAAAATACGCTCCTCTTATTATTTCACTCCTTGCTTTGGTCGTGGTATATGGTATTCCTCGTTTACCGTATGGAGTTAAAACAAAACTAGGCGAGAGGGCAGCAACATCAGCTCCCAGCACACAAGTTGATACTGCGCAAGGAGCTTCTGATGATATTTTTGAGGAGATAAATCCTTCCGCCGGATATGAAATTGCATCAACGTATAGAGATTTAGGCCCAAAACTTATTGAGATGGGAGTTATTGATTTTGAGAAATTCAAAGCGATATATGAAAAAAATGGCCAACCATTGACGCAAGAACAGTTGCTTATTTTGACAAAAGGCTTGGATAAAAAAATAAAAATAACCAGGGAGAATTCGTATTTTCTCCTCAATTTCTTCTGGGCTTTTGGGCTTGCCAACAAATCAAAAGTGCTCACCCAAGGAGATATGACGAAATACGGAAAAGATCAAGTGGGTAATTTTGCCTCAACCGGCGGATGGACGCTCGCCAAAGACAATCCGATGAATTATTATGCAAAGCGTGCCATTGTTCCGCTTACTGCTACTCAAGAGCAAATGGTCGCGGAGGTCTCGGGTAATATCTACCGGCCCTGCTGCAATAACTCAACTGCGTTTCCGGATTGTAATCACGGCATGGCGCTTCTGGGTGTGCTTGAGCTTATGGCAGCAGATGGAGCTTCAGAAGGCGAGATGTATGAGGCAGCAAAGTATTTCAATGCGTTTTTCTTCCCCGGCAATTATTATGATTTAGCACTTTACTTCAAAAACAAGGAAGGCAAAAGTTTCAGACAAGTCGATAGCAAAATACTTCTCGGTAAAGACTACTCTTCTGCCTCCGGTTGGCAGGGTGCAAAACAATGGCTCACACAAAAAGGTATTGTAAAAGAGCCCCCACGGCAAGGAGGAGGGTGTGGCGTATAATATAATAGGGCATCTCCCTATATGAGAGTTCTTATTATTGAAGACGAACGCCGTCTATCCAATATCATAAAAAAAGGTTTGATCGAAGATGGTTTTGCGGTTGACCAGGCATTTGATGCAGAGGAAGGTCAATATCTGGCAGAGTCTGAAAAGTACGATGCCATTATTTTGGATATTATGCTTGGGTCAGCGAGCGGATTGAGTATCTGTCGTACACTTCGTCAACAGCACATCAAGACTCCAATTCTCATTCTGACCGCGAAATCTCACGTAGAAGATACGGTGAAGGGTTTGGATGCAGGAGCAGATGATTATATGACCAAACCGTTTTCGTTTTTGGAACTTCGCTCCCGTATTCATGCGCTCATTCGTCGCAGTCATCAGGAAGTCTCTCCTGTTTTAAAAATTGAAGACCTTGAAATTGATCCTTTGAAACATACAGTGCGAAAAGGAGGAGAGATAGTCCTACTGACACCTAAAGAATTTTCCATTCTTGAATTTCTGATGCGTCATAGAGACGAAGTAGTCACTAGAACGAGCATCATCGAGCATGTGTGGGACTATTCCTTTGAAGGGATGAGTAATGTAATTGATGTATTCGTTGGCTCCATTCGGAAAAAAATCGATAAAAAAGGAAAAAAACTCATACGGACAGTACACGGCATTGGTTATACAATCAGTTAAAACTCCATGAATACTAAAAGCATACGGTTTCGCATCGTGATGTGGTACAGCATTATTATCTTCTTTACGACTGTTTTTATCTTTGTTGTCTTTTATGCGGTGACGCGACAAACGCTTTATACACAGGTTGATCGGGAGCTTTTTTCTCATGCGAGTAAACTCACGGATATTATCACGCGGCAAGGAGTGAATATACACGAAACCATGCTCAAACAGCAACTTTTTGATGAATTCGCTCAAATGCCTGGCATGTTGGTGGTGCTTCTTGATGAGCAGGGAAAAGTGATGAAGAGTTCTTTTCTTGAGGTTCAAGAACAGTCATATAGTTCTCTGTATCAAGAAGTCCGGGAGAGCAAGATTCCCATTTTTCGAGATCTTTCCCTGAACAACTTTCCCATGCGATTTACTGCATGGCCAATAACGTACAACAAGTCGTTTGGTGGGGTAGTCATCATCGGTCACCCTATAGACGTCATCCAGAAATCGCTTTTTTCTCTTTCAACGACTCTTTTTATTGTTTTTTCTTTTCTCATATTTCCCATTATTTTAGGGGGATATATTGTAGCGGGCAAAGTCATGGAACCTTTGTCGGGAATAAGTAAACAAATTGAAAGTATCAGTTTACAGCGCCTGGGGGAAAGAGTTGCTAGTCCCGGGACCGGCGATGAGATTGAAAATCTTGCTCAAACATTTAACAAATTACTCGACCGGTTGCAGGATGCATTCAAGCGCGAGCGGCAATTTATCGGAGATGTTGCCCACGAGCTCAAAACTCCACTTTCAACCATTGGAAGCGCCATTGAGCTTGCTACTACTCGTGAAAGAACAGGGAAAGAGTACCGAGCCACTTGTGAAGACTTACTTATTGATGTGAACAAACTTTCTTCAATCGTAAAAAATATTTTAGATTTAGCATGGTTTGGAGCAGAAAATGAAAAATTAGACAAAAGACGCTTCAACCTCTCCCTCACCGTCAAAGAGCTTCACGAGCTTGCCGTGCGGATGGGTGATACAAAACACATGAAGATTTTTGGGGAAATTAAGCACGATATTTTCATCACTGGAGTTGAGGATAAAATCTCACGGGCGCTTCTCAACATCATAGATAATGCGATCAAATATACGCCAGATAAAGGAAAAGTGAACTTGCGTCTTTTTACCACAGACGATCATGCAGTTTTCGAAGTCAACGATACTGGTGTCGGTATTGTCAAAAAAGATATACCTCATATTTTTGAGCGTTTTTGGCGAGGAAGGGAGGCGAGAGAAACTCACGGTACAGGTCTTGGGTTGGCAATTGCGCAAGGCATTATCAAGGCCCATGGTGGAGAAATTCGCGTGGAGAGCACCGTGGGTAAAGGCACCTCAATCAGGATACTTTTGCCTCTTTTTAGGAGTGTTTCCTGATAAGTATATAAAATACGAGGAAAATGGCGATGAAAACAGAAATATCAATGAGGGGATTTTGAAAGAAGCGCCCAATATAAAATATAAAAATCCTCATTTGTCTGCTATATCCTTCCATTTGATACATTTGTATTTTATTAAGATAGGTAAATATGATAATGAGTATTCCTGACAATATGAAAATACTTCCTCCAACTATTGCATAGACCGTGTGGAGGCGCTGTCGCAGTGCTCCTGACATGTGACCGGTCGTTTTGTGGTAGAGAAGCGATATGAAAAAAAGAGGAAACACAATACCTGCCACATATGCTCCACCCACGATAAGTGCCTGAAGAAGAGAGGGAGAAAGAGTCGTGAGCGTGACCGCAGCAAAAAGCACTGGAGCACAACATGAAGAGGTGAGACCAGATATAAGACCCAGCCCAAATACTGATCCGACGGTCACTTTTTCATGCACTTTTGGCGTGAAGTGAAAAAACATGGGGAATTGGAAAAATGGTTTTATCGTAACAATTCCCATGAGAATGAGGACAAAGCCACCGATATAATATATCTGTTTATGAAACTCATCAAAAAAATAGATGAAAAACCGCGCTCCCAGAGCTACCGGAAGCAGGATGACAGAGAGTCCTGCTGCAAAAATCAACGTATAAAGCATGACTTTTTTGTGTTCCTTGAAAATCGTACCAAGATATGAAGGAAGAAGAAACGTGATGCAACAGGGCGCGAAAAGAGCTCCCATACCGGCCAAAAATGAAGCAGTCAGAGAAACGCCCATGAGTAAAGAATTTTCCATGATTATTTCACGAAAGCAGTGACTTGAAATACGAGTTTGGAATTTTCGGGGTCATTGGTTGAGATGTATACTTCTCGTTCTACTTTGCCATATACCGGCATCACGTACGGCTGATAGATGACTTTGATTTGTGCTTCAGTTCCGGGCGTAATTTCTTTATCGAAATCTCCTTTGGTGTGCATGCCAAATAACGGGCTTTTTTTGTCTTGGTATATAACTTGTGCAAGGGTGCAGCCGCAGCTTGTTGAAATATCGAAAAGTTGCAGCGGTTTTTTTCCAGTATTTTTGATCACAAAATCCGCACGTGCCTCGCCTGATACTTTTACCGTGCCCATATCGGCAGTTTTCTTTTCTATAAAAGCTTTAGGTCGGTCTTGGGTATTTTTTTCATACGATTTTACGATGGGAGCGGCAGGAGCAGTTTTTTGAAGAAGCCCGTAGGAGACGCCAAGAACAACAAAAATACCAATGGAAATAAGTATAATGAGTTTCATAAACATAGTATATCGTGCCCACCATGAAGATTTTATGAAGATTATTTTTCTTGTGTAACGCGAGAAAGTATGGTAAAGTAGTACAATATGGGATTTATTCGACGAAGAAGGAGAATAATCATCATACTTATCGTGATTGTTTTACTTCTTCTATTTTTAAGAAGATAGTAGAGGAGGTGTTTTTATGAAAAACAAAGACGATTGTGGAGGGTGCGCATGTTCGTGTGATGAACATACAGGACATACGCATGATGAAAAGCACATGCACGAATGCAAAGATTGTAGACATGTGGATAAAAAAGAAGGGGGATGTGAGTGTGATTGCAAATGTGAATAAGGTGTATATAAAAAAATACTTCTCAAAAAATCATCTGCAATGGGTTTCTTTCTGTCTTTTTTTGGTTTTCTTCCTTGAGAGAACAAAAGTAATGCTTGCAATAAAAAAGAGTACTCACAAAATGGTAAAATAGAAGGGTAAAAGGCTTTTTGCCCGGTCGTCTAACGGTAGGACGGATGACTCTGAATCATCTAATCCTGGTTCGAATCCAGGCTGGGCAGCCCTGAGCGAACAGAGTGAGTCGAAGGGCTGTAGCTAGAATCGAAAGGGAAAAAAGAATTTATGTCTTATTATTTTTACATCCTTCGTTGTTCTGATAATTCTCTATACTGTGGTCAAACAAATAATCTTCAAAGGAGGATCAACGAACACAATTTCGATAAAAATAAATCAGCCAAATATCTGAACGCAAAAAAACCTGTTAAACTTGTTTATTTTGAGGAATATTCAACTTTACAGTTGGTAATGAAACGAGAATGGCAAGTGAAAAAATGGACAAAAGCAAAGAAAGAAGCTTTAATAACTGACAATTTACAACTTTTGAAAAAATTATAATATCTCAATACTTTCAATATTCGTAATGCATAAAACTTAATATTTCTATAAAAACATCTTTCGTGATCATATATGATAGTCATTGATTTTCAGATATAACTGTGGTTTTTCTTTTACTATCCAATAATAGATTATACTTTTCCTCAAATATATCTTTTCTCCCGAGGAGAAGCGGTATAGAATCATTTTTCACCTCGACTGCGCTGCAATGAACAGACAATTCTTTCATGCCAATTTTTATACCCAATGAAAATTCCCATGCCTTGATTGATATGCCTCCTACTCCCATGGTACGATTAGTGATTAGTCGGGATTTTTTAAGACCCAGAATAGGAAGCAAATGCGAAGGAACGGTCGTGATATCTGCTCCGGTATCCACTAAGAATTCGAATTTTCTCCATCCCCGAATAGTTTGAAGCTCTGCTGTGATGACAGGGTAAAATAATCTTCCCAGACCACCGATGTCTGCATATTCAAAGGGGAATTCTAAAGACGTATTTTGCATTACTCTTTGGCACCCAGGAAATAGTAACATCAGTTCTTTTACCGGTTTTTTTAAACAGCAAATCAAGTCTTTTTGCATGAGCGACTATTCTGCCTGTTTTCCGGCTTTTTGCCACATATCCAGGCCCGTATTTTTCCATTATTTTTGAAATATTTATTGGTCTCATAGCAATAAAATTATATCGCATTTTACTCTTTTCTTCAACACAAAAATTTTACGTTCATAGGGTATTTGTTATACTAGAGGTTGTGAAAAGCGTTATGTATTCGGCTCCACAATCCGTATATCTTTTAGGCGAAGAGGGTATCCTATTTGGCAAACCTGCTCTTGCCTGTGCGATTGATCAACGTGTGCTATTCATTCTCACAGAAGGAAAAAAAACCGTCAATGATGAAAAAGTTGATTTTATGAGCAAGCAAGTTTTGACCCATCTTTCTCGCAAAAACATTCCTTTTTCTTCTGTTCCCTATACATGGGATATGCGAGATGCTCATGATAAAAAAACTACTATGTGGTCTTCAGCCCATATTGTTTCCGCCTGTGCCGCGTTTCTCGAATTTTACAGCGGTCATGCGCATGACGCTGAAGTCGTAAACAATCTGGCCTATAAGCTAGAAAAACAGTATGATCCACAAGCGTATGGTGTTTTGACAAGCGCTTCCACGTTTGGCGGGTTGATATTTTTCCGTAAAGAATTTGCCTTTCTCAAAGGCATATATAAACTTCCCTTCAAAATTCCACCCATTATTCAGGAACAATTGTTTCTTATTGGTAAAATACCTTTTTTGAAGGTCGCGAAAAAGATGAAAACTTTTACTGATTATTACAGCAAAAATCCAAAACAAGGAGATCGCATACTCTCCATAATGGAAAAAAGTGTGAAACAACTAACTATTGCAATTGCCAAAGAAGACCCGGTTTTTTTCAAAGAAGCTGCCTTACAGTATAGGCAAGCATTAGAAAAAGCTTTAAACTTACCGATGAATTTTGTATATAACAATATGCATGCGCCTTATATGGTTTGTTTTGCAGATGAAATAAAGAGCCATTTGTCAATCATTACTCTTTTCAAACAAGCTCATGAAGGAGTACGCAGAGAAAAATCAGTATGAAGGAAGTTGTGCTACTTAAGCTCGGCGGCAGTCTCATCACCGATAAAACGCGATGCAAAAGATAACCGCATAAAAAAAGCACTTTTGGGCAAACCAGTTGAGGGGACGCTTATTGAAGAGTCGGAAGAGTAATAGTCCATCCATCGCCTGTTTTTTTAATGATCCCGAGGACATCACCGGTCACAAACGCCCATAGCGTCCACACGACAAAAAGCACAATGAGTCCGACAACAGCTTGAGTAAGCTTTTTTTGTGCCTTGGCAAGCCGTTCTTTTTCTCCAGCCGATGTAATCCAATCAAAAGCGCCCCACATGAGGTATACGAGGGTAAAGGCAGCGCCAATGATAAGAATGATATTAAACAGCCGCGCGATAAGGAGTCCGACCGCACTTCCCGGGTTTGCAATACTATCACAAAACGGCCCGGCACAGATATTCTCACTCGGTTTAATTTGTGCAATGATGGATAGCATATGGTTTATGGCACTGTTTTAATTTCAGGCCGCAAGATCGCCAGGGGATCGCCAAACACCACAAGTCCCACGATTGCTGCCAGAAGTGGTGCGACGACCACGACCAAAAGTCCCACAAGAGTCCATTTGATTTTGTCATGCGCTGCTTTTAATTTTTTTGCATCTCCTTCAGCGCGCAGATAATCAAGGCCAGTCCATATAAACTGTATGAGCGTGTAAAGGCCCGCAATCACAATCGTGAGATTGAGTCCAACGTTTAAGACTCTGACAAGATCGTCAACAGGATTGCCCGTGGGAGAGCCCGGTGGAGGATTGATAGTGCCAAAAATTTCTTGAATTTTCTTTTGCTCTATTTTCATAAGGGGAAAAAATTATCACCTTTTTTAAAACCAGTGAAAATCACTGGTATTAATCTTACTAAAAGATAGCTAAAAAGTATAATAACCAGTCCGACGACTCCATAGGTCAGCAGTTTTTGCGCTTTTTTCATCTGTTCGGGGTTGCCAGATGAACCAAGCAGGATAAAGCCTGCCTGTAGCGTGATGATAAAAAATATAATACCCGCAAGGATGATGACGTTGGGGACAATGATATTAAAAAGACTCGCAATTGAAGTAAACTTTTTCGCAGGTTCAAATATTTCTTCGATATTAAGAGCAAGAAGATTATCCATACGCTCATTGTATATCCTCTTACTTCCAAAATGCAAATCTATATGAGAGAGTATAATTGAGAAAATGAAAAAAAGACAACGTCGGTTTGGTATATAATACTGACTATGTTTTATCCGACCTTTGTCATCAGTAATAAAATCTTGAAAAACATCGGCATTATCGAAGCTGCCCGAGAAGTGGTCATGGGGGCACCACTTCTTCCCTTGTGGGAGAAGCAATTTCGAGAGGACGCGATCGTGCGCACTGCGCACCATGGCACCCATATTGAAGGAAACAAACTTGACATACGTGAGGCAAAAGATGTGCTTTTGGGCAAAGAAGTCATCGGCAGACCGCGTGATGTGCAGGAGATCATCAATTATCGAAAAGTCCTTGAGCTGATTGAGGATGAAGTCATGCGGAAAATTGAACGCATTAGTGAGGATCTCATCAAAAAAATTCACCGCATCGTCGTCGCGAAGATCTTGTCCGAAAAGCAAGCTGGCATATATCGAGCAAGCCAAGTCGTCGTCCGCAACAGTGATACGGGTGAAGTGACGTTTCGTCCCCCTCCTGCCGTTGAGGTTCCTTTTCTTATGCGCGAGTTTTTGTACTGGCTCAATAAAGCGCCGCGTGACGATGTGCATCCGGTTATTCAAGCGGGAGTTGCCCATCATGAGCTGGTGCGCATTCATCCGTTCATTGATGGTAATGGGAGAGTGGCGCGTACATTGGCCACACTTATTTTATTTTTGGGCACCTATGATATTCGCAAGTTTTTTTCGCTTGAGGAATACTATGATAAAGATGCAGTTTCCTATTATGAGAACCTCAAAAAAGCATCAGAGGGTAACTTGACATCATGGCTTGAGTATTTTACCCTTGGGGTGGCACGCGAATTTGAACGGATAAAAAGTAAAGTTACTGCTCTTTCAAAAGACACGCAGTTCAAAAAGAAACTGGGAGGAAAACAGATATTTTTGAGTGAGCGGCAGGTAAAAATCATCGAATACATCCAAAGCGTGGGGTATCTGCAAAATCAAACATTTAAAGAACTTTTCCCCGATATTTCCGAAGACAGCGTGCTTCGCGACATCAAAGACTTGATAGAAAACGGCATTATTAAAAAAATCGGCAAAACAAAAGCAGCTCGATATGTGATGACATGACATTTACAGAACTTGCACATCATTTCCGCACTATCGAAGAGACCGCCTCGCGTCTTTTGATGACGAGAGAATTAAGCGATCTTTTCAAAAAATCCCACCGCGATGAGATTGCGTGTATCATATATCTTCTCCAAGGAAGAGTTTCCCCCGCATATGAAAAGATAGATTTTGGCATGGCGGAGAAAATGCTTATTCGGGCCTCAATTCATGCGCTCAATATAGAAAAAAAGACTTTTTTGGATCGCTATAAAAAAGTCGGCGATCTGGGAAAAACAGTTGAAGTATTTCGGGATAAAATCACGACGATTGAGGAAGAAACGCTTTCGGTGCGCGAAGTTTTTGACAAACTCAAAAAAATGGCGCAGGCAAACGGGGAAGGATCGCAGGAGGTGAAGATAGGGATCCTTTCACAGCTTATCCGCACGCTTGATAGTTTGTCTTGCCGGTATCTTATGCGCATTCCAGTGAATACCCTGCGGCTTGGATTTTCTGATATGACGATACTGGACGCGTTTTCATGGATGATAGTCGGCGACAAAACGTTACGGGGGAAAATCGAGGAGGCCTATCATGTTCGACCTGACCTTGGTTTTATTGGAACTGCGCTTAAAAAAGAAGGAATACAAGGACTGAAAAAAGTAAAGCCTGCGGTTTTTACTCCAATTCTCATGATGAGGGCAGAACGTCTGTCAAGCGCGAAAGATATTATCGAAAAGATCGGGCGATGCGCCGTCGAGTCAAAATATGATGGATTTCGCCTCCAAATTCACTATAAAAACGATGAAGTTAAATTATTTTCCCGAAATCTTGATGAAGTCTCATATATGTATCCAGATTTAGTTTCCGCCATTTTAAAAAATATAAAAGCAACAGAAGTTATTTATGAAGGAGAGGCAATCGGATACAATCCAAAAACTGGTGATTTTTTACCTTTTCAAGAGACGGTGCAACGAAAGAGAAAATATCATATTGCGCAAAAGGCAAAAGAAATCCCGCTTAAATTATTTGTATTTGACCTTTTGTATTTGGATGGCGAAAATATGTTGGTACAACAGTTTTTCAATCGGCGTAAATTTCTCTCTCATATATTCAAAAACAACGCAGCTGCCGGGTCGCTTATTTTGATGGCAGATGAGGAAATCATTGATGATCCGCAAAGACTTGAGGCGCTTTTTGAAAAGGCTGTTTCAAAAGGTTTAGAGGGAATTATTGCAAAAAAACTCAACGGAGTATATAGGGCGGGCGCGCGTGAATGGAACTGGATCAAATATAAAAAAAGCTACAGCAGCAAACTGCAAGATACGATCGATTGCCTGGTAATGGGGTATGATTTTGGCAAGGGGAAAAGGACAGATTTTGGTATCGGCGCGTTTCTCGTTGGTGTATATGACGAAAAAAAGGATATGTTCGTGACTGTTGCCAAAATCGGTACGGGTTTGACTGACGAAGAATGGCGAACGTTAGAAATTAAAAATCAAAAATTAAAAATCAAAAATAGACCCAGTAATTATGTCGTGGATAAAGGCATGGAGTGTGATGTGTGGCTTCACCCCAAAACTATTGTTGAAATACGCGCCGATGAAATCACCAAGTCGCCCGTCCATACGGCAGGAAGGGTCATGAAAAAGACAAAAACAGGAAAAGGAGAAGAGATTGATATTCCCGGTTTTGCCCTCCGGTTTCCGCGCCTTGAGCGTTTTCGAGAAGACAAAAAACCCGAAGATGCAACAAGTGTGAAAGAAATTGAAACCATGTATAAACAGCAGAAAATTGCTTAATCTGCCGAATTCATTTTATTTTGATTAATCAAAGATTTAGATGACAGACCAAAACATTCAGCTTCAATACATGACCTTTCATAAAGAATCAGCTCTTTATTGGAATAATCTTGCCAATCAGAGGCAATTTGAACTAGCTAAACAATTATTAACTATTGGCGCAGTGTTGTTAACTATATCAGCAACTGCAATAGTGACTATAAGAGGTATTAATTTTCAATCACAACCTCTTCAATCTTATTCTCTTTTATTATCTTGGATTTTTTTCCTTTTTTCTATCATTTGTGGATTTAAACAATTAATAAATGATGCTTCCTATTTTAATTACTTATCTAATGATGAAAGTACTAGAGAAAATAAATTTGCAGTTTTACCATTTGATAGGGCTAAACAAGAGATAGAAAGCATGAAACCAACGAATTCTAGAGGCGATGAAAAATGGTTATTGCTTCAGCACGTGTTTTTTTATTTAGGATTGATTTTTATCACATTAAGTGCATTTTTTATTCTATATTTTAAAACTTAATGATTTTTAATACTGTAGTATCAGAATACAGATTTACTTGAAAATTTCTTCCTTCAATGATTTTGCGAGAGAGAGGAAAAACGTATCCATACTTTTTTTATCAAAGGGAATAATCATTATGGAGCTTTCATCAAAATCAGTGGCTTTAATAAACTGGCTGGCCAGAGTTATTCTATCAATATGCCAATCAAATTTTGCTTTTGCAGCTAGAATGAGCTGATTCAGAGAATAATTATATCTTTGCATGATAACATACAAATCAAGATAATCTCGGCTTCTAGGTTGCATAAAAATTGTGTGGAGTTTATTTGCGGCAATATCGTAGACGCTATCAACCTCTAAATTTTTAAAACATGTGCCTTTTTCTATTCGAGGGAAAGGATAATAGTTAAAATCAACTTTTAACTTCTGTTGATTATCAAAGATTAGAATATAACTTATCAATCCCATCATTTGACTTCTTTTTACTTCTACAACAGTTAAATCTTTAGAGATTTTTTTCAGAAAGGCTTCAATCAATTTTTGATCAACTTCTTGTTTTTCTGTAAAAAGATCGATATCATAGGAAATGCGATGGTGAAGATAAAATTCAGAGAGAGCTGTTCCTCCAGTTAAATAAAAACTCCTAGTTATTTGCTCATCTTTGGAGACATATTCCAAAAATTGAGATTGTTTGGGAGTGAGTATAGTTTTCCCCATAATAGATATTCCAGAGCCCGTTTTTTATAGGGATCTAGGTTGTCTTTAATAGTATCCCACATTTTTTTAACCTCTTCCGTACCCAATTTTTCTCCATCTAAACCATAGTTGATCATTTGTTCTAGTTTCCATTGAGTATATTTTCCGGGATTTTTCTTTAATTTTTTAGTATCTATGCTCCAATTATACATACATATAGTATACCATTTTAGGGGCTCAAATTGTACTGATTGTAATCAGTGGTTTTTGAGGGTTTTGACCACTCGAAGGGGATATTCTACGAAAAAAGAGATCGGATTTTTGAGTATACGGCGGGATGAGGTTTTGACTTTGAGCTTCGGATCAAACGCGATTTTCCCGTATTTCTTGATATGAATTGCCAGATCAATATCTTCATGCACCGTTGCATTATTGAGACATACTTCGTTTCTTACTTTCTTCCATACATCTTTTGTAATGGCCATATTGGGGCCAAGGAGCGTCTCATGCTGTTGAATAAATTTCATAAAAGCAGCATATATTTTCGACGGCAAACTCGTCCTTTTCAAAAAAAACGAGTCATAAAAATACACAGGGCCTGAAAGCGCATAAATACCTTTTTTTTCAAAGTTTGCGCTGATGCGCTCTACCCAGTCCCGTGGGACAATCGTATCTGCATCACAGCGTGCGATGATAGGGCCAGTCGCCTCATCAAATCCAGTTCCTCGCGCATAAGTGATACCCTGTTGTTTTTCATGGATGATTTTGACCGGGAAACGCTTCGCGATTTCTATCGTTTGGTCAGTACAATTATTATCGACCACGATGATTTCATGCGGTTTTACTGTTTGCTTTGTCAGACTCCTTAAACATCGTCCGATATGTGTTTGTTCGTTATATACCGGTATGACAACGGATATATGCATAGATGTGTATAATAAAAAACTGGGACTATGAAACAACCATATTTTTCGATTATTATACCAACTCTCAATGAGGAGAAATTTTTACCCCTCCTCCTTGAGGATTTGACACAGCAAAAAGAGGGCGATTTTGAAGTTATTGTGGTTGATGGCGCATCAGATGATGCTACTTTAAAATCTATTTCACGCTTTGATAAAGTACTCAATCTCAAGTTTTTGACCGTCAAAAAACGAAATGTCGCATTTCAGCGCAATTATGGCGCTCGCTGTGCTGTGGGACAATATCTCGTGTTTCTTGACGCAGACAGTCATATTGATCATCTATTTATGAAAAAACTTAAAAAAGAAATTCAAACCCACAAACATTTACTATTCATTCCCCTTATTTCTCCCCAAGAAGCATCCTACCAAGATAGCCTTATTTTTCATGTGGTCAATTTTCTCATTGAGGCGTCACATAAAGTAGGCAATCCGCTTTCATCAGGCGGTTCAATGATCGTTGAGAGAAATTATTTTCGATTCTTAAAAGGCTTTAATGAACGACTATTTCTGTCAGAGGATCATGATATTATCAAACGCGCACGAAAAGGCGGAGTAAATGCATATTTCTCAAAAACCATCAAAGTACAGTTTTCGCTGCGCCGCATGAAGAAAGAAGGTCGATTTGACCTCTTGAGAAAATATATTATCGCTTCTCTGCATCATTTTACCAATGAAGATATTGATGAAAAAATTTTTGAGTATAAAATGGGAGGTGACGCATACAAGTAACTATGCATCATAATACAAACGGTATCGTGCGCATTGCGCACCGTGCAGGGGGAGTGGGTATATATGAAAACAAGATTGAGACGATCAAACGTGCACTGCGGTGTGATTTTATTGACGCCATTGAGGTTGACGTAAGAAAAACCAAGGATGATGTGCTCGTTCTTTCCCATGCGCGCGGGGTCAAAACGAACGGTAAACGTGTGTGGATAGACAGAACGTCCTTCAAGGATATCCAGCATCTGGGGATTGTAACACTTGATGAAATTCTGCCGCTTTTTAAAGACACCGATAAGATTCTTGATCTTGATATAAAGGATAGAGGCACAGCTCTTGCGCTTAAGGAAGCCATTAAAAAAAATACCTATTTTAAAAAAATATATATTTCTTCTTTTGATCTGCGATTATTGTTTGAAATCCAAGAGGTATTACCACATGGTTCGTATTTTTTAAGTTCAAATATCAAAGATAGTCGGGATTTTTCACAACAGAGAGTTTTTAAGGCTTTTCTTATCTTTGCATTTATTTTTCTCTCTCGTTTTGCTGTTTTTTTTCTCAAGCGAAAATATAAAAAGATTAAACTAGATGGCATCTCGCTTTTTTATCGCTTTGCATCGCGTGGATTTATCGATTATTTGAAGCATTTTGGACTGAAGGTCCTTGTATGGGGGACTGACAAAGAAAAAGATATAAAAAAAATGACTCACTTTAATATTGATGGTATTAAACTCAAAAATATAACACTTTTCAAAAAACTTCGTTCTTAAGTACCCCTTTTTCGTAGAAGTTTGACTATCCGCACACTATCCACATAGGTAGTTAATTATTTTAAATGCCTGTAGTAAAGCTCCATAATGCATATCTTATGCTATAAGTTATCTCATAAAAGATGAGTATTTTACTACAGGACTTGACAGTGTTAAATACCGTGTTTATACTAGTTTTCATGAAAACAGTAAAAACTCGGGAATTTATTTTTAGAATTTCAGGAGAAAAAAATAAAGAGACTGCTCAAACTGATCTTCAGGATTTCGTCAAAAGACAGTTTGCGCTGCTTATCAAAAAAAATTTGAGAATACCGGTGAGTACATATCAGTTATAGGAAATAAAAAAAGAGCATCACTATCGTTCGCTTAAGGATGACGACGAATAGTAATGCCCTTATAGTGAAACTTCCGTATTTATCATTCGGAATTAAAAAACAGACTAGCAGAAAAAAGAGGCTGTGTCAATGGTATTTTGAAAGTTATAGTAGTGGGAGAAAATAATTATGTATAAGAGATATGTATGTATCAGTTAGTTAAGCTAACGGATTTCATAAATCTCTCCTTTTTTATCAGACGAAACAAAAACAAGAGGTGCTATTTGTGAGATAGTATTTTTTTGTATATTCTTGTATTTTTCCTCTTCATGAGGTCCAATAATGATATAACGCACCGCATATTTATCCAACAGTTCTCTTTTTTTTGCAAGATCTGTGCCTTTGTATAGTTCTTCAATATCAGGTATGCGTTTTCCCACGACATCGCTTGATCCACGCCACAACCATTCATGTACCCACCATCCGGCAATAGTTGGCATCCCTGTATAGGCCGAGACGCTGTTGAATGTCGTATATGAATCTCCTTGTGCCTCAAGAATAACAGCATCAGGTGGAGCGTTTATTTTGAGATACTCAACGATTTCCCCGTATGAGGGAAATTCTTTCGTAAGCCACCGGTCTCCGCGAAGCTCGGGTTTCTTATCCATTTTTCCATAGTATGAACTGATGGCAAAGTAGGGATAACTTGCGATCAAAGCAAACGACGCAAGAAAAAGAGCAAGGTATACGCGCTTGAGTACATACGTGTTCTTTATAGCTTTATAGAGCGCAAAGACAAGAGACGATGCAATACCCATCATGATGAATGCTTGATATCCTAGTTTAAACATCGTATTTGCGCGAAAGTGAGCAGGATAAATATCTTTGATATAGAAAAATTCGGGGATAACGGTCAGAAAAAGAGACAGGAGAAAAAGGACGAGTATAAAGGTTAAATATTTATAAGTTGGGTTATCTTCATTATTTTTTCTCCTTTTCCATAAAAATGCAAGAAAAAAGATAAAATTAAACCAGAAAAATCCCCAGAGTACTGGAAGCATCCAAAAAGGTGAAATTTGACAGTTTCCTGCCTCAAATAGAAAAGGTCCAAACTTCTTAATTTTTGTCAAAAATGAGGGGGCGCAATTGACACCGATCCCTCCCACAAACGGAGAAAACGTGAGAGAAAAAGGAAGTGTCGTCGCGAGAAATGAGACGATTATCGTCACCGCATTTATAAGAAAGATATATGTTCTGCCCACGATGAGAAAAAGAAAAATAAGCGCCAAAATAATATAAATTGGACCATCAAACGCATTGGTCATATAGTGAATGCCCCCCAAAAATCCGATAAGGATAGAGAGGGAAAATATTCGCGTTTTGGGAAGAAAATGCCTGTCAGGAGATAGAAAAAAAACTGCCAAAACCGCTAAACTTAAAATAACGAATGGAATATCATACACATGGCCATGAAGGTCTGCGACGACATATGAATAGATCGGGAATTCGTGGATCGTGAAGGGGATGAAGCGGGTTGCGTTGGGATACCAGTATTTTGTGGGATTAAACCCGGAAAGAATTTTCCAGAAGGGTACGGGTTCTTCATTGGGATATCCCTTAGTGAAAAGATAGATGGTATGGAGATTGCCGCCGAGGTTGACCAAAAAAGAACCGACGGTTGCCGCAATTGTCGCTAATTTTTTTGAAAAGACCATGTTTTTCACAAAAGCGTACACGAGGCTAAAAATAGCTATACTGTTTACTCCAAAAAGTGTCGCAAGGATGAGATTGTATGCAACTGCAGGAATTGTCCCTGAAAGTTTCGTCAATACTGCGCCGATCAAATGTCCAAAATAATAATAATTGATGCTTTCTCCCGCAAGCCACATATCAGGAGGTGGAAAATATGATGAGCGCAGGATTGAGTTCATAAATCCAAAATCCATAAATTTCTCAAGATCTCTGATTGATGACTCTTGGCCACGAATATATGCGAAACTCAAAAAAAGCAGAATGAAACATACTTCCTCGATGATAATCCATGAAGTGAGAGAAGAATCAGATTTTTTTCCCTTTTCTCGTGTAAAAAGATAGAGGTTGAAAATAGCCCACAAGGCACCAATAATTACAAGATTTGTTCGGCTAAAGCTTGCGATATGGAGCCACGATAAGACAAAGGATACATAACTGATGCTCAAGATGCCGATAATTTTGGCAAAAGCAAAACCATGATCAGGAAAAAAGCGGGAAAAGAGCAATTTTCCCGCAGGATACGAGATGATACCTATCACCAAAAGCATGAAGTACCATCTGATAGAGATTCCTACCCATTCCATTTTTTTATTATACGATATGTTTCGTGCGTTGCATTTAAATGCCCAATTTGTTATAGTTGAGCCATTATGGAGCCGAATTTTTCCCCTCAACATTGGGAAGAAAAACTTTCTGCGTTTTGGGAGCAAAATAGATATCTTCGGGGAAAAGTAGGCAAGCCATATACCATTTTGATGCCTCCTCCCAATGCCAATGCATCGCTCCACGCGGGACATGGTATGTATATGATTGATGATGTGATGATACGGTTTAAACGCCTGCGCGGGTATGCTTCTTTATGGATACCGGGTACTGACCATGCAGGTTTTGAGACGCAATATGTATACGAAAAGCACCTTGCAAAACAAGGGAAATCGCGGCTTGACTTTGATCGCGAGACGCTGTATCGCGATATTTTCGCATTTGTGAAAGAAAATTCTGGCCGTATTTACGGGCAGTTCAGGCGTCTTGGATTTCTTGCTGATTGGGAGAGAAGTGTTTTTACCCTCGATGCACCTGTTTTGAAGCAGGTATATGATACGTTTGCCAAAATGGAATCTGAAGGGTATGTGTATCGCTCCGATTATATCGTCAACTACTGCACGCATTGTGGGACGTCGCTATCGGAGCTTGAGGTCGATCACCGTGAGCGCAGAGATCCTCTCTATTACATCAGATATGGTCCTTTTGTTTTGGCGACCGTTCGGCCGGAAACGAAATTTGGTGATACTGCGCTCGCAGTTCATCCAAGGGATAAACGGTATAAAAAATGGGTTGGGAAAACGATTGAAGCTCAAGGGCTCTTGGGGAAATTCACGATCAACGTCATTGCCGATCTTCATGTTGATCCAAAATTTGGGACAGGGGTGGTAAAAGTCACGCCCGCACATGACGCAGCGGATTTTGACATGGGTAGACGACACAATCTGGAGATTAAAAAAGTTATTGATTTGACGGGACGATTGACGCACGTTGCAGGGCCGTATGCGGGTATGAAGGTGAAGGTTGCACGTGCAAAAGTCGCAGAAGATTTGAAAAAACACGGACTCATTGAAAAAATTGATGAAAACTACCTGCATGCTGTCACCATCTGCTACAAATGCAAGCGCGATCTTGAGCCGATGATTATTCCCAACTGGTTTATACGCGTTGGCGAGCTAAAAAAACCAGTGATTACTGCTATTTCACAGGACAAGGTGAAGTTTTATCCAACAAGCTTCAAGCGCCAAATTCTTCAGTGGTTAAAAAACATGCACGATTGGCCCATTAGCAGGCAAATTGCGTGGGGAATACGAATTCCGGTTTGGTATGATGTTTCCAAGAATCCCACGTTGTTTGTGGTATTTCTGGACCGCCAAAAAACACAAATACAAGGAGAAATAGGAGCGTTATGTGCGAAGTATTCTTTTGCGGAAATTGAGGCAGGACTGCAAAAGCTGATCGCTCCAACAAATGTTTCATACATAATCAGTCAAAACAAACCTGCGGGAAAATTCTTGCAGGAAACAGACACGTTTGACACGTGGTTTTCTTCAGGTCAGTGGCCCCTCGTGACGCTTAAAAAAGATGAATATGCTGCTCGCTTTCCCACGGACATGATGGGGACATTGTCTGATATTCTTCCTTTTTGGGTTTCACGGATGATCATGTTTTCGCTGTATTTGAGACAGGAGGTTCCTTTCAAAGATGTATATCTATGGTCAATGGTTGCAGACCGCAAAGGAGCGAAGATGAGTAAAAGTAAAGGAAATGTCATTGATCCTTTAAAGTTAGTTGATCAGTATGGGGCAGATGCATTTCGCGCCTCGCTCATTTTTGGCATTGGAGAAGGGGGGAAAGTCATACTTGCGGAGGATAAAGTGCGGGCAATGCGCAACTTTGCCAATAAAATATGGAATATCGGAAGATTTATATGGATGAGCAAACAAAATAAAAAATTAAAAATCAAAAGTAAAAAATCTCATACAAAAACTCTGAAACAGTTAAAAAAAGAATTTGATAAAGTCAAAGCAGAATATCTTACGTCTATGGAAAAATATCAGTTTTCACGAGCGTTTGATCTTCTTTATGAGTTCCTGTGGCATCGATTTGCAGATCTTTATATTGAAGAGTTGAAAGATGAGGCAAAAAATGGTACACTCGTCGTTATCAATGAGTTGAAACAAGTGTATTTGAATACGCTTCTTCTTCTTCATCCTTTTGTGCCGTTTGTGACGGAGGCGGTGTGGAAAGTCATGCATGGAGAGGAGCGCTCAATACTTGAGGCACGGATAAAAATATGGTAAAGCGGACATATCAACCAAAAAAGCTTAAAAGATTGCGAAAACACGGATTTCTTACTCGCATGAAGAGTAAAAAAGGGGCAGCTGTGATTGCCAGGCGGCGAAGAAAAGGGAGGAAAAGAATTACGGTATAGCCAATCTACTCTTTATGATTACCCCAAATCTATTCAATACCATTCTTATTATTCCCTTTATCAATATATTGCTTGCTTTGTATCATCTTTTTTTGATCCTCAAAATTCCTTACGCGTTTGGATTTGCAATCATTGGGCTTACCGCGCTTATTCGCTTGGCGCTTCACCCTTTTTTTCATCAGCAGTTTGCCATGGCGCGCAAAATGCAGGCGATGAAGCCGGAGCTTGATAAATTATCGCAAAAGCACAAAGGCGATAAAAAAAGACTACAGGAGGAGCAGATGAAGCTCTATAAGCAAATGGGTGTCAATCCCGCCTCCGGCTGCCTTTTTGCGATTATTCAAATACCTATTTTTATTGCGCTCTACCAGGTGCTTTCACTGTTTTTCTTGAAAGGAGGCGTGAGCAAAATGGTCAATGAGGTCAATAAAATTGTCTATTTTAGTTTCCTCAAAGTTTCATCGCTTGACCCGATGTTTTTTGGGATCAACTTGGGTGTTTCGCCCCAGCAATTTCAAAAATACGGCGTCTATTATCTGGCCATTCCGGTCATCACGGCGATTTTGCAGTACTATCAAGTGCAAACGACCACACCTGCTCAGCCCAAGCCATCTGCACCATCTCCAGCTCAAGAAAAAACAGCTCTCTTAAAAAAAGAGGAAAAAAAAGGAGATACTGACTATGCGCAGAAAATGATGAGCACGCAGATGAAATTTATTTTCCCCCTTATGATTGGGTGGTTTTCCTACACGCTTCCGGTTGGTTTATCGCTCTACTGGAATATTTTTTCGATTTTCAGCATTGTACACGCCAAAAAAAAGTTAGACATTTGATGACGTATGAAAAACATCACAGAAATACTTGAAAAAGAGGCAAAAGAACTGCTTTCCATGATGCATGTTAAGGCAGAGGTAATGGTGCGGGAGGAGAATGGAGCATATAGTGTGGGAATTACATCAGACGAGGACGCACCGCTTCTTATCGGAAAATATGGAGAGACGCTTCAGGCTATCCAGCGGATTCTTGAGGCAATTCTTTACAAGGCTGTCGCAGAGCGGGTGGATATTGCAGTCAATATCAATGATTATCGTGAACGTCAAAAAGAGCGGCTCGCGCATATTGCAGAGCGCACTGCGCAGAAGGTGAAGGAGGAGGGACGCGAGGCATATCTTCACTCTTTTTCCGCCTATGAGCGCAAGATCATCCACGAATACATCACCCATACCCACCCCGAGCTGACCTCGTATTCCGAAGGAGAGGGAGATGAACGCAAAATCATCATTAGTCCCAAGACTTAATCATGTCTTTTATTTAAAAATATTACCTTCTAGGGATCGGGCAAGCTTTGAGAAAAAGAAATCCATTTCTCCTTGGACCAGTTCTTTTGTTTGAGAATAAAGTATAAATCAACATAATCTTTTCCTCGGGGATTTGAGTTTATCTTTATTTATATATGTGAGGACAAAGAAATTAAACCCAAACTGTTCTTCATGGATTATATCAGAAATACCCAATACAACTTTAAGGCTGGTCAACCATCTCATTAAATAAGCGCTATTGACTTCCTGCTCACTGAAAAAA
This sequence comes from Patescibacteria group bacterium, assembly GCA_035289305.1. Taxonomy (GTDB): domain Bacteria; phylum Patescibacteriota; class Microgenomatia; order UBA1406; family HO2-37-13b; genus DATDXN01. The sequence continues at coordinate 22,499 of DATDXN010000006.1, forward strand.
TCAAGATCAAAGGATTCTCGATGATGAAGATACCAAGAACTTAAGGCAGTGCCGCCGCTTAAATAGAATTTCTTGAGGATATACGGCGTCTGGTGTACCACTGCCAGAAATTCTTTCTGTCTGGGCGTAAATCCTTTTCCTTGTGCCATTTTTTGCCCCATATAAAAAATTCTATGGTTTTACGCTTATCCGGATCAAGTCTGTCTTTTATTTTTTGCCACGCTTTTTTAACTTCTTCTTTATCAAGTTTATCTGCGCCAAAACCATAATTTATAAGTTGAGTTATTTTCCATAGTTTATACTTTTGAGGATCATTTTTTTTGAACTTTTTTTCATCGATAGACCAATTATACATACCATAGTATACCATATCTCCGCATCTATTTTAATAGAAATCGCATGTTTTTACTATTGTAACAATCCAATTAGTGCTTGACTTTTGGGTTTTCATATAGTATCATACGGTATATGATGCGCTGGTGTTTTCACACCAGAATTGCTCAATACGAGGCGCCAAAAACCTCCTCACAACTCCCAAAGCCTCGCACACTCTTCTTGTGTTCGCTCGCAAATTATGCTACAGTTGTTTTTATTACAATGATCAGTAAGGTTATACATTTGCGAAAAAAACCTTATGAGACGTATGGCTGAAGCCGAACATACATCAGAACAGAAAGTGAATAATCCCGTCACTGAAATACAAAAGAAAATACGTGCCGATATAGAAGATGCCGGCAGTAATACTAATAAAAAAGAAGCTCTAGTTTCAGCAGTAAGGAAAGACCTTGAAGACGCAGAGATGCGTGCATGGTTGGTCAGACAGGAAGAAGAGCGGGGCATATTAATTCAGCGGGAGAATGAAGTAAAATTTGTTGCACGATCAGTGGTGCGTACGCTTGAAGCGGTGAAAGCCGAAATGCTTACAGTACCTCCCTCGTCAAAAGTAGTTTTGTCGAAGCTTGCGGCACGAGCTGAAAAACTTCCAGAATCTACCTTTTCACATCTTTATCAGATCGTTAAAACATATCTCATAGAAGACATTTCTTTTTCTCCAAAAGGTCAGCAAAAAACAGTATTTGAAAAAGATTTCGCGAAACTTCAAGAAGAAAATCCCTACGCTGCAGAAATTTTACGGCAATGTGTAGTGGAAAGTGCACAGGACCTTGGAGAGACAGAGGAACATATAATAGAGCAAATGGAAATAGAAAAGAGAATAGAAGATGATGTTGACGTGCGGACAAAGAAAAAGAGATTTCGGGATGCAATCGGAGAGATTTATAACAAATATTTACAGACTTCTAGTGGTTTTCAAAGTCTATCGTTTAAAGAACGACAAGATTTCTTCGAAGAGCTTGATGCGATAAGTAAACCTCAAAACGAACAATCGATAATACAGTCACTTCAAGGATTTGGTCTAAAGTCAGAGATGATCAAACAATTAATTGAACTTGCAAAAAAAAGCGAACTTCTTAGTAGTATGCAGACTCAAGGAGAGCGGAAAGAAGTGCTTGAAAGTTTTGGTTTAAATCCAGAAGAACAATCTTATTTCTCCTCAATTACCGGTCTTAATCGGTTCAAAAAAGATGATGGTGATCTATCCGACGAGGGAAAAAGAAGACTAAAAAAAGCAGCGCTTAAAGCCATCAATAACCTTATTTCTATAGCAGATCATGATCCTGATAGGGAATTTGAAAAAAGCTACAGCGACTTTTACGAGGGCGGGAGATATAGAGACTTCCTAAAGGCAATTCGAGGACTGGCAGATGAGGCGAGAACTAGATGGGGACCAGGAGGAGATAGGGTTGCAGATTTTATCATACGAGGAGTCTTACAGGAAGTGACGAGAGAACGTGAACTGCGCGAACTCTATCATAACGTGGGAATATGGATAAAGATCAGCACACCGAAAGAGCTTATAGGTCTAGTATCTCGTTATGATGTTTCTCTTCTATCTGCTCCTTTGACCAGTGAAAGCGGGGGAAAAATAATTGCCATGGCCATCTCTGAGTTTGAACGATATTTACAGTTTGATATGGCTATGAATAAAAATACTCCACGACCAAGTTTGTTATCAAGCGCGCAAAACAGCAATCTTTTACTCTTCGAGAGTAAAGATAGAGAGATGCTCAAAAGAAGAATCCAGAGTCGTATAGACGAAATGAAAAAACATATAAAAAACAAAGGAGATAAAGATGCAAGTCAAAGAGATCATATCCAAAAATATGACACACAAAACTATGAAGAAGTAGAAGAATGGGAAGTCGAGCGCGCGATAAAGTACGCTCGAGGAGTCTCATTTCTCACTACGATGAGAGCTTTTTCTATCATTGCGTCAGGCAATGTACAGGAAAAGTTTTTTGGCGCAGCGAATAATTTCTACAACATGGCCGCATTTTTCAACCCCGCGTGGAAATGGAGAATGGGAAGAGGAAGTTTGGCGTTCACTATGCATGCTCCGGAGCTTTATAATATCGAAGTTGATACCAGACCACAACTTTCTTTCTGGAGAAGAATTTTTAAAGGATCAGAGTGGAAATTCTGGCATCCAAAGGAGTTTGAAGAAAAAAGCAAGAGTTACTATGAGGAGATAGGACTTGAGACAGACGATGAAACAGAGAGAAATTTTCTTCTCCAGTCACTCCCTTTTAAAAAAATGCTTCAGATATTTGGGATTGGCGATTTGCCCACAAGAGCAGGATGGCGTATGGAGGGAATTAAAACAGACTATATTCGATTTAAAGATCTTATAGATAAAGCACTTGGCAAGGAAATGAAAAATAATTGGGAAAAGTCATATGAAGCGTTGGCGCAAGTTATTGGCGTGGGATCGAGGTTTTTCTACGACGCTGATCGGGCAAGAGATTTTGCCCAAAAACAATTATTTTCTCACCTACGGGCGAAAGGAGAATTGCATGTTGATGAAGACAAAATGAGCAGTGCAAGTAAAGAAAAATTCACGCATGATTATGCTTCAGGAAAAAAATATAGCGAGATTATCTATAGAGATCCCATAACCGGAAAAGGGTTTACCTATTTTGAGCTTATGGAGGTTAAAACGCTTATGTGGCGGGGAGATAATTTTTATGCGCTTCTCAAAAGATCGCCGATAGATTTCTTGACCAATCTTACCCAGATATTTCCAGAAATACTTCCTGAAAAACTAGATGGTATTACGGTGAAAGGCAAGCAACCTGATGGTTCAGAAAAAAAATTCGACATATTTGAAATTATCGGCATAGAGGATGAAAATCAATTCAGACAAGAACTCAACAATTTTGGTCCTGATGATCAAAAAAAACTTCGTGAACACAGAAAGCGGATGATCGAGCGTTTTGGGAAAAATAATATCGAGCCGTTACAGAAATTCCATCATTTTTATAAAAAACTCACAGAGTTGGGTGAAGGGAAGTTTAAAGATATAAAAGACGAGAAACTTTTGAAAGAGGAAATCACTGAATGGTTTTATAACGAGCTTGCTTTGGCAACAGAAAAAGTAAAAATAAGAAATGGATTGGAGATAGAAGAACAAGATATAGAGGACCCAGAAATTAAGAAATTGTTATTTAATAAAGAAAAAGGGGGAGATGAAGGTATTATTACCTACTTCACGGAAAAGACAGATGAGGAGTCTGCTTTTGGAGATGATAGTGATATTTTAGGACAAGAGAATAATTTCTTCTATCGTGTCGGCCGCACGTGGTATCAAGATATGGGGCATAGTCTTCACCCAAACACCGCAGATATGGACTGGCGTTTTGTATTTAATAAACTTGGCCAAGAGGCAGGTGAAGATACGATCAAAAGGCTCTGGGGTGATTTACACGGCTGGAACGAGGTGACCAATAAACTCCAAAATCTTGACCATTTACTGCACGATGTGGCAAAAACAGGCAAGTTTGAAGAAATTTATAAGCTTCACCACGAGATTCACTCGCTTGAAGGGATTGGACTTGATATGCATAAAGCAAATTATTATCTGGCTGCAACAATCGCACGGTATTTCCAAGAAGATTCTGCCGCCCGACTGCCGTTTCTTGTTGGGGATCTTTATGGATTTATACATGGCAAAGATGTCTCGCTTTCCAAAATTCATGGAGGAAGATTTGCAAAGTCAAAAAACTCTGACGATTTGAATGCATATTTCAGAACACTTATGTACAATGGAGATATTGCAAAGGTAGGTCCATGGTCATTTGAGATGCTTTCGAGATCTTTGAGAGTAGATACAGAAAAAGTTGTGTGTACAGAAATTCTACCTAAAGTTTTTATATTGGTAGGTTTTTATTTGTTATGGAAGTTTTTCAATCAATCTCGCAAGGAACAACTTGAAGGAGGGAGAAGATAATATATGAAAAAAATATTCATGATTTTTTTATTGATATTTATATCATTGTTTTTCACAGAGCGTTTTGTCTACTCTCTTGTAGGTACCGACATTTTAGATAAGGCGATAGGCACTGCATTTGATGCTGTTACAGACGATCCCGCTGAAAAACAATCAGAAGCTGAAAAAGATACCGCAGAGAGATTAAGAAAACTAAGCGGAGACCAACAAGAAGATTCATGCGGGGGTGAAAACGAAAAGTGCTGTATACATACTTTACCCAATCCACCTGCTATCCCCGGAATTAGTTTTATCTCGGGAGGGAATGACCTTAAAGACGCAACTAATAATATTGAAGAAAACACGAAAGAACAACTCAAAGATACAGCTTTTGCTACTTGTCAAATTGGATTCATACAGAATAATCCTGATGACCTTGAAAATTGTGTTTGTATTAAAGAGCCTTTAGCAATGAGTGCTTTATGCGAAAGGATAGGATCCGAAGAAGAAAGGGAAGAGTGTAAAAAAAAATGTAGTGATCATGGCGTATGGACGGCTTTAGGATGCATTGATTTTACATTTGGAGGTTTTATAGAAAAGACACTCCCCTCATTTGGAATAGGAATAGCTGGCGCTATTGCATTGTTATGTATTATTTACTCCGCTTTTATCCTACAGATATCAGGGGGAAGTCCAGAGAAGATAAAAAAGGCAAAGGAGCGATTAACTGCATGTATCATAGGTCTTCTTTTGATTATTTTTTCAATCTTTATTCTACGAGTGATCGGCGTTAATATTTTAACTATTCCTGGATTTCAATAATAATATCTTAAACAACTCATTCTCCTCGTTGTTTTTCTTGAGCAAGTCTTTTTGCGGCTTCCTCTGCGCTTTCTCTCCATGGTCCTGGTAGGAACCTGAATACTTTCTCTCTCAAACCTGGAAGACCAAGAGTCAGCGTGCTAAATTGACTAAATAATCCAAGCGCTCCACCTGCAGCGACAGCGGCTCCAGAGAAAAATCCTGGTTTTATATCAGGTAATGCTTTTATTCCCATTAGTTCTTTTATCATTTTGACTAATTGAGGTATTACTAAAACAATTCCCATTCCTAAAATAGATGCGAACGCTTTTTGATCAAGACCAAAAAGAAAAGGGGGTTTAAAAAGAGTCGTTCCTGAACTAAAGGCAGTACTGGTAATCATATATCCTACGAGAAAAAAAATAATAATTAAAGGAAACGTGAGTAATTCTCCAATTAAACTTCTAGACCAAAAAGCGAAAGACTTTTTTCCGGGGATTACTTCAAAAAGCAATATAAGTGGTGAAAAAATAATAAGTAATAATATTTTAACATATGAAATAAGGAGCATAAAAAATATCCTTACTATAAGAAACAAAAGAGTAAAAAGAAATAAGATTCCTACGATTATTCCTGCGCCAAGGGGAGAAAGAGCAAAGATAAGTATTAGCTCAAGAATAACTTTGAGTATGCTGAAGATCGATCCAATTGCGGGCAAGTTTTTCAAATTATCAAGGATAGTATCGAATGGTTTATAAATCCAGTGTTTGAATAATAATATTGCTGGTATTGCAAGTATACCTCTTACAAAGATTTCAAGTCCCCGAGGTAGTATGTTAATAAACGAATTTCCTATACCGAAAATAGAGCCAGCACTTTTGAAAGTATTTAAAAAACTCCAACCTCCTATACCTACACCATGCGGCCATAGATCAATCAAGCCTGCAGTCATGTATCTATTTTGTACATCTAACGCATTTTTAAAAATAGGTTCGTTGTTGACTTGTGTCTTGCTTATAACATTAATAGCCACCGCAATTGTTACATACATCAAATCAATCAAAAACCCCGCAATGGCAAAGGAAAAGGTGATGAAAATAAGCGACATGACGATGCGAGGAAGGGTATTTTCGACGGAGATAACAGTCTGTGGGTTAAGTTTCATGCGAAACATGATCATAAAACCGATCAGGACAAGCACAAGCACTAAAATAAGATACGCGACGTTGCGAAAGGCTTTCCAGATGCCGATCATGGGTTTGATTGAGGCGAAGCCGATGCCTTCGGCGGCGTAGGCACGAGGGATAAAGCCGGCGTTTTTCAGGCTGTCGTAGGCGAAATACATGCCAGATGCGGGTGGGTTGGCGTACGGCATGACCATGAGATTGCCCACAAACCCGAAAATGCTCCGGTTGTAATTTTCATCCCCATCCTCCGGATTATCCGTGCATGCCTCACCAATTGCGCCGCAGAGCATGGTCCGATAGATGGCGACACCAATTTTTCCTTCATTTGTTTTCTGATACTGCGGATTATTGATGAGCGCGTATATTTCTTTTCGCTGTTCCCGCGCAGTTTCTTCTGGGTTGATGGTGATTTTGTCTCCACTCGTGAAGGCGGAGAACAGGATGATGATCGTTGATATGACGACGAAAACCAATGTGATTTTGGTGATTGAAGAGGAGATTTTTTTTATTGTCTGCTTGATATGCATGATTTCATTCTAAGATTCTTTATTGCTATTTGCAACTTATTCTTTCATTTGTTTCTTTTAAGCAGACGGATAAGTTCTTCAACTTTTAAGTTAATCGGGTTTAATATTCCCTTTTTAAGGGTGCCTTTTTTGATTATTTTATAGTTTGGAACAGTGACAGTTTTCCCCGATGGATGTCTCATTTTGATATGACTTCCCCTTTGGTGGACTATTTTAAACTGAAGTTTGCTTAATACTCGTATTAAATCTGATGCAGATACTTGGGGAAGTTTAGGCATATGATACTTTCACCGGTACTACAAATTGTTTTTTGTAGGTATCATAGTCTTTATCGATTGTTCCTGTATCATCTTCAAGATAGAGTTTAATTGCGTCTTTGATATTTGCTAATGTTTCTTCAAAAGTTTCTCCTTGTGACGCGCAACCAGGCAAGTCTGGAACCCATACTGAAAAACCTCCTTCTTTTTCCTCCTCAAAAACTACAAGGTATTCCATTATTTTATGTTTTTTCATTTTCATAGTAACAATATTTTACTACATGATATGCGTTTTTTTCAACCCATTTTCACTCCTTCCCTTTTTGCCCAATAAACATTGGCGGTGAAAAGCGTTTTAAAAGTGCCGGCGTCCAGCCAATATCCGTCAAGCTCTGCCCAGCGCATGGTCCCTGCTTTGATATAGAAATTGTTGACATCAGTGATCTCAAGCTCGCTTCTCCACGAAGGCTTGCATTTTATGATGTATTCAAACACATGGTTGTCATACATATAAAGACCCGTAACCGCATAGTCAGAGGGCGCTTTTTCCGGCTTCTCGATGATTTCGGCGATGCGGGAGGGATCTTTTTTATCAAATCGCGGTACGCCAAAACGGGTGGGATCAGGCACTTTTTTCAAGAAAATCTTCGCGCCTTTTTTGAAGGTTGCGACATCATTTTTGATATTCGCATCAGTGGTATTGTCTCCCAAAATGACGGTGATTGCTCCGTCGTCTGCGAAATCCTGCGCGAGAAGCAGCGCGTCGGCAATGCCGCCTTTTGGATTTTCCTGATAGGCGTATTCAAGATGCGTCACCCCGAGTTCTTTGCCGTTTTTGAGGACGCTGATGAAGTGTCCTGCGTGAGGTCCTGATGTGACGATCAAAATTTCAGTGACGCCTGCTCTCACGAGTGTCGAAATGGGGTAAAACACCATGGGCTTGTTGTAGATAGGAAGCAGATGTTTATTAGTCGCGTAGGTTAATGGATAAAGGCGTGTCGCGAGTCCGCCTGCCAAAACAACTCCTTTCATATATATGGTTGTTTCAAAACCTTCGATTTCAGCAGATTCTGTCACTCGGCAGCCCCAAAAAGTTCAGGCAATCCCACTTTTGTGGGGCTCCCCGCCTCGTGTCACCTGCGCATAAATCAAGGTAGGTTTTGAAATCAATTCTAAAGGAGCGCAATGTATAACAGAAAGAGAAAGACCGCTCCAATAAGGATATATTCTACCACAATTTTGAAATACAACGTTTTTTCTATGAGATGATGGACGATCCCCCAGCCGATGTAAAATGCGACAAAAAGCGCCATGACGATAAATTGTTGCAGATTATTTTCCCTTGTCAAGGTCAGGATCAGGATGAAGAAAATGCCAACGGTGAAAAGAAGGAGGTAATGAAAGAGATTTTTTTTAAACTCTTCCTCCAGATGATGAATAAAGTGATGTGTGCGTATCATATGATGACTCCTTGTGAAGTAGCAATCAGCGAAAAAAGCATAATGGCGATAAATATCAGATGTGCGATGTGTTTGCCTGTGATGCGCCTTAAGCGGAGACGGCTCGCCCAGTACAGGTCAAGCACGATAGCAAGGAGCAGTATGCTCATGAAAAGATAGATTGCGCTTGAAGAAAACTGTTTCAGGTTGATAAATGGCGCGCTTTTTTGAACGGACAAAACGCGCGGCGTGCGGATAGTCGAGTTTGTTGTGGCAAGTGGCGTGGCAAAAAACTGCACCACCAGCGTCGTATCTTTTCCCTGAAGCGTCCCGTGCTTTACGGCAAAGCCAATGTCGCTGTACTGCCCCCTCAAAATATTTTCGCGGTGTTTGGGCGAGTCCATCCATGCGTCCACAATGCCACCCGCAAACTCAAAGTCTTTTGCCAGATTTTCGCCTGCATATTCATATCGGTATCCCGCAGATAAAATAAATTCCCATGGTGTTGTTCCTTGTGGGCCATAGTGCGCCCAGTAATCTTTCACAAACATATCTTCTGCTTTTTTTTCTGCAGCTTGGGAAAGCGCGGGATTTAAAGAAAGTGGTGGGAGGTCGTATTTTTCCCGCTGCTTGTTCGTCAGCATCAAAAGTTTCTCCACGGTGATATTAGTCGCTGTTCCCAAAACGCTTCCCTCTATGGTTTGTTGCGCAACTACCTTGGAAAGGAACATAAATGAGATGGCGATGAGGAGACAGTAGGTGAGAAAATCGCTATGCAACAATTTTGCTCGATAATTATTTTTATGAGAAGGAATAAATAAATGGTGTATAAAAGAAAAAAAAGTGTTCATTATGATAAATAGGCGACAAATGATGTTTTGTATTTACTATACAGGTATACCAGGAAAATTCCTAGTGTATCGATGAGTATGTCGCGGATTTTTCCCTCGCGCGTCGGCACAGTAGCTTGGTGTATTTCGTCAATAACGCCGTAGAAAAATGCAACGACAAAGGCATATTTCATACATGTCGTGTAGGATAGTTGACTTATTCTATTGCGATAAAACGCTCGAAGAAGTAGATAGTACAAAAAGCCGTATTCGATCATGTGGAGTGCTTTAAAGATGACAAAATCAGTAAGATTTTCGCCCGCGATCTCGAAGCGATCTCGCGAGGAAAAGTAGAAAATGGCAGCCATCCAGAGGATGGGAGGAAACCAAAAATTAATGAGCGTTTTAATTTTTTTCATAAAAAGAAAGCTTCTTTTTTATTTTATACAAAACATACAGCATAGTACAGAAGGAAAAAGAAAAGGAGGTTGCGGAAAACCCTTTGACATAGAGTATTGCTTGCGCAAGTTCCTGTTTTTTCTCCTGGCTCTCGGTATTTTTTGTTTTGGTAGAAAGCACTGTTCCTTTGCCGTCTGATGTTTCTTCAAACAGATTTAACGCAGCAGGTGAAATAAAGGAGGTCGGAGAGGGAAGGATAGTGGGAGATGGGATGGCTGTGGGTGTTATTGTAGGTTTTTGTGTGGGGGTTGGTGTCGTTGTTGGAGTAGGAGAGGGGGTGTTTGCGGTATTTCCCCTTCCTACGGCTTTTCCTTTTTCAGCCACTTCGTACGTTATGCGATCTTTTTCTTTTTGCGCATGGTCAAGGAGGCGTATGGTGTCGCCGTCGTTGTTGAACATTGCGCTTGCGATCGTAACTTTTGCGTACCCTTTTGCCGGGATCTCAAGAGAAAACTGCTTTGGAGATGATCCGGTGTTTTCACCGTCATCGAGGTACCAATCGGTGAGCGAGACACCAAAATCATTGTCATTATATAACTTCACCCATTCATCCTCGCCGTCAGGATAGACCATTGCCTCGGAAATGAGAATATGATCAAAAGACGGCTGTTGTGTAGGCGTGGGAGAGGGAAGAGGAGTAGGGGTTGGAGTTTTCGTTGGTTCAATCGTTGTCTGCGAAGGTGTTGTAGTTGGAGTTTCAGTTGGAACGGATGATGCGACAATTTGAATATCTACAGCGCTTTTTGACATTTCATCGGTTGAGGCTGAATTGCCAGATGAGGTATATCGTCTCACGCGCATCTTATACGTTCCTTCTCCGGTATATTGCTGTGGAGGCGGTATTTCTATTCGTCCCTGTACTTCACCACTCCAATATTTTTCCGATGAAATAGTAACGGGAAAAAATTTGAGCTCGTCAGAACCTCCATACCAATCAGTTCCGTTAAACGTTTCTCCAAAATATTCACTTATTCCTTCTTTATAAAGATCAATACGCACGTAGTTTTGTCCTTCTGAAGCTCCTTCAATTGAAACAGCTATTGTAAAAGGTTCGCTTGTTGTTATTGACGAAGGATGTTGTGTAATGGTTGTGGTAACAGCGTATGTGGGTAATACGAATAAAAAAAGGTATAAAAAGAATACAAAAAAAAACCTTTTCATGGTTTTGCTAGGATAACTTTTTCACTTCCTCACTTTGTTCGATAAGACGAGTGGTTTCAAGTTTTTGACCCAATGACAGGAAAAATTTCGACACATTGGAAACCTGATTATATGCGTTGGTGATATGGCGGTTCAACACGGAAAGCGCCTCGTCACTTTTCTCATAATCTTTTTTGAGATTTTGCAAGAGTGATAAAATCTCTCGTGCCCGTTGCTCGATCTTCTGACCCTCAAACGACATGAGAATTGCTTTCAAATACGCATAAAAACTCATCGGAGAAACCATGAGCACTCGTTTTTCACCGGAAAATCGATACAGTTCTTCATTGCTGATGATTTCGTAGTAAACCGATTCTGAAGGGACATACATGATGGCATAATCAAGCGTGCCTTCAGCGGTGAGGATGTATTTTCGGGCAATATCCTGGATGTGTTTTTTGATGTCGCGCACAAAATCTTTTTTTTGCGAAGCATCGCTTGAAATTTTTTTGAAATTTTCAAGGGGGAACTTGGCATCAATTGCAATCAGTCCTTGAGAGGTTTTGATAATGGCATCGACTGTATGGCCGTTTTTGAAGCCGTATTGAAGCACAAATGAAGGTTTGGGCAAGAGTTCTTGCAGCAGATCCTTGAGGATGGTTTCGCCAATGCCTCCCCGGAGTTTGGGTGAGGCGAGAAAGTCCTGCAGTTGTTTCATGGATCTGCCGATCTCTGAAAATTCACCGATGTTTTTTTGCACTTGTGCGATGACGTAGGCTGCCTTATCAAGTCGCGTGTTGAAATTCTTCATGTTTTCGGTGAGTTTCGTGTCAACCGCCTGCGTGGAGGTTTCCACGCGTTTGCTGACTTCTTTGAGCCACTCAACAATTTCCTCTGATGGTTTTGTTTTGGAAACGGCGTCTGTAAGCCATTTTCTGATAAATACAAGAAGAACAATGGCAGAGGCGACAACAGCGAGTATAATCACAAAAAGATCACTCATGTACTCATTATACTAGATGAGACTTGAGCCTTTGAAGATTTTCGGTTTCAGCCACTCTTCGGGAGTTTCTTCTTCTCCTTTTTCCTCTTTTGCCTCAATCGTATCAAGGGAAGCGGCAGGAGTTTCGGTAAATGAAGGAGGTGTCGCAAACGGGGAAGGAAATGATGTTGGTCTCATGGGCGCCATAGGCGCTCTTTTAGTCGCTCCTGATTTCAGTAATTCTGCTGCTGCCTCAAACGTACCGGCGTTTACGGCATAAGAAGTGAAATTGTTGGTCGCTCCCCGTATGCCCGCGTAGAGGTTAGTAGCTGTTTCTGGAGTGAGGGGAATTGAGGCGAGTTTCAAAAGCTCAAAAATAATCTCTGACGTAGAGGAGGCGCTTTTGTTGACCAAGTTCACCGTGCCAAACTGTGAGTTGGTCATATGACGGTCAATATTGATGATATCTTTTCCTTTAAACTCATTATGATGTGCGCTGTAGACCTCGCCCAAGGACTCAAGAGTGGGAGCGTCAATGACGATGAGCGCATCAAGCTTTCCTCCGGTGTAGGAATATTTGACCGCAGAAGGGTCAAGTTTTTTCTTCGACTGCCCCGGCTGGATCACGAGATTGAAATAATTACCTTCAATCGTATAGGTGACTTTGTCTACTGCCCCGTCCTCGTACGGGAAGGAAACGACGAGGCTGTCTCCGCCTTTTGCCAGATCTTTTTGTATTTTGTCCTCGCCAATAATAGAAGGAGCATTGATATCCTGTCCACAGGTAAGGTTCACCTGTTTCCCCAATTTTGTGAGGTGTAGGTACAGGGTAACTGAAGCTGCTATAGTGTCGATAGAAGGATTGAGAGGTATGCAAATAGAAAATGACGTATGTTTCTGTAGGAGTTCAATAATGCGCGAAATTTCCGCTTCATTGTTCATATACTATAAGATTTTATCACATCGCTGGGCGAAAAGTCAAGTTGAGGGTAAAAGATGACTCCACCCTCGTCATTTTTCTTTAATTCTTGCACGGTTCGTGCGCGCATCTTGATGGACACGATTTTTGCCTTTCCCACGAGGCGATCTTTCCTCGTCAGTTCGATTTGATCATTGATGTTTATTTTTCCCTTTATGACAGAAATACCCGCGATTTTTTCTTTTTCAATGATGAAGCTTGCCAATATTTTTGCCTCACCTTTCAGGTGTTTTTCTTTTTGCTCTTGTTCGTCTTTGATTGCAGAAACTTCGGTGAGTTCATCAAACAGTTCATAGATGAGCCGATATGTTTTTACCACGACTTTTTCCTGTTCCGCAAGCTGGGCGATGCTTTTGTCTACTTTGAGGCAAAACCCAATGACAATAGCTTTGGTTATTTTTGCAAGCATGATGTCAGCTTTGTGTATTTCTCCCACTGCAGCGAGGACGATTTCGATGGTATCGTTTTTGCCGACACTTTGTGTGATTGCCTCAAGAGATCCTGTTGTATTTGTTTTGATGATGACTTTCAGTCTCTTATGTTCCTCGCTTTTTTGTGTAAGGAGACTCTGGAGGTTGTTTACGGGTTCTATTTTTTTGACGGGAGTTTCCTGTAGTGCTTTTTTGTGGAGCGTAATAGTTTCTCCTGTTGAAGGTAGTTCTTTAAAGCCAAGCAGTACAAACGGTGTGGAAGGGTAGACTTCCCGAAGGTGTCTCCCATCATCTGCAATAAGCGCTTTTATTTTTGCCTCATGTTGTCCTGCGTATACAAGCATGCCGATTTTAAATACTCCATCTCGCGCAATTGCCGAAACCATGGCGCCTTGTTTATCCTTATGCGTCTCGATGATGTGGGCGACGGGTTCATGGGTTGGGTCGAAGGTAAGTTCTTTGGTCGAGGATAGAAGAAGAATCGTCTCAAGAAGTTCGGCAATTCCCGTTCCTTTTTTTGCAGAAATTGCCACCGTCGGCACATCTCCGCCCATGCCTTCAACAAGGACGTTCTGGGCGAGGAGGTCTTTTTTGACTTTATCTGGATTTGAGCCGGGCAAATCTATTTTATTGATGGCGACGATAAAAGGGATGTGAGCGGCTTTGATGTGGGCGATTGACTCGACGGTTTGGGGCATGATCGAGTCAACAGCGTCTACCACCAAAACAGCACAATCTGCCACTTGTGCCCCTTTTGCCCTTATGGAAATAAATGCTTCATGTCCCGGCGTATCAATAAAGGTGATTTTGTTGACTACGTAGTCTTTTTTGGGGATAGTGACTTCATACGCGCCAATGCTCTGTGTGATGCCACCGACTTCTTTTTGTGCTCTGTTTGTTTTTTTGATAGTATCAAGGAGTGTGGTTTTTCCATGATCCACATGTCCCATGACGACCACGACGGGAGGACGCGGTAAAGCCGTTTTTTTCATACTGTTTTACTCATTAATTTGTAGTGGCGGTTTTTTCTAGTAGTGTTTCTTTTGCGGGAGGTGGAGTGGGAATAGCGCTTTCAGGAGCAGGGACTTTTTCGGTCGAAGGAAGTTGGATGATATCTATCTCATAATTTGAGAGGCGTGAGGCAAGGTTGACATTGACACCGTTTTTGCCGATTGCCACGGGTGCCTGTTTCTCCTCGACAAATACTTTTGCGTGTTTTTTTTCTGTATCAATCTCGATTGAATGGATGGTAGTGGGCGAGAGGGCTTCGCGTATGAAAATGGCATCATCGTCATTGTACTGGATGATGTCGATCTTCTCTATACCTCCCAGGCCCTCTGTCACGGACTTGACGCGTATGCCTTTTTGTCCCACGCATGCGCCAACCGGATCAATGCCGCTTTGGGCAGAAAATACAGCGACTTTTGCCCGCTCTCCCGGTTCGCGCACCACTTTTTTGATCTCCACAGTCCCCTGGGCAATCTCGGGGACTTCTTTCTTGAAAAGCTCCGCGATCAGAAGTGGAGCGCTTCGAGAAAGGATAATTCGGAAGTTTCCAAACGCGTCCTTTCGTATTTCTTTGATGAGGAAGGTGTAGGACGTATTGAGGGCGTATTCTTCGTTTTTGATTTGTTCTTCATATGGCATGATGCCCTCTGCCTTGCCAATATCAACAGAAATGATGGGTCCTTCAAACTTGATGATGCGTCCTTTCACGAGCGTACCTACAAGGGATTGGTAGTGTTTGGCCACGGTTTTTTTCTCCGCCTCTCTGATTTTTTGGAGGATGACTTGACGGGCAGTTTGGGCCGCAATGCGGCCAAATCCCGGGGGCGTCACGTCTTTTTTGTGTAAAAATATCTTGGTTTCACCGGTTTCTTTATTGATGATGACCTCAAAATTTTCGTCTGTTTCTTCTATGGTGGTGTAATCCTTTTTGTACGCTGCAAGAACCGCTAGTTTGATTGAATTGATGACATCATCGGGCGAGATGCCTCGTTCGGTTGCGACTTGGTTGAGCGCGAGGAAAAATTCGCTTTTGATCATGACCATAAGAATATCATTGTATCACAGCGCAGGGTGAAACTCAATTGGATTTAGGGCGTGTAGCGAAATGATCGGGCAATACGATCAAGATCGTCAAACAGAACTTCGGATGAGGTTGAGAGCGAGTAAATAGTCCAGTTTGTTGGATAATAAAAATATGCCTTTTCCCGGGGTAATCTGCTTATTGGATGTTCAATAAAAGCGATTAGTGAATTAATATTATTAATAACTAATGTTTTTTGATTTGTTATTACTATTTTATTCTTCTTTTCCAGATTTGTTAAGTAGTCTTGAATATTTTCATAGTTTGTATTGATCTTATCTATGATTATTTCGCCTTTCGGATTTTTTAAAATAACACTAGTAAATTGTTCTTCAATCTGATAAGAGGTAGGGATATTAAGTGTGAATTTAAAATCATTAAAGCTGTATGTATTTGATTGTGGTGAATATAATAAAAAAAATAATGAAATGATAATTATCACTAAAATAATAAAAACAAAGAACAATATTTTTTCTTGTTTCTTTTTTTTCATAGCTTTGTTTTAATCATAAAATTTTTAACATAAAAACTCAATGGTTTTTATGAGACACATTTCTTCGTATAACATATATCATCAACACATTTGCGCAAATAACCATGAGAACAACAATAATGGTCTTGACAAAAGAAATAAACGATGATGATCGTGGCGCTTCTTGAGTAGTTTTTTTACTTTCTGATCCAAGTATGAGACCTTCCGGTGAATTTTCTTGCGGGTTTGATCGTTTTCGAGAAGAGGAAGAAAAAATGCTGTTTGCAGCGAGGATTGATGAGGAAATAGTTGGAGTGGGAGAAGGTAATTGTTCATTGATGGAAGTGGGCAGGGTAGTTGGAATGTTTGTGGGAGATGGAGAAGAGGTAATTGTTGTTATGGGTATTACTGTGGGTGATGGCGTTTCAGTTGGCGTCAGTACGGTGCTTTGTGTGGGTGATGGTATGTCAGTCGGTGATGGAATGATAGTAATCGCAGGAGAAGGCGTGGGAGAGGGAGTAGCAGTGGGAATAGGAGAGGGAGTGATTACTGGCACTGCCATGACGGTAAAATACGTGAGATGATTGAGCTGCGCGCTTGCGGTTTTGGAGTTCATATCAATGGTTGTTGTTTCTTTTATCCAGGAGTTTTCGTCGCTGCTTGAATAAATAGAGATGGTGGCGGGATCTATGAGCGATAGATCAAACGGCGTGAAATTGATAGAGACCGTAAAGAGTTTGGAAAATGATGTCATGAGCTTGCCAAACGGGTCTTTGATCATGGCGGAAAACGAAGGGCCAAGAGCCATGAGCGAGGCAGACCCTGCAAAAATAGGAGAGGGGTCAAGGGTGAGGATCATATCGTGTGTCACGAGTCCTTGCGGAAGTTTGAGCTTGTATCGATTAATGCCATATTCTCCGCCTTTTGAGGTGAGCGTGACAGCCAGTTTGTTCAATGGTTTTTTCCAGAGATACTGGCTTTTCATGCCTGTTTTTTGTATGTCGTTTTGGGTGAAGGCATATATTTCCCAGGGATCAGGGTCTTGTGATTGCCAGCCAAACGGATCAGTGACGCCATCTGGCACATTGTCGGTGAAGTCTCCATCATTGTCTTTATCGTAAAAAACGCCAAAGTGAATATGCGCGCCATCGGCCCTGCCCGTTGCGCCGATTTTGCCAATTGTCTGCCGCGCATTAACCCACACGCGTTTTCCTTCCTCGGTGGCAATGAGTCCTTCATCGTGAAGATGCAAGTATCGCGTCTCAAATCTATTCTGATGATTGATCGTGATCATGTTGCCGCATGCGGAGCAGGTGTTTTTATACGTAGCCCAGCCGGATGCCGCAGAGAGCACAGGATCTCCGTCGTTTGCTTTTGCTGACTTTGCATAGTCATAGCCATCATGAGAAGAATATTCTCTTTTTTCTCTTCTTGAACTTTGAAAACTAATAATAGTATCAGAAATATCAGGAGTTTCTAACATTCCACTACTTAACAACGGATATTCATGATCAAAATAAGCGCTGATAGAAAGCGCTGCTTCGGTAAACCGTAACCCCTGCGCCTCATAATCCCATGGAAGATCAAGAAAGGGGGTCACCTCTACTGGTTTGATATTTTTGTTTACTACGTATATTGTGCTTACATTTTTACTCCAGCCGCACCAGTCAAGAAAACGCACCATGAGATTATGGTTGTTCCCCTCTCTGAACAGATGCGTGATATTCATGGGTTGCAGTGGCGGATTGTTTTTAGTGCATCCCTCATGAGTGTTATAGGTGAATCTGGACGAAGCAAGATTTGGGTCAGTGGTGGTGAACTCTATCGTATCGCCGACCAATATGTCTCCGGTGCCGTCAGCATTTTTACTGACCATTATTTCTCCGGACGCGTATGATATTTGTTGTATGTATTTGATAAGCGAGGCC
This sequence comes from Patescibacteria group bacterium, assembly GCA_035289305.1. Taxonomy (GTDB): domain Bacteria; phylum Patescibacteriota; class Microgenomatia; order UBA1406; family HO2-37-13b; genus DATDXN01. Next base: position 40,344 of record DATDXN010000006.1, read on the forward strand.
TGTCCCACGCCTGAAACAGATGGGGCGGGAAGGATGACTTCATCAGTCAGTAAATATGATTTCGTCTCGGCAAGAACAGGAAATGTGGATAAAAAAAATAGGCTCTAGACTAGGAAATTCTAACAAAACGATACTTTTTCAGTAAAACTATAA
>DATDXN010000007.1:0-12990 GCA_035289305.1 Patescibacteria group bacterium
AAGATCAACAAAAGGAGATGGTATGTTTTTACCTGCATTGACCGAGTATCAAAAATTGCCTTTATTAAAGATAAACTAATTTCCTACTTGAATCGGTACAACTTTGAGGTAAAATTAAAACAGTTAAATTACAAAACACCAGCGGATTATTTAAAACAGACCAAAAGTCTCTCTATACAACGTATCGTAAGCTAACATATACTTAACTTATGAAAAAAATTGTTATTCCTCTTATTATTTTTCTCCTCGCGGTGATTGCGCTGCAAAATAGAGACTTCTTTCAGAGGTTGAGACAAAAGACTCCTTCATCTGGGTTACCTCTCCCTCAATCCATGACTGCTCAAACTGCATGGATGGCTGGTTTTGCGATAAAAAAAGCAAATTTTACCAATCCAGTAGCTGGTGGACAAACTTCCTACGCTATTGCTTTTTGGTACCCGACGCTTGAGACTCCGAGACAGTATACGTATAGCGAGAGAAGATCAGGAAGTGTTACTCTCAATGCCTCACTTGCGCAGTGGCAAAAACCATATCCAATTCTCGTGTTTGCCCATGGGGCTTACGGTTCTGCTCTCAATATCAGCTACTTTGCTGAATATGCTGCGCAGCGGGGATTTATTGTGGCAGGACTTGATTATATAGACACTGGAGCGCCAGACTTTCAAAAACCTTTGTCTTTTGAACGGATTGAAGGAGCGCCTCAAGGAAGTAATTTAGAAATTCTCCGTTCGGTAAGAGCTATGAAGCCGGAGGCAGATAAAGATAGAAATTATCTTTTTTCCTATCTTGAAAAGCATCGCCTACCTCAAACAAGATCATTTGTTGATTATCTTATGAGCGAAAATCAAAATCAGTCATCGTGGCTTTATCAGACTATAGATCCACGTCAAATCGGCGCCATAGGCCACTCGCTTGGCGGTATGACCATGTACGGTGTAACCGGTGCTCATCCCAATCCATCTTTCAAAGACACAAGAATCAAAACTCTCCTGATTTTTTCATCCCCGACGTATCCGTTTGAAAATAGTTTTCAAGGGGTGAATATTCCTCTGATGCTTATGGTTGGAGAAAACGATGAAGCTTATTTTGGCGATCTTCCTCGGCGCATTGCATACGATATAGCAAAGCCTCCCAAATATTATTTAGTGCTTGATGATTCTACTCATTTCTCTTTTTCAAGTCCTGAAAATAGTACTCACGCGGAAGCTATTTCTTCCTATGGATTAGCATTTTCCCAAAAATATCTTATTGGCGCCAACACTGGAGATGAAATGTTGAGCAAAAAAACTCCCGCATGGGCTTATTATGTGAGTGAAGAAACGAGTGGCGCAAAATTGGAATTTGGTACAGAACCCCCCGCGGGAGAAAATAGTGCTCGAGAAGGTATCAGAGATATTATTCTGAAGCGTTTGAGAGAACGCAGATTACAATAAAAAGATTGTTATTCATATCGTAGAGCTTCAATTGGTTGCAGGTTTGCTGCTTTTTGTGCAGGATACCAGCCAAATAAGATGCCCGTTCCCACAGAAACGAAAACTGCAAGCATAATTGAGTAGGCTGAAATTGCAAATGGTATGTTGATTGCTTTTGATAAAAAATAAGAAGTGGAAATGCCAATACTGATACCGATAAGACCTCCAACGATGGTTAAAATAATTGCCTCAACAAGAAATTGAGCGATAATGGTTTGTTTTTTTGCTCCCAGCGCTTTGCGTAGTCCTACCTCTCGCGTTCGCTCGGTGACGGTGACGAGCATGATGTTCATAATGCCAATCCCTCCCACCAATAGTGAAATTGCCGCAATACCGCTCAAAAGCGCAGTAAAAGTGCCGGTAACTGATGAGGCAGTATTCAAAATATCATTTTGAGAGAAAATAATAAAATCGGCAGAAGTAGGATCATCGAGCATATGGCGTTTTAGTAACAGATATCCGATTTCGTTTTGCGCTGCAGTCATGACATCTGGATTTTTTGCCTCAACAGCGATTGATGTCAGATGCGATGCTCCAAAGAGTAACTTCTGAGTAGTTGAAAGAGGGACATAGATCGTATCGTCTTGATTTTGAAAACTCGTGCCGCCTTTTGCTGTTGTTATACCAATAATTTTGAGTATCTGGCTATTTGTTCGAATTGTTTGACCGATTGGATTGGCTCCTTCTCCAAAAAGATCAGTGACGACTTGGGGACCAAGCACCGCGACCCTATTCATCGCAGTAACATCCTGCGCACTGATAAACGTGCCTGACGTAAGAGTGACTTTGCGGACCGTCGCATATGAAGGATATACACCAACGATTTGAGTATTGGTATTATTTCGCCCGGCAGTTATCTGTGACCGGCGGGAAAATTCAGGTGAAACTGTTTGAACGGTGGTTATTTCCGGCGACGTCTCGATTGCTTTCGCGTCCTCGATGGTTAGCGTAGTTCCCCCTCCTGCGGCCTCACGCACCCCACGGGTAGTGTTTTGACCTGTGGGAATCACGGTAAGGAGATTTGATCCCAGAGACTGGATTTGTTTCTCTATCATTTTTTGACTCCCTTGACCGATAGAGAGTAAAGCAATGACGCTGCCTATGCCAATGATGATGCCTAGCGTTGCGAGACTTGTGCGCATTTTGTTCACGGTCAGCGTGTTAATGCTCTCTCGTATGAGTTCAAAAAGATCCATAATTAGTTTTTGTATACATATTGTTTCTCTTGTTTTTCATCCTGTTGTATTTTTCCATCTTTTATGTGGATGATGCGCTGCGCATGGCGGGCGATGTCTGGTTCATGGGTAATCATGATGATCGTATGCCCTTTATCATTAAGCTTCCTGAATATATTCATGATTTCCTCTGCTTGAGTTGTGGCAATGTTGCCGGTTGGTTCATCAGCAAGGATGATGCGAGGAGACATGACGAGCGCCCGAGCAATAGCGACTCTTTGTTGTTGGCCTCCAGAGAGTTGATTCGGCGAATAAAACATTCTATCGTTCAAACCAACAAGCGAAAGATATATTTCTGCTCTTTCTAGGCGATCCCGACGGGAAATACCTGCATACATCATGGGAAGCATGACGTTTGAGAGAGCAGACATACGGGGAAGCAGGTTAAATGCTTGAAAAACAAACCCGATTTTTTTGTTTCGTATTTCTGCCAATTGGTTTTCATCAAGTTCTGTCATGCGTTCACCGTCCAACATATATTCACCGTGTGATGGTTTGTCGAGAGCACCCAATATGTGCATTAAGGTCGATTTTCCCGATCCTGAAGGACCCATGATAGCGACAAATTCGCCGTTTTTAACTTCAAAAGAAATATCGGAAAGGGCAATAGTTTCAAGACTTCCCATTGTGTATATTTTGGAAATATGGAGTATGCTGATCATTGTAAGAAAAATCAAAACTAAAAATTAAAAGTCAAAAATAAATATAGGCTATCGTGTCCTTATATTAAACCCGCCAGGACGCAATCCCCCAGTGCCAAATCCTCCAAAGGGTGATTGCGTTTGGTTTCTTGATGATATTTGTTCTTGGACTGTTAAAGTGACGATCATATCTCCTTCAGATAGTCCTGACAGTATTTCAGTTTGCGTATCTGATGCAAGACCGATTTTGACAGCCGTCTCTGTTATTTTTTCGTTTTTCATAACTCGCACTATTGATTCTCCATTTCGCGACTGTAATGCACTTGAGGGAACGAGAAGAACATTATCTTTGGTTTGCGTGATGATATGGACAAAAGTTGCCATATGGGGGAGAATTGCATCGTCCCCCAGGTCAAGTCGGATAAATACAGGATAGATGGTGACGCCGGTGGAGCTTTCTCCCACCGTATCAATACTGATGACTCGTCCAGTAAATGTTTTATCAGAAAATGCGTCAAAGGTGATTGTTGCGGGATTGCCGATTTTTACTTTTGGCACGTCAATTTCAGTGAGGTTGATTGAGACCAACGGCTGAGCTTTTGTTTTTATGTATGCTATGTGTGTACTGCTTTGTGCGGTGTTTTCTGTGTTGGTTGACGGCGTGATTACCGATCCTTCCTGCAGAGATAATCCAGTGACTTTTCCAGAAATTAGTGCGTAAATAGTAGAGGAGGTTTGTTGATATGCAAGCCATGCAGCATTGAGCGCAGTTTGCGTTTGGACAACAACGCTTTGCTGATTTTTATATTTTGCCTCTCCCGCAAGCCAATTATTTTGGGCAATGTGAAATTCCGGGAGCGTTCTGTTTGTTTCGTTGGCTGATCCATCTGCATTTTGATAGGTGGAGTTGGTGGCGAGTGTATAAAATGTTTTCCAATTGTCAAACATATCAGATTGAGTAGTGTATAGATTCGCTTTTGCTGCCTCTTGGGTGTTTTTGGCGCTTTGATAACTTGAGAGAGTCTGTGCATTTTTTTGGCGGGCGATCATATCAAGGTCTATTTCAGCGATTTTTTGGCCAGAGATTACCTCATCGCCGTCTTTCGCGTATAGTTTTGATACAACGCCTGTTGCTTGCGTGGTCACGGAGATACTATTTGTTGCGGCTACCGTGCCTGTTGCCGGGACTGAAATGATGAGTGTCCCTTTTTCTGCTTGTGTAGTTTGGTATTGTGTTTGTTTATTTTTCAAGGCAGAGATTCTTGAAAAGATAAGCCATAAAAGTCCGATAAACAAGGCAAAAAACGCGATCTTCTTAAAAAATGAGAGCCTAAAAAACCATTGTACTATTCTGATAAAAAATTTCACTATAGATTTCATAGCGCAGTATTATACAAGAAAAAACTTAAAAATAGCTTAAAGTGTCGGCAATGTGACAGTAAAGGTTGATTCCTTTTGAACCATGCTTTTCACCTGTATTGATCCTTTATGTGCGTCAACAATTTTTTGCGCAATAGCCAGTCCAAGACCATACCCATCTATTTTTGATCGTGATGTATCTGCGCGGTAAAATCGATTAAATATATGAGGGATATCTTTTTCGGAAATGCCAATTCCCTGATCAGTGATTGAGAGAGCAATATGTGTTGTAGTTTTTCGAGCAGTGATTGTTATAGTTGTTTTGGCAGGAGTATATTTGATCGCATTGTCGAGCAGAATAACAAAAAGGTTGACAAGGGCATCTTTATTTCCTCTGATATGCACTGTTTCTGTGTCAAAACGGTTAACAATGGTCATGCGTTTTTGTTTGGCGATGGGCGAGACTTTTTTAATTGCATGGACAATGATACTGTCGAGATTACATATTTCAGATAGTGTGTTGTTTGTTGGTTTTTCATAATAGGCAAGATGTAATAATTCTTCAGAGAGGTGTTGTAGTTTATTGACTTCTTGAATATTTTCGGCGATCAGCGTTTTTGCCTCCTCGTGCGTGTAATTTTTATTTCGTAAGAATACTTCCATAGCGGTTTTAAGGGAGGTAAGCGGAGTTTTCAGCTCATGTGAGGCATCGCTTATAAAACGATTTTGTTCATCTACCATTTCCTGAATAGGAGCGAGAGTTCGTCCTGCGAGAAAATATCCAGTTGCCCCCGATAGCACCACTATGCCCGCATTTACCAAAATAAGCATGACGCCTAGTCTTTTTTTGGTTTCGCGCACCAATTCCGGATCAATAGTGTGAGGTAGTATTGGTCTTTTTTCAAATATTCTTCCTTCGATACGAAGGCGCTGTATGCGAGCAAACCGTTCAAATTCCTTTGTCAGTACTTTATAGATGACAATACTAAAAGCAGTGCTGATAAGCATGACGATCAATAAGTACCATAGGGTTAGTTTCAGTCGAGCTCTGTCAAACATATTATCCTTCGATTTTATACCCGAAGCCGCGCACGGTATGAATAAGTGGCTTTTTATGGTTAAAAGGAGTATCGATTTTATTTCTTAAGTTTCGTATATATACTTCGATCGTATTGGGGAGGATATCTGCATCGTATTCCCATACATGATATATAATGTGATCTTTCGTCAGAATTTTGCCCGCATTTCTCATAAAATACTCAAGGAGTGAAAATTCTCTGCGTGTGAGATGTATTGTTTTATTTGCACGTTTTACCAGATAGAGTTTTGTGTCAAGTATGAGATCTGCTATTTTGAGGATTTCGTCGCGAGTGGTCGGCGGTCTTCGAGTGAGAGCTCTTGTGCGAGCCAAAAGCTCCTCAAAAGAAAAAGGTTTGGTGAGGTAATCATCCGCCCCCGCATCAAGCCCTGATACTTTGTCATGGATTTGGCTTTTGGCAGTGAGCATCAAAATCGGCGTATGCACATTGCTTTTTCGCAGTTTCCTGCAGATAGTGATACCGTCCATTTCAGGAAGCATAAGGTCAAGAATGACAAGATCATACTCTCCAGTTGAGGCAAGGTCGTACCCGTTATTTCCCGTATGCGCAAGATCTGTCGTATACTTCTCTTGTTCAAGTCCTTTTTTCATTGATTGGGCGATACGATGTTCATCTTCAACTATGAGTATTTTCATATACAGCGATAGTATACCTCTTTACTGAAAAATAGCTGAAAAACTTGCTCAAAAGGTAATTATTCTCAAGTAAACCATTACAATTCCCCGTGCGATAAGCACTAAAAAAAGAGCGGCGAAAGAAAACCCAAGCGTTTTATACAAAGGGTTTTTTGTATGCTTAAACCTTTTCACGAAGTCTCCATAGGTTCCGCCAATAAGTAGTGATGCAAAAGGATAAAACGGTAGTACATACCACGCAAGTTTTGTTTGTGCGGTCGTTATAACGACGAGGATCAAAACACTTGATACAACAAGGACAAAATTTTTATACTCCTTCATATTTTTGAAAAAGAAAACATAAACCACGCTGACGAGATAAATTTCAAGGGCAGAAAACATGTTTTTTGAAGAAAGTACCGTGAGATAAAACCACAGAGATTCGCGATGTCCCTCGATGGGTAAAAGCATCCGTTTAACTAAATGATAGTAGACATATTGTCCTATGAATTGTTCTTTGTACGTTAAAAACATATAGGTATGCCATCCGAGAACAATAACCAAAAATACGCATGTTGAAATTATCATATGTAATAAGGCAACGCGTTTTTTCCTACAGGCAAAAATGTATAGATAAAAAATAAAAAGCGGTAAGAGGCCAATAGGTCCTTTTGTCAATATAGAGAGAACTGAAAGAAAAGAGCCAAGGTATAGAAAAATACTCTTTTTTGTCGTGATACTCATATAGAAACTATAAAAAGAGCCTGTCATAAGAAGGAGAAGTAAACTATCGACATCTGCGGATCGCAGCGTATGGGTGGAGAAAAAACCTTCTTGATTTGGCATAAATAATTGGCCAGTGGAAAGCATGACGAGGAGAGAAATTATTGCTGACAATGATCCATGCGTCGCACGTGAAAACCGATAAATGACAAGAAGAAGTAAAAATCCTGAAAGGGCGCTCACGAAGCGAAAGCCAAAGGGACTTTGTCCAAATAATCTCACTGATGCCATCGTCAGGAAATACCAGAGGGGAGGTTTCTCGAGAAATGGCTTATTGTCCAAAATAAGAGTAAATGATTGGTCAGTAGTCAATGTTTGCTTTATCACTCTCATATTTGTTTCCTCATCCCACCGTTGAAGGGGTTGTGTGTTTAGCCCATAAAAACAAAAAAATAGACCAACAAGGCAAAGACTATAGAGCGAGATTTTTCGTATGAGCGATGTCACATACAAGATGTTGTCAGTATACAACCAGAGCAACTTTAAAATAATTCCACAGTTTAATAAATTGATCAATGGGCAAGTTTTTCACCCCTCTCCATGGATCGTTGACGACAATATGCGTGGGGTTTTGCGCATCACCAATATATCCCTTCACCACATATGAATGCATACCATTTATTGCATATACGTAAGTTCCATCAGGAGTTTCCCAAGAAATCTCATGCGGATGAGACCATCCATTTTGACCCCATACCATGACGGGATTGTTTTTTCTCACTTCAGCTATGATATCGCGGATTGTCCAATCTTTGAAAAGTTGACTTCCTCTGTATTTTTGAGCTTCCATGAGAATCGGATCCCAGTACACGCCATAGCCCTTTACGTATTTTTCATATGGGTTGCCATTTCCGCGCGATCCTGATTGTCCGATATCATTCTTGAGTGTTTTTTCATCAATCTGTGTGCCGCGATACGAAAGAAGCATACGCAGTGCAGCGATATTGCAGGTGAAGTTTTCTTCCTGCTTATGGTAAGGTACGTCAAGTATAAACTGCTTTGGGGCGGTTTTGAACTGGAAGCGAAAATCATTGTTTAAATCTAGTCCGTTGATACTGGTCACTCCTTTTTTTACTTCTGCTGTGTATGCGATATTAAACGCAAATGGCGATGTGGGTACAAATGTCATGGTTTTTCCTATCCAACTGAAGCTGCCATCTATATATGGAGAAATGGAAAAATGACTCTGCGCACTTTCGGTTGCCACTTCTTGATCAAAAGTAATAATGATGGGTGATGAAACGGAAATTTCATCTTCAAGGTCTTGGGGAGAGGAAGAAGAAACAACGATATGTCTTTCAGTTTCACTGGGTTTGAAAGAGTAGGTAGAGTCAGTATTGGTTGTTCGGAAAGAGAACGTGTATGTTTCCTTTTTTTTGCCTCGTTTGATTGTTGTATTGTTTTTAATTTCATAGATGATGGGTGTTTTGGTGATCGTTACGGTATATTGGGTATCGGGTTGAAGTGGTTTCTCAAGTAAAAGACGCACCACATTATCAAAACGGCGCATAACATTAAAAGAGTTGAGGGGTGACATATCAACGTCCCAGCTGACTGATCGAGTATCGTAAGATGAAAGCATGATGGAAACATCGGGCGTGATAGAAACATTTTTTGTCCCATGAGGTGGTGAAATACCAATGACGACAGGATTTTTTGGAGCATAAAACTCAAGCAGATATTCGCTGCCAAATTTTTTTGAAAACGGCTTTGAAATGTTGGATAGATACACCATTACTTTTTGATTTTCTTCATACGAAGACAATGGTGCAAAACTTACTTTTCTCCCAAAAGGAATAAATGAGGCGTATGTTTTTTTTCTCCATATTCCTTTGGTTTCAGGAGAAGTGTTGACGATGAGCTTATTCATGTCAATTGGAGTATTGAACACGATTTCAAACGGTTTGCTGTACGTAGTAAGTGTTTCTTGCTGCCGGGGATATGTAGAGATGACCCGTGGATTTATTTTTGATAGAGAAAAGATGATAAGCAGGATACCGATAAAAACAATACTCATAGCAATGATGCAAAACAAAAATAGGCGAGTGTATCTGCGCCCTTGAGTTACTTCCATAATTCATAAATAGTTTGTAGTGTTACGTAAAGCACAGGTCCTGCGTCTTTGGTAAATGAGTATTTGTCGACAGTTCCCAAAAGATCACTTATTTTTTTCATATATATCGTAAACCATTGCGGATGGTCCATGAAAACAACTGCTTTTTTTTGCGAAAGCGTATTTTCTGAATAATTATCGAAAAATCGAGCAGTCAATTGTGGAGCGCTATGTTCAAACGTATTTCCTCCATTATTTGGTATCTCAAGAAGCGATAGACGGTTATCAGAGGAGACATTTTGATCGTTCTCTGCCGGGTAATATGGCTGGGATAGAGAGGTCAAATCCCACGGACTTGTGTATATGCCTCCCCACATTTCTCTATCTCGTCCTGATGAATCATATAAAAAGCCACTATCTTGAAGGGCTTTCAAAAGTTCACTATTCATAAACCATCCTCCTGCACGGTATCCAACAGACTCTGGCAGTCCGTGTGTTTTAAACTGGTCTTTTGACCATGTCAAAAGACGGACGAATGCATCATACGAATAGGCAGTTGATAATACGTCGTATCCCTCCTCGCTGCGGTATCCCCAGCGGGGATTTTTTTTGGGCGCGATACCAACCACCTCAAGCACATCAAAGTGCATATGCAGATGAAGAGCAATATCATCGCCAACACTCTGTTTCCTCTCCAAAATCCAGTCAGTGAGGAAAGATGCGTATTCGGGAGAAACTACGGTCGGGAGATAAATGCGAGGATTGAAAAAGTGAGTAATAGGTGGATTGCCATAAAGAGTAAGCAGATTAGTAAATGAATCTAACGTGTCTCGTGGCACCTCCCAACCCTCCCAGTCAAGGGAAATACCAATATACAAGGGTTCTGAAACAAATACTTTTTGTCTTCTGCTTGCGACAGCAATTTCTGCGGTTTTTTTATATGCGGCAATTTCATATTCGCCTGCAGGGAATAGTTGCATATCAATTGTTTGTTCGACGTTTTCTTTTGCAGTAAGTGCTATTTGTTTGGCAAATACATCATTTTTGATTTCCACGAAATACTCGGCATGATTGTCGCGTGGGTTGTTTACTGAAGCATCTTCAACAATAGGTATCAGAAACACACTGTTGGCATAAAGCTTTGCAGGCGCTGATTTCAAAAACCATTTCCGATTAAGAGACAATGATAGTTTTTGTTTGTATTCTTCACTGGTAGAAAATGCGTATTTTACCGCAGTGTGAATGATGGGTGAGGGCGCCTCGTTTTGTTTTATAGGAAAATCGCTTCCGTAGTACAAAAAATATCGGTTATCAAATGTGTTTGGAAATATATCGTTTTCTACCTTGAGGGAAATAGTAGTTGCGGAGGTGTTTGGAGATTGAATAATCACGGGAATGGATGTATAACCCCCATCTTTATAATACGCCAACAGGAGATCATCTCCTGACGGCCGGGATTTTTTTCCATCGACTTTTGTTTTATGGTCAATCGTATACAATACCCATTCTCCTTTGCGAATGGGACCAAATATATCTTCGTTTTTGAGTGTCAATTGTCGGTAGTATCCGTATTCTTGGTTGTACCATGATGGAGGTTGAGTGAATATCGGAGCATTTTCTATCCCAATAATTTCTTCTTTTTTGATAATTCCTCCGGTGTTGGTCGTTGACACAAATAAATTTATTTGACTGAAAAGTAAAATGTTTAAAAATATAACTGCGAAAATGTAGCGTTTTTTCACCCGTAGACCGTATCGTTTCCCAAACGTGATATGTCCAAGCGTGAAAAATGACGGTGAAATTTTCCAATTAAGAGAAGAGAAAAATACCGACAGAATAAGAATGCCGGTGAAAAGAAGAAGAACGATAAAAGGATTATCAAATTTTACCCCTACTGTATATCGGTACAAAAAAAGTATGATGATGTGTACGATATAGAGGTCAAAGGCATCTTGTCCCAGATAATCTACGCATCGAACAATAACCCGCATGAACCTTCTTGCAAGAAACAGAGAATAAAAAAGATATGTCAGAAGAGCAAAGCTCAAACCCGCGGTCAAAAAACCAAAAGACGGCGGCCATCTATTGAGAGGATCAATGAAGTTTACCGGAAATATGTTGCTCAACAAAAAAGCAACAAGCGTTACTCCAAGAAGCATGATCCCCACCATAAAGGCGAGTGCGCGAAGCGTTGATTCGTTTTTGGACGTATCAAGTATTTTGCCCCAATACATGCCAAAAATAAAAACAGGAAAATACATGAGGATAGGGAAGCGAAGCAATCCTTCTTCTCCGATAAACACAGCCTTTAAAAGTTTGATGTTACCACTTGCTTGGATGGGATATAGTGCATAGGCAACTATAAAGATGACCAACGAGACAAAAATTGCAATACTGTAATGTTTAGTTATCTTGGTATATAGCGGTTTAAGTAAAAGAATAGAAAGTGAAAAAATGATAAACGGCAGAATAAACTCTGAAAACGCAGGAATCTTGATGAAAAACAACACATTAATGATGGTATTTTTTATTGACGCAGCATCAAATCGGGCAATTTTCTCAAAGACAGCGACAAACGCAACGATATAATATCCAAACAGTAAATATGCGGTTCTTTTGGCGATAGAAAGAGTATTTTTTCTCTGTTGATCAGTTGGTCGTATATACGCCTCGTATAAAGAGGCGCCGGATACGAAAAGAAATAGTGTGAAAACGACTGTATTGCCAAATCGGGCGAGGGCGTTTAATGCGACTACTGAACCGTCGTGGAAAAAAAAGAGCGAATGTGCGAGAATCATGAGAAATCCCGCAGTACCGCGCAGAAGGTCAAGAATAGGTCTTCTTTTTACCTCATGAAGAGGACTAAAATGGTTTATCATTACTATCAGTATAAAACATCATAATGAAGAGGTTACTTGACGTGAACTATAAGATTTACAGATGTTAATTTTGTAATTCATAATCATGTTATAATTAAAGTTAAAATTATGGATGTTGAACCACCTACACAACAAATTAAAGACGCTATTTATAATGCTCTTCAGGACGCAAATCAATGCGTATACAATCAAGCACAAGTAGAAAAAAGTGATATGGGAACCACAGGGGTAGTGGCCTATATATGGGAGGGGCAGGGAAAACAAAAAGCAATCGTTGGAAGTGTTGGAGATAGTCGGGCATATATATACAGAAGGGGGAAGGTTGAACAAATTACTCTCGACGATGGCATTGTGAAAATGGTTACAAAAGATGATGAGCAAAAAGCGAGAGTTATTCAAGCGAGATTAAACAACGTTATAAATCCTAATGATCCTTCTCAATTAGCACCAGAGGAGCGATATTTATATGACAAGCGAAATCTTATAACGCAAGCAATTGGTACTAAGAATATTGTTCCCAATACTTATGTAATAGATTTACAACCAGGTGACAAATTGTTACTTGCGTCAGATGGGGTTACAGACAATCTAACAGATAAAGAAATTGCCAATATAATAGCCCAATCGTCAAATGGGCAAGCGGCAGTAAAGGAGTTAACTGAAATTTCAAAAAGCAGAAGTCAAGATACGCGGCATTTGAGACATAAACAAGATGGGCTCTAGACTAGAATAGCATAAGCTATACTAGTAGTAATGATTGTCAGAGCAAGTAAAATCGGCGATTTCAAACTAAAAAAACTTATTTGGCATTTTGTTGTTGATATTGATGCTACAAAAACAAGTCTTATCGTACG
>DATDXN010000008.1:0-4551 GCA_035289305.1 Patescibacteria group bacterium
AAGATCAACAAAAGGAGATGGTATGTTTTTACCTGCATTGACCGAGTATCAAAAATTGCCTTTATTAAAGATAAACTAATTTCCTACTTGAATCGGTACAACTTTGAGGTAAAATTAAAACAGTTAAATTACAAAACACCAAACCTCGCCGAATATCGGGAAGCCAAAAACAAACTCGTCAATCAAAAACAGCTTTTGAAAGACAAACTTAATGCTTTTGAGCAAAAAAGCAATAATCGGTTCGAACTCGCCGCCAAATTCATAAATACCGTAAAACAAGCCGAAATTATCGCTGTGCAAGAAAATCCCGAGCAGGGTCGGGATTTTCTAAAAAAGATTGGTTCGAACTTCCGCATTGCCGAGCGGACGCTTTCGTTCCCCCTCCAAAATGCTTGGATTCTCGCAGGGAAATACCATGCCGAGGCGCAACGCGCCGAGGCAACTTCTTACGATTTTTCTGAAAGTATAAATTGGCGGAGGGTGCAGGATTCGAACCTGCGAGAGCTTTCGCTCACAAGTTTTCAAGACTTGCGCCATAAACCGCTCGGCCAACCCTCCTTGCCTTGTATTACTCATATTGTACCGTACAAACCACGTTTTTTATACTGTTGAAATGCGAATAAAAATGAATTACTTTTCAACAAATGAGGAAAAGGTGGTATATTTTGTATATGAACACACTATCTGAAGCAATACTCTATGCACAGACAGAGCAAATACGACGAAGAAAATCATTGATGTATGTGTGGGGAGTTTCTCTCCTTCTTTTTGCCTCGTCATTTTTATATGAATTTTTTCTCGTAGGAATAAAACCACAAACAGCGCTTATCCGGGCAAGTTCTTTAAGCGGAGTCATTTTAATAAGCGCCGCACTTTTTTCAAGCGCTCTCTTCAAATGGCGCCCCCGGTGGGCGGTGCATTGGAAAGTCCGCAGATACTTGGGCATTTCCGGCTTTGTCTTGATTTTTATTCACGTCACCTCGGTAGTACAACTCATTTTTGGAGGAAATATTGGAAAAGTTTTTTACGAGATAAATCCTATTAAAAATCCACTCATTTTCGGTTTCATTTCATACATTATTTTATTTACGTTGTTTCTAACCTCGACCGACTGGGCAGTCAAAAAACTTACTCCCCGCCATTGGAAAACCATCCATCGGCTCGTATATGTCGCCTATCCGCTCTCTATATTTCATTTTGCCCTTACCAATCCTGCGGCGCTCTATAATCCTTTCGGATATCTCTTGATCGCGATGACGGCGTGCGCAGTGTTTGGACAATTGTATTGGTTTGTGAGAATTGCGTCGCGGAAAAAATTTCTCTCAAAAGGCAGCATCATCGGCATTCTTATCATCATATCAAGCCTTTTCATAGCCTATCTTGCCTTTTCGCGCTAGTTCAAACCTTCTCCGTCACCTTGTATTCAAGTTTTTTCCCCAGAAGCATCCGCGTATGCGCCTCAAGAGCAGGAAGTGAGGAAAACAGAAATGAGATAATAGGCAGGAAGTACCACTGTACAAAAAGAAGGGGCAAATTCAAAAGTTTTGTCTCAACTTTGACCCTTTTGCGCAGTTTATAGTCAAAATAGAGAAATACAATCAGAAGTGAAGAGCTGATCGTCAGAATAAACGATGAGAGCTTGGGTAGGAGAAACCCCATGACGGTCCTTTTGAACACGGGGTTTACCAGAGGCGGGATAGATGCAGAAAGTGTGAGAATAAAAAATGTTGTCGGCCACATGAGGTGTGTCTCGGCAAGCTGTAAGATTTTGCGCAACTTCACCACCCATGATATATGCGGCGTCTCAAAGGAACGCTTGATCGCATAGGGAATATCAGAAGCTCCCCACGCCCACCGCATTTCCTGCTCATATCTACTTTTAAATGTTCGGAAAAGTCCTTTGGCCAAAACCGCATCCGCACAGATGGGAAGATAGATCGGTATTGTTTTGACACGATCTCCAAACGCAAAAAATGCCTGCAACCAAATGTGCCAATCCTCCGGAATGATATCTACATCCCAAAAGTTTACTGCTTGAAGGAGCTTCAAACTCGTGGAATATGTTGATATTTGAATAAGATCATCCTTTTGGGAGAGGAAAGAGAGACGAAGGAGCGAGGAAAGAGTGGATTGAAGTCTGATAGGAAGAGGAAGCTTCCAGAAATTGTTGTACAAGAGTACTGGTGCCCAGTAAAAATGATAGAGACGATCCTTATCGACTAAATACTCATATGTGAGGTAGCTTGTATACTCAAGAGGAAGCAGACTATCGGCATCACATACGGTGACCAAAACGTGCGTAGGATCAATTCCTTCTCTTTTCATACGGTCTGCGACAATGCGCGCCGCACATGCTTCGTTGCTTGCTTTGCCCACTACTTCCCCCGTCTCAAGAACATGAAAGACTGATGTAATGCTTCTAAATATTTGATTATATTTTTCCTCCATTGCTTTTGCTCTTTTTCGCGCCTCATCTCCTTCTCGCTCTTCCATCGCGAGGACCACATGCATCTTTGCTTTATCATAGTGTTGATCGCTGATATGCTCGATGGTCTGCGATAGCTTCTCGGCAGATTCTTTGTAATTGGTGATGATAAAAACATGCACGATGTCCCTGTGATGGGGAAGAGAAGAAAGTTTTTTTGACCAATCAACCTTTGCCGCTTGGTTGATGAGTTTATATGAAACAAATGCAAAATACAGTGTTTTCATTGATTTGTAGAAAAAATATAAAATAAAAGCGAGAATGAAATAAGAAACGACAGCTGGATGAAATGGAGAAAACCAAACAGGAAATGTAATCAAAATCCATGTAAGGATGGGAATGATGCTTTCGGCGACGCGATAAAAGAGCGCTGACTGAACAATCCGTTTAACCATAGAGTAATTATAACAAAAATTAGCGCTGTCTTACAAAAACAAGCAGTATCACGATGAGTGAAATAAGCACTGCCACATTCACCGCATCAAGCAGTCTCAACAACTGAAGGAACATAACAATTGCTAGCCCTAGGGCGATAACAATCGTATTGAAGAGAGAAAAAAACAGAGAAAATGCAAAGAAAAAAACAAAAAACAAAAGCGCAAACAGAGTAGAAATAATAAGAAACGATGAAGGAGGAATTTTGAGAAGAATATATGTGATAAGAGAAATAAGTAAAAAAATTGCGAGGATACGCGGTCTTTTTTTGTGTTTTGTATGAGAAGACATACTATTCGTGTATCTGTAGTATAATGAGTTTCTATGTCTTTGCAAACCATACTTCCTGCAATCGGATATATTGGGATTTTCGCCGTAGTATTTGCCGAATCAGGTTTGCTCATCGGGTTTTTTCTGCCCGGGGATAGCCTTCTCTTTACTGCAGGGTTTCTCGCATCGCAAAAAATATTTAATATATTTTTCCTTACTATTGGGTCATTTGTCTGCGCAGTTTTGGGAGATAGTGTCGGATATACATTTGGCAAAAAAATTGGTAAAAAACTGTTCAAAAAAGAAGACTCTATCTTTTTCCACAGAGATCATCTCGTGCGAGCACGCCAATTTTATGAAAAACATGGGAAAAAAACCATTGTGATTGCCCGTTTCTTGCCTATCATTCGCACGTTTGCGCCAATTGTAGCAGGAATGGGTGACATGCACTATTCCACATTTGTTGCCTTCAATATTATCGGCGGCCTTTTGTGGGCAGTCGGATTGACGCTTGCAGGATATTTTTTGGGAAGGGTCATCCCTGATGTTGACCGCTATCTTCTCCCCATCATCATCGGTATTATTCTAATATCAGTTCTCCCGCATATCACACATCTTATAAGAAACAAGGAGTCTCGCACGAGCATCATCCGAGGTCTTAAAAAAGCCCTCCAAAAACGCAAAAAGTAACAATCGGATAAACGATCGTAGGTGTAAAATTTCAAGAATGAACGGTATTTTGACAAATTCTTTACCGAATTTTTACCTGAAGCTTACTAAAAACTTTATCTTTACGAGTGGAAAAAGCAACCGCGGGGGTTACGGAGATAATTCTGATAAAATCGAATTGCCTAAAGATTTTTGTAGTTCAGTTTTGTAAATATATCTTTAAGTTGAATTTTTAGTTCTCCTCTTCCATTGCCACCCTTTAAATATTTCTCTCTATGTCTTGCATCTAATTCTGAAATATAAGCTTCGTAGTAAATCAATTTTAGTGGCCTTCTGTGTTTTGTAGCTTTGACATATCATTCCGTATGGGCTTTAAAGCGAGATTTCAAATCGGGAGAGAAACCAGTGTAAAGTTGTTTGTCTTTCTCCGAAAAGAGTATGTAGATGTAATACATCTCTATTTTATTTTAATGGGTGAGCCGAGCTTAGCTCGGCTATTCACCAAGCTGAGCTTGGTGAACGTTTACGAAAAAATTCGAACCTTTTTTAAAAAATGACTTCCTCCCCGACGCAAGCGTCGGGGTATCCTTACCATAGTTTAAGCTGATCTTTGTGTATTTGCATATATTCTGTGTCCCGTCCTTGCTTTTTGACGTATTGGATTATTGCTGACTCGTTAGTATACTTACCGA
>DATDXN010000009.1:0-12937 GCA_035289305.1 Patescibacteria group bacterium
CTTTCTGTAGTGATCCTGCAAATTATCAAGTGTGCTCAAGCTTCGGAGGTGCCACGGGACGGGAATTCAAAGGACCGGGAGGTTGTACCAGTGAGGAGTCATGTAAGGCATACTGCGAGAAAAACCCGAAAGATTGCGGCTTTGATAGGCGTGAGGAAATGACAAACTATAATCCTCAAGAAATGTGCAGCAAGACTCCAAATTGTTCATGGTCTTCAGACGCCAATAGATGCGAGTGTAAAGGAAATTATCCGCCTCCACCCGGTGCTATAGATACTGCCTCCGCCGCAACAGAATGTACAAAATATCCGGGCTGTTCATGGACAGGTACGACTTGTCAGTGTGAGTCAAACCCACAGTCAGGACAGCTGCCAAATTACAGTCCCGAAGATCAAGCGCAGCAATGCACAAAAAATGGTTGTCAGTGGACGAATAATACCTGTCAATGCTCGGGGGTCAATACTGTTCCTCCTGGTGGTGAATCTTCTCCGCCACCTGTGGGCGACAATCAGCAAACCACAACGACCTCAAACCCGCCCGATCCTGCCACCGAGTGTGCGAGGCATCCCGGCTGTTCATGGACAGGAAGCATGTGTCAATGTTCATCTCCGGAAGTGCAGGGAGCTGAAACAGCTCGTCAAGGATCAAATTTCCTACAGTTTATCTTGGGTTTTTTCTTTGGTGAATGAGGCACCGGTGTTCTCCGTGCATAAAATAATATAGGTTTATATAGAATGGGTTGATTTTTTGAGATAGAAAATACCTATTGACTTTTATCTTTTTTCAGCGTATAATATAGGTCTATGAAAGAAATAAACAGGAGAGAATTTTTAAAACGATCCGCAATGGCTTTAAGTGCCGTGACCATTGGATCAGCAGGTAGTATTCTTTTAGACAAGAGATTAGACGGATGCGCACAGAAGGAAAAACAACCAATGAGCGCAAGAAACGCACAAAAGGTAGCTGCGCTGCTTCAAAATCCCGCCTATGAAGTTCCTCGTCAATACATCTCTAATCCAGAAATTATTACAGAGTATAGTGTTTCTCTTCCCTTGATGCTTGATAACATTCCCCACGAGGTAAGCATTCGTCTTTCTTGGTTGGGCGATCCCCAAGGGGGAAAAACTCGGATTTTAGCTGTTTCTCGGATTCCACAACAACATGACGCGGTAGGATACGAATTTGGAGATGTTGGTGCAGACGGCATGAGAACTGATTCTTATGATCTTGCTTATGGGGTCTTTTCAGGAGAAACGAGCGATTCAGTATCTGTCGTGCGTATGCATCGGTCTTCAGCGTACGGTCATCCAAACCACGACCAGTTCGTGCCAAATATTGAGAGAACATATGATCTACGTAGGGAAAATGAACTGGTACGGTACGGGCTTGATGAGGCATATAATTACACACTGGCTGCGATTTGGGAAGCTCACTCCAGAGGTGAAATTCCATTCCCAAAGAAGTAAAAATTCACATTTCTGAAAGAAGATCAACCCTCCACGTGAAACACGTAGACACCTTTGGAATAATGTATAAGTTATACAAATTCGCGTTTTTCGATCTCGATGAGTCTGTTGTATTTCACGAGGCGTTCAGAGCGCGACATAGAGCCTGCTTTCAAAAAATCTGCCCCGCAGGCGACTGCAAGGTCGCTGATGAAGCTATCTTCGGTTTCGCCAGAGCGATGAGAGATGATGGTCTTGAGTCGTGCGTCTTTGGTCATGCGGATAGCCTGGACTGTTTCAAAAACAGTACCGATTTGATTTGGCTTGATAAGTACCGCATTTGTCGCCTTCATTTCAATGCCTTTTTTGATGCGTGCGGGGTGGGTGGCATACAGATCGTCTCCAACGATCATCACTTTTCCACCTACCTGTTGAGTAAAAATGGCGAAAGCATTCCAGTCGTCTTCGGCAAAAGGATCTTCTATAGAAATAATGGAGTATTTTTGTATGAGATCAAGATAGTAATTATGCAATTCTTGAGACGTTCTTTTTTCACCAGCATGTTGGAATCCGTATATACCATTGCGGTAAAGCTCCGACGCGGCGATGTCAAGGGCGCTGTCGCCATTATTGTTTTCCGCAAGATAGTTACATGCGGTTTCATCCGTAGGAAAGCGCGGTGAATAGCCTCCCTCATCTCCTACTAAAATTGATTGGTTTTCCTTCTGTAATCGCTCGCCCAGCAGGTGAAAAAATTCCGATGCAGTCCGTACAGCTTCAGAAGGCGTGTTGATTTTCGGCACTATCATAAATTCCTGTATATCAAAATTCCAATGGGCATGTTTTCCTCCGTTTATGATGTTGACCATCAAGCGGGGAAAAGAAGGTTTGATTGACGCAAAGTAATACTCATTGAGCGTTTTCCACAGTGGCTTTTTCTGATACAGAGAAAGCGCGCGACTTACCGCAAGAGAAACTGCCAAAATGGCATTTGCGCCAAGCCGATGTTTATTTTCAGTGCCGTCAAGATCAATCAAATTTTCATCAATTTCATCCAGTTTTTCGATAGAAATACCCTTAAGATGATTGTTAATTGTTCTATTTACATTGTTGATTGCTTTAATAACTCCTTTGCCATGGTAGCGTTTGGGATCGTTATCTCGAAGTTCCACTGCTTCGTATTTCCCGGTTGATGCGCCTGAAGGTACTGAAGCAGAAGCTACGTCGTCATTATCAAGTTCAACGTATGTTTTGATCGTTGGATTTCCCCGTGAGTCAAGGATTTCAAGAGCGCAGACTTTCGTAATGTTCATATACGGTTTATTCTACATGTTTTTTCTTTCTTTTCAAACCCACAGTCAAGATGCCCACGTACACAAATCCCCACCCGATGAGATAAAAAAGCATGGGAAGAATTTCAGAGATGGTGAGATCAATGATTTTTTGCAGGCGGTAATGAGGGGTTTGGGTGATAAATGATTTTATGGTTTGCTCCCGAAATGGGACGATAATGTGTTTATCGTATTCATACGAAAAAACGAGTATGGCAAAGCCCAGAAGCATCAAAATACTAAATCGTGTTGGTTTGATAAGCGAGATAATGATTGAAAGAAGCAAACCGCCCGCATAAGCAAACACAATATAATTATGCGTAAAAAACAAATAGAGCGTAATGACTGCGTTTTGTTTCAAATCAGGGCTTATCATGAATGTTTCAAAAAAGACCTAATTGTTCCTTCTCTTTTTGTGTATTTTTAGAGATGGCTGTTTTTTGGTCTTTTGCGAAAAATCGCTTGACTAAACTGTAAAATTCAAAACGCAGAAAAAAATCTTTTACCTTTTCATTATACTGCCTGAAGCGGCAATCCTCAAGAGAAAAGGGAAATTCGACATTTTGTACGATGTGGGCAAGTTCTTTTGAAAGGAGTATATGTTCTTTATCCTTCTCAAGTGTTTTTCTCACGCGTTGGTTTTTCACCTCCTGAAGATGTGTATATAAAGCATCGATACTCCCAAATTGTCCAATAAGAGAAGAAGCGGTCTTGGGACCGATTCCATACCCTCCCTTGTAATTATCTGCAGGGTCTCCCATGAGCGCTTTGATATCGGGAATTTGAGCGGGCGAGATATGAAATGTCTCTTGCACCTGTTTTATATCATATAGTTTTATTTCAGAGAGGCCTTTTTTGGGCGTGATGACAAACGTTGTATCGTTCACGAGTTGAAGGATGTCTTTATCGCCAGTGAAAATAAAAGTTTTGGTGTCCTCGGTTTTTATTTTTTTCGCTATCGTGCCGATCAAATCGTCAGCTTCATATCCTTCTTTTTCAAAATAGGGGATGTTGGCGCTTTTTAAGAATTCTCTGATAAGGGGAAATTGCGTCCTCATTTCTTCTTTGATGACAGGGCGTTGTATTTGGTACTGTATAAACATTTTCTTTCGAAATGTTGGAGCAGGCGTGTCAAAACATACCGCGACATAGACAGGCGAGGTCATTTCGATCGCTTTGGAGAGCATGGTGATGAAGCCATATACGGCGTTAGTTTGTACTCCTTCTTTCGTTTTAAATTCTGGTATCGCATGAAATGCGCGGTGGATCAGTGCGTTGCCATCAATAAGAAGCAGTGTTTTCATGAGTTTTTTGCGCCCACTATTTGTACAAATTCCTCATCGTCAAGGCTTTCTTTTTTGATGAGTTCTCCTGCGACTTTATCAAGAAGCGTTCTTTTTTCCACGATAATTTTTTTTGCCTTTTCATACCCCTCGTCTATGATCTTTTTCACTTCGACGTCAATTTTTGAGCGCATTGCCTCCGATAATGTATCCTCGCTCCAGTATCCCTTACCCCATTCAGTCACATCCATGGTTGGGCCAAGATTTATGGGCCCGAGCTCGCTCATGCCGTACTCCATCACCATGGCGCGGGCGATCTTTGTGGCTTGATCAAAGTCATTTGCTGCTCCGGTGGTGGTGTCGTTGAAGATCGCTTGTTCTGCGGCTCGTCCGCCCATCATAGAGATGATCATTTCAAGAAGATGCGTTTTGGTTTCATGTAATCTGTCGCGGCTAGGGGGAATTAATGTAAACCCCAAAGACATGCCGCGGGAGACAATGGAAATGCGATGCACCGGGTCCATCGTAAGTTGAAAATGGGTCACGATTGCGTGTCCTGCCTCGTGATAGGCAGTGATTTTTTTATCATAATCAGTCTGAAGTCGTTTTTTTTCAGGACCGAGTTTCACTTTCGTTGCTGCTTCCTCAATATCTTCCATAGAGATCTCTTTTTTAGACTGTCGAGCCGCAAAAATAGCCGCTTCATTAAGCATATTTTCAAGATCTGCCCCTGAAAATCCAACCGTTCGTTTAGCTACTTTTTCCCATGAAACGTCAGAAGCAAAGGGTTTTCCTCGAGAATGGATAGTCAAAATAGCCTTTCTTCCTTCAAGATCAGGAAAATCAACCAGGATCCTGCGGTCAAAACGACCTGGGCGAAGGAGAGCTGGATCAAGAAGATCTCCCCGGTTGGTTGCGGCAATCACAATAACCCGCTCATTGGGATTAAATCCATCCATCTCAACTAAAATTTGATTTAAGGTTTGTTCCCGTTCATCATGCCCAGAGATTGCTCCC
Source organism: Patescibacteria group bacterium (assembly GCA_035289305.1). Classification (GTDB taxonomy): domain Bacteria; phylum Patescibacteriota; class Microgenomatia; order UBA1406; family HO2-37-13b; genus DATDXN01. Next base: position 5,077 of record DATDXN010000009.1, read on the forward strand.
CCGACAGATCGTGCCCTTCCTATAGCATCTATTTCATCAATAAAGATGATGGAAGGAGCGTTTTTCTTCGCTGTTGCAAAAAGATCGCGCGCGCGTGCAGCGCCGATCCCGACGAGCATTTCCATAAATTCAGAGCCGGCAATTGAAAAAAACGGCACATTGCCTTCTCCTGCCACCGCTTTTGCCAGAAGTGTTTTGCCACATCCTGATGGGCCAACAAGTATAATTCCCTTGGGTGTTCGCGCTCCCAGTTTGCTGTATTTCTCCGGATGTTTGAGAAAATCCACGACTTCCTCAAGTTCTTTTTTTGCCTCATCTACACCTGCAACATCTGCGAAGGTCATCCGCGTCATTTGGCGTGAGTATTTTTTCGCTCGCGATTGGCCAAAAGAAAATACAGAGTCCTGTGCGCCACGTGCTTGTTTGAAAAGGAAGATAAAAAATCCGATCATCAGAAGAGTAGGGATGACATTTATCAGAAAGTTAAAAATAGCCGATCCTCCCTCGGTATCTTTAATGGTGATATCTATTTTTGTCATGTCAACGCCAGAGTCCTGAAGGGTCTTCACAAAACTTTCTCCTTCTTCCTTAGTGGTCGTTGCCTTTTCAGTTTCAGAATAATGGAGGATGATTTTATTGCCAATTATATCGATCTTTTTGACTTTGTTTTCTTTAATGTCTGTGATGGCTTGTGTCATTGACTTTGAAGGGAATAGTCTGCTGACATCTCTAAACGAAAAATAGATGGAGAATAAAAAAAAGACCACAAAAAGGATAATAAAGATATTTTTGATATTGAATTCGAACTTAAATTCTGCAACTTTCTTTACTTTTCTATTATGCGTTCGTTGGTTTCTTTGGACAGGAATTTTATCAGCATTTTCCATACATCTCACTATTATACCAGCTTTTTGATAAAATTAATAGCCGTATGAGAATTATCAAACTAGATCAAACTATTTTTGAGAAAGTCTTAGATGATGTTGTGCAGGTCATACGACATGGAGGATTGGTGGTTGCTCCCACTGATACAGTGTATGGTCTGTGTGCGGCCGCGACTGATGAAAAAACCGTTAAAAAAGTTATCGCATTCAAACGAAGACCAATTGGTAAAGCAATTTCTGTATTTGTGCAAAATCTTGAAGATGCCAGACGATATGTGGATATAGGAAGACGTGAAGAAACTATATTACAAAGACTGTTTCCGGGCCCATTCACTGCTGTTTTACCATCAAAAAGAAACGCATGTCATCTCCTTTTATCCGAAAAACATACGCTTGGCATACGTATACCTCGGCATGATTTTATCACTGCTCTTGTTCAAAAGGTGAAAATTCCCATCACCGCAACATCTGCAAATCTGTCAGGAGACTCGCCGCATTATTCTATTGAAGCGCTCATACGCACGCTTTCTCCCGCCAAAAGAGCATTGATTGACCTCGTGATAGACGCGGGAAAACTGCCCAAAAACAAGCCCTCAACAGTTATTGATTTGACAGGTGAAGATATCAAGGTAGTACGCCATGGCGATAGGACGGCACATGTATACACCTCAAAAAGCCCAGTAGATACGAAAAAAATTGCACAATCTCTTCTTGCTCATTATAAAAATCAAGCTAGTAAGAAACCCCTGGTATTTCTCATAGAGGGAGAACTTGGAGTAGGTAAAACGGTTTTTGTAAAGGCTATGGGAGAGGCTCTTGAGGTAAGAAATATAGTCTCTCCTACATATGTTATTTATTACGAATATGATACAAAAGATCAGTTGATAAAACACCTATATCACTTTGATTTATACAAAATAACAGAACATGAAGAATTCAAACAACTCAAAATAGAGCGATTGCTTACCCCCCATGCGCTTTTTTGTATTGAGTGGGGAGAGAAAAGTGCACCTATTGTTGATTGTCTGCGCACACATGCCAACGTCGTGTACATTGTCATGACATACACAGGAGAGCGTTCCCGCAGAATAGAAGTTTTTGAAAATACTATATGATGATTTTATCAATCGATACATCATGCGATGAGACAGCAGTTGCCGTGACAGACGAGCGCCATATACTGGCTAATAAAATATATTCTCAGATTCTTATTCATAAGAAATGGGGGGGCGTGGTGCCTTCTTTGGCAAAAAGGGCGCATGAAGAGCGGATTGATACGGTAATTTCTGAAGCGGTTCAAGGATCAGGGATTGGTGACATAGCAAACGTTGATTACATCGCAGTCACGCAAGGACCAGGTTTGGCAGTAGCGCTTGAAGTGGGGATACGAAAAGCAAAAGAGCTGGCCAAAAGATTTGGCAAAAAGGTAATTGTTGTTAATCATATGGAAGGTCACATTTATTCATGTTTTGCCCAAAATAGCAATGGAAATCCAAAGCGAGATTTTGTATTTCCTTTCCTTGCGTTTCTTATCTCTGGGGGGCATACAGAATTGGTGATCATGAATGATCACCTTTCGTATGAAATTATCGGCGAAACCATAGATGATGCATGTGGAGAAGCTCTTGACAAAGCGGCAAAAATGCTGGGCCTTGGGTATCCAGGGGGAGCTGTGATTGAGCGACTAGCTAAGACAGGAGATAAAAAAGCGTATCTTTTTCCTCGTCCTTTATATCGTTCAAAAGATATAAACTTTTCATTTTCTGGTTTAAAGACAGCATTTTATTATGCCCTAAAGAAAATGCCAAAAGAAACTATTATAAATAATTTGAACAATTTAGCTGCTTCTTTTCAGGAAGCAGTATTTGATAGTTTGTTCAATAAACTTGAACAAGCAATGAAAAAAACAAGTATTAATCGTATCATTGTTGCAGGAGGCGTTGTGGCAAATACATATTTGCGTGCAAAAATAAGAAAACTGGTCAAAACTTACGGCGGAACAGTTTTTTTTCCGCCTTTTGCAACACTTTGCGGAGATAATGCAGCGATGATTGGTATCGCGGCATATTATAAAACTCAAAAAGGATTATTTATTGATGATCTGGACCGTCTTGATCGAGTACCTCGTCTTCGATTATCTTTTTGATGGTCATTTTGTTAGTCGAGTGTCTACTGCCCAAATATGATAAAGATACGACTTGATATCCCCTTCATTAAATTGTATCTTTGTGCCATTCTCTCTGATGCGTTTTCTCACATAATCTTCTTGTTCATGCAGTCCTCCATAAGAAGGCCGTATCCACGCATGTTTGGTATTTGAATATATGTAAAAACTCCACACAGCAACAGAGATTACGATTAATATGATTTTGAATTTATATGTGAGTAATTTTTCTTGAATATATACGAGAATATAAAGAGTCATTGGTGCATTCAAAAGTACATAGTAGTCTGATGTCATACCTCCATAGAGTGTAAAAACAAGAGCGGGTATGATAAACCACAAGGATAGTAGATAACCAAGTATCTTTTTCTTTTTATCTCTTTCATACATCAGATTGTACTGTATAAAATAGTTACCAATATGGCAGTACGCTCTGAATATATTTTTTTAGTGACCCAGGAAAGGGCGAGGATATTAAAAAGATTAATAATAAAATTAAGATAATTGGCGCTGATAGGGTTAAGTTTAGAAAAATAATAAAAAGGAGCAAGGAAGTAATACCATAAAGAACCAAGATGAAAGTGACCAATACCCGTGCGTGGTCCGTTCAAAACAACTTGACCGGTAAGTATATCGCGCGTTTTCCATGCATCTCGGGCTTGATCCCATCCAAAAGGCTGCGTATCATAAATGCGATAAAATCTAAGATACATCGCAACAGCGACTATCACACATAAAATAATGGTATATCCGTGTTTATAAATAAAAGTTTTAATTGACATGTACTTTGGTCGCATTTGACAATAAAAGAAGAAATTTAGCATTTACCGCCCAGTTCGCCGATACATTCTTCATCAGGTGGTTTACCACGTTCAGGACATTTTTCAGAGTAAATACATGCGCGGTCTCCTACTGAATCAATTTGTTTTTGTACGGTTGGATCTGTAACGGGTCCGTATGACACTAAGATACGGTCAAGATCTTTTATTTCATATGTTTCAAATGTGATATTTTCCTTTCCATTCACAAAAAATTTAAGTTTCATGCCGGTCTGGTTACAATAGTTTTTGCCATTGTCAAGCGTCAGACAATCTTTGGCAAAAGACATGCCAATACTTCTGAAAAAATCTCCTATGGTTACGCCTTTTTTGTGAGCATGGACGATGTCTCCATTTTTATCATGAATATGTACTGATGAGCTCGCTTCTTTTTCCTCGCTTGTTTGGTATTTATCCTGTGTGAGATCAAATACACTGCCATTTATGTACATTTTAAAATCAGCGTGAATATGGACGTTTTCCTCCTTTTGTGTGATGGGAGGGGCTTTTGCGAGTGCTGCACTAATGATTTTTTTGAATTCTTCATAGCTTGAAGGGTTTTGTATTTGTTCGCCGTTGACGAAAAAGGTTGGGGTTGCATTGATCTGAAGACGATTGCCGATATTCAAATCATTTTGCACTCTTTCTCGTGTCGGAGATGATTCGCTGTCTTTTACAAATTGTTCCTCATTGAGTTTGAGTGCGCGCGCATATGCAAGAAAAGTTTTTTTGACATCGGATGCCTTACTCCATTCTTCCTGCTTTTCAAAGAGCATATCATGCATTTCCCAAAATTTCCCTTGTTTACCCGCAGCCTCTGCCGCGTATGCAGCAGGCACTGCTGCAAGATGTTGTTGGAGGGGAAAGTGGCGGTAGACAAGAGCAAAACGGTTTTTAAGTTCTTTTTCTTCAAATAACTTCTTCGCCACGGGGGCGTATACCGCGCAGGCAGGACATTCAAAGTCGCTATATTCAATAATGACGACTTGTGCATTTTTGTTGCCTTTGACCCAGTCGTTTTGAGCGATCATAAGTTCTTTGGGTTTTGATGAGGAAGGCGATGAAGAAGATGAAAGTTTCCATGCGCCAAAAAGTACGCCGATTACAACTGCAATTGTTATCGTGTACACAACAACTTTTTTTATCATATGTGCCAGGAGCGGGATTCGAACCCACGACCTATCGCTTATGAAACGAGTGCTCTACCACTGAGCTATCCTGGCTTCTTATACCTTTATTTTATCACATCTTGAGCACATTTCGAAAATCGAGGTCATAAAGAGTAGCTTTTCCTGTCGCATCAGTACGTTTTGAGATTACAGCGGCATCGGTAGGGATTTGGTGGTCATCGGTGCTAAAAAGATACTCTACATATGTGAGTTCTTCTGGATTGCAGTGCGGTGAGTGGTTCATCTGGGTGAGGAAGAGTTGGGTAATGAGTTGTTTTTGCGCAAGAGCGTTTATCACTGCTTTTCCACCTTCGTGAAGAAGATAGGAAATTCCTAAATTCTCGCGAAGATATGACATCATTTCTCTTTCATCTTCAAAAGGGAGTAATGTGGAAGTTTCTTTTCCATTAAATTGCACTGTTTTCTCAAAATCAGGATATGTTTTTCTCACGCGAGAAGCACCCTCGAGAGTGGTTACGACGAAAGGTAAAACATGAGAATCTCTAAAAACGTCTGGTGTTTCAAGGTCGATGCGTCCCGAACGTGTCATGAAAAACACCGGAGGGTTTTCTGTCGGTTTATCAAGCGTTTTCCTCCATGTTTTGAATTCCTTTCGCAGGACATCAAATCCCTTCATATGGGGAAATACATCGAAAATAAAGTCAAGATGCCATCTATGATGTGGTTCATTTTCAAGCGTGCGCGATCCTACCATGACCGCCTCTGCGGAGGCGCGAAGGAGCGCCATGCCAAAGGCGTCTGCTTGGTTTCCGTGAGCAATGGGGCCTCCTCCTGCACGTCCGGGAGAATTGACATTGTATATTCCTTCCTTACTTATGACGAAGTTGACGTACACAAGTGGGGTTTCCATATGAGCAGGATTTTCGATGAAATCAAGAGAGTCTGATCCATATATAGATGCGAGTGTTTGAGGAAGTGGCAGTGAGTGGCGAGAAGGATATTCGCGGATGTGATTTTCCACAACGGTCATCCGCATGTTGCCATATTGAGCATTTTCTGTTGAATGATTTTCTTTCATAGTTTACTCCATTTTAAGCACAAAAATCCAAAAGTCAAGGATTATTAATTTCCGCCGCAGTATATCCATGCACGGCGTAGTGTATTTTGTTTTGTACTGTGGCAAAAAACTTTTGGGTTAATTCGTCGTCTTTCCGGTAATCAATACTCGTTGCGTAAATATCTGTAATTTTTTGATAAAAATTTCTTTCACTAGAGCGAATATACCCATCGTCAATGAATGTGCAACTTTCACACCTCGGGGGAGCTCGTTCCGATCACCCCCGAGGTGTCCAGCTTTTTGCATTCTCAGGTAATAAAGGTATATCACGGACTCTCTGCAAAAGCTCTTCAAAATATCTCGCTCTTTCGCCGCCTTGTTTCATTCTCTCATCGTCAAGTGCAAAACCTTTGATGATGTAATCCCGCAGTCGCGCGGTTGCCCAAACACGAAATTGAGTGGCTCGTTTTGAATTAACGCGGTAGCCAAGAGCGATGATAACATCAAGATTGTAGTGTTTCGTTTCGTAAGTTTTGCCATCATCTGCAGTTATTAAGAATTTCTTAATAACTGATTCATTGTCTAATTCACCTGTTTCAAAGATGTTTTTAAGGTGTTGATTGATCGCTGATGTCGTAACCTCAAACAATTCCGCCATAAGCTTTTGTGTAAGCCAAACTGTCTCGTTCTTAAAATACACATTGACTTTCGCTTGTCCATCTTCGGTCTGATAAATAACTATTTGCGGTTGTTTATCATTTTTTTTCATAATAATTTCCACATAAAGATATCAATAAAAACGTTATCTTTGACAATTACTTAAATATTTCTACCAGCTGTTTAAAACTCGTCGGCTTGTATTTATCCCATTCTTCTTGCTTCACATAGAGCATTTTGTATTCAATCTTTTTCTGCCTATCGCTTGCGTCCGCGCACCATTGCTCCAATCTTTTTATCTTTTCAATATCGTCTAAATCTTCTCGCCCCTTTGTTTCTACGATATAAATTGTTTTGTTGTTTGTCTTTACAAAAAAGTCGGGATAATAACTGGAAATCGCGCCACTGGCGTTTTTGTAATCAATTTTGAAATGAATTTCATAATAATTTTTGGCGAAAGAAATCACATCATCAGCACCTTCTAAAAAGTCGGCAAACTCTAATTCAAAATCACTATCGCCGACGATTTTATTGAATACGCTCTTTTTAGGTAGCAAATATTTTTTATCAGTAACGACAAACGGTCTGGCACTGCTCACTTTCAGATAATTTTTTATTTCCGTATCGCCGACATCTTGCACGGTCAGATTGTTTATTTCTTTTTTAAATGTTTCCACGATAGTTTTTACCGCCTCTAATTCGGACAAGTTCCGCAAAATATTTGCGTCATTAAGATCAACGCTTTCGCTAAATAAATCAGCAGTGATAAATTCTTTTACTTTGCCAAAAAGTATATCGTAGCAACCAAAAAGGCGTAATTCTTTCATTATTCTTTGCACAAAAAATCCGACGACGCTTTGGTAGTTTGGCTCAACAGTGCTATTTAAAATTGTCGTGTGGTGAAGTTTGTCGTCAATCACTTCCTTAAAAACAATTTCTTTCTTTTCTTCCTCCGAAAATTGTTTTATAGAGATTTTTTCGTGCTTAAATCCTGCAACATTCAATAAGTTAAGATTTTTATATTCTCTTTGGATTCTCGGCGTTAAAACCGGCAATTCAATATCTAAATTTTCAATATCTTTCTTTACATTTTGATTATCAACTTCAATAACGGTTGGCGTAATCGGCGAGCCTGAACGATCCATTTTTCG
>DATDXN010000010.1:0-6542 GCA_035289305.1 Patescibacteria group bacterium
CGTACGATAAGACTTGTTTTTGTAGCATCAATATCAACAACAAAATGCCAAATAAGTTTTTTTAGTTTGAAATCGCCGATTTTACTTGCTCTGACAATCATTACTACTAGTATAGCTTATGCTATTCTAGTCTAGAGCCTAAGATATTCTTTTTTTCCCATCTTGAGTAATATTCAGACTACTGTATCTATGATGAGAAATCAATGATGAATATTTTTGAGTATTTCGGCGACATCCTGTGGATCAATAGTATTGACTGAAAGTCCGGTGCCAAGCTCAAAACCCGCACGGTGAATAAAACGCGGGATGATACGTAGATACCAATTTTCTTTGGGGTAAATATAGTAGTTATACGAAAAAGGCATCTTCGAAATACCTTTTGTATCATGTACTCTTCTAAGTTTTTTGATGGTTTGTTGTACGATCTCGGTGAGATCGGAGATTTCTTCATCAGTGATATCGCCAAAAACTCTGCCTTCTTTTTTTGGCGCAACCCACACTTCATACGGCCACTGTGAAAAATCAGGGCAGTAGACATTAAAAAACGTATTTCTTATGATGACGTTTTGAATAGGTTCTTTGACGACGACGTCTATATTGATTTGAGAGGGAAGAACGACAATCTGCGAATGAGGATGATCGAGCGATGCTCCTGCATGTTCGCCATGATTGGCAAAAATGAGTACTTGTCCGTGCTTTTTATATAGATTGTATCGTTGTCGATACGCATGGAAAATCATCCGTGCTTGCGCAAGGGGGAGATTCTCGATATCGTTATCATGGTGTGGCGAGTGAATGATAACCTCATGGATATCAGTGATGGGGAATTTGTTCGGTGTCACGCGTACGATCCATCCTTCCTGATTGGGTTCTCCTTTGCCAAAGCGCAAAACTTCAGCAGGTGTATGTTTTTCTTGCCCTGCGCAAAACGGACACATGGCATGAACATGTTTTTTGGGCATTCTGTCGAGTCGTTGGGGTGAAATGATGACCCATCGTTTGGTCGAGATATCTGGTACATATTTTGACATATATAATCTGCAGTATAAAGAAAAAAAATGATAAAATCAATTATCTATGCGCATGATCGTGGGTCTTGGCAATAGGGGAGAGGGGTATAAAAACAACCGACACAATGTGGGACATATGTTTATAGAATATTTATCGAAACAAATTCAAAATGCAAAACTCAAACGAGATAATGTAGTGAAATCAGATACATATGCCTACGAGACGCACCGTGAGAAAATCATGCTTGTTAAGCCGATGACTTACATGAACGAATCAGGTATTGTAGTAAAAAAATACGTTTTACGGTATAAGTTACATGTTACACATGATGTGTGGATCGTGCATGATGATCTTGATTTACCTTTGGGAAAGTATAAGATCCAAAAAGGAAAAGGTCCCAAACTCCATAATGGACTGCTTTCAGTGGAGAATAATCTTGGCACAAAAGATTTTTCACGGGTGCGCATCGGTATTGACAACCGCAGTGAGGACGAGAGAACAGTAGGGGAGTTGTATGTGCTTGAAGACTTCACCGAGGTTGAGCGAAAAAAACTGGAGCGTGTTTTTGAAAAAATAACGAAAGAATTATTGAGTAGAATATAAATATTTTTTGTTATACTGAACTGTTTATTTCTATGAAAATAGCGCAAATTGCACCACTGTGGGAAAACATTCCGCCGACTCTGTATGGCGGGACAGAGCGCATTGTGCATAGTTTGACTGAAGGGCTTGTGAAGCGCGGTCATGAGGTGACGCTATTTGCCACAGGATCATCCAAAACATCCGCGCGTCTGGTTTCGGTCTATCCGCGTTCGCTTTTTCGCGATGGCGTCACCTGGACTAATATCATGTATCCACTCCTTAATATCACACAGTGTTTTGACCGTCAAAGTGAATTTGATATTATTCATATGCATTTGAATAAATCGTCCGATTATCTAAGTCTCCCTCTTGCTCGTCAGTTTCCTCACAAAGTCGTCTTCACACTCCATTTTCCCTACCCCGCAAGTCAGGCGCGGCACGATCGTCACCTTGTCCTTCAAAAATATAAAGACTTACAGTATATTTCCATTTCCAATTCCCAAAGAAAAGGTGGAGAAAATCTCAACTGGGTGGCGACCGTGTACAATGGCATTGATATGAGTCATTTCCATCTCAACAGCAATGCATCAAAAGATTATCTGCTGTGGGTGGGGAAGTTCAATCCGGACAAAGGAACAAAAGAAGCCATTGAGGCGGCCCGCCTCGCCAAGAGAAAAATTATGATTGCTGGCGCGGTTGACAATCTTGAAGGCGCTGATTTTGAATACTGGGATAAACACGTCAAGCCACTCATTGACAATAAACAGGTTATATTTGCAGGTGAGGTAGATGATCTTAAGAAAGATGATCTCTACGGTAATGCATATTGTTTTTTAAACCCAATCACGTGGAATGAGCCATTTGGATTAGTGATGACCGAGGCAATGGCGACGGGCTGTCCGGTCATATCATTTGCGCAGGGGGCAGCGCCCGAACTGATTATTGACGGAAAAACTGGTTTTGTCGTCTCGTCAGTTGATGAGATGGTTGCCAAAATCAGAGATGTCGATCATATTGATCGTGCTTTTTGCAGACGCCATGTCGAGCAACATTTCACGGATGGTATAATGGTAGAGAATTATGAAAAAGTCTATAAAGATTTAATTTCATAATGGTTTGCATGCGTCTTTTTTCAAATTCAAGGCGAGTAAGTCTGGTTCGCGCACGAAGTGATAAGCGCCAGTGAATTTATCAAAAATCCGCATGCTTCACCATTATTTAGGTAGATGAATAAACTATGTCAACGAGAATAGATCTTGGACAATTTGTGAAGCGACACTTGAAAGACCGTGTGTTTGTCGTAGTCTCAAATAGAGAACCATACGTCCACACGAAAACCCCTGAAGGGGTTAAACTTGCAAAGCCCGCAGGAGGCGCGCATACCTTGCTTGACGCCATTGCCCAGTCGTCCCACGGCGTCTATGTGGCGCACGCCGGAGGAGATGCTGATCATAAAATGGTTGACGCGCACAGTAGACTTCGTGTTCCTCCGGGGAACCCCACGTATACCTTGAAGCGTGTGTTTCTGTCAAAAAAAGAAGTGGAGAAATACTATTATGGATTTTCCAATCAAGCCCTTTGGCCACTGTGCCATGCGGTATTTGTGAAACCGGTGTTTGATCCGTCCTGGTGGGAATATTACAAACAAGTGAATGAGAAGTTTGCGCAAGCAATTCTTGAGGAGATTGGGAGTGAAAAGGCATTTATATGGGTCAATGATTATCACTTTTCATTGCTTCCCGAGCTTCTGCAAAAATCAGGACGGGATATCAAGATTGGCACCTTTTGGCATATCCCGTGGCCTACCTATGAAATTTTTCGGGTAAATCCCTGGTCAAAGTCAATTTTGACCGGGCTTTTGGGGAGCGATTTTCTCTCATTTCATCGAGGATATCATGCGCAAAACTTTTTTCAATGCATTCAACGGGAGATTGAGGCACAAAATGATGAAGAACATTCGGTGATCACCTACAGGGAGCATCGCACCAAAGTGGCGCCACTGCCTGCGGGAATTGATTATTACGAAATACTCGCAGCAAAAGACACCTACAAATTACCTGCGCGCCAGCTTTTGAAACGCGATTTTGGTGTCGAGGCGGAGTATTTGGCAATTGGCGTAGACCGGCTTGATTATACGAAGGGCTTGATTGAGCGGTTTACCATGATAGACCGTTTCTTGGAAAAATATCCAGATTTTGTCGGTAAATTCGTATACTTTGGCATACTTGCGCCGTCTCGCACCCATATTGCAGCCTATCGTCACTATGCAAAGGCAGTGACTGATGTTGCCGAGAAGGTAAACTGGAAATATATGAAAAACAGCTGGCGCCCCATACATCTGGCAAATAAATTGATTTCCCGGGATAAAGTGCTTTCCTATTACCGGGCAGCAGATTGCTGTCTGGTGACGTCACTTGATGACGGGATGAACTTAGTGGCAAAAGAGTATGTCTTGTCGTGCGAGTCAGATCGGGGGATGCTTGTATTGTCGCGTTTTGCTGGAGCCTCAAAGGACCTGCGCCATTCTATTTTGATTAATCCATATAATATCGAAGAGGGAGCAGATGCAATTTACAAAAGTCTGACCATGAAGAAAGAAGAGAAAAAAGAGCGAAACAGCAAAATACGCGCCGAGCTGAAGGTAAAAAATATCTATCAGTGGGCAATAGATTTTATTGCAGAGACGGTATCGGATTAATTAAAAATTAAAAATTTCTATTGTAATGATACGGAATTATAATGAAAATAGCAGTTATTTCAACTCCATGGATCGCCGTGCCTCCTGTTGGATATGGGGGAATTGAGCGAGTTGTCTACAACATTGTCGAGGACATGGTCAAGCGTGGGCATGATGTGACGCTTTTTGCCCCCGGGGACTCACAGGTATCGGCGAAGCTCTCCTATTTTTACCAAAAAGCAGTAGGAAATAATCTATACTTTAAATTCAATCCATACCACATGCTTGCCCATCTTCACCACGCTTTCTCTGTCGTCAAAAAGGGAACGTTTGATATCGTCCACAATCATGCTGGTCGCCTGTCTTTGTTTTTTGCTGATTTTATTGACACGCCTATGGTCTATACCCTGCATGGTTCATATCAAAAAGAGCTGGAACAAACACCTGATTATAATATTACCCATATGGCCAACGAGACGCTCCGTCGTTTTGGTCATAAACCGTTTGTTTCAATCTCCCATAAACAACGAGAAGGAGCTCCAGAGCTGAATTATATGAAAACTATTTACAATAGTATTATCCTTTCAGAATTTGATTTTTCCCCCATAGGTGGGGCGGATATGCTCTGGTTTGGCAGGGTTGCTGCGACAAAAGGTCTTGATACAGCGATACATATAGCTCGCACCGAGCAAAAGAATCTGGCTGCTGCGACATTCCTTGATCCGGGGGAGCGGGAATATTTTGAAAAAAACATACAGGTTTTACTTGAGGGAAATCCTTATGTGAAGGTTTTATCCGAAATAAAAGATATAAAAATGCGGTCGGATTTTTTGGGAGGGGGAAGAGTATTTCTTTTCCCTATCAGATGGGATGAGCCATTTGGGATCGTCATGATCGAGGCGATGGCTACCGGCACGCCGGTTGTGGCATTTGCGAAGGGATCAGTGCCCGAGGTGATCGTTGATGGTGTGACCGGCTTTATCGTAAATTATTCAGACGCTGATAAACGGGGCGATTGGATCATCCAAAAAACCGGAGAAGAAGGATTACGTGAGGCTGTGCACAAAATATACTCAATGAATGAAAAAGACTATACGGCTATGCGCAAAGCCTGTCGAGCCCATGTGGAGGCTCATTTCACCGTAGAAAAGATGGTTGACGCGTATGAAGAGGTGTATAAAAGGATTATTAAAGGAATGTAATTTTTAATTTTTGATCTTTGTTTTTTTCTTTGGTTTTTGATTTTATTATGATAACATCTGGTATAATAAACATATATGAATAATCTCTATCTCACAGAAGAAGTCAAGTCTATCACTGATCAGTTAATCAGTAAATACCATCCAGAAACGATTATTTTTTTTGGTTCAGCCGCACACGGCAGATTTGATGAGGAAAAAAGTGACTTAGACTTTTTAATTATCAAAAAAAACGTTCCGTACCTCGGTCGACAACGAATTTATGAACTTGACAAATTAATTGAGTATCATATTGCTTCTGACTTTATCGTGTATACACCAGACGAGATCAAGAAGCTATATGCACTTAATGATCCCTTTATTCATTCAATTCTTCAAGAAGGTACAGTGCTTTATGGACAAAAACCCGCTTTTTCATAACTGGTTGCAAAAAGCCGATGAGGATTACCAGTTTGCTTCGATTAATTTAACAGAAGAAAAAACGTTTTTCAGTCAGATTTGTTTTCATTATCATCAAGCGGCGGAGAAATATCTAAAGAGCTTTATCGTTGCCTACAATCTCCCCTTTCGCAAGATTCACAATCTCAAGGAATTAGTGAACATTTGTCGAGAAAAAGATCCATCTTTTTCCCAGATTGAAGAGGCATGCATATATCTCAATCAGTATTATATAGAGACACGGTACCCCGTTCATTGGCCAACTGCTCTGACACAAAAGGATGCTGAAACCGCCAAAGAAAACGCTGCTCACATAAGTAGTTTTATCAAAGCCAAATTGCAATGATGACTTATCATGCTTCTCTCTATGTCTGGGAAGGATATCATAACGCTGATATCGATGGAAAACTCCTCTATGATGTGAAAGCATTCTCACCAGATCCCACTAAACATCAAGGAAAAACCAAAGCACAGATACTCACTGATACTCGCAGAGGATTTCATATCTCCCTCATTGAAAATCTTCCCAATATCCCCAGAAGCGGTAACGGACACCTCATACATGGACGACCACAACTGGAAGCAGGCAAAACACCACGAGATTACCTCTCTCTGCTTGGCACACCACCCTATGA
>DATDXN010000011.1:0-41081 GCA_035289305.1 Patescibacteria group bacterium
AACCGCCGTTTGCTTTCCCGAAAAACTGAATTTGAATTTGTCCGACCTTACGATTTAATTCCGAAATACAGGGCTTTTTGCGAAGCGAGACCCGCCGAAGGCGGGGCGAGCGAGCAACCAATCGCCTCTGAATTTGAAAAATGTCTGAATTGGTCGGGGTGGGGAGAATTGAACTCCCTCCTCACGGTCCCAAACCGCGTATTCTACCGGTGAACTACACCCCGTTGAGCATATTTTTGCCCTAATTCTTGCTTTCCAAGTATAGCACAATCATTAAATGGGGTATATGTTAGAATAGGAAAATACTTATATTGATGAGCAATAATCTTTTTTATAAAAATTATCTGAAGAGAATGGTGGATCTCGTTGTCGGTATAATTTTATTTATCATTTTTTTCCCTCTGTGCATCTTTGTCGCCATTGTCATCAAACTTGATTCAAAAGGCCCCGTGTTTGCTGATGTGCCAGAGAGGGTAGGCGTAAACGGCAGGCTATTTAAAATGCACAAGTTTCGCTCAATGATCGAAAACGCCCATTACCTGTTACGTAATAATTCAAGATTCAAGGATCTCTATAAGGAATATAAAAAAAGCAGCTTCAAACTCAAAAAAGATCCGCGCATTACTAGTGTCGGGAAATTCATCAGAAAGCACTCGATTGACGAGATTCCACAGCTTATTAACGTCATCAAAGGAGATATGAGCATTGTGGGACCACGAGCATATTATCCAGACGAGCTTGCAGATCAGCAACAAAAATATCCCCATACCAAATCACTGGTGAAAAAGGTGCTCTCGGTCAAGCCGGGTATTACCGGTTTATGGCAGGTGACGGGGAGGTCTGAAATCAACTTTGACAAACGCATAGCCATTGATGCACAATACATAGATACGATGACTTTGACTAAAGATTTAGAAATCATCATCAAAACACCATGGGTGATGGTCACAGGCAAAGGCGCGATATAATATATACTATGGACAACTTTTTGAATACTGAAGTAAGAAAAGCAGAAATGAAAGGAAAAAAGAGAAGCATAAAAAAAATAATTTTGATTATTGCTGTTATTCTCATCGTATTAGCGGGTTCTGGATTTTTCTTCATATATACTCCTGTTTCAAACATGAAGACTCACGGGATGGCGGCATTTTCCACTTCAAAGAAAGTTCTTGCAGCGTTTAAGGGAAACGATATTGACCTCATGCAGAGTGAGTTATCGGTGCTTAAAAAAGAATATGAGGGTTTTCAAAAAAACGCAGAGAGACTGTACTGGTTGCGATTTATACCTTTTGCAGGAGTATATATTTCCGATATGCGATCAGGTGTGATGGCGGGTGAGAATATGATTGAGGCAGGTGATACTGCGGTCAAAGCTATTGCGCCATATGCCGACCTTATCGGTTTTAAACAAGGAGCGCCGGGTTTTTTTGAAAAATCTGCAGATGAGCGCATTCATACGGCCGTGTTGACGCTTGATAAAATGCTCGTTAAGGCAGATGACATTGCTGTTCGTTTGGAAACTGCACAAGAAAATCTGTCGCGCATTGATGAAAAACGCTACCCCAAAACGGTAAAAGGAAGGGCAATTCGTGTAAAAATAAAGGAAGTAAAGGAAGAATTTGAGACAATGGTATCACTTTTTGTTGATGCGAAGCCATTTTTGAAAAATTTTCCTGAAATTTTGGGAGTTAAACAAGAAAAAACATATCTTATCTTGTTCCAAAACGACAAAGAACTTCGTCCAACAGGTGGATTTCTCACCGCATATGCGATTTTCAAAGTGAAGGACGGAAAATTTCAAATAGTCAAATCAGAAGATATTTATTCTCTTGATCAGTCAATTCCTGCTCATCCAAAAGCTCCGCGCGAGATTCTTACCTATCATAAAAATGTCCCTACTTTCAATATCCGCGACAGCAATTTGTCCCCCGATTTTGTCAAGTCACTCACTATCTTTAATAGTCTCTATGATAAAAGTAGGCAAAAAGTTGATTATGACGGGGTGATCACGGTGGATACCCATGTTCTCGTCGATACGCTTGCTGTTTTGGGTGATACAGAAGCTGATGGTATCACCTTTTCTTCCCAAATTGACAAGCGGTGCAATTGTCCACAAGTTGTATACAGGCTTTTTGATATTGTTGATAGACCGGTCGGATATATCAAAGAAAATAGAAAAGGAATCCTGGGAGATTTACTGTACGTACTTGTTCAAAAAGCGTTGAGCTCTTCCCCTTCACAGTACTGGGGTAAGATTTCTCAAGATCTCATCAGAAATCTTTCTGAAAAACATATACTTGTTTACCTTGAAGATCAAGAGGCACAGCAGTCAATCGAGAAGATTAATTTCGCAGGGCGTATTCGTGACTACAAGGGTGATTATTTACATATAAACGATACCAATTTTGCTGGAGCAAAATCTAATTTATTTGTCTCTCATGCTATTACCTCAAATACTGAAATAAAAGATGGTGCTGCGATACGGAAAGTCACCGTGGAGTACAAAAACCCCTATCCGCATTCAAATTGCGATCTTGAGAGCGGGGGCCTTTGTCTTAACGCAACTCTTCGCAATTGGGTGAGAGTATATGTGCCAAAAGGCTCTCGGCTTATTGACTTTAAAGGATCTGAAACTGAAGTGCAAACATACGATGATCTTTCAAAAACAGTGTTTGAAGGGTTTCTTCAGATCAAGCCAAAGGGTAAGGCTACGATCATTGTCACGTATGAGCTTCCCTTCAAAGTAGAAAAAGAATATGCTCTCCTCATACAAAAGCAGCCGGGGACAGATGAACATGCGTATACAATCATGGTCAATGGAAAGACGCAAGAAAGATTTGGTCTCATTACCGATAAAGAGTTGAAACTAAAATTGTAATTTTTTGTTCTCATGGGGAGATATCTCAAAGACACTGGCCTTGTTCTTGCAAAAAAGGATTTTTTGAGAGAGGGTCGGTTGATCACCATATTTACGAGGAATTACGGAAAAATCGTGCTCTTCGCCTACGGCACCCAAAAAATTACGAGCAAACGCATTGCTCATCTTGAGACAGGAAACTATATTACCTTTTCTTTTTATAAGAGGCTTGGAGCTTATTATCTTTCTGAAACAGAATTGTTATATGGCCATTCACAGATAAAAAAAACGCCTGCAAAATTGACACTTCTTTTCCTTCTCTTTTTTATCCTTCACAACATTCTTGCCGAGGGCGAAAAAGAAGAGAAGATTTTTGATATTACGCTATCGGCTCTAAAAGATCTCAATAACAATATATCCTTTACTATGTATCATCTTTCACTATACCTGTCGCACATATTGATGGTGAGCGGTTTTCTTGATCAAGAAACTGCGCAGGAGTCATCGTTTGACGTGCTGCATTTCATCGAGGATTTGGTGGGCAGAAGGATAAAGGATAGGATTTCATTTGACTGACTGTTTTTTTTACGTCAATCGTTCATTTCCTGTTCCTTGGAAACTTTCGACGAGTTTTTTGATTTTGGCGACTGAAGTTTTCTTGGAAACCAAGATGACATCTGATGTATTTACTACTAAAAGGTCTTCAAGGTCAATACCCACGATTAGTTTTTTTTCTTCGTAATTATATACGAGATTATCAGATGACGCATCAAGCAGTACATTTCCCTTGATGATGTTATCCTCGCGCTTTTTTTCAAGTGCCTCTTTCAGAGCCTCCCATGCTCCCACATCACTCCACCCAATGTCCTCGACCACGACATATGCAGACTCTTTATCAAGCTGTTCAAGCACTGCATTGTCAAAGTTGATTTTGGGCATTTGGCGATAATATGTGGCAAAAAGAGAAGTAAAATTTTTACTACCATATGCAGCAGAAATTTTTTCCACGAGTTGATAAATATTCGGCGCATAGTTTTTGAAAAGATCGAGGACAAACTGTGGAGTCGATACGAAATATCCCAAATTCCAACAATATTTTTTGGACTCAAAATATTCCTCTGCCTTTTTTTTGTCTGGTTTATACTTAAAGCCCGAAAAAGAAAAAAGCGAGATGCCGTTTACATGTTTGACCTCGCCTCCTGTCGCAATCCATCCAAGATTTTCCGATGCAAAGCGTGCCTTTTGACCAATAAATACAATTTTATTTCGCTCTCTCTGTATGACTTCGTTTGCTGCCTGTACAATTTCTCTAAATTTTTTTTCATTGCGTACGAGATGATCGCTCCACAATATGATGACCGGCTCATCTGGAAACTCACGCGCAAGATAACTCATCGCATAACAAACAGCAGGTCCAACGTCCTTTTTTTCTGGCTCTCCGATGATATTTTTGCGGGGAATGTGGGGAAGTTGGCTGTGGACGAGATCCGCATAGTCAGCGCCGGTTGAAATATATATATCCTTTGCATCAAATTCAGGGGAAAGGCGCTCAACTGCAAGCTGGAGAGTTGATTTGTCTCCAATAATTTTCTCGAATTGTTTCGGAGATTTTTTGCGTGAAAGAGGCCATAGACGTGTTCCAACTCCACCTGCAAAAATAATTGCTTTCATACTATAGTTTTTTCGTTAACATATCCTAAAAACTGCTGTATAAACCTATCTTTTCCGTAGTTTTGCACCCATTTTTTCCCGTGTTCTCGAGTAGACTGATGTATAGTGTATGATATAGTGTGAAACTTTTCAAGTGTTTTTGAAAGAGATAGAGGAGTTTGTTCATCAAAAAAAACACCTGTTTTTCCCTCGCTGATTGTTTCAAGCGACCCACCTTTGCCAAACGCAATGACCGGGCAGCCAAAAAATTGCGCCTCAAGAGATACATATCCAAAATCTTCCTCCTGTGGCATGATAAACGCTTTTGCATGAGCATAGAGATAGGCTAGTTCCTCATCAGATATATCATGCATAAAGCGTATATATTCATGTGCCTGTTTTTTTAGTTTTTTTTCTTCACTTCCTTTTCCCACGATGATTACATTTTTTTTAAGCTTATTGAAGACGGAAATTGCAAAATCGACTCTTTTGTATGGTTCAAGCCGTGATACGATGAGGAAAAATGGTTTATTCCGATTTAATCGGAATTTATCGGGAGGATGAGAAGGGGGACGGGGGATGATGCTGTTCCAGTAGTCTGTATCAAAAGGGGGATATATAACCTCTGAATCCCTCTGGTAAAACGTTTTTGCCCTCCGTGCGACAGTTTTTGAGATACTGATATAAAAATCAGGCCGATTTGCTGCGATAGAGTCATACTTTTTATATCGTGCCAAAAAAAGTCGTGAAAAGATTTTTTTGAAAAATGTCGCAAAATACAATTTTTGCGCAAACCATAGATAGCGGGGTGGTGTCAGGAGATAACATATATGGAGAGTACCGGGTTTGGTGATCGCCGATTTTGCAAAAAGCGAGGATATGGAGATAACCAAATCAAAAGAAGAGAAATCAAAACTTTCAAACGCGAAGGGAAAAAAAGGGAAAGATAATATGCGGTTTTTCTTGACAAACGGGGGCAATCTCTGTATGAAAGATGTATGTATGGTCAAGTTTTTCGCCCATGCTGCCTTTTTTTTGTCACAGTAAGACGTATAAAAGATGGCATGGGGGAATATTTCATGAAGAGTCAAGAGAACTCTCTCTACACCTCCCCATGTATCAAACCAGTCATATACTATGGCGATCTTTTTATTCCTGAGCATTTCGTTCATACAAGATTTGCTTATATAACAAATATGTTTCCTCAGCCATTTTTTTAAACGAATAGTCAGGTGGTGCAAGAAGAATGTATTTTTCCTTGTTAAATGTTCTTATTGCTTGTTCTAGATTATCTGGACTTTTTGGATTAATCTTAATGAACTTTCCCATTAGAATTTCATTAAATACGGGTATATGTGATGCAATAATAGGACAATTGAAATATGCGGCTTCAATAAGCGGCAAGCCAAATCCTTCAGAAAGGGAGGGATTGATAAGAGCCTGTGCATGCTTATAAAAAAAGACCAAATCTTCATCTCTCGCATCAAAAAAAAACCGAACATTGTTTCTCCCAGTCTTTTTGACCGATTGCTCAATGCGACGGGCAAAGAAATCACGTTTGCCCACAAGCACGAGATCATACTGCGTAATTTGAGAGAATACTTGTATTAACATTTCAACATTTTTATGCGGATAAAAATTGCCAACGTAGAGGAAAAAAGGTCGAGTAAACTGCGATCTCAAGCGTCTATTTTCTTGAGCGGCAAGAAGTTCTCGATCCACCCCTTCGTATATGGGATGAATTTTTTTGTCAACCGCCGTGCCAAACATTTTCACTATATCGTTTTTTACTGCTTGTGATGGAGTAATGATTGCCTGTGCTCTCAAAACTGCGTTTTTTACGAGTATTCGGTAAAAAAAATGCTTGAGATCATAGAGATATTTTGCGCGCGTGCTTGCTTTTCCTGTTTTGAAAAAATATGGCGTGAGGTCGTGAAGCGTGATGATAAACGGTTTTCGATAAAAAAAAGGATAGCTGAAGTAAGTAAAATGCATAAGGTCAAGCGAGTCCTGAAGAAGCATGAGAAGACAGTCTGTTTGCTCCCTCACTGAATGCCACGGTGAGTTATTTTCGCGGATAATAAAATTTTCTGGGAGATAGCCGAGTTCTTTTTTATGAAGAGATGATATGTATATATAAAATAAGAAATTTTCCTCCTCCTGAAGATAGTAAATGAGATTTTTGATATATCTACCCACACCTGTTTGTCCGTAGAGACGAGCGTCAATGCCAATTTTTTTCATTTGGTCAACTTCCTTTTGAGCGTGATAAAAAAATAGATGAGATTGTTGATCAATTCGTTGTTTTTGGGGGCGAAGTGTTTATCATAAAATATTCTCATTGAGTCGAAAAAGTATGTTTTTGTCTTACTTCGTGTTTTTTTAGCAGTACTTTTGGCCGTCAACTGTTTTTTTAAACCACTTTGATATTTGAGATGAAGCACGGTAAAAAGAGGATAGTATATAATTTTATACCCCATTTTTTTTATTTGATACGAAAGGTCAAGATCTTCGCCATACATAAAAAAGCGCGTATCAAAACCACCTGTTCTGTCGATAATTGATTTTCTGGTCAGAAAAAATGCGCCACTGATTGCCTCAACTTCATGAATGGTATTTATATCAAGATGCAGCAGGTGATATCCTCCGAAAATTTTTGAAAAAAAGGGAATTTTCCCAAATGTTTTTTCAAGCTGGGAGAAGTAAGTAAAAGCCCGCCAGATAGTAGGGAGACCGCGATGAGATGCTGTATCGATTTTACCATTGGGAAGCTCCACTCTCACGCTTAAGGCGCCGACGTTTTTATTCTTATTCATATAATAAAGAAGATCTTCGAAGTTCGTATTGTTGGCCAGTACGTCAGAGTTAAGACACAGGATATACATTCCTTGTGCTGCGGCAAATCCTTCGTTGTTTGCTTTTGCAAAACCTGAATTTTGTGAGTTGAAAATAGTTTTGACGTTTTTATGCAGGCCCGCATATTTTTTGAGCATGTATACGGAGTTATCTGATGAGGCATTATCTACCACGATGATTTCTGCTGTGACTTTTGGAGTCAAAGACAGTGTATCAATAAGCGTATCAAGACATTTTTTCGCCAGGTCTTTTGTATTATATGAGACAATAATGATTGAAAGATCTACCATAAACTATAATTATACAATAAACGAATGAAATGAGAAAATTTTGCATAGAGACGCTATTGCTTCTTGCGGTTTCAGCAGTGGTCATTTTTTACCAATTTCCTCGCCTTCCGGTCAATCTTGCACGAGATGAAGTGGAATTTGCCCGTCTTGCCTTGTCGCTTGAAAAGACTGGTTATATTCCTTATAGTTCCTTTGCCACGGGTCACTCGACACTGTATTTTTATATCCTGCTTTTCTTTTTGAAACTTGTGGGTATTTCGAATTTCGCGCTTCGCCTTCCTTCCGCCCTTTTTGGCGTTTTGGGAGGTGTCGTATTTTACCTTCTGATGAAGAAAGTGTTTCAAAAACCCCCCCCTTCTTTTGTACAGTCGTACTTACCTATTGGACTTGCTATTCTTTTTGTCAGTATGCGCTGGTATTTTAATTTTGCCCGTTTTGCTTTTGAGGGCACTTTTCTTCTTTTTCTTGAGTTGGTTTCTATCTATTTTCTTTTTATATATCGTGAAAAAAGAAAACCACTTTTTGCGTTCTGTTCTGCTATCTTTGCAGGGCTTGCTTTTCATTCATATACGCCGGGAAGGATCTTTTTCATCCTTCCCTTTTTGTGGATAGCGCTGGGATGGGGAAAAGTGAGAATACGAGTATTTATTATTTCTTATTTGATGTTTCTTTTAGTAATTTTTCCACTGTTTTCATATCTTTCAATTCGTGGCGATTCACGTATCGATGAGCAATCTTTTTTAACAAGCGTAGAGTTGACGCTTAAAGATAAAACAACGATTTTCAAAGAAAATATTAAAAGAGTGGCTTATATGTTTCATGTTGAGGGCGATATGAATGGAAGACATAATTATCCGCAGAAACCCGCGCTCAATATTTTTATGGGTTTATTGTTTATTGTTGGATTGTTCATTGCTTTATATCGATATAGAAAATTTCCCAATCTCTTTTTTATCGCCTATTTTTTGTTATCGCTTGGTCCTTCACTGCTTACCCATTATCGTGAAAATCCCCATATGCTTCGGACATTCACCGCAATTCCGTCAGTTGTCTATTTTGCTGGTTTGGCACTTCAATGTATCCTGCATAGTATCCAGAGAATGTGCGTGCGAGCTTTCATCCTTGGAATTTTGCTGTACATGCTTATTCTTTCATCTCTATATGAGTTGCGCACATATTTTCTTTTCCAGAAAAATGTTTTTTACGACTCCTTTGAAGTGCCTTATTCTATTGAAAATGCTTTAAAATTGGAGTAGAATACATATGCATTATACATTCATCAGATTCATTTTAGAAATATGTCAGAAGAAATAAAACAAGGAGAGTCTGTGGAGTCTGTTCCTGTTGCAGCATTTAGAGAGTTTTGCAAAGGCATCCATCCTTCAACTATCCAAGCGCAAGCTACTAGTCTATATCTTGGATTGAAATCGTTGAATGCGAAATATAATCTGTCTAAAGATAAGCCGCATAACGATGATTCAATTCAGAGTCAGATAGCACAACTAGAAGTTGAACGTTATCGGGCACGAAGCGAATCTGGGTATATGAAGGGGGAGGCTTCAGCAAGAGAAGCATATCGCGCTTTTTTCAGTGGGATGTTGCACGATGTCACAGATAATCATCAAGTATTAAATCCGATCGCCAAAGAATACGAAGTGGCAGAGTTGGCAAATCGCATATTTGAAAAAAGATTAGAAGAAGTGAAATAGTTGTTATTTATCGAAACCAGCGGGCGCGGCCGAGCCGATAATGAAGGTTTTTATTTCTGCGTTCGCCGATTACACGAGCAGGCACTCCGGCAACAATCGCGAAAGGCGGCACATTTTTGGCGACGACAGCCGCAGCCGCCACAATTGCTCCTTTTCCTATGGTGACGCCGGGTAAAATAATGCTTCGTGGTCCCACAAAAACATAATCCTCAATTTTGACCGAAGCATCTTTTGCAGCAAAATCTGGGTCTTCTATGTCGTGTTTAGAATTGTATATCATCACGTCGCTTGCGATGTCGACGTGATTGCCGATTACAAGTGGCGCTCTACCGTCAAGGAAGGCTTTTTCACCGATAATCGTATCTTCTCCAATCACGATATTACGGCTATCAAAAAACCGCGCATACATATGGATAGTTGAGCCTGTGCCTATTTTCATCCCTCCCGTGCGGTAAAGCAGGCGTCTCACGTGGTGAGACGGTATACAGCCTGCAAGGTGTAGCATGTATATCTCAAGCTCGACGATGATACTACTGACGCGATTTAGTATTTTTTGCACTATTTCTTCAGTTGTCAGGGTTTTGCCTGTTTTATCCTTCATGTTTCACGGTGTTTTTCAATGCTTCTAATGTTTCTTGAGCACATTTTTCCCAACTAAACAATTGTACTCTTTCTTTCCCCTTTTTGACAAGCTCTTGGGCAAGAGCGGTATTGGTTACTATTTCAAGCATTTTTTCGGCAAGTTCTTGCGGGTCATGCGGATCAAAATATAAACACGCGTTTCCTCCGATTTCAGGGAGACTCGAGCTTTTGGAGGAGACGACAGGACATCCCAAGCTCATTGCCTCAAGCAGAGGAATCCCAAAACCCTCATAGAGCGAGGGAAGAACGAAAAGCGACGCGTTTGTGTATAAAACTTCTTTTTCCTCATCGCTTACATACCCCGTAAAAATTACCTTATGTTCAAGATGTGAAGCTCGCACATGGTTAAAAATTTCTTCATACAACCACCCCTTTTTGCCGGCAATTATCAATCTATAATCTGGTTTCTCTTTCAAGAAAGAATTGAAAGCATTTATTAAAGTAATTAAGTTTTTTCGTGGTTGAATTGTGCCAACGTAGAGAATGTATGGCTGTTGGCTTTTTGCTGTTGGCTTTTTGCTGTTGATTATGGATTGATAGCCATTGTGGATCACCTTAATTTTTTCATCGGGAATGTGATAAAACTTCATAATATCTTTTTTTGTTGTTTCCGATACTGCGATGATTTTTTTTGCCTTTTTTACCGAATAAGCTGTCCAGTTTTTGAGTTGATATAGATCCTTTTTCAGAAACTCTTGCGGGTAGTAAAGATACGACACGTCATGGATCGTGACGACTGTTGGTATGGGACAAAAACGAGGCGCATAATGAGCAGGTGAAAAAAACACATCGCATTGCGGATGCAGATATAAATTAAAAGGAAGAAACAACTGACTCCACAAGAAAGGGCCTTTTACTACATGATAGGCGAAATATGCAGATGGAGTCGGGAGATCTGATTGTGGTGGGTTTTTGAGGTAGATGACGAATTGAAGGTCGGCAGATGCACGGCGCGCAAAATAATGGAGAATATTGTATGTATAGACAGATACGCCGACTTTTTCAGAGACATTTGCTTCGTTGCCGTCAACTGCGATTTTCATATACTTTTTCAAAAATAGATAATAATTGTGCTGCAAACTTTTCTTTCGAAAAATCAGAAGCCCTTTTTAAACCTTTGTTTTTAAGCTCCTCTCGCAAAGATGTATCTGTAGAGAGCTTGATGAGTGATTGACAAATAGCATCTTCATTATGTGGATCAAAAAGAAGGGCGTTCCCTTGGGCGATTTCCCTCAAAGATGATGTATTTGAGGTGGCGACAGGACAGCCCAATTGCATAGCCTCAACGATCGGGTACCCAAATCCCTCATAAAGTGAGGGAAAGACGAAAAAAAGAGCAGATTGATAGAGAGAATAAAGTTCGTGATCAGGGACAAAACCAAGGAATTTAACCGCATTATATTTACTGCTATCGAGGTCTATTTCTGATTCCTTCCAACCCTTGCTGCTAACCACTACCAAATCTACATCGTGTAGGCCGCTTCTTAAAAAAGCGCTCATCAGTCTTTTTAGATTTTTTCGCGGTTCACGTTTGCCCACGGTTAAGATAAAAGGTTTAGTCAGTTGGTATTTTTTAAGGACAGTTTGATAATTCTGAGATGTCAAGCTACTTCCACCCCTGGGGTGGATAACTGCTGGATAGACCACCTCAATCTTTTCTTGAGAGATATTTAAAAGATCAGTCAGGTCTTTTTTTGTACTCTGCGAATCGGCAATAATCAATGCGCTTTCTTTTTTCACCCATTGTAGACGTCTTTTTTGAACATCTATGATTTTTTGAGGTAAAGTCTCGGAAAATTTGAGAAACACAAGGTCATGTATGACCGTGATTTTTTTTGCCCGTGACGGTGGTTCGGTCCAATCGGAGGTTATGATTAAATCAACTTTACCAATTAAGTGGTCTATCGGAAAAATATGGAGCCGATTCCATAACAAGTCAAGCAAAATCGGCGGAAGGAGATACTTTTTTAGCGTGTGTTTATTTTTGATCGCTGTCTCAATCTGGCGATTTAGTTTACCCCTCAAGGAAGAGAAAAAAAAGACGTACTCGTTTTTTTGGTCATATCTTAAAAGTATCTCAACCATATTTTTAACATAACGAGCGACACCGCTTCCTTCATAAACGATTTGAGAGATATCAATTGCTATTTTCATGGTATTTTTTTTGCATATGTAAGTATGTTTTTTCAAGATTATGCGCTATGGTGATCCAATTGTATTTTTTTTCGATGAGATGGCGTGCGTTGAGCTGTATCTTGCGATAGAGTTTCGCGTCTTTGAGCAAATGGATGGCCATCTTTACAAATTCTTCATCAGTATTTGCAGCAAGGATGTCTTCTCCGTCTTTTACCTCAAGTCCCTCAATTCCCACATTGGATGAGATGACAGGAAGTCCAGCTGCCATAGCTCCCAATACTTTAAGTCTTGTTCCTCCAGGTCCTTTTATAGGAGCTAAAAATATTGAAGATTGCGCATACATTTGTTTTACCATATCAATGTTTGAAGGATCAATATCGACAATTTCCACGCTGTAGCTCCCAAGGTGGCCAATTTTTTTTCGAGCCTGTTGACCAGCGATATAGCAAATAGCTTCCGGGATCTGTTTTTTGATTTTTGGAAAAATGTCTTTGGCTAGAAATTGAGCAGCTTCAACATTTTGTAACCATGAGAAATTTCCCTGATACAGAAATATCGGTCTTTGCTTTTTTTTCTCATCAAAAATAGTGATAAGGTCTTCTCCCGCGCCATTTGGAATGATTTTGATGGTGAGATGAGGGGCGATCTCGAGCATCTTTTTTTTATCTGTATCAGATACTGCAATCACCAGGTCAGCTTTCTGCCAGTAGCGTTTTTCCCAGAATTTGAGCTTCAGTACATCAAGATAGAAAAATATTCGCAAGAAAAAGTATTTAAGCGACTTAACAAAATGCTGATATACCTGGTATTCAATCGTTTGTTCCACCAGAAGTATTGGGATACTTGTGTGTGGGATATGGGGCATGATGTAAAACGTTTCCGCATGAATGAGGTCAAAATTTCTCTTCTTGACCAGGTTGAAAACAACGTTTTTTGCCTCTTGAGAAAAGTTTCGAACAATAAGAAAAGGGTGAGGACCGAAGATGCTTTTGAAAAGATTGTTCGCTGTCCATGGCGATTCGGACCTTTTACATACATGGATTTCCTCACAGTATTCTTTCAGATTTACAGCAAGTTTCTTTTCCTCGTCGCTTTTAATGAGTGAAACAAGAGTAATTTGATGCTTTTTTCCTAAGTTTTTGAGGAGATTATACGATCGTACTTGTCCGCCGGAGGAAGGAGGGTAGGGTAAATATGGTGTCACCATGAGTATTTTCATATGTATATGGTCATTTCAAAACCAATTTGTGCAGATTCTGTCACTCGACAGCCCCAAAAAGTTCAGGCAATCCCACTTTTGTGGTGCTCCCCCGCCTGCCATGCGTTGCCGCAAGGCATCGCGGGCATGGCCGTCTCGTGCCACCTGCGTTAGTCTTGTAGGTTTTGAAATCAATTTTATCACTATTTTCGCTTAACTTACAAAATATCCTTGTATAAAAAAAGAGAGAAGCGTAATTTGCATAGCGCCAAAAATAATAGCAATGATGGTTTTTGTAGCCACATTTTGAAGACGGGAAAGGTAGAAAAATATCGAAAAAGACATGAGCGTATAACGAGGGATTGATGAAAAAGTGCCTGTCAAGGAAGGAACGAGAAGATTAAAAAGGGAAAAACATGCAAGTGAAGCGAGAAAATAGTCTTTTTTCTTCAGTGTGAGTAAAAGCTCTACGATACAAATAACAAAAGCAAACGTAAAAAAAACACTTTCAACAATGGCTATAAAGTAGGAAAAATCAAAGCGCGCAGTGAAGAAAATTTTCACATACCTAAAGTATACCTGCGGAAGAAAAATAAGTTGGGTAGATCTTGAAGCCCCGAATGCAGGTTGTGCGTTCACAAAAAATAACGGATCTCCGGTAGATTTCCATAAATACAACATGTAAGAAAAGAGTCCCACAAACGGAGACAAAAGCAAGAGGAAACTTTTAGCGCGGTGTTTTCTAAAGGGAAACATAAAAAGAAAGGGAAAAAAAAGCCCAACACCAATAAGTCGTGTAGCGGAAGCAAATGCAGAAAAAATTGCAGCGCGTATATAATTTTTTTTCTTCAAAAAATATAGCGATAACGTCACCAGCATGAAAAATAATCCTTCAGTATATACTGCACCTGTAAAAAAAGCAGTTGGGAAAAGCAAAAGAAATGCCAAAAGCCAGTTGGGTGAAAGTTCTCGCCTGAAAAGAATTGCAAGGCGATAGATACAATATATTCCGATAAAAAAGCTTATGTATGAAATGATCAATCCGGCAGTAAGATAATTTCCTCCAAAGATGGGTGAAATAAATCGTATAAGGATAGGATACAGTGGAAAAAAAGCCTGTTCATATTGATGATATCCTTCTTTAGCAATACTCAAATAATGCAGGCCATCAAAGTTGGCAAATGAATAGATGATGCGCGGAAGACGATATAGGGGAAGTGTGTCACGGTAGGGGAAAAAACCTTTATACGGTATGAACTGTATTGCCAGTGCTGCAATACCTAAAAGGAAGACAACTCTGACAATAAAAATGAGTAAAATTCGTTTCATTTCATTCTCCCGGGCACAAGTTTCAATATATACACGGTGTCATTTTCAAAAATAATGGGATATGTCTTTTTGAGACTGTCTGCTGCTTCTTTTTTCATAGTGACAAAGTAGACGATACCGTCTTTCTCAAGGTCTTTGAATTCTTTTGTAGGAGCGGGATATCCTTTTCTATCTGCAAGGTAAAGAAGGGTAGTATCGCCGGTCGTGTCTGTTGCGATTTTCGCATCTTTTTCAGTGAGTGTGTTGACAATTTTCCCTATGCTGACCAAGCCAGAATTGGTAGCATAAAATCCCTTCATACGATAGAGGGAAAATAAGAAAGAAGCACAAAATACGAAAACGAGGAGAGAAATCTTGATAAACAGAGTTCCCATGGTTTTCTTTTCGTATATGATATATCGTGTTCCCAAACCAGCAAAAATAGCAAGAGGTGGAAGAATAAGGATTTGATAATAATCATGTTGCACATTCCCTCCCTGAAATACAAAAAGATACACGAGTGATGTAATCCCTATGCTGTGAAAAAAAAGGCTTTTTTTGTGTTTTTTCACGATTCCCACTATCACAAGTGCCGTCAGGTATCCACCGAGTATAAGAAGAAGTATTCTCTCCTCAAAAATCCATCGGAAAAAAGCAGGTCTGAAAAAAATAGTTTGTCTTCCTTGAGGAGTATTTACCTGTGTGAGAAGCCAACTTGCAAAAGGAATGCCTTCTTTAAATTGTACCATCCATATCCTCCAAAGGACAAGAGGGACGAGTGATATGCCATAAAAGTAAACACGTATCTTTTTAAAAAGTGCAAACGAATAGGTTTTGAAAAAAAGGTATACGACGGGAATATAGTAAAAGATCGTCGTAGGTTTGATGAGGATCGCAAACGCCATGGCAATGAGTGAAATACCGTAGAAAAGCCAGGTAGTGATAGATCGATTGTTTTCCCTTCTCTCAAGATGTATGTATAAAAAAAGAAGACTCACAAAGGTAAGAGAAAGCGCCGTCATATCGGGAAGCACAACGCGTGAAAAAAAGACAAAAAAAGGAAAAACAGCAAAAACAAGAGAAGCTACTGTTGCAGCTATCCTATCTTCTTCTTTCAGAACAAGAAGATAGATACATACAATAGTGATAAGTGAGAAAAAAGAAGTGACAAGTCTTCCATATACCTCAAGAGGAAAAATAGGAATATATTTATATAAAAGAGCAAAGAGAGCATTATAGAGAGGAAATTCGACAAAGCGATATCCTTGGGGGTTATCAAGACCTGATTGAATGTTAGATAGATCATGATAGCGAGGGTGCAGGAGATCAAAGCCGCTTCGCACAAATGTGCGTGCGACAGAGGCAGTATCTGCTTGTCTCCATGAGTGATGATCAGTGAGCGATGTATTTATTTTATAGAGCCGAAAGAAAAAAGCGATAAGCAAAATAAGCGAGATAATGAGAATATCCCGTTTCTTAAAAGTTTTGACCGGGGAAGTAGAATCATTTTTTTTCTTGTTTTTTTTCTTGTTGTTTGGCATAGTGAAGTGAAAGCGCGCCGTAATAAATACCTATAGTATACCATATAACAAATGCTACTTTGGATGCTTCAAATACATCTATATATGAGGCAATAACCAACAATCCCAGAATCGAGAAAATAAGGCTGTAAAACACTATTCTTCTATGTTTTTCAATTTTCTTCGTGTGAATAATAATAAACCGTATGATAATAATAAGTACACCCATGAAGGTGACAAATCCCAATAGACCAAATTCTCCCAGCCATCGGAGATAGTCATTGTCTGTCGCTTCTGTAATCGTTGATGGGCCTTTTCCAAGGATTGGATTTTGTAAAAAAGCTGCGATTGCTCGCGGCCATTCTGCCTGAAGTCGGGTGGAGAAAGAAATATCATACACGACGCCAAAGATAGGCTTAAGGAGCGCTGAAATAGATGCAATAAGTTTTGCCTCTTCTGATGCAGAGAGTATTTTTTTGGTTTTGCTGGTTTCTTTTGCCACGGTTTCAGTGGCGATTTGTTTTTTAAACGTTGCCGTTTCAAAAGCTCCCGGCGCGGTGGTTTTGGGTATTGCTTTTGCAATCACCTTTTGTTGTGGTTTTTTGATCTCCACATACGAAGTGCCGGAGGGAAGGTCTTTTGTGTTTGTTTGTTGCGGCACAAATACTTCCCCTGTTTGCTCATTGACGAGAATTTGCTTTATTTGTACTGTTTTCTTAAAGCGCTTTGCCAAATCATTATTTGAAAATACGATAGCGGCAGTAAAAAGCATAATCAGTATCAAATATCTTATCTTCCTGAAGGAAAGGAGAAATAATCCAGTTGAGGCAAGGTATGCGATAAATCCAATTCTGGAGACGGTAAAGATGAGAACAACGATTGAGATCAATACGGTGAAAAATACAAAAAATCTGAATTTATTTTGCAGGGTAAAAAGCAGTCCGAGAGCGATCGGGATCAAAAAGACAATATAGCTTGCAAGGTCATAGTGTCCTGCAAATGTTGATTGGACTCGCGCTTCTGCGGTTAGATATAAAATATGTCCGCGCGCAAACTCGGGGTTCATCGTGGAGACTGCAGGAAAGTTGAGAAAGCGTTGTCCCAGTCCGTATATATTGACGAGAAAAAAAGAAAAAAAGAGTGAGTACAGAAGTATAGTGAAATCACGTTTGCTGCGGATGCTTGAGGCTGCAATGAAAAATACTACCATATACTCGACGCGACGGAGGGAGTGAAGAAGAGAAAGGTGTGGAAGATCTATTGTTTTGCCCCAATACGTGCCATATATAAATGAGGTAAACACAGCAGCCCAGAATAAAAGTATTGGAATGAGAAGTTTGGTGTTTAACACGATCTTTCTCCTGATGAGTTGTAGCACAAATACGACCGAAAGAAGTGTGATGTAGATATCCTCAAGGCGAATAGCAATGTATGTGTATTCTATTTTTTTTAAGGGAAGTTTTGGGTAGAGCGGTATAAAAAAAATAAAGACAACAAGAAGTGCGAGTAAAAAATAATCGTCAATGATTTTGAGCAATCGTATAAGCCTGTTCATAAGTGGCGATGAGATATGGATTTCGGGTCAACTTGCCGATCCATATCGCACATATGGATTTTAATTTTAACATATTGCGCAATATCCATACCTGAAATGGTGAATAGTGTTTTTTGTAGAAATACAAAAAACCTTTATATATATTGAGCATCGGCCGCATCTTATTCTTGCTTGATGCGCTTCCCAAATGGATAAAGCGGGCAAACGGGGTGAAACCTACACTCAAACCCATTTTTTTCGCTCGATAAAAAAGGTCAATTTCTTCCATATACATAAATATCTTTTCGTCAAACTGTCCGATCTCAAGAAAATCTTTTTTACTACACATAAAGCACGCGCCTGATACCCAGTCTACTTCTTTTACTGTTGTTGGAGAGTAACGGGTGAGACCCCAATAGTCACCTTTGAGAAAAAGTGCGCCGAATACTACTGGTAGGGTATAAAACGGGCCGCAGGAAGGTTGTAGACTGAAATCTTTGTTCAAAAGTTTTGCACCTAAAAAGTTATACGGATTTTCCTTCTGTACAAAATAATTATACATTTTTGGAATAGCGTCTTTCAGTACTTCGATATCTGAATTGAGAAAAAGAAGATATTTTCCTTCAGCTTCTTTGACTGCGCGGTTATTACCTCTGCCAAAGCCGATATTCTCATCCAAAGCAATAATTTTTAAGCTTGTATTTTGTATTTCTTCCACACTCCCATCTTTTGAGGCATTATCAAGCACGATGATTTCAACACGGATTGTTGGATCAAAGGAGAGAGACTCATTAATAGTCTCAAGACACTTTTTCGTGATTTCTTTGGTATTGTAAGACACGATAATAATCGAAAGATCTTTCATAGTTTTCAATATATTATATATAATACACTTATGGACAAAATTGTAGCACTTTCCAAGAGGCGAGGATTTGTGTATCCT
This sequence comes from Patescibacteria group bacterium, assembly GCA_035289305.1. Taxonomy (GTDB): domain Bacteria; phylum Patescibacteriota; class Microgenomatia; order UBA1406; family HO2-37-13b; genus DATDXN01. Next base: position 18,644 of record DATDXN010000011.1, read on the forward strand.
TCATCGGAGATTTATGGCGGCTTGGCAAATACGTGGGATTTTGGGCATTATGGCACACTTCTCAAACACAACATACGTGATTTGTGGTGGAAAAAGTTTGTCCTCGACCGTGATGATATGGTGGGAATTGATGCGAGTATTTTTTTAAACCCAAAAGTCTGGGAAGCCTCTGGCCATGTCGCTGGTTTTACTGACGCGCTTGTCGATTGCAAAAAATGCCACTATCGCACCCGCGCTGATCATCTGATTGAGCAGGCGCTTGAAGATACGAGGGTCGAAGGTTTGCCTGTTGAAAAACTGACCGAGCTTATCAAGAAAAATCATCTTGCTTGTCCGCGATGTGGAGCGCATGATTTGACGGATGTGCGAAAATTTAACCTCCTTTTTGAGACAAGCATTGGTATAGTGGAGGAAAAAAAATCAAAGGCATATTTGCGCGGTGAAATCGCGCAGGGAATTTTTCTCAATTTCAAAAATGTTCTTGATTCTATGCGTGTGAGGGTTCCTTTTGGTATTGCACAGCAGGGAAAGGCTTTTCGCAACGAAATCACCATGGGGCAATTTGTTCACCGCACGCTGGAATTTGACCTCATGGAATTTGAATATTTTATTCATCCCTCTGGGTGGGAGAAGACGTATGAGTATTGGAAGAGCGAAATGTGGAACTTCACCCGCGAGCTTGGTATCTCTGAAAAAAACCTGCGGTGGAGGGAGCATGAGCCATTTGAACGCTCTCATTATTCCAAAAAGACTATGGATATTGAATATCAATATCCTTTCGGGTGGAAGGAGATTTTTGGCATTGCATACAGAACTGATTTTGACTTGAGAAACCACAGCAAACATTCTGGACAAGATTTGAGCTACTGGGATCATATAACCGGTGAAAAATACATTCCCCATGTGATTGAGCCGACGTTTGGACTGTCGCGGTTGGTGGGAGTATTGCTTGCGGATAGCTACAGCGAGGAAAAAGTCAAAGATACACTGCGAGTTGTATTAAAGCTCTCGAAAAAACTTGCCCCCATCAAAGTTGCGGTTTTTCCCCTGCAAAAAGATGCTGGACTTGAAAAATCAGCACGAGAAGTATATAAAAAGTTAAAGGATCGTTTTGTAGCGGAGTTTGATAACGGCGGCAATATCGGAAAGATGTATAGGCGGCAAGATGAAATAGGGACTCCGTTTTGTGTTACCATTGATTATGATACCTTGAAAGACAAGAAAGTAACGGTGCGAGATCGCGACACAATGAAGCAGGAGCGTATAAGTTTAGATAGTCTTGAAAAATACCTAAAAGAACACATTACACATTAAAATCCGATTTAATCGGATTAAACAAAAGTATATGGCACAAAATGACAACAACAAAAAAATACTCATCGTAGGAATTATTGCGGTCATTATCATCGTTGGTTTTTTTGTGATAAAGGCTTTATCGAAGCAAAAACCGCCACCTGAAGAGACAGATACTATTTTGCCGGAGGCTGAAGTCATCCCCACCATCAGTGAAGATGTGGACGTGACGCTCACAGCCTTAAGCAGCAAAAAAGAAGTGATGTTGACAGTCGGTAAAATCCCCGCAGGCACTGCTTCAATAGAGTACGAATTGTCCTATATTGCCAAAGGCGGTCTACCAAAGGGAGTCATTGGGACGATTGATATTACAGGCACTGAAATAGAGCGCAAAATCACTCTCGGAACTTGTTCATCAGGTTCATGCGTGTATGATCAAGGAGTAGAACAGGTAAAAGTATTGCTGAAATTCAACGGAGACTATGGCAGTAGGCTTTTTGAAAAAGAATTTGAGATTTAGTAGATTTCTTCACTAATTCTTCTATTTTCTTCACATTGCCATATTGAATTTTTACTCCTTGACTTTGGGAGAAAAATGGTATTTAATGGATAGTAAATGGTGTTTTATGGTGAATATACGGTTTCGATTACTGAAGGAGGAAGAGTAGTGATCCCGAAGCGAATACGAGAAAACCTAAAAGGGGATACGTGTGTGTTGACCAAAGGATTTGATGCGTGTCTTGCAGGATATGATAAAGATGACTGGGAAAGGCGAGCGAACGAGCTTTTAAGCGTTTCCCTGCTTGAAAAAGAGCACATTGAAAAAAAACGATTAGTATTTTCAGGAGCTCATTACGTCGGGATTGATGAACAAGGACGCTTCGTCATTCCCAAGGGGCTTCTGGAGTTTGTAGGCACTTCCACCGACAAAATGGTCATAATCGGTGTGGGAGATCGCTTTGAAATATGGAACGCATCAAGATGGAAGGAATATAGCGGAGAGATGAAGTTATGACACGTATGCACACACCCGTACTTTTACATGAAGCAATAGATGGACTGGCGATACGCAGGGGAGGAAAATATATTGATGCGACATTTGGCGAAGGAGGGCATAGTCGTGAAATACTGATGCGAGGAGGATATGTGCTGGGAATTGAATGGAATGAGACGCAATATCAAAAATCCCGCCTCGCCGGAAGGCGGGCAAAGATCAACTATCAAAAAGAGATCTTGGAAACTGAAAAATTGCAATTGGTTTGTGGGAATTTTGCAGACATTGAGAAAATAGCGAGGGAGAACAATTTTTTCCCGAGCGAAGGTGTATTGTTTGATCTTGGGTTGTCAATGACACAGATTGATGAGGCAGGTCGAGGTTTTTCTTATAAAAAGCGCCAAGAGCCACTTGATATGAGAATGAATATGAGTCTGAAAGAGACGGCGGCAGATATGGTTAATCGTTCATCGCCGCAAACATTGTATGAAATTTTTGCGAAAAATGCTGAAGAAATCAATTCTTTGGCAATTGCTCACGCTTTTGACCGCGCCCGTCGCGTAAAAAAGATCGAAACAGTGGGTGATGCACTTGATGTTTTATACTCGCCCGATCTTTCGCTGCGAGGGAAGAGAGAGGGAATGGTGCGGCGTATATTTCAGGCGTTGCGTATTGCGGTAAATCACGAATTTGAAAATCTAAGAAAAGGTCTTGAAGGCGCTTTCCATATCGTCACAAAAGGAAGAATTGTGATTATCACATTTCATCAAGGAGAAGAGAGAATTGTGAAACAATTTGCGAGAAATCACAATATTTCTTTTCTGACGAAAAAACCAATAAAAGGAAAAGTGGGTACGTTTGAACGGTCAGCAAAATTGAGAATTATTGAAAAATGATCTTATATGAAAAATATATATAAACACGTGGTTGGAGGGGGGATTTTCATTCTGATTGGAATAAATATCATTCTTTTTGCTCAGTCTATTGCTCTATCGGACAATTTACTCAAGATAGAAAAAGATACACAGATCCTCCAGGTTGAAAACAGGGAGCTTGAGAGAAAACTATATGCACAAAATTCTCATGTATACCTTCGCAGTGTTGCTCAACAGCTGGGGTTTATCAAAAAATCAGACCCCATATATATTGATAGTATAAAATACACACAGAATTAAGTGTCACCTTACAATACACAATATATAGCACGATATGCGCAAACTCTTGATTTTATTTGTCGGATTTCTTCTGGTGGTTTGCGCGGTTATCATAAAGCTTTTCTTCATTCAAGTCACACATTCCGATCTTATTGCAGGTTCTCCGGTGTATTTGCGCACGAAGAAAATTTTACCTATCCGAGGTGGTATTTTTGACAAAAATGGCAGTCCCTTTACCTTCACATATACGACGTATCTCCTCTATGCAGAACCACAGAAAATCAAAAATATATCAGAGAGCGTCAAAAAAATTGATGAAATACTGCATGTAGGAGAAGCAACTCTTGAGGCAAAAATAAAGAGGGAAAAACAGTGGGTGAAGGTCGCAAAAAATCTGACGAAAGAGCAGAAAGATGCCCTTTCACGCCTGAAGGTAGAAGGCATAGGTTTTGAGGAGGAGCCGAGTCGTTTCTATCCCGAAGGGTCTGCTGCCGCGCACCTTCTTGGGTTTGTGGGAAAAACCAATGAAGGTGAAGACATTGGATATTTTGGTCTTGAGGGATATTATGAAAAAGAGTTGACTGGCATTTCGGGAATTGTCAAGACAGAGCGCGATCTTTTCGGTCGCCCCATATTTGTCGGAGTGCAGGAGAAAATTGACGAAGAAGACGGACAGAATTTGACGTTGACAATAGATAAGTCTATTCAGCTTATTGCCAAAAATACTGCCCTTTATGGACTTGAGCATTACAGCGCAAAAGAGGTGTGTATCACTATTGCTGATCCTTTCAGTCTTGAAATCAGAGCTTTGGCATGTGTGCCTGATTATGATCCGACAAAATACTATGAATTTTCAGAGGATTTTTTCAGAAATCCCGTCATTTCCGCCGTGTACGAGCCAGGATCGATCCTCAAACCATTGATTATGGCCGCAGCACTTGATACAGGTAGTGTGAAAGTCAACGATACGTATGAAGAAGAGGGTCCGGTGAAAATCTATGACCATGAAATTCGGACATGGAACAATCAATACGAGGGAACTATTACTATGACACGTATTCTTGAGAAATCATCAAATGTTGGTATGGTGTTTATCGGCCAAAAGCTTGATCGGCAAAAGCTGCTTTTTTATCTACGCTCCTTTGGGTTTAATGAGACGACAGATATTGATCTTCAGGGTGAATCAAAAGGATCTATCAAAAAAGAAAAAGAGTGGTACCCGATAGATTATGCAACCGTTACATTCGGACAAGGTATTGGAGTAACCCAAATACAGATGATACGCGCGCTGTCATCTCTCATAAATGGAGGGTTTATCATGAAGCCATTTGTCGTAAAAAGTACCGATGTTTCAGGTAGTCACAAAAAAAATAATGAACCCAAAAAAATACGGCCTGTGGTGAGTGCTCATACATCTTCTGTGATCCGCGGCATGCTTGAATCAACCGTGGAAAAAGGAGATGCCCAGTGGGCACGGCCAAAGGGGTATAAAATAGGAGGAAAAACCGGTACTGCACAAATCCCGGTGGGCAAAACATATGATCCGTCAAAAACAATAGCTTCATTTGTAGGATTTGCGCCAGTGGACAAGCCTAGATTTATCGTTTTGGTCACGCTAAAAGAACCAGAAGCATCGCCATGGGGGTCAGAAACCGCGGCTCCTCTTTTTTTCAAAATGGTGAAGGAACTTTTTATATACTATAATATTGCACCAGAATAGATCATGTCACAGACTACACGGAGATTAAAAAATTATTTTCATTTATTGCTTGTTATTGTCGCCAATATATATTATGGTTTTCCGAGCAGAAAAATCAAGGTAATAGGAGTGACAGGCACTGATGGCAAGACGACGACAACCCATTTGATTTATCATATTTTAAAAACCGCAGGCAAACAGGCGTCTTTTATTTCAAGTGTGAGGGCACATGTGGGAGGAAAAACAAATGATACGGGTTTTCACGTCACCACTCCTTCTCCATTTGCAATTCAAAAATATTTGAGACAAGCGGTTGACCACACGGATGCATTTTTTGTCCTTGAGACGACCTCTCATGCTTTGGATCAATATAGAGTGTGGGGGATCAGATACGAAGTTTCGGTAATAACCAATATTACCCATGAACACCTTGATTATCATGGAACGTATGATGAATATATAAAAACGAAATTAAAACTATTTTCATATTCGAAAATATTAGTTGTTAACAAAGACGATATTTCATATAAAAGAATAACAAGCTTGCTTGATGGCAAGCAATATATTACCTATGGTTTGAGAGATAAAGCAGACGTTGGATGGAATGATAAAATCAGGCACAATCTTGCCGGTGAATATAATAGATATAACATTCTTGCAGCGTACGCAGTTGCGAAGACTCTCCATATTAATGAAATGTCTATTCTGTCTGCTTGTGAAACTTTTGAACTGCCCCACGGCAGGCAGGACGTCGTGTATAAAAAAGATTTTACCGTCATTATAGATTTTGCGCATACGCCATACGCGTTACAACAGTTTTTGCGGACGATACGGAAAGAGTTTATGCGTAATGATACAGGCAGGCTTATTCACATATTTGGATCAGCGGGTCTTCGAGATGCGACAAAAAGGCCTAAAATGGGGGAAGTAAGCGGTGAGTATGCGGACGGCGTGATTTTGACCGAGGAAGATTATCGCACTGAAGACGTAAAAAAAATCTGTCAAGCTATTTCGATGGGTTTGTTGCAGAAAGGTTTTCAAAAAGTAACACCGGATGAATTCGCCCAAAATGCTCGAAAAAAGATATTTACAGAAGTATACGATAGGCAAGAGGCGATTAATATGAGTGTTGGAAGCGCACAGAAAGGCGACTTTATCGTGATGACTGGAAAAGGGCATGAAAAAAGTTTATGTCGGGGAAAAACAGAATATCCGTGGGACGAACATGGTGCGGTAGAAAAGGCTCTTCAATCTTATAAACAGAAAGTATGATTATTTTAGACGATCGCTTGCATATTTTTTACTCTACTTTAGTCAATAACGAACGATATCTTTCAGGTTTTTCAACAAAAGCATTGGGTGATGGGAGAGATCCTCATGTTATTTTAAACTACTTTGGTTACCAAAAGATATCATACCGAAAAATAGTTATTTTAGACCAAGTCCATTCAACGAATGTTCATTTTTTTGATGGAGAAAAAAAAGAGCCTTTCAATACAATAGAAAACACTGACGGAGTCATAACCAACAGCGAAAAAGTTATGCTCGTTGTTAAAACAGCCGATTGTTTGCCTCTTTTGTTTGTTGATAAAAGGCGAGGATTAATTGGCGCTTCTCATCAAGGATGGCAGGGTTCTTTGAAAAAAATGGCAGTGAAAATGATTTCAGCATTTGTGAAAAAGGGGAGTCATGCGCAAGATATTTCCGTGGCGTTTGGTCCTGCTATCGGTGTGTGTTGTTATGACATAGATGATAATCGCGCGCATCAATTTCTGACAGAATTTGATGGTTATGCAGATAAGATTTTTCACGTTGAAAAAGGAAAACGTCATTTGAATTTGGCACGTTTGAATTATTTGCAGCTTCTTGAAGTTGGTGTGAAAAAAGAAAATATGGATTTTTTTCCCTTCTGCACAAAGTGTGATGATCGACATTTTTTTTCCTTCAGGCGTGATGGAAAAAATAACTATAGCGAGATGTTTAGTTTCATCATGAAAACAACATATACATGAAAAAAATAGCTATTATTATCGTGGTAAGTTTTATTTTTGCTTTTTTCCGCTTTTACAAGATTGATAAGAGAATAAGCTTTGACTGGGATCAAGAACAATTCAGCTATCAGGCCAAACAAATTATACTTCAACACAAGCCGATTTTAATAGGCACACGAATAACTAGTGATGCTGGTTTTTTCTTAGGCCCATATCTTTATTATGTCAGTACGCCTTTTTATTTACTCACCCATTTACATCCTCGCGCCTTAATATTGTTTGTCATTTCAGTTCAGATTATTTTTTTCCTCATCAGTTTTTTAGTTTTGAAAAAAATTCATAGCCTTCATGTTTCTTTGCTTTTTTTATTCTTATGGTCTACTAATTCTCTCACTGTTATATATGACATAACTCCGTGGGGACCATTGCTTATTCCTTTGGGCGTAATAATTGTCTGGTATCTCCTCTATAAGTTCTTTGAGACAAACCGGTCTATATATGTTATTTTTTTGGGAGTAGCACTTGGGTTTTTTGTTAATATTCATTTCCAATTTATTTTAATGCCTTTTTTTACTCTTGTCTTTCTTCTGGCAAGTCCCCATAGAGGAAGGTTTTTGCGATCAAAAAAGATATTTTTATTAGTATTTTCGTTTCTTGCGATGTTTGTTCCTCTTATTTTATTTGATCTAAGACACGATTTTTTAAATAGTAAGCTTTTCATGAGTTTTCTCCAACATGGAGGTGTTGAGAGTTATGGTCGATACGCGTTTGCGTGGTTACCGGTTTTTGCCAATTTTATGCAACCTTTTGTTGGTATAAATAACGTCTTTATTTCCATGTTATTTTACCTTCTGATCCTTGTTGTTCTATTTTTTCTCTTTAGGAGAAAACGAGATTTCCACAAAACTTTTTATTTTTCAACTTTTGTACTATGGATTGTTTTTGTTGCTGTTTTTTTATTATACGCGCAAAGGGGATCAGAATACTATTTTTACTTCTTGTCCCCTTTCATATATTTCACGCTGAGCGATTTGCTACTGGAACTAAAAAAACCCTTAACATTGGGCCTCGTAATATTATTTTTCTTGTTTATAAACGGTGAAAGATTATATGCAAATCTGAAAGACAACGAATTTGGTTTGTATTTCAAGGATCAAATTGCGCAAGAAATTAAGAAATACACAAAGAGTAAAACAGTAAATATTTCTTATACAGTTCCTTTAGGACTTAATCATGGTTATCAATATTTATTTGATTATTATCAAATAAAACAGAGCGATAATCCATCTATTCGTTTAATTCAAATAAAAATTCCAGCAGAAGGAGTTTCCTTGAAGCGAGGCGCGATCGGTGTTATTTTACCCTCTCAATAGTTTTTCTAAAAAAAACGATAGCTTGTTCTGTGTTAAATCAGCATGGTGCTGCAACACATAGTATAATGAGAACATGACTATTGAAGAAGCTCATTGTATCCATCTTGTTGGCGTCAAAGGTGTAGCGATGGCAAATTTTGCGGTCATCCTCAAGAAAATGGGAAAACAGGTTTCCGGTTCAGACGTTTCTGATGAGTTTATCACCGATAATGAGCTGATTGCGCATGATATTTCTGTTTCGGTCGGTTTTGGCTCTTTACCTCCAGTTTGTGACATGGTTATTTATTCAGGCGCGCATGAGGGATCAAACAATCCACAAGTCATTGAGGCAAAGAAAAAGAGCATTCCCCTATACACGCAAGCACAGGCGCTGGGTGAATTAACCACTTTTTTCAAAAACCCAACCGCAGTCTGCGGCACGCACGGAAAAACCACCACGTCGTCTCTGCTTTCACATTTCCTTATCAAAGCTGGTAAATCTCCATCTTACCTTGTCGGAGCGCCAAAATTTGGAGATTTTTGGGGAGGCGATTATCAAAAAGGAGAGTATTTTATTATTGAGGCAGATGAATATGGAGTGTCTCCTCCGATTGACAAAACGCCAAAGTTTCATTTTTTACACCCTTTGACGGTTATAATGACTTCCGTAGATTTTGATCATCCTGATGTGTTTGATGATATTGATGCGGTAAAAAAAGCTTTTTCCACTTTTTTGGAAAAAAAAGAAGTGCAGAAAGTTATCGCGTGTATTGATGATGAAAATATTCATGATATTTTGTCCCGTTGCAATTTACAAAACGTCATCAGCTATGGGTTTTCAAAAGAAGCGGATTTTCGCATTATAACTTCCAGTACTCAACACGATAAAACGATTTTTACCGCATCGTATCGAGGTAGGAAACCAGAGGCCTTTTCACTCTCTCTTTGCGGAAAGCACAATATATTAAATGCTGCCTCCATAATTGTATGGGCGTTGCAGAATGGGTTTGACCTTGAAACCATAAAAAATGGGATTGGGGATTTTGTCGGCGCACAGAGAAGATTTCAAAAAATCGGTGAAGTTGATGGAGTTTTAGTATTTGATGATTATGCACATCACCCCAGAGAAATTGCGGCAACTATTGCCGGAGCACGCAGTCGTTTTCCGGGAAAAAGAATTATAGTTATCTTCCAACCACATACCTATTCCCGCACAAAGGCTCTACTTGAGGATTTTATACGGGCTCTTTCTTTCAGTGATCTGGCAGTTATTGCTCCTATTTTTGCCTCACAGCGAGAACAAGATGGTCACACGATGATAAGTCAAGAAGATTTGAGAGAAGAAATACACAAAAAAGGTATTCAAAGCATACACGTATTATCTTACGGTGAGATAAAGAAGTTTATTGAGACGCATGTCAAAAAAGGAGATGTGGTTTTTACTATGGGTGCTGGCGATATTTATAAGCTTGCATCTGATATAATTTCTTTATGCGCCCAGTCCACGAAGGTTTAGAAAAAAAACTAGGCAAAGGACGAGTGAAAAAAGATTATGTTCTTGGACCTTATACAAGTTTCAAGATGGGGGGAGCCGCCCAATTTTATTTTGAGGCAAAAACTGAGGAAGATCTAATCTCATCACGTGCTATAAGTCATGTTCTTGGTACTCCATACATTATTTTGGGGGGAGCTTCCAATGTCGTTGTGTCAGATGCGGGGGTCAAAGGCCTTGTGGTAAAAAACCTATATATTCACCAAAAAATAGTGAAACAGGATAGCAAAACGGTACTCATTTGTGTTTCGTCAGGCTATCCTGCCACAAAATTTGCGAAGGAAACAGCGGAAAAAGGATATGCTGGTCTTGAATATCACACAGGACTTCCTGGGACTGTCGGAGGAGCTATCTATATGAATTCCAAATGGTACTGTGATCCTGCAAATAGAAAAAATGTTTCCTATTTTGGAGATAATCTGTTGTATGCTGATATTTTCAATGAAAAAGGAGTGAAGCGTCGAGTATACAGAGACTATTTTCACTTTGCGTATGATTTTAGCATATTGCAAAAAACAAGAGAAATTCTTATCAATGCATTTTTTTCATTGAAGAAAGAACCCCAAGCAGATGTTCTAGCTCGTTCTCGTAATACCTTTGAATACAGAAAAAAAACCCAGCCGCAGGGCGCGTTTTCTTCGGGATGTTTTTTCAAAAACCCCGAAGGTTGGTCAGTCGGCAGACTCATTGATGAGGCGGGCCTGAAAGGAGAATCCCTCGGGAATTTTTATATTTCAAATAGCCATGGAAATTTCATCATTCATAAGGGTAGGGGAAATATGGAAGACCTTAAAAGACTCATCGCTCGCATCAAAGATACTGTTTATAAAAAATATGGCATTGCTCTTGAGGAAGAGGTCATCATGATTGAATGAACATATGGAAGATGCATATAGTATACACGGAGGATATCCATTAAAAGGCGAGATACAGCTTTCTGGAGCAAAAAATGTTTCGCTCAAAGTAATTATTGCGTCGCTGCTTTTTGAAAGTGAAGTTTGTATCGCCAATGTTCCTCGCATAAAAGACATTGAAGAATTACTTCATCTTATTACATCGCTTGGTGGACATGCACGATTTACTTCCCAAAATGAGGTAGTAGTAGACAAGAAAGGTATGTCAAAAAACACCATTAACCTTCTTCAGGCAATCAAAACACGAGTTTCTTTTATGTTTTTTGCGCCATTGCTTCACCTTTTTGGTTCCTGTCGCATTCCAAATCCCGGAGGATGTCGTATCGGGGCGCGTCCTATAGATAGACAGATAGATATCATGAAAGCAATGGGTGTCTCGGTGCAGTATGATGAAGAAGATGGATATTATAAAGCACAGCTTACTACCAAAAAATTTCAAGGAATAACACATCGGTTTGAAAAGCGAACTCATACAGGTACAGAGTTTGGTATCATGTTGGGTGTTCTTACACAGGGGAAGACCATCATAGAAAACGCATCTCTTGAGCCTGAAATTGATGATTTGATTCATTTTCTGGAAAAAGGTGGAGCGCAGATTGCGCGAAAAGGAGATAGTATTATAATTTCAGGAGTTTCCCATCTCACACAACATAAAAAATATTCTATACTCTATGATAGAAATGAAGCAGTAACACATGCGTTACTGGCAATTGCAACGAAAGGCGATATCACCGTGCATGGAGTGGGAGAGGCAGATATTGTTGCTTTTTTACAGAAAGTAAAAGAAGCAGGGGGTGGTGTTGCCGCACAGGAAAAAAGTATACGTTTTTTTTATAGGGGTGAACTTGCGGCAACACAGGCAGAAACAGCGCCTCACCCGGGGTTTATGACTGATTGGCAAGCGCCGTGGGCGGTTTTGATGACTCAAGCGCGGGGAATATCCACAATACACGAAACTGTCTTTGAAAATCGTTTCGCGTATGTGGAGGAGCTTCGCAAACTCGGCGCACAGATAGAGTTTTTCAGACCGGAGGTCAAAGATTCTGCGACTCTATACCAATTTAATATAAAAAAAATGGAAGAGTGCTTTTTCCAAGGCATTAAAATACATGGTCCCTCTCTACTTCACAATGCAGTTTTGACTGTCAGTGATTTAAGGGCTGGTGCGAGTTTACTCATAGCTGCGTCAATTGCCAATGGCCAAACCATCGTATATGGAGCGTCGGTCATTGATCGAGGATACGAACATATTGATACAAAGTTAAAATCTGTGGGTGCACGCATTCAAAGAATATGAGAAAAATCGAAAACATCATTATTTTAGCGGGTGGTAAAAGTACTCGTTTTTGGCCACTTGCTGACAAAAACACTTTCATGTTTTGTGGAAAACCTCTGATCGTGCATCAGGCGGAAAAATTTTTACCTCTCACTCATCATCTATGGATTGTGACAGGTCAACACAATAAAGATAAAATTTCACATCTTGTTGCCTCTTATAAAAATGTAAAAATAGTGACGCAAAAACACGAAGGACAAGCGAGCGCCCTTCTTGCCGTTTCATCCTTGAGGGGGGAAGTACTGGTGGTAAACAATGGTGATATTTTCGATGAACAGGTCATTTTCGATGCAATTTTTGCACGAAGAAACAGGGCGAAACTTATCCTTGCTACAAAAGAAATGGATGCGTATTTTCCCGGAGGATATCTTGTGGTTAAGGGAGATATAGTGACATCTATCATTGAAAAGCCCAACCCCGATAAACTCCCCTCAAGCATGGTGCGACTTGTCGCTGATTATTTTTCTCATTTTGATGAATTTGTCTCAATACTGCAAAAACATACAGGGTCCGCAAAAGACGGCGCATATGAAGATTGTCTCAATAGCTACATCGCACAAAATGGTGGGATATATACGAAATATAGCGGTTATTGGCATTTTTTGAAATATCCCTGGCATGTACTTGATGTTCAGTCGTTTTTCCTCTCGCAGCTTAAAAGTTATCGCGGTAAAAATGTGCTCATTGACAAAACTGCTACTGTCGAGGGAAACGTATATTTTGAAGACGGTGTATCCATATATGAGTATGCAAAGGTAAGCGGTCCTGCGTATATTGGTAAAAATACCGTCGTGGGTAATTATTCGCTCGTGCGTGAAAGTAGTGTCGGACAAGGTAGTATGATTGGCTCAAGTAGTGAAGTAGCCCGTTCATATTGTGGTGAAAATGTATGGCTGCATCGAAATTATGTGGGAGATTCAGTCATCGATGGCAATGTATTATTTGGAGCAGAGGCAGTGTGTGCAAATTTCCGTTTTGACGCGGGCAAAGTTCATTCTATGATCAAAGGTATAAGGGTGGATACGCAGCGCCACAAACTAGGCGCTATGATTGGGTCAGACACAAAAATAGGCGTGAATGCTTCTCTGATGCCCGGAATTAAGATCAATCCTCGCTCTCGTATCATGCCAAACTCGTCAGTTACAAAAGATGTTATATAAAACCTTTTTATGAAAAAAGTAGTCATTTTTGGAGGAGGCACGGGAACATTTGTGGTACTCTCGGGCCTCAAAAAATATCGGCTTGATATATCGGTTATTGTCTCAATGATGGATAGCGGTGGCAGCACCGGAAGGCTGCGCGATCAGCTGGGTGTTTTGCCTCCAGGGGATTTTCGCCAGTGTTTGGTCGCATTATCTGAAGCGTCAGAACTGTGGCGCACGCTTTTTTTATATCGTTTTGAAACAGGCGATCTTAAGGGTCATAATTTTGGAAATATTTTCATCACCGCTCTTGAAAAAATCACAAAGAACTATCAAGAAGTAGTCAGTACGGCATCATTTATTTTAAAAACGAAGGGAAAAGTAATTCCTGTGACGTTTGATAAAGTACACCTCTGTGTGCAATATGATGACGGCGGGGTCATTGAGACTGAAGATCGCATAGAACATGAGGCTCGGGCGGGGAAAATAAAAAAAGCATATCTGGTTCCCCAAGCTCGTGCAAACGAAAAGGCAGTAAAGGCAATATCTGATGCTGATTATCTGATTTTTGGACCCGGCGATTTATATACAAGTCTTATACCAAATCTTCTCGTTGGAGGTATTTCGGAGGCGATTACTCGCTCACACGCAAAAATTATCATGATAGCAAACCTCATGACCAAAAAGGGACAAACAACGCACTATACCATGAGTGAACATGTAAGAGATCTTGAAAAATATTTGGGGAAAAAGATTGATATTATCGTTGCAAACAGCAAAAAAATAGAACAAGCACATCTTGATTATTATGCCAAGTTTGGCGAAGCAGAAGTCGTTGACGATCTTCATACTGCCCAAAAGAAATATGTGATCATCAAACGAGAATTGCTCTCTGAAGTAGTGCATAAAAAATCTTCCGTTGATACAGCGGTGAGAAGTCTTCTTCGGCATGATTCTGAAAAAGTTGGCACAGTACTTTTTGAGGTAGTACAATAAAAACATATGAAGCATATTATCAGGCGACATACTATTTCTTTTAAAAATGCGTATGCTGGTATCAAATGGGCTTTTAGTTCACAACCAAACTACACAGTACACGTTCTTTTATCGCTTCTTGCCATTGTTGGAGGTTTGTTATTCAACATTTCTTATAATGAGTGGTTGACGATACTGACGTTTATTATTCTGGGACTCACTATAGAAACGATAAATACTGCAATTGAAAGCGCGACGGATTGTATTGACACACATACTCGAGAAGATATAAAAATCGCAAAAGATGTGGCAGCAGGTGCTATGCTTATTTTTGCAATTGGTTCGGTAGTTGTTGCGGTTATTATTTTTGTTCCCAAGTTGTTACTTATCATATCCTGAAATTATATGGCTGTTTATTTATTCGCACTGCTTACTTCGTTCGTTTTTAGCTCTTCACTGATTATTCCCTTCATTAACCTTCTCTATAAGCTCAAATTTCAAAGAGGAGCACAGCGGACAAAAGATGCTTTCGATAAACACACGCCTATTTTTGACAGACTGCATGTGCATAAGGCGGGAATACCGGTGGGAGGAGGGCTTCTCCTTATTTTGACGACACTTTTTATGTTTGCTTTTTTTATCGTGGTATTTATATTTTTCAACCAAAAAATTGTGTCAAATTATGCAGACATTCTTTCGGAAATAAAAATTATTCTTTTTACTTTTGTTTCATTTGCGTTTCTTGGTTTGTATGACGATCTTAAAAAAATATTTTTTTGGAAAGAGGATTATTTTTTTGGTCTTCGTTTGCGGCATAAGCTTATTATTGAAGTTATTTTAGCCCTTATCATCGCCTATTGGATTTATACAGAACTGAAGATTGATATTATTAATGTTCCATTTTTAGGAGTTTTTGAGATTTCATTCTTTTATGTGTTATTTGCCGCTTTTATGATCGTTGCTTTTGCCAATGCGGTCAATATCACTGATGGTCTTGACGGCCTGGCAACAGGGGTATTGGTGATTGCGCTTTTCGCATTTTGGGTCATTTCGCGCTCAATCGTTGATACGCCTCTTCTTCTTTTTATCGCAGTATGGGTAGGAGGGCTTATTGCATTTCTCTATTTTAATATTTTTCCCGCTCGTATTTTTTTGGGAGATACGGGAGCGCTTTCTTTTGGTGCGACGTTTGCTGTCGCAGGGCTTTTGCTTGGCAAAAATTTCACGCTTGTTATCATCGGTGGTGTATTTGTGGCAGAGATTGCGAGTTCACTTGTTCAACTCTTTGCAAAAAAGTTTTTCAAGAAGAAAATATTTCCGGTTGCGCCGCTTCATCTGTGGCTTCAGCTTCGCGGCTGGGGTGAACCCAAAATCGTCATGCGTGCATGGACAGCCTCTATAGTCTGCGCCCTCATCGGCCTCATGTTTGCGTTTATGAAGTAGAGCAAAAAAAACCCTTGCAAAGAGTTAAGGACTGTGCTATACTATATACTATATGGCACTTGAGAGATGGAGAGTAGAACAACTAAAACAAAATAATACAGTAGGCGCAGACATAGCTCAAACACTGCTTAAACATTATGGAGATGTTTCGTTACTAAAAATACCAGAAGAAGAGCCTCCCTTTTTAAAAGTAAAAGAGCTTTTTGTCAATCGCGTTGGTGTCGAACAAAACGCGTGGAAAAATGTGCTTGGCGTCGATGTTGAAGTTCCTCCAGTTCCTTCTCTAGTAACACCTGAAGTTAATAGTAATTTGAAGCATCTTGGCTTTGGATTACGCTATATCCCTAAATTGGATTTAGGCACAGTCGACGACTTAAAGAAAAAAGATAAAGAGAGATATTTAGACGAGCTTCAGAAACGCTCTCCAGGCTGGAGAAGATACGAATCATTAAGCGATACGGAGCGGGGCGATCACTTAGTTGGAAGGAACTTAGAAGAATGGTATTGGAGACAGATAAAAAATGGAGATATTGATCATCCACAATTACCTGGAGTTTGGGTAGCAGTAGAGAGTATGCCCAAACCATCCTATGGTGAATCATATAGGAAAACACCAGTCTCAGATAAAATGGGACTTTCCGATCGCTTTAATGTTAATTGGAATGATGCTCAAGCTGCTATCCAAAAAGCCAAACGAGGGATTCTTTCTGAAGCTGGACTTCCTAGCAGTTTAGATGTAAGGATGCTTGAGACTCTTGAGTGGAATTTACTGGCTAATCGTGAAGGGTGGGGTGCGACCAATACTTATGAGTGGACAAACACAGAATATCGTGCGGGTGGTGAGTCTAACCGTGTCATTGCTGGTTACTCTGGCTCTGGTGGGGCTGCTTACGTCTACTGGTATCATCCTGGCGACTCGTCTGACGACCTCGGGTTTCGTCTCGTTGTAGTTCTTGGTTCTTTTGGTTTTATCTCCATTACACCATCGGGGTGATATAAGGGTCTAACATCTACCTTGGAGGCCCGCCTGCCATACGTTGCCGCGCCCGACATCGCAAGACATCGCGGGCAGGTACAATATATAGGACATCTCGGGATATTTATTAGTTTTTTGCTCGTGAGACTTACTAGGAGTGCCTATACACTGTTGCACTTCAATTTATTAATTAATTAAAGTCGAAGGTTCATGGTTGTTCTTTGGGGAGAAAAACGATACAATACCTCCATAACATGATGCAAGAACAATTGGAAAAGCAATTTAAGGGTAAAAAAGCGCTTGTTGTTGGTCTGGGACTTCAGGGTGGAGGAGTCGGAATGGTTGAGTTTTTTGTGCGACTTGGCGCCACAGTAAGAGCAACTGATCTGAAGAGTGAAGATGCGTTGCAAGAGTCTGTCCAGAGGTTAAAAAAATACTCAGCGGAGTTAACGCTCGGAGGACACAAACAAGAAGATTTTTTGTGGGCAGATGTGATTTTTAAAGGACCATCTGTGCCGTGGGATATGCCTCACATTGTGGAGGCGCAAAAAAAAGGAATTCCTGTGGAAATGGAGGCATCATTTTTTGCGACATATTGTCCTGCCCCCATCATTGGCGTGACTGGCACACGTGGCAAGTCAACTACCGCTTCCATGATTTATGAAACCCTTAAAAACGCGGGAAAAAAAACATATCTTGCTGGTAACGTCGCAGGAGTTTCAACCATTTCACTCCTTGAGTATATAACAAAAGACGATTGGGTCGTGCTTGAGCTTTCATCCTGGCAGCTTTCAGGATTTCATAGACGCACAATCAGCCCGCATATTGCAGTTTTTACCAATTTCTATCCAGATCACCTGAATTATTATAAAAATCTCGATGAGTATTTGTATGATAAGACAGCTATTTTTTGCTTTCAAAAAGAGAGCGATACATTGATTGCGCATGAGTCAGTGAGAAAATACATTAAAACCGCTGCAAAAGTAACCTCTTATACAAAAAATACCTATACCAACAAACTCAAGTATCTATCAGGCGATCATAACTATGAAAATGCTAGCGGGGCGCTTCTTGCTGCAGTTTCAGCAGGCATAGATCGCAAAAACGCGATTGTCACTATTTCGGATTTTCACGGACTTCCTTTTCGTCTTCAAAAAATTGCATCAATTGACGGAGTCGATGTCTACAACGACACAACCTCCACCACTCCTATCGCCTGTGAAAAAGCAATAGATACGCTCAAAAAGAAACGAATTATTTTATTGCTTGGTGGCAACTCAAAAAAACTTAGCCCTGACAATCTTGTCAAAAAAATTAACACGGACGTTTACAAAATTGTCCTATTGAAGGGGACTTTTACTGATGAAATTACTCCATTTTTAGATAAAAGCAAGATAAAAGATGACACTATCTATGCGAATCTCGGACAGGCAGTACATACGGCATTTGAAGGAATAAAACAAGGAGACGTCATTCTTTTTTCTCCTGCCGCCACATCGTTTGCTCATTTCAAAAATGAATTTCATCGAGGCGAGGAATTTAATAAAGCTGTACAAACATATGCCACGAAAAAGAAGGACGCGTGAACATATTCAAAAACGCAAAAAATTTTTTTTGCCCGCTCTTTTCGTTTTACCTATTATACTTTCACTCATCGGTCTTTTTTTTATTTTTGAGACGTCTTCTGTTTTGACTTTTAGAACATTTGGCGACAGTTTTTATTACCTGAAACTCCAATCAATCTGGTTTGTTTTTGGCGTTCTTGTCATGATCTTTCTCTCTCAATTTGATTATCGCAGATTGTACTTTATATCCTTTCCTCTTCTTCTTGCAAGTATTGCAAGTCTCATACTCGTGTTTTTCCCCGGCATTGGTCATAGCGCGGGAGGAGCGCGCAGATGGATTGATCTGGGGTTTGTCAATTTCCAGCCCACAGAATTTGTGAAATTCACGAGCATCCTCTATTTATCCTCATGGTTTTTGCATAAGGAGAAGGGTAGATTTTTTTCATATTTTTCACTGCTTGCAGGTATTATTTTCCTCATTATTTTACAGCCTGATATGGGAACGGCAGTCATTGTTTTTAGCATTTTTATCATACTCTATTTCCTTTCAGGGCAGGAATTGAAATATCTTTTTTTTCTTGTTCCGTTTGCAGCGATTAGCTTTCTCGTACTTGTGAAAACGTCTCCCTACAGGCTTAAACGGTTTCTCGCATATTTCAATCCAGATGCAGATCCGCTGGGAGCGACATACCACATCAAACAAATTCTCATTTCTCTCTCTGGAGGAGGAATTTTTGGAAGGGGTATTGCTGCTTCACGGCAAAAGTATCAATTTTTACCCGAGGCACATACTGACTCTATTTTTGCGATTATTGGTGAAGAGTTTGGATTTTTGGGATCCGTGCTTCTGATTATAGTATATGTGTTTTTCATCTATAAAGCTTATCAGGTGGCAACTGCCGCCAAAGATCGGTATGGGCAGCTTTTGGCTGGTGCGATTTTTTCGCTTTTTGCCCTACAAGTCGTGGTCAATCTCGGAGGGATGGTCAATCTATTTCCGCTCACGGGTGTTCCGTTGCCGTTTATCTCATATGGCGGCTCAAGTCTTCTCGTCTTTTTTGCGCTTACTGGAGTACTCATAAGTATTGAGAGAAGATATAGGAAATAATTTATTCTCTTTGAAAATGCGCAAAGGAGAAAGCAGACGGACATAATCGCGAAAGCACGCACATATCACATCGTGGTTTTTTTGCATCACAAACGTTTCTTCCATGTTCGATGAGTAAATAGGTGAGTTTGAACCAATCTTTTTTATCAAAAATATTCATTAAGTCTTTTTCGATTTTATCAGGATTTGTCTGTTTCGTCATTCCGAGCCGAAGCGATAGCCTTTTCACATGTGTATCAACTGCAATACCCTCGACAACGCCAAACGCATTGCCCAGTACGACATTTGCTGTTTTTCTCGCAACTCCCGGGAGAGTCAAAAGCTCATCCATTGTTTGTGGAATTTTCCCTCTAAATTTTGTGAGGACAAGGTTTGCCGCAGATTTTATATTTTTTGCTTTGTTGCGATAAAATCCTGTCTGTCTGATGTCTTTTTCAAGTTCGGAAAGTGGAGTGGATGCAAAACGCTCTATTTCATCATGTTCATTTTCTCCCTTTTTTTTATATTTGACAAAAAGTTCTCGAGTGACTCTATTGACCATTTTGTCGGTGCACTGTGCTGATAATATGACTGCCACAAGGAGTTCCCAGTGGTTGGAGTAGGTCAACACAATTCGCGCATTGGGATATTCTCTTTTGAGGATGGTGATAACTTGCCGCATAGGAATTAAGTATACTATAATCAAACTATGAAAATTCTTATAACAGGGGGGCATGTGACGCCTGCTGCGGCAGCTATTGAGGAGCTCCAGAAGCGAGGCGCTGTTGAGATAGTCTTTGTGGGTAGAGGTCATACTTACGAATACCGCCTCATCACGGATAAATACCACCTTCCTTTTTTTCATCTAGACGCAGGTCGTTTGTCTCGCTATATTTCAATAAGAAGTTTCATGAACATTCTCAAAATTCCAAAGGGCTTTTTTGAAGCCTACCGGTTAGTTTCCACACTCAAATGTGACGCAGTACTTTCATTTGGCGGCTACATCGCTCTTCCCATTGCTTTTGCTGCTTTTTTGCGAGGGATTCCTGTATATACGCACGAGCAAACACTTATTCCTGGCTTAGCTAATAGGATTATCGCACAATTTGCCAAAAAAGTCTTTATCTCTTTCCCCGAAACAAAAAAAGTTTTTGATCAAAAAAAAACAATTCTGACAGGTAATCCGATAAGACCTGCTGTTTTTGAAGTGAAGAAAGCTCTTTTTGCGAAAACAAAGCCGGTTTTATACATAGCAGGAGGTTCGCTTGGGTCACATACAGTTAATAGTTATATAGAACAACTACTTCCTCGACTCCTTAAGAAATTTATCGTCGTGCATCAGACCGGAAATGAGCCTCCATGGAGGGATTTTGATCGTCTGTCCAATCTCAAATACCCTGATTATTATGTGTTTTCCCACATTTTTGATGAGGATATTGGTTTTGTTTACGCGATGTCTGACGCATATATTGGCCGATCTGGGGTAAATACGATTTTTGAATTGATAGCTCTTAAAAAGCCGTCGATTCTTATTCCTCTTGCACTTTCAGCTTCAGGAGAGCAGGAGGCGCATGCACGATTTCTCAAAAAACACGGTGTTTGCGAACTATTCTCCCAAAAGGAAAAGGTAGATGTATTATATCAGTTAATCGAAGCGGTATTTTCTCGCAAAGAGATATATATACACAATTTTCGCACCCTCGCGCGTTATTATATACCAAATGCAGCTTACCAGATTGCCCATGAGATTTTTTCGACACTTTAAAAAAATACTGCTGTTTCTTTTTGTGGCAGCCTTTCTTTTTGCCCCTCTTTTTTATGTAAGAAAAAACTATAGTGTCTCATATATAGAAATTGTTGGCACGACTTCTTTAAGAGGTGTTAGTTCTTTGTACGGCGTTTTACTCTTTTTTGTATCTCCCCGTGATATTGAAAAAGCATTGTTCAAGAGCAATCCCTACGCCAAAAAAATCACCGTTTCAAAAATATATCCCTATACATTGCGCATAGAGGTAGAAAAGGGTCGCATACTTGCCCTTCTTGAGGTACAAGATGGGTATTTTTATCTGGGAGAAAGCGGGCGTATCCTTCAGAAAAAAAGAAACAAAGAAAGCGCAGCTCCTCTTATTCGATACTATCAGAAGCTCCCTTTTGCAGAATTTCAAAGCAATGAAGTGATTGGCTACGGCGATATTCTTGCCACTGTCTTTTTTTTACAAAAATGCAGTGATATAGGGATTGCTGTTGACACTGTTGATATTGTAAGTCCTGATATGTTAGTATTTAAAAAAGAAGAAAAAACCTATTATTTTTCAACAAATAGGGATAAAGAAGCCCAATTTAATGATTTAAAGACTATTATTGAGCGTTTTTCTATTGAAGCAGTGGCGTACGAAAGTATTGATGTGCGTTTTAAAAGGCCAATAGTCAAACTTATCAAATAAACATGTCAACACATGAGATTATCACGGGAATTGATATAGGAACAAGTAAAATCGCAACCCTTATCGCAAAGGTTTCGTTTGAGGAGCGCGTGCCGCGTATCATGGGATTTACAAGCGTTCCCTCGCGAGGTGTCAAAAAGGGACAAATCATAGATATTAACAAAGTCACTGAAGCGGTAGAGGAATCTGTCGAAAAGGCAGAGCGTATGGCGGGATGTAAAATACAGGGAGCATATGTATCGGTAGGAGGGCCACATATTACGTCGCTTAACTCTCATGGTGTGGTGGCTGTTGCACAACCTGATGTTGAGATATCGCCAGATGATATTGCGCGGGTGGTTGAGGCAGCTAAAGCAATTTCTCTTTCATCAACGAGGGAAATTATTGAAGTAATCGCCAGAGAATATATAGTGGACGGACAGGAAGGGATCAAAAACCCAACCGGGATGACGGGTGTGCGACTTGAAGTGGATACCCATATTATCACGGCAGGCGTCACAAATCTGCGCAACATCGAGCGC
>DATDXN010000012.1:0-10420 GCA_035289305.1 Patescibacteria group bacterium
GCCGAGCGGACGCTTTCGTTCCCCCTCAAAAATGCTTGGATTCTGGCGGGGAAATACCATGCCGAGGCGCGAAGCGCTGAGGCAACCTCTTTCAATTTCGCTGAATGTAAAAATTGGCGGAGGAGGTGGGATTCGAACCCACGTGAGTTTTCACTCATGCGCTTTCCAGGCGCACGCACTGGGCCGCTATGCGACTCCTCCACATGAGTCATTAGTCTTTCATCGTTAGTCGTAAGTCTCTCATGTTAGTTCCCCGTTACTCGTCTCAATCATTAGTTATTGTATCAAAGAGAGGGATATTTATGCGGGTTGAGGTTTTGCTTGTGTTGGAAGTTGGGAATACCTGCATACTTTGTTTCGACCAGTATGTTTTGCGCCGTACACTGCTTGGTCAGCGCGTTTGATGAATTGATGTGGTAAAAGTCCTTGCTGGTATTCTGCTACTCCGATGCTAATTGTGCATTGTCCATGTGTTTCTACGATTTTCCTCAATTGTTCTGCTCTTTTTGCTGCTACTTCTTCGTGAGTGTTAAGCAGGATAATGATCATTTCTTCCCCGCCCAGTCGTGCGGCAATATTTCGGCCATTTATATGTCCTTCTTCCTCAAGCCGCGCAACGATGTCGAGATCTCTGACGTGTCCGTCAAGTAAAGAAGCTACTTTTCTCAAAACAGCATCTCCTGCATCATGTCCGAGGGTATCATTGACTAATTTAAAATGATCAATATCTATATATAAAATGCTTGCTGTATGGATACCCTGATTAGGACGGTTTGAGATAGTTTGACACAGATTCTCGATATATTCATCAAAATATCCTCTTGATTTAAGACCAGTGAGTCGATCATGTATCAAATCATGACGGAGTTGTCTATTTTCTTCCCGCAACAGAGCGTTTTCATCCTGTTGTCCAGCAATGATTTTTTGCAGGTGCTGTATTTCAAGGTCGCGAAAAACCTCATTATATATGTATGTTTCTCTGTCGTGTTTTCTTTCCATAGATGGATATTATATCACATCTTATAGTAATTTTCAAATCAGTTGATTTTACTTACTTTATGTCGTTTAATGTATGTATGCATATACAAGAGGCAATTACCCAATTTTTGGAGTATTGTGAACTTGACCGCAATCTTTCTCCCAAAACCGTCAGAATGTATGCGTATTACCTTTCTTTTTTCAAAAAATGGCTGTTTTCTTACTTCAAAAAAGATGAAAAAAAAGACGAAATACCCGTCATTGATATCCATGAGGATACCATGAGGCGTTACCGACTCTATCTTTCGCGCGGCTATTTCAACCCCTACAAAGGAGAACTCAAAAAGCAGACACAAACATATTTTCTCATTGCGGTGCGCTCGCTTTTTCGCTTCCTCATCAAAAAAGGGAAAAAAGTCATCGCGCCTGAAGTGGTGGAGCTTGGGAAAGTCCATGATCGCACTATCAAATTTCTAAAAGATGATGAGTTTGAGCGGCTCCTTGCTGCGCCAAACACCCAAAAAATCCGCGGCCTTCGTGATCGAGCGCTTCTTGAAGTACTGTTTTCCACTGGTCTTCGGGTGTCGGAGCTTGTATCCTTAAACCGCGATCAGGTGAACCTCGAGAAGCGCGAGTTTGGTGTCGTGGGAAAAGGTGGACATGCGCGCGTCGTATTTCTATCAGATAAGGCAGTTATGTGGCTTTCTCAATATATAAGGGAGCGACGTGATCCCTACAAGCCGCTTTTTATCCGTTACTCTGGCCCTCATATCGGGAGCGAGCTCACAGATGAAAAATTGCGGCTCACTCCCCGATCAATAGAGCGCATGATTGATAAATATCGCAAAAAAGCAGGTATCCCTTTCAGAATCGGTCCTCATGTTTTGCGCCATTCCTTCGCCACCGATCTTCTCCAACATGGAGCAGATATCCGATCGGTGCAGGAGATGCTGGGGCACAAAAATATTGCAACGACCCAGATTTATACCCATGTGACCAATGTGAGACTGAAAGAAATTCATAAAAAATATCACTCGGGGAATAAATAATTTCTTTTGCTAATCAGTGTATGATTTGGTACAATGCGCGCATGAAACACGTCCTTATTTTGCTCTTCTTTTTCTTTTTGGGAGTGAAAGGTGCACATGCATATATTGATCCGGGAACAGGTAGTTATCTTATTCAAATTGCCATTGGTTCACTTCTGGGCGGTTTGTATGTCGTGAAAAAATTTTGGAAATCAATAAGCGCTTTTATCACTTCTTTTTTAAGAAAACTTCGTCATAAACAGTAAATACATAATGGGAAATAAAATTCTTGTTGAAACAAGCTCGTTTCGCGACCCTGCAGGACACGTTTTTTATAAAGGCAGCAAAGTATATAGGCAGGTTAACCAACAATATCGAAATGACTTTGAATTTTTCCTCGATTCTGGTTTGTACGATAGCTTAAAGGAGAAAAGGCTCATTGTGCCATTTCAAAAAGTAGCAAAAAGTCATGCAATTTGCCCATCAGCCTATGCTGTTTTGGAAACTCCAAAAATCTCCTTTATTTCCTACCCATATGAATGGAGTTTTAGTCAACTTCAGGATGCTGCCGAGACAACATTGACGATTCAAAAAATCGCCCTTGAGCACGGTATGTCTCTCAAAGATGCAAGCGCCTTCAACATTCAATTTACAGCTGGAAAGCACCTACTCATTGATGTTTTGTCCTTTGAAAAATATAAGAAAGAAACTCCATGGGTAGCGTATCGTCAATTCTGTCAACATTTTCTTGCTCCCCTAGCCCTTATGAGCTATCGCGATGTTCGGTTAAATCAATTGCTAAAAACTTATCTTGATGGAATTCCGCTTGATCTAGCAAGTTCACTTCTTCCCAAAAAAACATGGCTGAATTTTTCTCTCGCCTCCCATATTCACCTCCATGCCAAAACACAGAAACATTTCGCGAAAATTCCAGACAACGTCAAAAAAAGGACGGTAAAGATGAGCAAACACAGCCTCTTATCCATTATCGACGATTTGTCATCTGCGGTCAAAAAACTTCGACTTGCATTGACGACAAGCCAATGGGGCGATTACTACGCATCTTTTTCCTACAGCGCGGAGGCTTTTTCACATAAAAAAAGGATTGTATCACGGTTTCTGGACGTGCTTGCTCCTGGGATTGTCTGGGATCTTGGGGCAAACACGGGAGAGTTCTCATACATTGCTGCAAAAAAAGGTATGGAGTTAATCGCTTTTGATGCTGATTTTTTGACCGTTGAGAAAAACTATCGAACAGTCAAGAAAGATCATATGGAGCGCATCATCCCTCTTGTTGTAGATTTTGCCAACCCAACGCCGTCTCTTGGATGGGAAAATAGAGAGCGGCAGTCTTTGATTTCCCGCGGTCCAGCAGATTGTGCGCTCTCCTTGGCGCTTGTTCATCATCTTGCTATTGTGAACAATGTGCCGTTTGAAAAAATCGCACATTTTTTCAGCCACATTGCTCATGCGCTCATCATCGAATTCGTCCCTAAAGAGGATGTGCAGGTGAAAAAGCTTCTGTCAACAAGAGAGGATATTTTTCTCGACTATCATCAAAACGCGTTTGAAAAGGCGTTTTCTTCATTTTTTGAGATTGTGGCGGTTGAGAAAATTCACACATCGGCAAGAATCATGTATTGTATGAAAAAAAAGAACCATGATTAAAAAAATACTTCAATTCTACCCGCTTTATTTTACGATCTTTCCCACGCTTGCTTTTTATCTGGGGAATAAGCGAGAAGTGCAGCTTGAGGCGAGTTTTACGCCGATTATATATTCGCTTGTGCTCCTTTTGGTTATATGGATTATTGTCAATTTCATCGTCAAAGACACAAGAGCAAGGAATATTGTTATTTTTTCTATTCTTGTATATTTTTTTTCCTACGGATATTTTTTGCGCAAAATACCACTGTTCAACAAGGGTATCATTGGTTTTCTTGCCTATACTATTTTTTTTGCGATGATATTCACGTTATTATGGAAGTTTAGGAAACGGCCTGAAACAGCGATCTTTTTGACCATTGTTAGTGCATATGTGATTACAGTTTCGCTTACCAGGATTATGGCGTATGAATGGGGACGGCGTGTAATACCTACTTTTGACACCGCCCTATCAAACGGGACTTTTGAGACGAAAAAAAAAGACCTTCCTGATATTTACTATATTATTCTTGATCGCTACGCCAACAATCAGGTTCTTGAAAAACAGTATGATTTTGATAATGCGGATTTTTTTGCATTTTTGCGCAAGAAAGATTTTTATATTGCAGAAGATAGCTTTGCCAACTACCCCAAAACGCATCTTTCTCTGGCCTCGTCTTTGAACATGGATTATCTTGATGATTTTGCCAAAAAGGTCGGTGTGGAAAATAGCGATTATACGCCGGCGTTTAAACTCGTTGAGGATAATACGGTGGCGCGGCTTTTGAAATCGGCAGGTTACCAATATTTCTATTTTGGCGATTGGTGGGGACCCACAAATGTGAGCAAACTGGCTGACAAAAATTTCAACCTTTATGCCAACTCAAACGAGTTTACACGCAAATTTTTTCAGACGACGCTTATTGCGCTGCTTCTTGGAAACTATTTTGAAGGAAACAAACTCTTTGGTTTTTTTCAAGATAGAATTTATGAAAATACCAATTACAAGTTTGAAAAACTTGGGCAGATTGTCCAAGAAAAAGGGCCGAAGTTTATCTTCGTCCACATGCTTTTTCCTCACCATCCGTATATCTTTGATGCAAACTGCAGGCGGGTTGATGATAAGAGGAAACAGACGGAAGATCAGAAATATATTGCGCAGCTTCAGTGTGCCAATACGAAAGTCAAAAAAATGATCGAAAGAATCTTGCAGCGATCAAAAAAACCGCCGATTATCATCCTTCAGTCTGATGAGGGGCCGTTTAAAACCGATGAGATGCGCCGAGACGGCGAGCAGACTGATTGGACAAAAGTAACAGATGCGGCAATTGAGCGACATATGAAGATTCTGAATGCTTACTTTCTGCCGGGTTTTGATACATCAAAATTATATCCCTCACTTTCTCCAGTCAATACCTTTCGGTTGATTTTTAATGAGTACTTTGGGGCAGACTTTAAATTACTCCCTGACAAAAGCTACTTTATTCCTCATCTTGATAGGCCGTATCAGTATATGGAAATCACTGATAAAATAAGTATAATAAAAAAATGAACCTTCCGATTATTGCTTTGATCATTGCAAATATCATATGGGGTGCAGCATCGCCTATTTTCAAGTACTCACTGCAAAACATTCCACCCTTTACCCTCGCCTTCATCCGCTTTTTTTTCGCAAGCCTCATCCTTCTTCCCTATTACTTGAGGCACCGACAGAAAATGCACAGAAAAGACTACATATACCTCATTTTGAGCGCGTTTTTTGGCATCACAATCAACATTTCGTTTTTCTTTTTAGGTCTTCAAAAAGCCCCAAGTATTAACGCACCGATGATCGCCTCTGCTGCCCCGGTATTTTTATTCATCCTTTCGATTTTTTTCCTCAAAGAAAAACCAAAAACGCGCGTTTTTGCGGGAATGTTTATCTCGCTTATTGGAGTGCTTATCATCATCCTCTCTCCGGTTTTTATCGATGGTATGTCTCTTATTGTGGGCGCTGTGCAGGGAAATTTATTATTTGTCGTGGCGACGTTTGGATCTGTCCTGAAGCCGCTTTTTGTACGGAAGGGACTTCGCACAATAAACGCGTACCAAATAACGTTTGGGGAATTCCTATTCGGTGCCCTGACGTTTCTGCCGTTTATGCTGTTTGAACTCAAAGACTGGTCGTTTTATGAGCTCAACAGTCAAGGGTGGGTAGGAATTATTTTTGGCGTGTTTTTTTCATCAGCGCTTGCCTACTTTCTTTTCAATTGGGGAGTGGCCAAAATGCAAGCACAGGAGGTTGGGATTTTTTATTATATCGATCCTGTCGTGGCGCTTCTTATTGCCATTCCGCTTCTTGGGGAGTTTCCGACGATATATTACCTTGTGGGATCAATTTTTGTATTTGTGGGTATTTTTGTCGCGGAGCGGCGTCTTCATTATCATCCCATCCATAAAGTGCGGACGAGGTGACTACGGCGCTTTTACGAAAGAGATTCGTTCTCGAATATGAGATGGACTTTTTTGTACCGTGCGTGAAACACTTCGGACAAGACGTTTTGCCGCTATGATCTCGCCAAGTTGAAGGTCATGATTTTTCGAAAAATCATGATAGACCATTGAGAGAGTTTTTATGGCGTCGTCAATTTGAAGTGATCGTCGTTCTTGGGGCGTGAGCACGGAAGCTACCGTTTGCGCATACCAAACGAGCATATTTTGCATATTAACCACAATCACTTGTAGTTCCTGTGGTTTTCTCTTCGTTTGTATATCATCTATTAAATATATCTCTGCGCTGACAGTTTTGGCGCGAGACCTTGATGATTGTTTTACGGTCACTTCTTCAGGCTTTTTTTTGAACTCGGCGTTTAAAAAGGAAAAATCACTGCCATGATATAGCATGATAATTTCGGCTAATCGTTCCCATTGTCTTTCAGGTATGGGATTTCTCGTGCGAAGATAATGATCTGCACAGTATTTCTCAAGTATTTTTTGTGTTTCTCTGACTGACGGGATATAATTTATGAGGGCGTGAAGTCTTTGTTGAGCCGGAGCAGTATCCCAATCATGAAGAGCTTTTTTCAAACCAAAAAGTTCCTCGGTGGTCAGACGAGTCAACAAGTACTCTCCACCGATCTCGACATGAATAAAAGAGATCGCTCCATTAACCTTTGCCAAAAAAAGTGGATCGTGGGATTTGGCTAATTCTTTTCCTACAGTGGGATAGGAAACGGTATACAGAGACGGCAATAGTATCCTTTCAGAAGAAGGACGTGAAGAAAACGCTTCTTTCGCGTTCATACGCATACAGTAGTATACCACATTTTTGATATACTAGTACTATGTCCCATCGTAAAATACTCATTACCGGGGCAGGAGGGTATATCGGTTCAGTCGCTGCCTACACTTTTTTGCAAAAAGGATACGAAGTGGTAGCGGTTGACAATTTTTCCCGCGGGTATCGCGGCCCGCTTGAAGTATTGCAGAAAAAATATAGTCAGGCAAAAATACGCTTTTATGAAGGTGATATTCGCGATCTCTCTTTTCTTTTTGAGAAAGAAAAAAACATCGAAGCTGCCATCCACTTTGCAGCGCTGTGCTCGGTGAATGAGTCTATGCAGTATCCTGAAAAATATTTTTCAGAAAATACGTGTGCCTCAATCGTGTTTCTCAATACACTGCTTACGCACCATATTTTCAACATCGTATTTTCATCAACCTGTGCTGTCTATGGGGAGGCGCAGTATATGCTCATTGATGAAAAACACCCCACACACCCCACAAATCCGTATGGAGCGTCGAAATTAATGGTGGAAAACGTCATGAGGTGGTATAGTCAACTCAAACAACTCAAATTCGTATCACTTCGCTACTTCAATGTCTGTGGTGCATCAGACGATGGTGTGGTAGGAGATGCCAAAAAGCCGTCGGTACATTTGGTGCAAAATGCGGTGCGGGGAGCTTTGGGACTTGAGCCTTTTTATCTTACCTATCCCGCAGTTGAAACACCGGACAAAAGCCCGATCCGCGATTATGTCAATGTCGTTGATTTGAGCGAGGCGCATGTATCGGCAACTGAATATCTGGTGAAAGGCGGAGGCAGCGAGATCATAAATCTGGGTACCGGTACGGGCAATTCAGTCCTTGAGATCGTAGGCAAAGTGGAGGAAATTACCGGGACATCTATCAAAAAAGAAAAAGCACCTACTCCCCGGCAGGGAGAGTATGCGAAAATGGTTGCTTCAATCGAAAAGGCAAAAAAAATACTTGGTTGGACATCAAGGCGAACTATTACACAAAGTATTACATCGCTCATAGAATGGTATAAGAGCCATCTCTCGGGATGGGAAAAATGATCTCCAGCATTGTCAACATGAAAAACGGATTTGATTTTAAAATTCTCAAAACCAGCGCGAAGAGCAAGGCGCGGCGGGGAATTCTCAAAACTCCATATGGCGATGTTCAAACGCCCGCATTTGTGACAGTTGGTACCAAAGGGACGGTCAAATCACTCACCCCGCAGAATTTGGAACACGTTGGCACACAAATGGTGTTTGTCAATACCTATCATATGGTTGTCTCCGGAGCGCTTTCAGTGGTTGCAAAAACAGGCATTCATCAATTTTCCGGTATTCAAAAACCGATAATTACCGATTCTGGAGGGTTTCAAATGTTTTCCCTCGCCCGCCAAAGCCCCCATATTATACAGGGCGAAGGCGGGTCAAGCGAACAACCGCCTCATCTGGTAAAAATCACTGATGACGGCGTTGAATTTCGCTCTCCCATAAACGGTGACTTGTTTTATTTCACGCCGGAGTTTTCAATAGATGCACAGCGGCGCATAGGCAGTGATTTTGCCGTCGCGTTTGATGAGTGTGTCCCCTATGGTTCGTCGGATGAATATACGAAAAATGCCATGACAAGGACTCATCGTTGGGCTGAAAGGTCACTGCAACAATTTAACAATCAAACAAAAAAACAATTGCAACAATTGTTTGGTGTTATTCAAGGTGGTTGTTTTGAGGATTTGCGAAAGACAAGCGCTGCATTCATCTCTTCTCTCCCTTTTTTCGGGTTGGCAATCGGTGGCGTTTCAGTGGGAGAAACAAAAAAAGAAATGCGTGAACAAATGCAGTGGGTCATGGATGGTATTCAAAGAGATTCTCGTCCCCGGCATCTTTTGGGTATTGGAGAATTTGATGATATTGTCGATGCTGTGGCAATGGGTATTGATACGATGGATTGTGTGATACCGACACGCCACGGCAGAATGGGAAAACTATATTCATTCAAAAAATCAAAAGTGAAAAATAAAAATGACAGTATATTAGTAGAAAACATTTTGGAAATTGACATTATAAAAAGTCAGCATAAAAGCGATCTTTCGGCAATCGATACAGATTGTATGTGTTATACCTGTCATCACTTTACAAAAGCATATATACATCATCTTTTCAAACAGCGTGAGCTTTTGGGCTATCATCTTGCCACCATTCACAATCTCCATTTTGTCGAGCAGTTTTTTTCGCGCATAAGAAGCGCCATTGAAGAAGATTGTCTGTAAACTCTTACAAAAAAGGGGTCGGGGTAATGGTATTTTTGAATTCCCGTACTCTTTTTCGGATTGAGCTTAGTTGTTCTTCAAATCCTTGTCGTATTGTATTGACGCGTTCGTCCTTATGTGCGCGATTGACGACATTTTCCACCCAGTATACTTCTGCCAAAAGGACCACGACCATAAACACCAAAGCCGTGATCACAAACCACAAATTAATGGTTTTTTTTATACTTCGTGTTTCCTCAAACATATACGTCTCATAAGTATTGGATAATACTTTCGGGAAGGCTATCAATATACCACTTTCCGTCCACATCTTTCACGACGCGCATCGTATTTGGTTTTGAAGCATCAAGGGCTATTGGATTGGTAATGCCTGTTTTTTTGTAGAGGAAAACGTTGAACTGATAGATATTTTCTTCCATGAGCTGTCCATCAAATACTTCAAATCCTTGGAAATAATCGCCAAAAAGTCCAGAGACAGCGGTCTTAAATTTTTCCTCACCGTAAATAGTCTTTGCATGTGGATTCACATACTTTAAAGCTCCGGATGCGTCTTTTCGTATTATAGCAGAGAGGAAAAAATTAGCTGTTTTCAAGGCTCCTATATACTCGTTCGTGACCCGTGCTTCTCCCGCGCGGTTTTTGTTTTGCTGGAAATACAATACTTCTTTTCGCAACTCATCGATTTCTTTTTGCACTTCCCTGATGCTTTCATCAACGGTTTGCTCGCGTATTTTTTCAAAGCTTGTCTTGTACCACCAGTAAAAAATAGCGCCACATGCAATCAGTGTAACGAGAATGGATAAAATAATGACCTGAAGCATGGTACGTCCATCCACGTTTTTTTCACTGATGGGTGTGACGACAGTGTCTGGTGGTAACATAGATATGCTTTACTATTAGGATAAATAAATAGAAAGGGATATGCAAGAGGGAGAGAAAAATCATTTTTGCTTCGAGAAATAGTTTTGTAATCGAGGGGTTACGGAAGCTTTCCTGATTTTGCAAACAAAATTTGAGTATATCCACAAAATCGCTCGAACTTATTTTATCAAAAATCATTGGCAAATCATAGCGTCGGCGACTGCGGCGAGGAAAAGGGGTTTAAGGGGAAAAGGAATCGCCGCAGTCGCCTCCCGCTGGAGTTTACCCTGAGCGGAGTCGAAGGGCTCGCTTCCCGCAAAATTTTTCGCTCCGGAAATAAAAAGAGAAAAAGAAAGGAGACACG
>DATDXN010000013.1:0-2101 GCA_035289305.1 Patescibacteria group bacterium
ATTCTCACTTTTCTACACATATTGATGCCCCATCTCATATGGTTGCTAATGGCAAAACATTAAGTGATTACCTGACTTTATAGCATTTTTTGTACACTAGGAATTGATTATTTCTTGCCCGCCAATATTCCGTCTAAAAACATGGATTTTTATCACAAAAATAGAAAAGTATTTATATCACCTAGTGTATAACTATACACTATGTCGTTTATACGCAGAATTAAAAATGGGAAGTATACATATCTTGCAGAAGTAGAAAATAGATGGGTGAACGGAAAGGTTGTGCAAAAGCATATCCGCTATGTTGGAAAAGAATTGAATGGCGAAAGAATTTTGTCGGGTTCAATAGCAAACACGGAAGTGACGGGCGTAAAAATTTGGGCTCCGTTGATTGTTCTGGATAAACTGGCAAAACAGGTTAACCTCTCTGAACTCCTTGGTGATTACGGGGATTATCTCTTGAGCATGGTATATGCGCATTGTCTCGATCCAAAAAGTATAAACAAGATGGAGGATTGGTTTGTGAGGACAGATTTGCATAATATTCTTAAAATAAGGGATGTCTCTGAAGAGAAATTGTATATCTCGCTTGATTCTATAGACTACAGAAATTTTAGTGTAATACAGAAGAATATATTTAGGTCAGTAACTGATGCTTATAACCTCAAGCCGAAAGGATATTTTTTTGATGTGACTAACGTTTATTTTTATGGAACGCAATGCCCTATTGCAAAAAAAGGGCATAACAAGGAAGAGAGCCATCATCCGCAAGTTCAGATTGGACTTGCCGTTACAAAAGAAGAAGGCATTCCTATTTTCCATAAAACGTTTGACGGAAATATTTTTGATGCCCGCACATTACAGGATTTTCTCGTTGAATTTCATGACCTAAACATCGAAGATGTTACGATTGTCTGGGATAGAGGAGTGACTTCTGAAAATAATATTTTAGATGCCAAAAAAGCAGGATTTGAAGTGATTTGCGGACTTGCTATAAAACATGACGTCAAAAAGGAAGTAGATAAAATATTAAATAAAAAAGAGGAGTTTATGCAGCTAAAAAATAGGGTGCGGCTGAAAAACACGGTTATTTATTGCACCCAACAAAAATATTGCTATTGCCGTGTTAGGGGTCAATTAGTCCTTTGCTTTAACGAGGAGAAAGCAAGAATCAACAAGGAAAAAAGAATAGACCAGATTAATAAGGCGCAAGCGCTGCTCTTACAAAGAAAACCCATCTCAGATGGAATAAAAAGATTCTTCAAAAAGGATTTTACTATCGATGAAATGGCAATTCGAGAAGCGCAACGGTACGATGGATGCTCAGTTATTTTTTCAACAAAAATGTTGGTTATCGAGGAGATTGTGAAACCTTATTTTGAGAAAGATAAAGTTGAGAAAGCATTCAGATCCATGAAAAGCGTTTTAGGGCTCAAGCCAATAAAACATTGGCTCGAAGAGCGGGTCAAATCCCATATTTTCATTTGTTATCTTTCATACCTGCTTATCAGTTTATTAGAAACTAAACTCAAGAAAACAGACATGACTGCCATATCCGCACTCGACAAACTATCAACAGCATACAAAGTATGCTTAATAAATAAAAAGACTAAAAATGAATTTGAAAAAATAGTTACATTATCAAAAGAACAAGAAAAAATAATGAATGCAGTCGACAAAAATATTTTGAAACCTAGTGTATAAAAATCAGGCGAAATTCAGGTAATCACTGAAAACATCAGCCTTTATTCAGCGCTTTCGTCAGGCTCATGCACGCCGAATGTATTGCCTTCAGTGTCTTTAAAGTATCCCTGCCATGCCATCTTCGGAATCGCGAACTTTGGCATTGCAACAAAAAAGTAAATTTGAAGTCCTCGTTTCTATAAGCTGAGCGAAGCGGTACTTAAAGAACAATTATTTAAGGGCAGTTTTCCGTCAAAAGTCGAAAGTTTTATATATTAGTTCTTATATATAGTTATATAACATGGCAGAAGCAACTATTTTGCATAGTCCAACATTGGAATCCGTAATTATGGTAGAGAAGGCTATACAAAAATATAGCCAAGAATGCGGCAAATACCAGCTTTGGAAAAAATTACCT
>DATDXN010000014.1:0-3030 GCA_035289305.1 Patescibacteria group bacterium
ATTAAAAAAGGCGTAAAAAGCGTTCATATCGGCGTTGGCAGTAGCATGTTTTGCAATTACACGGAACTATGCCTGAAATGTGGTGAGTCAGTTTTGAAGTTATTAAATATTAAAAATAGTAAAAATGAAAAATAGTACTCCTAAAAAAATAACTATAGCCGGCTTGGCGCTAATGGTGGCCAAAGGTTTTGATAAGATGGATGAAAAAATGGATAAGGGGTTCAAAGAAATGCGAACAGATATTAGTAGCCTCAAAACTGATGTGGGAGAAATTAAATTAGATATTAAAGATATCAAAGCCGATTTGAACAAAAAGGTTGATAAAATTGAGTATAATACCCTCGAGTACCGAGTAGAAAAATTAGAAAAAAAACCTGTTTAAGATAAGACTTCGCTAGGAAATTTATAGAGGAGCCCGTTTGTAGCTGGCTCTTTTGCATTTATGCTAAAATACAAACATACATAAGTCGTCAATAATACCGAATCCATGCCTCAAAAGAAAAAGATTATCCATATTATCCAATCGCTTGAAAATGGCGGGTGCGAAAATATGCTTCTCCGCACCTTGCCGCTTCTTCAGGATTTCGAACACAAAATTATCACTTTGAAAACGTTCGGTGAACTGACTCCGAAATTCGTCTCTGCCGGCATTACAGTCGAAACGATTCACTGCCGCGGCTTCTTTGATATCTCCGGAATCCGGCGGCTTCAAAAAACTGTCAAAGAAGAAAACCCAGACATCATCATTACCTATCTTTTCCATGCCGATATGCTCGGCCGCTTATTTTTGCAACTACCATTTTTGTCTTTGCGAGTGAAGCGAAGCAATCCAGCTCCGTCCATCCCCCCTGCCAGAGGGGAGATGTCCAAAGGACAGAGGGGTGGGAGAATCCCCATCATTCCTTTTCTCCGCACGACTTACAATCATCCCAAATACTTAACTGCTCGTATCTTGGAATGGCTTACTCGGCCGCTCGTGAAGCAATACCTTGCCAATTCCGAGGCCGTCAAAGATTTCTATGTGAATAATATCGGCGTGCGACCGGAAAAAATTACTGTCATCCCGAACGGCATTGATATCGATTACTTCGATTCCATCGCTTCTGATCCGGAACTGAAAAAATCTCTCGGCATTGATCAAAATGATTTCGTCATCATCTGTGTCGCCAATCTCCACCCAAACAAAGGCCACCAGTATCTCCTGGAGGCCTTTGAACGACTCCGAACATCTTCCACCACTTGTCATCCCGGGCCTGACCCGGGATCCAGTCCAAAACAAAAACTCAAACTCCTCCTCGTCGGCGACGGCACTGAAAAAAAAAATCTACAAAATCAAATCACAAACTACCAGAGCAAACAAAATATCCTCTTCCTCGGGAAGCGTACCGATGTTCCGAATCTTCTCAAGGTTTCCAACCTTTTTGTACTCCCTACACTATTCGAAGGACAGTCCAACGCTATCCTCGAAGCCATGGCTACTGGTATCGCTGTCATTACTACGGATATACCAGAAAATCGTACCCTTATCCAAAGTGGCGTCGACGGGATTCTTGTCCTTCAGAAAAATTCGTCTGATCTTGCAAATAATATGGCTTATCTTAGCCTAAATATTGATACAAGAAGAGCACTGGCAGAAAAAGCCAGGGAAAAAATAAAGCAATATTTCTCGCTTGCCCAATCGGCGAAGAAATGGGAAGATAACCTGATGCAAATACTTTCTCTATAACACCTATGGAACGAGAGCTGTACGAAAAAAACTACAAAGATTCCAGACATTTTAGCTTTGGGAAGAATTGGCAAAGTTTTCTTAAGACTCTGAATGAAGGAAGAATAAGAGAAGCTGAGAAATCGCTCATCAGTTTTCTTGGTGACAAAGAAAATATCACTGGAAAGACCTTCGTTGATATCGGTTGCGGAAGCGGACTATTTTCTTTGGCCGCCTACCTCCTCGGAGCAAAAAAAATAATCAGCGTCGATATCGATGACACTTCTGTAGCGTGTACCAGATATCTTCACGAAAAAAATGGAAAGCCGGAACAATGGGAAATTAGAACAGGTTCAGCTTTAAATCAAGAGTTTCTTAAATCGCTCGGCACGTTTGATATTGTCTACTCCTGGGGAGTACTTCATCATACCGGCAATATGTATCAAGCATTGGAAAATATCACTGCCCTAGTAGCTTCTGAGGGGAAGCTTTATGTTGCTCTCTACAATGACAATCAAAGA
Organism: Patescibacteria group bacterium; assembly: GCA_035289305.1. Taxonomy (GTDB): domain Bacteria; phylum Patescibacteriota; class Microgenomatia; order UBA1406; family HO2-37-13b; genus DATDXN01. The sequence goes on from DATDXN010000014.1 coordinate 2,227, forward strand.
TTTATAGAAGGAACATCGAACTTCTGGCTCAAAGTAAAAAAAAGGTACAACAAAAGCAGTTGGTTTGAGAAGAAAATTGCTGAAACCCTCTATACACTTTACTATGTTCTGGGACTCATGTTTAACCTTATAAACCCCTTCACTTACATAAAGAACTATTCTTCTCTCCGTGGCATGAACTTTATGACTGATATCAAAGATTGGATCGGTGGCTACCCTTATGAATTTGCCACTCCTGGAAAAATCGTCCACTATTTCAAAAAACGAGGATTTGTATGCGTCAGACATACCAAGACGAGAAGTATCGGTTGCAACGAGTTCCTTTTGATTCCCCAACCCGCCCAGAGCGTGCCTGAGAACATACCTGGGATATCTGTCGTTATTCCGGTATATAACAGCGAGACCACCATCGATCAATGCATTGCAAGCGTCTTGGAACAGACCTATCAAAAAATAAGCATCATTTGCATAAATGATGCCTCTACAGACAGAAGCCTAGAGAAACTTCTCGAATGGCAGAAAAAATACGGGTCAGAAAAAATCATCGTCAGTTCGAACGAAAAGAACCTCGGCGTAACAAAATCTCTGAATCGCGGCATCGCACTTGTCAATACGCCCTTCATAGCCAGAATAGATTCCGATGATTGGTGGGATCAAACAAAAATTGCGAAACAAATAGATTTTCTTGAAATAAATCCTGAATACAAGATAGTCGGTTGCAATTATATCAACATAAATGGTTTGTTTCACAACAAAGTTATCACATGTCCAGATAATGAGACTATCCGAAAAAAAATCATTAAA
>DATDXN010000015.1:0-58414 GCA_035289305.1 Patescibacteria group bacterium
CTCGTAGTTATTTATCAAATCAAGCTTTAAAGGACCCGACAGAAAATATTCAGGAAAAACAATTAAATCCAGTTTTTTGAGATCTTCCCTATTTTTCTCAAGAAGATTCTTAACTTCCTCTAGATTTTTGTGAACTTTAAGGAACTCTGGCAAAAATTGAAAATAGCCAATATTAATAATCATATCCAATTAAGTTTTCATTCAGACAAATTGTTAAAATATCTATCTCTGTCAAATTTAACATCAGGTTTAACTTTTATTTTATATCCTCTGCCAATGGACTTATATCAACATATTCATAATCAACACCCATATCTCTTGCCGATTGGATAGCAAACATCACATCTTGATATTCGACAGCATTCATTTCTCCTCGTTGGCCTTCGGGGACTCTACCCATAATTAATCCTCTAACAAAATGTCTTGTTCCCGAAAGAGCTTCTTTACACAAAGCAGCAGTAGCGGTTGAATCAATCCCACCAGATAACCCAATCACAACCCCGTCTAATTCAGGTTTTGAATACCCAGATATTTCATGAAGCGCTTTTCTAACATAACCTTTAAGATTGTCTATGGCTGGTTCGGGAATCCTTATTCGCTATGGTCTGATTCTGGCTTCATGATTAACTTGTCCTGGTTCTGGAACAGGAAACCAAAATTTTACTTCAGGAGAAATTGGGAGTGTGTGTCGGCGCACGGGTGGGCGGGACAACGATACTTTCTTTTTCCCTTCCTAATTTTCAAAAGGCGTGAAAAATTTTGAGGGAAGCGAGGCCGCCAAAGGCGGGCGGGCAAAGCGAAGGCGGCTGCGGCGATTCCCTTTCCCTCGCCGCGGCCGCCGGACGCTGTTAATTTCTACGAATTTTTTATAAAATATGTTCGAGCTTTGTTGTAAAGCTGCACCAAAATCTGACTTTCAGAAAATTGACCGACTTTTTCGTTGGCGGCGCGGTGAGCCGCGCCTCCCGGTTGGCCAAGACGAGGTTCGAGCCAATCATTCTGCTTTTGTTCAATCCGCGCCATTTTCTCTTCCAGCGTCTTCTTTTCGGACAATAGAACGGCTTTTTGAAGCAGAGAGGAGATTTGTTTGTCCAAAACTTCTTGGCGAATACAAGGTTCTTTACATTTGACTGCCTTGGATTTCCGCGAGCAGTGATAATAGACGTAGTGGTGAACATTGCCGTTCTTTTGCTTCTTAATAAGACCTGGGGCGAGGTTTTGGTGGAATAGGTTCATTCAGTAAAACCTTCATCAAGTTAAGGCGTGTTGGAGTATCTCTGTGATGAAGTAGCATAAGTTCTCTCATGAGGGTTAGCACTTCCCTGTCGTGAGATGTAATGTTTTTCTGACAATATAAAAGAAGTTGCTCTTTTAAGTCTGCTTCAGATACAACTTCCATGAATTGTTTTTCAGGAAAAAGCATAAGCCCTAGAGGTGCAGTTGCTCCAGTTAGTTCATATTGTCCCAAATCTGATCCAAGCGCTGTAATGTTTGTACTGATAGCTGGAATACGTTGAGCGCGAAACCATTCACGCATTCTTGATTTTTCTGGTGAAAAGTTGGAGAATTTGATACATATAGCCTGATAGCGAGGATCTTTTCCTATACGAGAATATTCAGACAATATTTCTTTTTGTTCTTCTTCTGAAAGCTGTGCTACACCTTTGTGGATTGCTTCATTTGAATTACCAAGACGTTCTACTTGTCTTCTATAGTTACCCAAAACTGGATTTTCGAGGAATAATATATTAATCTCCGCAATACTTTCTCCTAGAGTCGCCTCAAATAGTTTTTCCTCTTGAGGATCAATCGGATATAACGTTTCTACTCCGCCACGCATTATAAAAGAATAGTATACTACTCTATAAAGAAAAAATCAATATGATCTATCTTTTTTGCGGAGATGATACGGCCGCCTCACGAAATGCTTTTCATCTCGCGAAGGTCGCATACAAACAGAAAAACTATGAGGTGATCGCAATTGGCGAAAAAAACATCACCGAGCTTGAAAAATGGCTCGTCAACAGCCAAAATCTCTTTTGGCAAAACAGGATTTTTGCGGGAGAGAATCTGCTCTCAAAAAAAGAATACCGTGATATTTTCAAAAATTATGATACAAAAGATGAAAACGCTATCATTCTTCTCTGGGATGAGGAGATTGATGAGCGAAGCGCAAAACGCATCTTCAAAACAGCGCGTCTTTCCATATCAAAACTGCCCTCAACAATCTTTAAGTTTTTGGATGCCGTATATCCTTCAAACAAAACCCCTGCATTGCGTCTTCTGCAGGATATTTCGCAGTCGATTGATGAACACATCATATTGTATATGTTGCAAAAAAGAATTCGCGAACTGATCGCAGTTACCACCGGAAAAACACCGGAGAAATTGCAGCAGTGGCAGATCGCAAAGCTCTCTATGCAGAGCAAAAAATGGAAGGAGCAGCAATTGTTGTCATTTTATGATGCGTTGTATAGAATTGAAGTATATGCGAAAACAAATACTCATTACTATTCTATCAAAAAGTCACTTGACATTGCACTGTGCTACTCTATATGATAGCATCATACAAAAATTAAAAGTCAACCCCGATAAAATCGGGGTCAAAAGTCAAAAATGATAAACATTGCCTCACAGATTTTCAAAAGCTACGATATTCGCGGTACCTACCCTGATCAAATTCATGAGAAGAACATTGTTGCTATTGTCAATGCTATTCACGCTTTTTTTCTTGAGCAAGCAAAAAAAGAGAGTATTTCTATAGTCGTTGGCCGCGATATGCGACTATCAGGTCCTTCACTGTTTGCAATTGTCAAAAAAACACTTGTTGATGCTGGAGCACAGGTGATTGATATCGGACTCGTGGCAACACCCACGTTTTATTTTACCGTCCAAACATATAGGTATGATGCGGGTATTCAACTTTCTGCATCTCATAATCCCCCTCAATACAACGGCTTGAAACTGGTGCAAAATTTTGGCGGCAGACTTCTCAAGATTGGTAAATCAACCGGAATGGAAAAGATCAAGGAATATGCCCTTGCCGGAAAAAAAGCTAGTTCATCACAGAAAGGCACTGTGACTGCAAAAAAAAATATCCTTACTCATGAAATAGAGGAAGTAAAAAAAATGGTAGATTTTTCTGGTATTTTACCGCTTAAAGTCGTTGCGGATCCTGCAAATGCCATGGGGTCTCTGTATATAGAAGAGCTTTTTAAACATCTGCCCTGTGAGCTCGTAAAAATGAATTTTGAGCTTGATGGTTCTTTTCCCGCTCACCAACCAGATCCTTTGGTCAAAGCAAATCTCAAGAGTTTGCAGCAGAAAGTACGTGAGGAGCGAGCAGATATTGGACTTGCTCCAGACGGAGACGGAGACCGACTTTTTTTCGTCGATGAAAAGGGGCAGATCGTTTCTGCCTCCTACATCACGGCACTTGTGGCGCGAGAACTTTTGAAAAAAACCCCCGGAGCCGCAATTTTATATGATATTCGCTATACCAAAACACCTGCGAAAAACGTGAAAAAGTATGGCGGCATTTCTCATATTACCAAAGTTGGCCATGCGTTCATTACAGAAGCCATGCATACACATAAAGCTCTTTTTGCGGGAGAATCGTCAGGTCATTATTATTTCGCCAAAACTGGCGGTGCCGAGTGGCAACTCCCCGTTATTTTAATCGTATTATCAGTCATATCAAAGGAAAAAAAACCACTTTCTCTGGTAGTTGAAGAGCTTCGGGGGAGTTTTGAATCAGGTGAATATAATTTCAAAACAGATACAGCGAAGGAGATTTTAGCAGCGCTGCAGGAGAAATATTGTGATGGTAAAATGGTGACAATTGATGGTGTGGCTGTTGAATATGATACATGGAGATTTGGTGTACGCACCTCAAATACCGAGCCTCTCATACGACTCAACCTCGAGGCAGATAGTGAGAAGCTTATGGAGGAAAAACGAGATGAGCTTATCAATTTCATTACCCATGCTGGGGCGACTCTCATGAAGGAGGAGTAAACACATGATAGATACACAAAAAATAAAAAAATTAGACACTGCAGACGTGTATTCATCTATCAAACAACTACCTCATCAAATAGAACAAGCCATGAAAGACGTAGAAAGAATAGCCTACCCAGAAAAATATAGAGATGCCGAAAACATCGCCATATCCGGTATGGGTGGCTCTATTTATAATTACTATGTTATTTCCTCTCTTTTTACGCGTGAGCTGCACAAGCCCATCATAGCGGTAAATGGATATGAGCTTCCCGCATATATGAAGGCAAAAACACTGTTTGTCGGCTCTTCATATTCAGGAAGTACCGAGGAAACGATTGCCTCAACGACCGATGCCATCAAGCAAAACCTATTGGTTACTGCTTTAACCACAGGAGGAAAATTGGGTGAATTGATGAAGTTTCATGATCTTCCTTTTTATCAATTTACACCTCATTTTAATCCCTGTGGTCAGCCCAGAGTAGGTGTGGGTTATATGATTTTTGGTGCTATTTTCATACTCTCACATTTGGGACTTCTTCATCTTGATATTGCTGCGGTGCACAGTGCTATTACTACCCTCAAAAATAATGATGCACGCATACAAGAAAAAGCATATAAGCTCAAAAATCAGATGAAAGATACCATTATTATCTTCGTCGGATCAGAACATGTAAGCGGTGTGGTACACGCAGCGCGCAATCAGATCAATGAAACAGCAAAAGCGTTTGCACAATATCACCTCATTCCCGAGCTCAATCATCATCTGATGGAAGGACTCACCTACCCGAAGGATAAAAAACTTACCTTTGTGTTCTATAATTCCCACCTTTATCATGGGAGAAATAGAAAACGCTATGACGTCACGAAAAAAGTGCTTGATAAACAAGGTGTTCCTTATATTGATGTATCGCTTGAGGGGAAAAATAAACTTGAGGAGTTTTTGCTCTATCTTCAGTTGAGCTCATATCTTTCATTCTTCCTCGGCATCGACTACGGTGTTGACCCCTCTCAAATCCAGTGGGTAGATTATTTCAAAAAAGAGCTTGCAAAATGATAATCTATTTCAACTTTAATTATTTAATAAATTAAAGTCGTTTGTTACAAAGTTCCGAATGAGGATAATGCATACTGTATTAAATGACCATTGACTTTTTTCCATAACTTATATACCATAAAAATATGGACCACCAGGATCGTTCCCATGCATCACCATCATTTATCAATATATTTGTACTCCTCTTGTTTGCGGCTGTCATTGCGTTTGCGTCGTCTGTAGGAACATATATGTACATGACTTCGCAAAAAAATCAAGAGTCACCAACCAATCAACCTCTTGTAATTCCTCAAACCGCTGTTTCACCGACTTCTACATCGGCTAATCCGATAACGACTTCAGATGAAACGGCGAATTGGAAAACATATACAAATAATCGCTATGGCTATAATATTAAATATCCAGCAAACTGGTTTGTTAGCACAAAATATTCTGAAATGGATTTTACAAGGCGCGGTGGTTATGATGTTGGCATTACTTATTATGGTGGAGATACCGCCTGGTCAAATTATCCTAAATTTGATTATACTCCACCCGATCCGCCACCCTCTGATTCACAATTCATTGGTCTTATAATTCTTAAAACAGACCAATCTTTAGATGATTATTACAATTCAACATACAATGATCCTAATGACCCTGAAACAAAAGTTCTTGAGAAAGAAAAATCTACTATTCAAGGTAAGGGATTATTAAAATTTACATATGTTAACTTTATTAATACACTTAAAACAAATAATCCTCAAGGTGCTAAGGCACGAAAAGCACTGGTAAAAATAAATAATGGGATCATGATCTTCAGTTATTCGATAGAAGAATACAAAAAAGATGAAAGCAAGATATTTGATTCTATGATAGATTCCTTGCGTTTTACACGATGAGTTCATGAAACCCACCTCTTTTTTACATTTTTGAACCTTCCTTAATCAACGATATTTCAAGTTGCTTTTTTTCCGATTTCATGCGTATACTGAATAATATAGTTTATGGCAAAAAAACACATTGTGTGGTTTGAGGAAGTTGATAAGGAAGATGTTGGGTTAGTAGGCGGCAAGGGCGCAAACTTAGGAGAAATGTTGAGAGCAGGTTTCCCAGTTCCGTATGGATTTATCGTTACGTCATATGCATATTTTTCCTTTATAGAGGAGAATAAGCTTTCTCCCAAAATAAAAGAATTATTAAGCGGTATTGACTATGAAGATTCTGATAAATTGGACAAAATTGCGCATCAAATCCAACGCCTCATCACTTCCTCACCCATTCCTTCCTCACTTACAAAAACTGTCATAGAATTTTACGACCACCTTGAAGAAAAAGAGCAAAAAATTCTAAAAAAACATACGAGTCCTTTTGCGCGTATAAAAGCGCCTTTGAAGGCAACCTATACCCCACCGGTAGTGGCGGTACGCTCAAGCGCCACTGCCGAGGACCTGCCCACTGCCTCTTTTGCGGGACAACAAGAGACATATCTCAATATAAAAGGTGAAAATCACTTACTCATGAAAATCAGAGAATGCTGGGCATCTCTTTTCACACCCCGCGCCATATATTATAGAAACAACCAAAAATTTGACCATTTCAAAGTCGGTCTTGCGGCAGTGGTGCAAAAAATGATAAATGGAGACTCATCAGGTATTGCCTTCAGTATCGACCCTATCACCAATAATAAATCAATGATGACGATTGAGGCAATTTTTGGTCTTGGCGAGTATATCGTGCAGGGAAAAGTCACCCCGGACCACTATGAAATCGACAAAAAAACCCTCTCCATCGTCAAAAAAGAAATACGCACCCAAAAAACTGCGCTCGTTAAGGAAAAAGGCCGGAATAAAGAAATTATTCTTACCAAGACCCACGGAGACAAGGAAAAGCTGACCGATGATCTGATTATTAAACTCGCACAGATGGTCAAAAATATCGAAAAACATTATTATTTTCCCCAAGATATCGAGTGGGCCATGAAAGACAATCAATTATATATTGTTCAGTCACGACCAATTACAACGATTAATCACCCAAATATGGTAGAGACAGGTCGCGACCTGTCTCTACAGAATAAAGGAAAAATATTGGTAAAAGGAGATCCAGCCTCTCCAGGTATAGCATCTGGAAGGCCTGTTATTATCATGAAGCCTTCTGAAATTGACAGAGTCAAAAAAGGCGACGTGTTAGTGGCTCCTCATACAAATCCTGATTACGTCCCTGCGATGCGCAGAGCATACGCTATTGTCACTGAAACAGGCGGACGTACCTCACATGCTGCCATCGTTTCGCGTGAGCTTGGTGTACCTGCCGTGGTTGGGGCTTCCTCTGCGATACGGATTTTGAAGCATGAAAAGATAATTACCGTCAATGGTAAAAACGGAGAAATTACGCGCGGAGGATTTTTCACGCCTCGGCCGTCCCAAACTCAAGAAAAAAGTAAGGCACATTACTCAAAACTCCATACGTTGACAAAAGTGTATGTCAACCTCGGTGAACCAGAGGAGGCAAAAAGAGTGGCGAGCATGCCTGTTGACGGGGTAGGTTTACTTCGTGCAGAGTTTATGATCGCAGAAATGGGTATTCATCCAAGAGAATTTATCAAGGAGAAAAAACAGCATTTTTTTACCCATACATTGACAAAAAATCTCATTACGTTTGCAAAAGCCTTTGCGCCACGCCCCATCATATATCGAGCAACGGATTTCAAAACAAATGAATATAGAAACTTAAAAGGCGGTTCATTATATGAGCCCAAAGAAGAAAATCCGCTTATTGGTTATCGCGGCGCAACGCGCTACATCGCTGATAAACAGGTTTTTGAGCTAGAACTTGCGGCTTTAAAGAATGTCAGAGAAAAGGGTTACAAAAATATACATTTGATGATTCCGTTTATACGGACGCCTCATGAGCTTTTTCAGATTAAAAATATTCTTTCATCTTTTGATTTTATCAATCGTCCCTCATTCAAGCTCTGGATCATGGTCGAGGTCCCATCAACCGTTATACTCCTTGAGGATTTTATTAAAATGGGAATTGATGGTGTATCCATTGGGACGAATGATCTGACTATGCTTATATTAGGTGTCGACCGCGACAGCCACGAAGTCGCCCCTCTTTACGATGAGCGAAACAAAGCGGTATTGTGGGCGATTGAACGGGTTGTCAAAACTGCAAAAAAACATGGTATTACTTCCTCGCTCTGTGGACAGGCTGCATCTGATTACCCCGATTTAGTTGAAAAATTGGTAGAATGGGGTATAACCAGTGTATCCGTGAGTCCTGATGCTTTTACTCAAACAAAATTACATGTGTTTTCTGCAGAAAAAAAATTATGGCAAAAATTAAAAAAATCGTAAGTCGTGAAATCCTTGATTCGCGAGGCATCCCGACAGTCGAGGCATGCCTTACGCTTGATACAGAAGTTTCTGTTACTGCTGCAGCCTCCTCTGGTGAGTCAATTGGCGAACACGAAGCAAAGGACCTTCGAGATGGCGATGCACAGAGGTTTCATGGAAGAGGTGTCACAAAAGCGGTTTCCTTCATCAACGATCTTATTGGTCCGAAACTTGTAGGAGTTTCTTGCGATCGGCAAATAGATGTTGATTACTGGCTTATGAAAGTTGATCCCTCACCCACCAAAACACAGTTTGGCGTCAATTCACTCCTGACGGTTTCCCAACTGATGCTGAAAAGCGCAGCGGCAGATGCTCGTCTCCCTTTGTACAAATATGTTAATCAATTTTTCAATAAATTATTCAATAATCCGTTTGATATACAAAAAATTCCAAACCCCATTTTCAACATGATAAATGGTGGAAAACACGGTGTAAAAAATCTAGAATTTCAAGAATTTCAGATTATTCCCCTTACCTCTATTCCTTTTTCCAAAGCTCTACAAATGGGTGCAGAAATGTATCATGAAGTCAAAAAAACACTCGAGTATCGCAATGCAGGTATTTCTGTGTCCGAAGAAGGTGGTTTTACGCCAAATCTTCTGACCAATCACGGTGCACTTGATCTTCTCAAAGAGATAGTCACCGACCGAAAACTCATGATGGGTGTTGATATTTTTCTTGGACTCGATCTCGCCGCTTCATATTTTTATAAAGATGGAAAATATTATATTAAAGATAAACCAAAACCATTGAGAATTGACGAATATATTGATTATCTTGTTGAACTCAACAAAACATTTAAAATACTCACACTTGAGGATCCAATTGAACAGGAAGATTTTTTGGGTTGGAAAAAAATCACGCAAAAAACAGGCAGCGACACATATATTATAGGGGACGATTTTCTCGCGGGCAGTAAAGAGCGAGTTCTTCGAGCAATTAAGGAAAATTGTTGCTCTGGCCTTTTACTCAAGCTCAATCAAACATCAACTATTACCGAACTTTTTGAAGTTATCAATCTGGCAAAACAAGGCTCTTTAAAAATCATATTTTCACAGCGCTTAGGCGAAACAAACGATGACTTCATTGCAGATATTGCAGTGGGAATACAATCTGATTTTATCAAATTTGGGCCTCCTGTGAGGGGAGAACGTGTCGCGAAATACAACAGACTACTTGCAATTGAGGAAGAATTAAAGCAGCAACAACCTTTATGAACCCCGTTGTTTTGATTGTCCTTGATGGCTTTGGTATCGCTCCACCCGGACCAGGAAATGCTATATATCTTGCAAACCCTCATCATATTCACAGTCTCCTGTGTTCATATCCCTATACATATCTTAAAGCATCTGGAATGTCAGTAGGATTACCACAGGGCGAAGTCGGCAACACAGAAGTAGGTCATCTCAATCTCGGTGCAGGGCGAGTCATATACCAAAGTTTACTGCGCATTAATATGGCAATTGCCGATGGAACATTTTACGAAAATGTCGCCTTTCTTGAAGCACTTATCCACCTATCAAAAACAGGAGGAAAGCTACATCTTATCGGACTTGTCGGTGAAGGGTCGGTACATGCCAGTGTTGATCATCTGTCAGCTCTTTTGCATTTTTGTAAGCGAAATAACTTCAGGCACGTATTTGTCCATGCGATAACCGATGGTCGAGACTCGCCGCCAAAGATGGCCGCAAGTTATATCGATGGTCTTGAAAAAAAATTGGATCAATTGGAACTAGGTGAAATTGCGACAGTGATGGGAAGATATTATGCAATGGATCGGGACAAACGCTGGGACAGAACAGAAAAAGCATATATATGTTTGACAAAAGGTGCTGAAAAAAAAGCGCAGTCGTGGCGAGATGTTTTTGACAGTTCATATAAACGAGGTATTACTGACGAATTTATTGAGCCGATAAATATCACAAAAAATGGAGAACCCATCGCACTTATTCAAGAAGGTGATGCAGTGATTTTCTTCAATTTTAGAATTGATAGGCCCCGGCAATTGACGAAAGCCTTTGTGCTGGATAATTTTGAAGCAAATGCAAATAAGACGTTTTATGATCCCTATGCCACAGAATACTATAAAAAACACGAAGTGGAGGAAAAAATACTGGCGCCTCCCTTTAAAAGAGGTGAAAAAATCAAAAATCTTTACTTCATCACTATGACAGAGTATGAAAAAGATCTTCCGGCAATTATTGCTTTTCCCAGTCGTATGGTGCATATGCCGCTCGGGCGGGTGTTATCGGATAATTCTTTATATCAACTGCGTTTGACTGAAAGTGAAAAAGAACGCTTTGTGACGTATTATTTCAACGGTGGACGTGAGGTTCAATTCCCGTATGAGGAAAGACTTATTGTTCCTTCTCCAAAAGTACCCACATATGATCTGAAACCAGAAATGAGCGCATATGAAATCACTGACATCCTCATCAAGAAAATGTCTCTCATGAAATACAAATTCATTCTGGTAAATTTCCCCAATGCAGATATGGTAGGACACACAGGAGATTTGAAGGCTTCGATCAAAGCAGTAAAAGTCATTGATGAGGTTGTAGGGAGAATAGTCAATGCGTCACTGGGACTTGATTATCAACTTCTTATCACTGCTGACCATGGAAATATCGAGGAAAAAATTAATACAAAAACTGGCGAGATGATGACCGAACATACTGCAAACCTCGTGCCTTTTATTGCGGTCTCAAACAAGCTCCAAGGCAAACCGAAAAAACTCCATATCGGAATTCTCGCCGATGTTGTACCAACAATTTTAAACCTCATGGGTCTTCCAAAGCCTACTGAAATGATGGGAAGAGATTTGCTTGAGGAAGTATAATGTCTTACTGTGCGCCGATTTTCCCGATGATGCGGCTCGCATATTCTGCTCCCCGCAGCAGCGCCTTTTCAACCAATTTTTCCTTCAAGTATGCGGATAGGAAACCACTGGTAAATGCATCTCCAGCTCCTGTTGTATCTACTATTTTTTGAGGAGTTACTGCCTTTTGGTGATATACTTTTTTTTGGAAATAAGCAAAACTCCCCCGTTCTCCATCCGTAAGCACGAGTAATTTGTCATTGAAACGAAGAAGTGTTGCGCAATTCTTGGTGAAATCTATTTTTTCTCGCGGCTTTTTGACGAGCTTTCCAAACTCATGCGTGTTTAGTATCAAGATGTCGGCGAACGTGAGCAATCGTCTGATGCGTGAGATAGGTAGCGCGCAATCAGTTACCCCGAAATTAAGGCAAAGGAGCGCCCTATTTCTTTTAAAAAATGCAGCGATACGTTTTCGATCCTCTATTGAAACACCTGGTAGATTTCCCATGTATACTATTTTGGGTTTTGCGATTTGTTTTATCGCTTCGGTAAGCGAGAAAGAAACATACGGTGTTGTATAATGCACAATCGTCCGCTCTCCTTTTTGCGCCAAAAATATGCAGGAAATATTTATATATTCTTTTTCATGCAGCAAAAATTCAGATGAAACGCCCTTTCTGATTAATTTTTGGATGATAAGTTGTTTAAAGGAATTTTCACCTATTTTACCGATAACTGCAGCACTGACGCCAAAATGAGAACAACCGGCAGCGACATTTGCACTTCCTCCACCCAATGATTCATAAAAATGATCAGCATGGTATTTGCCACCGATGGCCAGATAAAATCTGTTTTGTTTTGTCGTCAGAGATACTCCTTTAAAAAAAAGATCGATGGTGATGTCTCCAATACTGATAAGATCGTACATGTCAAACACATTATTGCAAAGTCGGAGGGAAAAATCAATTGACAAATCAGCATTTTTCACCTACTATTATCGATAAATGAAAAGCGATAAAATCATAGAGGGAAAAAAATATGTTAAAAAAAATCCCAACCTTCAAGACTATGATCGCGTCGTTTCCTCCTTCTCTTACAAGACATACACACAAGAACTTACGTGGTTTGATAAAGATACAATTAATGCTGCTTATAACGCCATTACCAGAAACACTCTTTCTTCACGCAAGAACAAGCTTGCATTATTATGGGAAAGTGAGGAAGGAGAAAAGAAAAAATACACATTTGCAGACATAGAGGAAATCTCAAACCAAATTGCCCATTACCTTCGACATCTCGGTATTGAAAAAGGAGATCGTGTATTTCTTTTCCTTCCCCGTATTCCTGAACTATATTTTTCCTTCATTGCCATTTTGAAAATCGGTGCTGTAGCAGGGACGCTTTTTTCTGCTTTTGGTCCACAAGCCCTTTTTGACAGACTTTCCCAATCTGGCGCAAAGGTACTCATCACGACAGAAGAGATGGCAAAAAGAGTACAGTCAGTGCGAAAAGACCTTGATAAACTCGAAAAAATAGTACTGGTTAATGATAATTTTACACAAGAAATTGCAAAAATGGAAAAAACATACAAGGTTTCCCACACGCATAGCGAAGATAATGCGTTTATGCTCTATACATCAGGAACAACAGGTAAGCCAAAGGGTATTGTCCATGCGCATCGCGCAATCATTCACCAGTACCTTACCGCACAGTGGGCGCTTGACATCCAGGAAGATGACGTATATTGGTGTACTGCAGACCCTGGCTGGGTAACGGGCATAGCATACGGTATATTGGGTTCATGGGCAAATGGAGCTACATCTATAGTTTATGAGGGAAGGTTTTCTCCTCAAAAGTGGTATCAAATCCTTCAGGATTACGAAGTGACTATTTGGTACACTGCCCCGACTGCGATCCGCATGCTTGCTGCACAGGGACTGGACTTGATCAAAAAATACGATTTCTCGCATTTGCGCTATCTGGCAAGTGTTGGAGAGCCTTTGAACCCCGAACCAATTTTTTGGGGTCTTAAAGCATTTCATCTCCCCTTTCATGATAACTATTGGCAGACAGAGACAGGGGGCATAGTGGTCGCAAACTATCCCGGCCTTCCCATAAAGCCCGGCTCTATGGGCAAACCATTTCCTGGTATTAAAGCACATATCGTAGATGATGAAGGCCATGAGCTCGCCGAAAACAAAATTGGCAACCTTGCTCTTGAGCCAGGTTGGTCTTCCATGATGAAGGAAATTTGGAGAAGGCCAGAAAAATATAAATCGTATTTTTTGAAAAAATACTATATCACTGGTGATCTCGCCTACAAGGACGCTGATGGTTATCTGTGGTTTGTCGGACGGGCAGACGATGTGATCAAAACATCAGGCGAGCGTGTGGGGCCATTTGAAGTCGAGTCAGCGCTTGTAAGCCATCCTGCGGTAGTTGAGGCTGGTGTCATTGGCAAACCAGACCCCCTGCGCGGACAGATTATCAAAGCTTTTGTCGTGTTAAAACCTGAAATAAAGCAGAGTGAGAAGTTGAAAGAAGAACTCATGGTGCACGTGAAGAAAAATCTCGCTGGCCATGCGTATCCTCGAGAAATTGATTTTATTGATAAACTTCCCAAAACACGCTCGGGCAAAATCATGCGCCGCATCCTCAAGGCCAAAGAACTCGGCCTCCCCATCGGTGATACCTCAACACTTGAGGAATACTAAGATGCTCTTATAACAACGGCAAGTTCACCTTTATATGTATAATTGAGTAATTCATGTGCTTTTCCGCGTATGACTTCTTCAAATTTCTTCGTCATCTCGCGACAAATACAAATTTCATTGTTTGGTAAAACCTCATCAATTATTGTTAATGTGTGATTAATTCGATGCGGCGACTCATAAAATACGACGGTCAGATCGATTAACATTTTACCCATAGACTTTAATTTGTTAATTAATTGAAGTAATTGAAATTGTTTCTTGGGAAGAAAACCTAAAAAAAGAAGATTTTTTGTCGAAAAACCCGAAAGTACACATGCGTTTACAAACGCAGTTGGGCCGGGTATGACCGTGTAGGAGATATTCTCTTTAACTGCGCAAGTTAAAAGTAACGATCCGGGATCGCAGACTGTTGGCATGCCTGACTCTGAAACAAGAGCAATATTTTTGTCTTCCTGTAGGAGATTTAAAACCTGAGGCAACAGTTCAAATTCATTTTCTTTGTGGAAATGAATGATTTTCTGCGATTTTTGTGGGTGAAGATTAAAAAGTTCCTGTATGTTTTTATAGAAACTATCAAAGCTTTGAGCGTCCTCAACAAGAATAATATCTACATGCACCAAGGCTTTCACCATACGCATACTTGCATCTTGCATGTTTCCAATGGGTGTTCCTACTATATAAAACATATATTTGGATAAGTATAGTATTTTTGAGGAAAAAATGGTACACTTATAGATTTGGCGTATGTTTAAACTTACTTCATCTTTTTCACCAATACAGGAGCAGCAAAAAGCAATCGCGGGGCTTGTGACAGGAATTCGGACAGGTCTTAAAAACCAAGTGCTTTTGGGTGTCACCGGGTCGGGAAAAACATTTACCGTGGCTCGTACGATAGAAGAGCTTGCAGCGCCCGCTCTCATCATTTCGCACAACAAAACGCTTGCAGGCCAACTATACCAAGAAATGCGAGAATTTTTCCCCACAAATGCTGTTTCCTACTTTGTCTCGTATTATGATTATTATCAGCCAGAAGCATACATTCCTCATACCGACACGTATATTGAGAAAGAAGCTCAAATCAATCAGTTGATTGATAAATTGCGCCTTGCCTCAACCACCAATATTTTGACGAGGAAAGATGTGATCGTTGTTGCGTCTGTTTCATGTATTTACAATATTGGTTCTCCTCACGAATATGGCAAATTCATACTTGAGTTAAAAAAAGGAGAATATATTAACCGGACGGAGATTTTTCGAAGACTTGCGCAGCTTCACTACGAGAGGAGTGAATTCGATTTTAAAAGAGGTACATTCAGGCAACGCGGTGGCGTAATAGATATTTATCCTGCCTATGAAGAAGTAGGAATCAGGGTTGAACTTGAAAATGAACATATCACTGCAATTACACAATTCAACCCCATAACAGGTGAGGAGCATACGCAAAGACCTATACAAAAGATTGTTATATATCCTGCAAAACATTACATGACAGACCAAGAAATAGTCAAAAAGGCTGAAGCACAAATTCGAAAAGATCTTGAAATAGAATATAAAAATCTGCAAAAGAGAGGAAAAATCATTGAGGCAGAAAGGCTCTACAAAAAAGTCACGTTTGATCTCGAGATGATCAAAGAAGTTGGATATGTGAATGGGATTGAAAATTACTCGCGTTACTTTGAGGAAAGGAAAATAGGAGATCCTCCCTATACATTGATCAATTATTTTAATGAAACGTACGGTAATGATTGGACCGTCTATATAGATGAGTCGCACATGACGATCCCACAAATACGAGGAATGTATAACGGAGACTATCAGCGCAAAAAAACACTTATTGAATATGGATTTCGTTTGAAGAGCGCTCTTGACAATCGTCCCTTAAAATTTGAAGAGTTTTTGCGCCAAGTTCCACGTCTTGTGTACATTTCAGCGACACCAAACGACTGGGAAATGCGCAAGTCAAAAACGAGTAAAATACCACCTGGTATAGTCCAACAGCTCGTCCGTCCAACTGGCATCGTTGATCCCCACATAGTGATCAAACCCGCACGCGGTGAAGTTCTCGATTTGATCAGTGAAATAAAAAAAAGAGTTGAAAAAAAGGAGCGTGTTCTTGTCACAACACTCACAAAACGGACAGCAGAAGATCTCACTCATTACCTGACCGAAAAACACGTGAGAGTCCAGTATCTTCACTCTGATATAAAGACACTTGAACGAACGGACATACTGCATAAACTGCGCAAAAACGATTACGACGCACTGGTAGGGATCAATCTCCTTCGAGAAGGGCTTGACTTGCCTGAAGTATCGCTCGTTGCTATTTTGGATGCGGATCGTGAGGGGTTTCTGCGCAGCAAGACATCTCTTATCCAAATCATGGGGAGAGCCGCGCGAAACACACGGGGAGAAGTCATTCTGTATGCCGATGTGATGACAAGATCAATCAAAGAGGCAGTAAGTGAAGTTGATAGACGACGAGAATATCAAATTGCCTATAACAAAACCCACGGCATCACTCCTTCAAACATCATAAAGCCTATACAAGCACCGATCATCAGTGAGGAAGTAGTAAAAGAGGCTATCTCATCTGACCCTTTTTCAGATATTAAAAGCGACTCACTGACCCCATTTGATAAAAAAAGACTCATCAACACGCTTCGAAAAGAGATGAAAAGGTACGCTAATGATTTGAAATTTGAAGCAGCAATAGCTATGAGAGAGAAAATTAAATCACTCACTTAAAAACCTATGGATATCTTACGTATTCGAGGGGCACGTGAACATAATCTGAAAAATATATCTCTTGATATTCCAAAAAACAAACTTGTTGTTTTCACCGGAGTATCAGGATCGGGTAAATCATCTCTTGCGTTTGACACAATTTATGCTGAAGGACAGCGAAGATATGTTGAATCGCTCTCGTCATACGCGCGACAATTTTTAGGGATTATGAGTAAGCCAGACGTTGAAAGTATTGAAGGATTATCACCTGCTGTTGCGATTGATCAAAAGTCCGTGACGCATAATCCGAGGTCAACAGTAGGCACTATCACAGAAATTTATGATTATATGCGATTGCTTTTTGCGCGAATTGGTCATCCCTTTTGCCCACAATGTGAGCGGGAAATCTCAAAATTATCGGCGGAAGACATAGCGCTGCGTATAATTGCCTCACTTCACACATGGTTTCATGAAGATAAGATAAAGCCAGTGCATTTTTTGATCACTGCTCCTGTTGTGCGCAAACGCAAAGGCGAATTTACCGGATTATTTGCCAATTTGCGCGCAAAAGGTTTTAATAACATTATTGTTGATGATAAAAAACATTCGCTCAAAGAGGACCTTGTGCTTCTGAAAACTAATACACATACAATTGAGGTTATTATTGATACGATCAGTTTGGATTATAAAAATAGTAAAAATCCTGTATTTATGAGTCAGCTGAAGTCGCGAATATTTACTGATGTTGAAACTGCGCTCAATCTTTCAGACGGTCTTGTAGCGATAATAAGAGAAAAAATTACATCCATTTTTTCTGAGAAATTTTCTTGTCCAAACTGCAATATTTCACTGCCAGAAATTGAACCGCGCATGTTTTCTTTCAATTCCCCCATTGGAGCGTGTGAAAGATGCAAGGGTCTTGGATTTATCACTGCAATTGACCCAGATTTAGTACTGAACAAGAATTTGTCTATCAACGAGGGAGGAATTATACCGTTTGCTTCTGTTTTTTATCATACCACCTGGTATGCCCGCCTTTTTCAGACATTTCTCCAAAAAGAACATATTGATCCAAAAATACCCATCGGAGAACTTGAAGAAGAAGCGATCAAAAAATTACTTTTTGGAACGCATACTTCATACAACGTTTATGGAACCAATAGATTTGGGAAAGAAACAATGATCGTTGAAAAGTTTGGAGGGGTAATCAGAGAGCTTGAACGAAGATATTTTGAAAGTGAATCAGAATACGCGCGGCAAGAAATCCAGAAATATATGTTTGAGGAAACGTGCACCTCATGTCAAGGAAAAAGACTCAAACCAGAAGTATTGAGTATTAAAGTCAATAACAAGAATATTTTTGAACTCTGCGATTTGTCGATCTCACACATTATTGATGAAATTAATTCTGTGGAGCAAAATCTCAATCCCTATGAAAAAGAAGTCGCACATACGATTCTGACAGAAATACGATCACGACTTGCGTTTCTCTACAATGTAGGATTGTCGTATCTCACCCTCAATCGTGGGGCGCGGACACTGTCTGGAGGAGAAGCGCAGCGGATCAGACTTGCCTCACAAATAGGCAGCGGCTTAACGGGAGTGCTGTATGTTCTTGATGAGCCGTCTATTGGCCTTCATCCCAAAGATGTGCACGCGCTTATTATGAACCTCAAAAAACTTCGCGACTTGGGCAATAGTATCATTGTTGTTGAACATGATTTGGAAACCATTATGTCCGCTGATCATATTGTTGATTTTGGCCCCTTTGCAGGACAGCAGGGAGGACGTGTGATATATGAGGGAGATGTGGATAGTTTGAAGAATGCCTCACAATCACTCACCGCTCAGTATGTGACGGGCACGCGGACAATACCACCCATGACGAGAAAATCCTCTTCAAAAACTTTCCAAGACCGGGAACATATTATGATCACAGGTTGCAAACAATACAATTTGAAAAATATCACTGCACGTTTTCCGCTCAATACGCTCATCTGTGTGTCAGGTGTTTCAGGTTCGGGAAAGTCTACCCTTGTTGTTGAAACTCTATATCCTGCGCTCTCTCACGGGTTGTATGGGACTCACCACGTCTTGCCCGCACCCTACGGGGAACTTCACGGACAACAATATATAGACAAAGTGTACCTTGTCGATCAATCGGCAATCGGAAGAACACCTCGCTCAAACCCCGCCACATATCTTGGTATTTTTGACCACATACGAGACCTTTTTGCGCAAACCATTGATGCACGAAGCAAAGGATATAAAAAGGGAAGATTTTCTTTCAATGTAAAGGGTGGAAGGTGTGAAAAATGCATGGGTGCGGGAAGTATCAAAATCGAAATGCAATTTCTCCCCGATGTGTATGTCACTTGCGATATTTGTATGGGCAAAAGATATAATTCGCAAACCCTTGAAATAACCTATAAAGGAAAAAATATCTATGACATACTCAATTTTACCGTTGTTGAAGCGCTCGATTTTTTCAAAAATCATCCTGCGATTTATAATAAGCTGAAAACGTTGCAAGACGTCGGTCTTGGATATATCACGTTTGGCCAATCTGCGCCCACTCTATCCGGTGGGGAGGCACAAAGAGTCAAGCTCGCGTTTGAACTCTCACGAAAAGACACAGGACGAACAGTATATATTCTTGATGAACCGACAACCGGCCTTCACTTGTATGACGTTGAAAAACTTCTCACCACGTTATATAAGTTAATTGAGCGGGGAAATACGGTCATTATCATTGAGCATAACATAGAGGTCATCAGAAATTGTGAGTATATCATTGATTTAGGCTCAGAAGGCGGTGAAAAAGGAGGTAGTATCGTATACCAAGGACCGGTCCAAAAAATAAAGACGATTAGCAATTCCTACACAGGTAAATTTTTAGCAAAACATGAACGCTAAATTGAGGGTATTTTTGAGCATAGTCTTATTTTTCTTCATCATCGTGCCCCACAGCACATACGCTCAAAAATATAAAACGACTTATAATACAGCATATTTTTTGAAATCCAACGGAGATAGTGATGTAAAACTGGATATAAGCATCGCCAACCTCCAATCAGATGTATATGTAAGGGAATTTACGCTTTCATTCCCTGCGACCTTCTCAATAGAAAATGTAAAAGCATATGATGAAGCAGGAGACGCAATTGAAACAAAGGTCTCCACTGTAGGTCTGACACTCAAAATCTTACTCACTTTTTCCGAACCAGTTATCGGAAAAAACCTTCAAAATAAATTCTATATTACTTTCTTGCAGAAAAATTTATTCAAAACTGCAGGCGTAATGCGCGAGATTATCTTGCCAACCATGAATAACGTAGAAGAAGTAGACTACTCAATTTCTGTTAATCTGCCGGAAAGCTTTAACAAAGATATATCCATAGCCAAACCAAAACCAACGTCCATAGATGGAAATAGCATTAAATGGAACAGTGTAAAAACTAAAACAGTATATGCAGTCTTTGGAGATTCTCAATACTACGACTTCAATTTCACCTATCATCTCAAAAATGATGAACTTCGCCGCGTTTACTACGATATTGCCTTTCCTCCGGAGACACTGTACCAAAAAGTTTTTATCAATGCGGTACGGCCAATACCCGAGAAAATCGCCCTAGATGAGGACGGCAATTACCTTGCGCGCTATACACTCAACATAAAGGAAAGTAAAGATATAAAAATAGAAGGCGCACTTGCTATTTTCACAAAACCGCAAGAAGATATGATTGACATTGTGCGCGACACGATCAACACGCAAAAATCGTACCTTTTATCCCCGCATACGTATTGGAATATAACTTCAAGCGCTGCGGAGAGCGAGATAGCAGAGCTTGCCAACCCACAGGAGATATATTCATATGTCGTCAAAAAGTTGACCTATGATTATAGTAAGGTCAACGAACCTACATCAAAACGCCTTGGCGCCTCACGGGTCCTTATCGAACCTACAAAAGCCGTGTGTATGGAGTTTACTGACTTATTTATTGGCATCATGCGCACGAAGGGGTATTTTGCTCGGGAAATGAACGGCTATGGTTTTTCCCATGATCCGTATCTTCAGCCGCTGTCTTTGGTAGCGGATATTCTTCACGCATGGCCTGAATATTACGATACAGCCAAAAATATCTGGGTTCCTGTTGACCCAACGTGGGAAAACACATCAGGGATTGACTATTTTAATGACTTCGACTTAAATCACATTGTTTTTGCCATTCACGGCAAAGATGACAGCTATCCTTTGGCTGCTGGGATGTACAAAATAGATGAAAAGTCTCGTGATATAGATATCGAGCCCGCGGCAACACTCCCGACTGAAAACTCGACTGTTTCGGTCGAAACAACAATCAAAAAAGAAATTTCACATAAACAAACATATCAGGCAAAACTTTTCATTAAAAACATGGGGAACGTGTTCATCAAAAATGCCACTCTTGAAATGTCTTCATCACTTATTTCCTTTTCACCGCAAAAAATGACCATACCACTTCTTGCTCCCTTTCAAACAATAGAGAAGAATATCACCTATACTTCCTCGTCCGTATCTGCCGATACTCAAGATACACTTACCGTCAGACTCAACGGAAAACCTGTCCATACAAAAAGCATCCTTATCGCGCTGTCTTGGCTGAAGATACTATATAGAATAGTGGGTATTTTTGCAGGCATTGTCTTTATCGTTGTTATCTATATCGTGGTAAATCCTCCATGGAAACGTCGATTGTGATCAAAAGAGATCATCTGGCTACAATTCCACATCAGCCCGGGGTCTATCTTTTTATGCATAGAAATACTCCGATATATATTGGCAAAGCAACCCACTTAAAATCACGCATCATATCCCATTTTTATCAAAAAAAGGTAAATCCAAAAGAAAAGCTCATCTTCCAAAATACCGACCATATTCGTGTCATCCCCATGATGTCTGATTTTGAAGCGCTGCTTCTTGAGGCAAAACTAATTAAAAAATACGAACCAAAGTATAATGTCGTTTGGAAGGATAATAAATCTTACCTCTATATCAAAATCACCATACATGAACAATACCCAAAAATATTTTCTACACGAAAAGAAAACGATGGAGAATCACTCTATTTTGGCCCTTTTGGCTCATCGAGAAAAGTAGAAAAACTCATACGAGAACTTCGCAAAATTTCTCCCTTTTGCACACAAAAAAAGATAAGCAAATATCCATGCTTTTATTCAAAAATAGGTCTTTGTAGTCCATGCCCCAACAGCGTAGAACAAAAAAGAGATGCAGAACGTGGTTTGTCCAAAAAGATTTACCGTGCAAATATCCGGCGCGTCATTACTATCCTGAAAGGAAAAGGAGAAAATGTGCAAAAAGAGTTGGAAAAAAAGATGAACGCATATAAAAAACGCGAGGATTATGAAGCAGGCATCATGATGCGCGATAAGCTATTTTTCCTCCATGAATTGTTTTCAGAGAAGTCGTTTGATGATGTAGATATATACGAAAACATTGAGAAAAACCAAAAAAAACTTTTTGAAGAGACTGCACATTTCCTAAAAAAGGCATTTGATAAAAACATGATTGACAGACAACACATAAAAATTGAATGCTTTGATATTTCCAATCTTTTTGGTAAAGAAGCAGTGGGTTCTATGGTTACTTTCATCAATGGTATCCCTCAAAAAAATCAATACAGGCGATTTAAAATAAAGACTGTTTCACGAATTTCAGACATTCATATGCTCAAGGAAGTGCTTTCAAGGCGTTTCAAAAGAGCTGAATGGGAGTTTCCCCATCTGATCGTTGTCGATGGTGGCGCCCCACAAGTTCGTGCCGCAGGCGAAGTGTTGCACAGTTTGCATCTTGACATTCCGCTTATTGGTTTTGCAAAAAATCCAGATAGAATCGTCTATCCAAATAGACATAAGGATTTTTTTTCCACTCAAAAAGATTCCCTTTTCTTTAGAGAGCTTATACGGCTGCGTAACGAGTCACATCGTTTCGCCAAAAAATATCACCTTTTGATGCGAAAAAAGAAACTAATTCCCATCTAAAAACGTGGTATAATTAAAGTAAGGAAGAATCTATGAAAAAAATAACTCGAATGATTGTCTTTTCGGCCATAAGTTTGTTTATCGTATCATTGCTCATAAAAGGATTTATAGTGAAACAAGAACTTATATCTTTTGTTATCACAACGGTCTCTTTGGCTATTGTATATTACCTTGCCACACCGTTTTTGAAATTGGTGCTCTTACCACTCAATATTATCACCGTCGGCCTTGTATCGATTGCGGCATACATCATACTTTTTCATTATGTTATTAGCTATTTCAATTTTGTTATAGTCAAGCCCTGGGTCTTTCAGGGATTACAACTGTACTCATTCACGATCCCAAAACTATCCATGAATTATCTTACGACACTTATCATTTCATCAATATTGTACGCATTCATTATCAATATACTAGAACTTTTGACATGAAAGACGCATTGCTGATTATCGGAAGCGTTTTGAGCATTTTTATTGTATTGCTCATACTCATTCAAGGAAGAGGTGCAGGCCTTGGGAGCGCGTGGGGAGGAGGAGGTGAACTCTTTCAAACAAGACGTGGAATCGAAAAATGGACTTTGTGGCTGACCGTTATTTTTATAGTTATCTTATTCATTGTTTCTGTAGCAAAACTTTTACTATGAGTGTATGTATAAAAAGATACGATATTACTATTGGTTGATATTCTCTTTTCTCAAAAAAAACTTTAAACTTCTCTTTTTAAACTTCGTCATTGGTTTCTTTCTTGTTATCCTATTTGCCAGTTTTTTTCCATTGGTGAACTCATTCATTTTTTCAAAAGTTGAAAAAATAGGAGTGGTTGGAACCTATGATCTCACCAATTTACCGGGAGAAATACAGGAGGCAATATCCAATCCCCTTCTATCGTTAAGTGACAAAGGGGAAATCACGCCTGTTCTTATTTCCTCATATGAAATCCTTGATGGTAATAAAATCTATCGCCTTCGCCTCAAGTCAGATATTCGCTGGTCAGACGGAGAAAAATTCACTGCTTATGATATCAATCTCAATTTTAAAGGGATAGAAACAAAAGTCATCGACGAGACGACGATAGAATTTAGATTAAAACAGCCGCTTTCTATTTTTCCAATATATCTGACCAAGCCGCTTATTAAAGATGAAAAAATTGGTGTTGCGGGATTATACACGTTTGGCGAATATAAACTTCAGGAAGGCCATTTGGTAAACGTACAACTTTACCCACAAAAAAAGACCTTTCCGAAACGGAGTTATCACTTTTATGATACGGAAAACAAGCTTATCAATGCGTACAAAAAAGGCAGTGTAAATTTTATACGCACGCCAAAGGTAAAAATTGTAGAACAATTTTCGCCATGGAAAAACACAACCATCACAAAAGAGGTAAATTATCGACAAATGATGACTCTTTTTTTTGATACAAAAAAAGATGTACTTTCGTCAAAGGAGACTCGTGAGGCCATTGTGTGGTCAGTGCCCTATTTTGAGGAGTATGGAGAACGGGCAAAAGGGCCAATACCACCCTTTTCATGGGCGTATTTTAAGGATCTTAAATCATATACACCAAATCCTCTCAAAACAAAAGATTTTTTCAAAAAAGACTCAAGTGATGAAAAACGTACAGAACTCAACTTTTATACGTTTTACGATTATCTTGAGGTAGCGGAGCAGATAAAGAAAAATCTGGAGGGGGCGGGACTCACAATTAATCTTAAAGTGCTTTCGTACCTTCCACAAGACTTTGATCTGCTTTTGACGGTATGGAATCCACCGCCTGATCCAGATCAGTATTACTTCTGGCACTCCACCCAAAGGACAGGAAATATCACCAACTATAAAAACGTCAGAGTCGATAAACTACTTGAGGATGGGCGAAAAACTCTGAATGTCGATGATAGGCGAAAGATATATATAGAATTTCAAAAAAACATCGTCCAGGACCTTCCCGCTCATTTCATGTACTATCCGTATGTATATACGATACGGAAGAAATGATATAATTCTAATGTGTGTAAGCCGCCGCGGTGGTGGAACTGGCAGACACGCAGGACTTAAAATTCTGTAGCCTTTACCGGCTGTGAGGGTTCGACTCCCTCCCGCGGCACACATAAGTCGTTAGTCTTGCGTCATGTGTCGTGAGACCTTTATCAATTTGATACAATATAAGATAAGAGTCGTAGCTGTTTTGCCTGCTTAGCTCAGTGGCTAGAGCAGCTGTTTTGTAAACAGCAGGTCGTCAGTTCGAATCTGACAGCAGGCTCAAAACAGTCGTTAGACGTTCGTCTTGAGTATTTAGTCTTGAATCAACCTAGGTCTAATGACAATTGACAAAAGACTAACGACGAATATCGCGCTCGTAGCTTAACGGATAGAGCAATTCCCTTCTAAGGAATAGGTTGCGCGTTCGATTCGCGCCGAGCGCACATTTTAAAAAGTACCTGATAGCTTTTCACCTCGGAGGTGCAATGAATATAACACCTTGGGGTAAAAAGAAACCATGAAAAAACAAAAGCCACAAATAGTAGTGCTGGCAATTATACAAGATGGTGATCGGTTTCTGTTGACGAAGCGAAATGACCCAAATCCTCGCATTCATGGTAGGTGGCAGTTACCGGGTGGGAGAGTGGAGTTTGGAGAGCATCCGGAACAAGCAGTCGTTCGCGAAATGCAGGAGGAACTGGGAATACTCGTGGACATTCAACGTTTCATCCCCCACATATTTCACAAAATTGACAAAAATTGGCACGGTGTATTTTTAAGCTACGTGTGCAAAGCACAAAATAAAACAATAGTTCTCAATGAAGAAGCGCACGATTTCAGATGGATGAGCCGTGAAGAGATACAAAAAATAGATACTCTTGGACCTGTTTTTGAACTCCTTACAAAGATTTAAATGAGATGATTTCTCCGACCTGCAAATCCAAGCGCTTCACTTGTCCAGCCGAGAGCTCAATTGCTTTATCAAACAAATACGGAGAAGAAAATGCCTGCGGATATGTGCCCGGTTCTACATTGTTTAAAACTGCTACAACAGTATTTCCGTTCATGAAGATGAAATCAAGCGAAAACTGCATATCTTTCATCCAGAAAAAGTAGTAATCGGGTTTGGAAAAGGTAAAAAGCATGCCTTCGGTATCTTTTATTTTCGAAAGTTGAGATAGTCCTTTATTCTTTTTTTCTTCACTGTCAGCGATAAAAAGCGTAAAAGATTTGTTTTTTATTTTTACGCCAATAATTTTATACTCCTTTAAAGGAGAAATGATAACACGATATCTATTCAATGAGAGAAAGCTCAAAAAGAATAAAAAAATAATGCAAAAAGAAATAAAAATATGTTTCTTCTTCATAGAAGACATTACTGAAATAAACTCCTGATTTGTGGGACAAAAAAATCGTTATTAGTGCGCATAGACTAAACTCCTTGCGGAGCTTACATCATGCGTCTATCAATCCCGTATTCTGCGGGAAAACTATAGGGATTCCTAATCTTGAGGTGTGCTTCATACTTTATATGCTTTCAGTATTTATCACGAAGAAATATAGCTACCCAGCGTTGCAGTTTTACCACAACTGGTACACCAGGGATTTCCTCTGCCAGGTCCTCTCGTACTGTGGCAGAATCCTCTCAAGAATCCAAACGCCTGCACCGGATAGAGTCCGAACTGTCTTACGACGTTCTGAACCCAGCTCGCGTACCGCTTTAACGGGCGAACAGCCCGACCCTTGGAAGGTACTGCCCCTCCAGGATGCGATGAGCCGACATCGAGGTGCCGAACGAGACCGTCGATATGAACTCTCAGGTCTCACCAGCCTGTTATCCCCGGGGTAGCTTTTATCCGTTAAGTCCGTTCCGCAATCACTACGGAATCGAAGATCACTAACGCCTGCTTTCGCATCTGCTCGGATTGTAATCCTCACAGTTAAGCCAACTTGTGCGTTTACACGTCATTTTCCGATTTCTTTACGGAATAAGTTGACCATTGCGCTCCTCCGTTACCTTTTTGGAGGAAACCGCCCCAGTTAAACTGACCACCTAACACTGTTCCCTGTCTAGTGACGGGGTAAGACGCAAAATTTTCAAAGAGAGGTGTTTCATTGGCGCCCGCCTTGCGGCGAGGCTCCCTCCTACGCTCAACAGTTAAAAACTTCTTGCCAATATCAAGCTTCAGTAAAGCTCCCGGGGTCTTTTTGTCCAGGTGCAGGTAGGCCGCATCTTCACAGCCATTTCAATTTCGCCGAGCAATGGTTCAAGACAGTTTTCATCTTATTATACCTTTCATGCGGGCCGGAACTTACCCGGCAAGGGGTTACGCTACCTTAGAACGGTCAGAGTTACCGCTGTCGTTCACCGGAGCTTGAATCAAAGCCTCATTCCGCCCTTAGGCGGAGATCAACCTCGATTATTAACTTACCGGCACTGGACAGGCATCAGCCCCTATATATCCCCTATTCGGGTTTGCAGGGACCTGTGTTTTAGCTAAACAGTTAGATGAAAGTCTTTTGTTGTAGCCTCCGAATCGGAGGCAGAGCATCTTGCGAACGTACGCTCAGATATATTGCCGAGTTCCTTGAACCATCCTTACTCGAATGCCTTCGTCTTCTCGACGAGTCCACCTGTGTCGGTTTGTGGTACGGTTTTTTTACACACTCTGTATATGGCTTTTCCCGGAGACATACGTCCCTCATCTCCTCAAACCTTTTGAGTTCAAAGAGCCATCAGTGTTCGCCATCTACCCCAAAGGGCAAATGATTTACACCTTAAACCCCGCTTATGAGGCAGGATATGAAATAGCATATCTCGTCATCATATACATGATAACGCGTGCAAAAAAGTAGTTGAATATTAACAACTTATACATCCCTCGATACCAAAAGATATCGCGGTTAGATCCGACTAACCCTCAGCCGATGTACGTTGCTGAGGAAACCTTGGACATTCGGCATCCCGAATTTTCATCGGGAGAATCGCTACTCATGCCAGCATTCTCACTTCTATCCGCTCCACCCCGACTTACGTCGTGAGCTTCACTGCAAATAGAAAGCTCCCCTACCTTCTCTTCATCTTGCGATGAAGAAACTTCTGTCTTCGGTAAATTATTTGAGCCTCGAATCATTTTAGGCGCAAAATTTCATCCCCACCCGAAGGTGGAGTTATTATGGTGAGCTGTTACGCACTCTTTAAAGGGTGGCTGCTTCTGAGCCAACCTCCCATCTGTCTTTGAAATTTTACTTCCTTTCCCACTTAATAATTATTTTGAGACCTTAGACGAGAATCTGGGTTGTTGCCCTCTCGACCACACCTGCTTATCCAGGCGAGTCTGACTATTCTGCTGTCTATGACTGTATTCGGAGTTTGATTGATCCCGATTGCTTACGCTCTCGGGACCATTCAGTAGCTCTACCCCAGCACAGAATAAAGCAGAATGCTATACCAAAATATATTTCGGGGAGAACCAGCTATCTCTGGGTTCGATAGGCATATTACCCCTAACCACAGGTCATCTTATGTCATTTCACCGACAACAAGTTCGGGCCTCCTCCCGTCTCTCGACGGAACTCACCCTGCCCATGGTTAGCTCACCCAGTTTCGGGTCTTCCTCCCTCTCTTTTTTGTCGCCCTGTTAAGACTTGGTTTCCCTACGCCTCCCCGAGCTAAGCTCGGTTAAACTATAGAAAGAGAGAAAACTCGCTGGCTCATTCTTCAATAGGCACGACGTCACCTCGCCAAAGGCGGGCTTCGTCTGCTTGTTAGTTAATGGTTTTAGGTTCTATTTCACTCCCCTCCCGGGGGACTTTTCACCTTTCCCTCACGGTACTTGTTCACTATCGGTCAATATGAGTATTTAGCCTTGGAGAGTGACCTCCCCAGCTTCCCACAGGGTTTTCCGTGTCCCGTGGTACTTGGGATATTCACTCACTCTTTTTCAGTTTCGAGTACGAGACGTTCGCTCTCTATGGTTAGCTGTTCCAAGCTATTCCTCTACTGAAAAAGATGTGAATACGTGAATCCCGCAACCCCTCGCCCGAAGGCGAGGTTTAGGCTCTTCCGCTTTCGCTCACCGCTACTGACGGAATCTTGTCATTAATTTCTTTTCCTCTGGTTACTGAGATGTTTCAGTTCACCAGGTTCCCACCAGATACCACTAAAGGTATCATGATTTCCTGCGTTACTGCAGGAAGAGTTACCTCATTCGGAAACCACCGACTGATGACGCCTGCTTGAAGGGCTCATCGATGTTTTCGTGGCTTTGCACACGTCCTTCTTCGGCTCATATTGCCAAGGCATCCACCATTAACTTTACATTTTTGTCCCACAAATCAAGAAAGAAGCATTTAATAATGCTTCAAAAAAATAAAACTTATGCGATCTACCTAAAAAAATACACCGTTTTGTCAAAGTGCAGTGGACCCAAGGAGATTTGAACTCCCAACCTCCGGTATGCAAAACCGGCGCGCTAGCCATTGCGCCATGGGCCCTATTATATATGGCTTTTAGATATTAAAATAAAAAGCTGATAGCTCTAAGCTATTAGCTAACGAGGCTGTTAGGAGAAGAAGTGTAGTCAACTCCAATAGTGCCTTTTAGACTCTTGGTTTCGGACACATCATAACAATTCCAATACTAACAAAATCATCCTCAAAAGTCAACAGTTTTTGCTATTTTCATTTGGAGCTTTACGACCAACGAATTTAATTTATTAAATAATTAAAGTCGATTCATTTGACCTTTCTTAATAAGCTTTTTAACGAGAAGTGTATATATTCAGTTTACGATGTAATTTGTTTCCTATCCTCTCTGTCAAGACGTATCGCCGTATGAATAAGCTCGGGAATAAGAATAATCAGAAAACACAAGACAATAACCCAACCGATGATATCCAACAATGTCATAGCGGTGAAAACAACAAAAAATTCTGGGTTTCCAGTGAAAAGCAGTATTAAGTTGATGAGAAACAAACTTATGCGGGCTTCTGTGGGGCCAACGTTTTGGATGGAAAATTCAAAAATTTTATATACTTTTGCCTTTAAAAATACATGGATCATCGAAAGGAGCATACATGAAAGCACCCATACCCATGACGTCGTGTACGTCAAGGTTGATGCAGTAATACCCCCTATCACAATCGCAACGGAGAGGGAATCAAGAATATGGTCAACATAATAACCATAATGCGGACGTGTTTTTTTGCGATAGCGGGCAATTCGACCGTCTAGACTATCTGCCCACCAGTGAAGGATGAGGCAGAGATTGATAAGTAGGAGCAACAGATTGTTTTTTGAAACGAAAATATACAATATGCCGGCTAAAATAGAGGCAAGAATCGCCAGGGCTGTCAACATATCAGGGCTTACCCATGCTGGAATGCGTCGCACCATCCAGTCGAGAATCTTTACCTCAATACGCGCAGTGAAGGAAAAATTAATCCGTTTCATAGAAGATGTTTTATCTTAACACATGTGGCTTTTTGGCGCGAAGAGACAGTAGTTTTGCCTCAATGAGGGACCTTCGCAGTAACCCTAATGCATGGTGTCTCTCCTGTATGGTTTTGCTTTCGGCAAGCAGTTTTTGAGCCTGTTCCTGCGCCTTTTTGACCGCTGCCTCATCAAGTTCATCTTGTCCGTATGCTGATGAAACTAAAAGATGCACACGCCTTCCATCTGTTTCGATATACCCTCCGCCTATCCCAAACAATTCTTCTTCATCTTCCTTTTTCGCCACCACTACTCCTTCTTTCAGCAAGGAAAAAAGGCGGACATGATGGGGAAGTATGGTGATGATCCCTTCCACCGTCGGGGCGGTAACAGACATAATTTCTTCCTTGAGTGCTATTTTTTTTGGTGTAATGATCTCTAGTGTGAGCTTCGATTGCATTATCGTACCTCCTCAATAGTTCCTACCATATAAAATGCCTGTTCTGCTTTGCTGTCATGTTTTCCTTCGATAATTTCAGAAAAACCCCGCACTGTTTCTTCAACCGGCACATATCTGCCCGGCCGTGCCGTGTATGCTTCGGCGACAAACATCGGTTGAGTCAGGAATTTTTGGATTTTGCGCGCACGCGAAACCGTAATACGATCTTCCTCCGATAATTCCTCCATTCCCAAAATAGCAATAATATCCTGCAGATCTTTATATTTTTGTAGTGTGCGCAAAACTTCTTTTGCAACCGCATAATGTTTTTCGCCCACGATATCTGGATCAAGCGCTCGTGAAAATGAGGAAAGAGGATCAATAGCTGGATATAATGCCTGTTCTGCAAGCGACCGCTGGAGGGAAATAGATGCATCAAGATGGGCAAAAGTTACAACAGGCGCAGGATCGGTATAATCATCTGCAGGTACATACACCGCCTGCATTGAGGTGATGGAACCTTTGGTGGTTGAGACTATCCGCTCTTGAAGCGCTGCCATTTCTGAAGCAAGAGTGGGTTGATATCCCACCGCCGATGGTATCCGCCCCAAAAGAGCTGATACTTCAGCGCCTGCTTGTGCGAATCTGAAAATATTATCGATAAACAAAAGTACGTCGCGATGTTCAACATCTCTGAAATACTCTGCCATGGTAACACCGCTTAAGGCGACGCGCAACCTATTTCCAGGCGGCTCATTCATTTGCCCAAATACAAGAACTGTTTTGTCTATGACGCCGCTTTCCTTCATCTCCCGCCATAGATCGTTTCCCTCACGCGTGCGCTCTCCCACACCTGTAAATACCGAGTAACCGCCATGTTCTGTCGCGATATTGCGGATAAATTCCTGTATGATGACTGTCTTTCCCACTCCAGCACCGCCAAAAACCGCGATTTTTCCGCCCTTTAAAAAGGGGACAAGGAGGTCTACGACTTTAATACCTGTTTCAAAAACTTCCTCTCGGATATTTTGTTCGATAAGCGGTGGAGCTTTTTTGTGAATTGATGAAATAGCTTTTGTCTCAATTTTCGATTCCTCATCGATAGTCTGACCTAGCACGTTGAAGATACGTCCGAGTGTCTCTGGACCTACAGGCACTTGTATATTTTTGCCCGTATTGACTGCCTCTGTATCACGCCTCAAGCCATATGTATCGCCCATGGCAAGCGCACGCACAAGTCCTCCACCCAAAACTGCTTCAACTTCAAGGATGAGTGATGTTTCACTTTCTTTCGCGACAACAAGCGCATCATAAATTTTTGGCGTTTCTTCCCCCTTGAACTGTACATCCACTACCACTCCCCGTATTTCAACAATTTTTCCTATTTTCATACTGATTTAGTGTATTTCTGTTGATTCCTTTGCAGAAATCATGTCAAGAAGTTCACTGGTAATTGTTTCTTGCCTTAGTTTATTGCGCAGAATCGTCAATGTATATACTACTTCCTGTGCGTTATCAGTAGCATTTTTCATGGCAATCATACGAGATGAATGTTCTGATGCTTCACTTTGGAGAATTGCCATGCGTATTTTCTCGCGCAAAAAATCATCAATCAGAGGATCAATGAGCTCTTGCACAGATGGCTCAAATAGATATTCGCTTTCTTTTTCCTCTTGGTCTGTAGTACCTGTACCAATAATCATTTTTATATCAGTAATAGGTAATAACTCAACAATAACAGGATCTATCTTGAACGTAGAAATAAAATGATTGTAGGCGAGAAATACACGGCCATACGTACCATTTAGAAATCCATCTTTTACCAATGAAAAAATAGCATTTGTCGCGTCGGAAAAAGGAGTCGTAGAAGAGAAATCAGCGATAATATTTTTTCTCATATGCATAATAAACTCTGCACCCTTTTTCCCAATTGTTATAAATGCTACATCCTTATCCTTTTTCTGCATTGTTTTTTGAAACAAAATTCTCTCCAAGTTAAAATTAAACCCTCCACAGAGACCCTTATTTGATGCAATGAGAATATAGATCTCTTTTCCCACTCCCTGATTGCGTGCATTATGTAAATACCGTGAGGCAGTTAAATCAACCCGAGTGAGAATGCGTTTGAGAATTCTCTCAAGTGTGGTGCGGTAATATGTACCTTCAAGCGCTTGTGCTTGTGCTTTTTTCATTTTTATCGCTGACATCATTTGCATCGCACGCGTAATTTTGGATATGTTTTGTACTGTTCTTATCTTTTTTCTTACTTTCTTAAAATTCATATGTTTTTTCTTCTTTTTATTTATAGTGAAGCGATATAAACTCTTCAACGATCCCCTTCAAACGCTCTTCTTCCTTTTTGCCGATTACTTTTTCTGTACGTATGCCGTTTAAAATTTTTTCTCCCCTTCCTGCAAAAAAAGTGAAAAACTTACTTTCAAATTCAGAAATGCGAGGCACGGGAATACCATCGAGATATCCGTTTACCGCAATCCATAAAATCACTATTTGATGGGAAGTATCCATAGGCTCGTGCTTTTTTTGCTTGAGAAGTTCGGTAATTCGTGCTCCTCGATCTATAAATTTTTTTGTCTCTTTATCAAGATCTGATTCAAACTGCGCAAACGCTGCAAGCTCCGCATATTGAGCAAGGTCAAATTTCAGTTTTCCCGCAACTTGTTTCATAGCTTTTATCTGGGCAGTGCTTCCAACACGGCTGACTGAAGTACCGACGTTCACTGCAGGACGAATACCTGCATTAAAAAGATCTGTTTCCAGAAATATCTGACCGTCTGTGATCGAGATAACATTGGTGGGAATGTATGAGGAAACATCGCCTTCTTGCGTCTCAATAATAGGAAGAGCAGTCAGAGAGCCTCCTCCCTGTTTGGCATCAAGCTTGCATGCACGCTCCAAAAGACGGGAATGAAGATAAAAAATGTCGCCCGGATATGCTTCTCTTCCTGATGGACGCCTGATAATGAGTGAAATTTGTCTATATGCCCATGCGTGTTTTGTCAAATCGTCATAAATGATAAGTACATCTTTTCCCTGATCCATAAAATACTCTCCGAGAGAACAGGCAACATAGGGAGATATATACTGCATAGAGGCAGGATCTGAAGCAGCTGCCGCTACGACGATGGTGTACTCCATCGCTCCTTTTTTCCTCAAAAGGTTGACTGTTGAGGCAATTTTCGCGTTGCGCTGACCGATGATATTGTAAATACATATGACATTATTGCCCTTTTGATTAAGGATTGTATCCATTGCAATCGTTGATTTACCCGTACCACGATCACCGATGATTAGTTCTCTTTGTCCCCTTCCAATGGGAATTAATGCATCAATAGATTTGATGCCAGTTTGAAGCGGCGTATCAACAGATTTTCGGTAAATGACGCCGGGAGCAATACGTTCCACCGGGTAAAACTTTGACGATGTAATCATTCCTTTTCCATCTATCTCTTGCGCCATACTATTTACCACTCTTCCCAAAAAAGCATCACCAACGGGTACTGAAAGAATTCTACCAGTCGTTGCGCAGGAATCGCCTTCTTCAATCTTCAAATAATCTCCAAAAATAATAATGCCTACTTCGTCTTGTTTAAGGTCAATCACCAAACCATAAGTACCATCCTTGAATTCAACCATCTCCCCAAAACTCACATTTTTCAGTCCGTATACGGTCGCAACCTCATCTTTTATCTCATATACGACACCGATATTTCTCTCCTCGATTTTCGCCCGCGCTACAGAGAGTTCCTTCTCAATATCTTTAAAAAAAGTATCAATGACGCTCATGTACTTTGTTCATTAAACGAGTAATCATGCCATGCATCGAGGCATCTATATATGTTGAACCACATTGAATGATAAACCCCCCCAATATATCTTTATCCACTGTGTTTTGAATTATTTTATTCCTCAAGAACGGAAAGTTCTGTGAAAAAGCTGAAATTTCTTGTTCTGACAGCTTATAGGCAGTCGAAATGGTCGCACTACGTTCTTCTTCCTCTTGTATTTTTGTGAGAACCAGACTTTTCAATTGCCTCTTAAGGCTTTCACTAATTTTCATACAGCTCACCTTTTGATGAAGGAGAATGTTTTAATTTGTCCAACAATCGCTGTGTCATTATCTCTTGTTCTTTTTCGTTAAAAAAATCTTTTAAAACAGAGCGTACCAAAAGTTCACTTGTCTGTAATGTGCGCATTTTTGCTTCTTTGTATAATTGTTGCTTTTCTTCCTCACGCATTGTTTTTTCCTGTTTTTTCAGGTGTTCGATCTCCTCATGGGCTTTTTGCAAAAGCTCTTCCTTCACTTTTATGGCCGCAGTTTTTGCTTCTTCAATGATATATTCTGCACGGCTTTGAGTTTCTTGAATTAGTTTTCTTTCTTTTTCTTGGAGTTTTTCCTCTTTATCTTTAAGATCCTCAAGTATCTTTTCTTTTTCTTGAGCCTGCTTTTTTTGTTCTTTGAGAAATCCAAAAAAATGTTTAGCAATATATTTTTTGAAAATCAAAAAAAATATGCCAAAATTAATAAGCTGCGCAATCAATAATTTATAATCTATTCCCAATGCTTCCATAAAATTTTCAGGTAAATTTGATAATTAACGATATAACCAATGCATAAATAGAAACCGCCTCTGCAAAAGCAATCGCCAGGATCATATTTGTTCGTATCACTGATTCTGCATCAGGATTCCTTCCCAAAGCCTCCATTGCCTTTCCTCCAATGATACCTATGCCAATTCCAGGACCTATTGCTCCAAGTCCGATCGCAAGTGCTACTCCAATGGTTTTTAATTCTTCCATATATCTCACCTCCTCTAATGTGCTTCTTTTGTTATCGCCATATTCAAAAAAACTGCGGTAAGGAGCGAAAAAACAAGCGCTTGAACAGCACCAACAAATAATTCAAGCAACAAAAAAGGTAAAGATACCGCCACAGGAATGAGCGTTGCAATAATGACTAATAATACTTCACCGGCAAAAATATTTCCAAAAAGTCGAA
Organism: Patescibacteria group bacterium; assembly: GCA_035289305.1. Lineage (GTDB taxonomy): Bacteria > Patescibacteriota > Microgenomatia > UBA1406 > HO2-37-13b > DATDXN01. The sequence goes on from DATDXN010000015.1 coordinate 35,603, forward strand.
ACGCAAAAGAAATGATTTTTGAAAATTCAGAAATAAGCTCAAGAATGCCAGTAAAAAAAGACATGGGATTTTTTAGATTAATAAACTTATTGAGATAGCTTGATAAACCTACATATTTTATCCCAAAGTACTGGATAATCACAAAAGCGATCAAAGCCAGCCCAATTGTCGTATTGAGATCAGCAGTTCCTGCTCGAAGAAGAGGAACTTTTTCTTCATGACCATACAGAATGCTTCCTACGCCGGGAATAAGCCCTAGCCAATTTGAAAGAAGGATGAAGAGAAAAAAAGATGCTAAGATCGAATAGAATACCTTTGTTTTTTCGCCCAACACTGACTCAAAAAGAGAGTAGAGAGAATGACTGACAAACCGTATAAAAAAAACGAAATTGCCGGGTATTTGAGTAGAATAGGTGCCCAAACCCTTCAGGCGAAGATCGTATGTAAACCCTACGGTGAAAAAAATAACAAGCATGACAAATGTCAAAAGAAGAGAATTAGTTACCGTAAGACCAAAAACGCGAAATACTGCTTCCCCGCCTATGCTAATTTTATGCATATGGTTTCTCTTTTTCTGACGAAGGTGTCGCTAATTTTTTCAAATTATATAACGTCGATAGGGTGCCCACACCAATACCTATAAGCGTCAATAGTGGTTTCGTGTGAAACGCATTGTCCAGTACTATACCCAAAAACACTCCACCTAAAAGGGGAGTAAGTAAATAATACCCCACATTTACATATTTTGCAAGCATATTTTTTTCTGTTTTCTTTGTTTTTTTCTCGTTTTGGGCTTTTACATCAATATGATCTATTTCAAAATTCTTCCCTATTTTGTATGCTGTACGTTTTTTATCCATGAAATTAATTTTTATGTCGCGATCTGTTGCAGATCAACCGCGTTTTCTACGAGAACATGCAATCTTTCTTCTTTCGTATCAATCCTTCCTTTCAAAAGTACGATTGCATGAGTTTTCCATAAACTGGCTGTTGAGGCAAAAAGCCGAGGAAAAACAATAGCCTCTACTGAACCTGTTTCATCAAAAATTGTCGCAAAAACCATTTCGCGATTGTCTTTCTTTGTCATTACTTTTTTGAGGCGAGAGATAGTACCTGCAATAATTTCGCTTTTTCCTGCATCGTGAGAGGAGATCTCACCAATCTTTTTCGTTATTTTTTTTGCAATAATTGATCTAAATCTATCAAGAGGATTTTTGGTGAGGGAAAAGCCAATGAGTTCTTTTTCCATGACAAGAAGCTGTCCGTCTGAAAATTCGTCAACCTGTGGTACGAGATCAGTGAGATTTTTGTTTTCATCACCATCTGAAAAAAGACCAAACTGCCCATGTATTTTTTCACTTTTGCGCCGCAGTACATCTTCAAGCGCTGTCGGATAGTATATAAGAAGTCCCGCTCTTGAGCCAAATTTGCCAAACGTACTAACCTTTATCAGACTCTCAATAGTCTTTTTATTGACTTTGCGCACATCGACTCGATACAAGAAATCACGAAGACCTTTAAATGGACCATCATTTCTCGCAAGTAAAATCGAATCAATCGCAGCCTGCCCAACATTTTTTACTGCTGATAACCCAAAACGTATCGCGCCTTCTTCTATCTTGTAGTCAAAATCTGATTTATTAACGTCGGGTGGTAATACTTTGATATCCATCACCCTACACTCTTCAATCGCCTGCATCATTTTGATCTCCCGCAGTGTTCCTGCAACTCCTTGAAGCTCTGCAGAAAGGAGTGCGGTCATATATTCTATTGGATAATTTGCCTTCATATATGCAGTCCAATAAGCAATAAGAGCATAGGAGGCAGAATGTGGCTTATTAAAGCCATATCCTGCAAATTTCTCAATAAAGCCAAAAATTTTCTCAGCCAAACTAACCGTATAGTTGTTTTTTATACACAGGGTAATAAACTTCTCTTTTTCTTTTTTCATCAGCGCTTTTTTCTTCTTTCCCATTGCCATACGGAGAATATCCGCCTCACTCATAGAATATTTGGCTATTTTGTGGGCAATTTCCATGACCTGTTCCTGATATACAAGCACTCCATATGTTTCCTCCAAAATATCTTTGAGATCCTTATGGAGATATCGAATTTTATGAGGAGCTCGCTTTCCTTCCAAAAAAAGTGGAATAAGATCCATTGGTCCGGGGCGATACAACGCAACCATAGCAGAAATATCTGAAATCTTGGAGGGTTGGAGTTCTTTGGCGAGACGCCGCATTCCTTGAGATTCAAGCTGAAAAACACCAACAGTTTTTCCCGAGGAGATGAGTTCAAATGTTTTTTTATCATCAAGGGGAATATTGTGAATATCAACTTTTACACCCCTCGATTTGTATACATATGCAATCGCATTTTCCAAAATGGTAAGATTGCGAAGACCCAAGAAGTCAACTTTCAGAAGTCCGATCGCTTTGTTATCAGATACTGCGTTGAGATCAAGACAGTACATATCATATTGTGTGATGATGCGCTCACCCTTCACCTCACGCTGCAAGGGAACATATTCGGTCAGTTCGCGATCTGCAATAACGACTCCTGCGGCATGTACAGATGAGTGCCTGGCAAGGCCTTCGACTTTGCGGGCAATATCGAGCACCTTTTTTGTATCCTCCTCACTTTGGTATGCAAATTGTAGCGTGGGATTTTCCTCAAGTGCTCGATCTATCGACATAGCAAACCCCTGCTTGCCTTGTGGAATCATTTTGGCTATTCTATCGCCCTGCGCATATGACATCCCCAGAGCACGGGCCACATCACGCACCGCCAGTCTCGCCTCCATTCTGCCAAATGTGATAATTTGAGCTACCTTTTCTTTACCGTATTTTGAGGTAACATATGCAAGCACTTCATCCCTGCGCAAATCTGCAAAATCAATATCAATATCAGGTGGAGTAGGACGTTCTGGATTCAAAAACCGCTCAAATGGCAAGTTGTACTCCAGAGGGTTGATGTCAGTAATTTTGAGAATATAGGCAACAAGCGATCCTGCAACTGATCCTCTTCCCGGACCTACCGCAATATCGTGATCTTTTGCCCAATTGACAAAATCAGCAACAATCAAAAAATACGTGGCGTATCCTTTTTTGCTAATAATCTCAAGTTCATACTCTATTCTTTTCTCTATATCTTTTTGTGTTAAAAAACGCCCAGGGAGTTTCTCGTGAACTAAAGATTTCAGAAGTTTTTCCGGCGTATCATGATGGGATAGCGGATATTCGGGTAAAATCCATGAGCCGTGTGGAATCTCCAGATTACAAGCATCTACAATTTTTTGTGTATTTTCTATTGCTTCAGGAAGATCTATGAAAAGCCCTTTCATCTCTTCTTGGGATTTCAGGTAAAAATCAGGCATATTTATCATGGAAAGTGGCCTGTTTTTTTCCACGATAGTACGTTGTGTTTGAATACAGAGTAAAATTTCCTGTGCATATGCGTCCTCTTTATCAAGATAATGAACATCAGCTGTGGCAACAAGTGGTACTCCAAACTTCCTTGAAAATGAAATGAGCCCTTGGTTAATCATCTCTTGTTTTTCATCTTTCTGATGCCTCTGAAGTTCCAAATAAAAATTGTCTTTGTAAATTGAAAGATACTTCTCAAGTATCTTCTCGGCTTCCTTGAGGTGTTCACCCGCAACAAGGGTGGGAATTTCTCCTGCCATACATCCAGAAAGTGCGATAATACCATCACTATGATGGGTAAGTGTCTCAAAGTCTACTCGAGGTTTATAATAGCATCCTTCAAGATGCGCTTTTGTGACGATTTTCATAAGGTTTCTATATCCGGCTAAGTTTTTTGCGAGAAGAACGAGATGATACTGATCTTTGTCAACGTGTGGCTGCTTATCAAACCGAGAATTTTTCGCCTTGTATATTTCAACTCCAATAATAGGTTTTATTCCTCTCTCTTTTGCCTTGAGGTAAAAGTGAAATGCACCATACATTGCCCCATGATCAGTCAAAGCAAGAGAAGTCATACCTAGCCCAATAGCTTTTTCTACAAGGTCATTAATTTTGGGCAATCCATCAAGCAGTGAGTATTCTGAATGAACGTGAAGATGAGTAAAAAACATATTATTTCACAATTTTTCCTCGATTTTTTTTCGTATAATTTGTGCGTCAGCTTGTCCTTTCAACTCCCTCATGACCAAACCCACTAAAAACATGATAGCGTTTTGTTTCCCTCTTTTATAATCGTTGACAGCTTTCTCATTGGCTTCCAGGATTTTTTCAATATGGGAGACTAATTCTTCACCTTCAACATGTTTTTGTTCACTTATTGCTGTAAGCGTCTTAACAAAAGCGGCGGGAGCAGTGTTCTTCACCATATGCGGTTTGTTAACCATAATATTGGCGATTCTGGCAATTAAGCGAGAATCAGCCACAAGAACACATCTTTCGAAAAATTGGAACTTTTTCTTGTCAGAGGCAATAATTAAAGCATTTTGATTGCTTATCTTGTATTTTTGCATCAGCAATGATCTTCGCATCTCAAATGTCGAACGTGCGTGAAGCAGTTCTTCGATTTTTTTCTCATGTGCGTTATCAAACTCTATGGGTGGTATGTCTGGTTCGGGGAAGTAGCGATAATCATGAGCTTCTTCTTTTGTTCTTTGGCTGTATGTTATTCCTTTTTTCTCTTCAAAACCTCGTGTTTCCTGTCGCGGCGAGCCTCCTTTTTGCAGAAGATCAATCTGTCTTTTTATCTCATATTCAATTGCCTGCTTCACAAATCGAAATGAGTTGATATTTTTAACCTCAACTTTATAATCTGGTAATTTTCCACCCGACTTTTGACTCCCCATCGAGATATTCGATTCAAGTCTCATGCTCCCTTTTTCCATATCTGCATCTGAAACTTCCAAATCTCTGATGAGAATTTGAAGCTGTTCCAAAAACATTTTCACTTCCTCTGCCGAATGAAAATCTGGTTCAGTCACAATCTCAACAAGTGGCACGCCCGAGCGATTAAAATCTATAAGTGTCACCTCTTCCTCATGAAGCAATTTCCCTGTGTCTTCTTCTATATGAACCCTTCGTATGAGATGTTCTGTGTGACATCCATAAAACTCTATTTTTCCTTCACTGCATAAGGGTTCGTCATACTGGCTGATCTGGTAACCTTTGGGAAGATCTGGGTAAAAGTAATGCTTTCTGTCAAATTTTGAACTCTGGTTTAGTCTGCAATTGAGAGCTTTTCCGATAAGCTGCGCATAATATATGGCTTTTCTATTGGGTACTGGCAATGCACCGGGAAGTCCAAGGCACACGGGACATGTCTGGGTGTTTGGTTTTTTGCCAAAATAGTTTGCGGGACATTGGCAAAACATTTTTGCCGCTGTGTTAAGCTCCACGTGAATTTCAAGTCCGATGATAGGCTGATATGTAGACATAATCAATCTTGATATTTTTTTAATATTTGTTTCGTAACTCCGAAAAAATCAGTTTCTTCCTCATACTGATGGGCTAGGCGCACTATAGTTTCCTCGTCAAAATGGCGTCCGATAATCTGCATACCGATGGGAAGATGATTACTATCCAACCCCACCGGTATGTTGATCGCGGGAAGTCCTGCTATAGCTCCCGGCTCATTGAGTATATCCATCATTTCTCCAAAAAAAGGATATTTTTCCCACTCCCCAATTTTCAAAGCTGTCATAGGAGTCGTTGGTGCGATGATAACATCAACATCTTTATATACCCTCTTAAAATCTGCTCGTATCACCTCTCTGACTATTTCTGCCTTTTTGTAATACGCATCATAATACCCATGTGACAACGTGTATGTCCCCAACATGATCCGTCTCTTCGCTTCCTGTCCCAAATACTCTCGACCATTACCATATCGTATACCGTCATATCGCGCAAGGTTGGATGACACTTCAGCGCGCTGAATAATCGTATAGACTGATATAGCGTACTTTGGAGAAATAAGTTTGATTTTTTTGATGCGGTGTCCGTGCTTGCGAAAAACATCCAAGGCTTCTTGCACCTTTGCGCTTACTTCAGGCTGGACATTGTCAAAATACTCATCAGAAACACCGATAGTTAATGGCTCCTTGTTTTTTAGGCACGATAGATAATCTGGCACTGAAATAATTTCTGAAGTCGCATCGTATGGATCATGTCCAGCAAGTATCCCCAGCAAAAGTGCCGCATCAGAAACTGTGCGAGTGATGGAACCGGGACAATCAAGCGAAGATCCCATGGCAATGACGCCGTAGCGCGAGACCCTTCCATAGGTTGGTTTAAGCCCTACCAAACCACACCACGCAGCAGGTTGGCGAATGGATCCTGCAGTTTCTGATCCAATAGCTAGGGGGGCAAGATACGCACAAACTGCTGCAGCCGATCCGCCCGATGACCCGCCTGGAACACGGGTAAGATCATGGGGATTTTTTGTTACGCCAAAATCAGAAGTTTCTGTGGATGATCCATGCGCCCATGCATCCATATTGGTCTTGCCAAGCAAGATGCATCCAGCTTTTTTGAGTTTGGTGACCACGGTCGCATCATAGGGCGGGATAAAATCATTAAGAACTTTGGAAGATGCAGTTGTTCGTACTCCTTTTGTGCAAAAGTTGTCTTTGATAGCTATGGGCAAGCCAAAAAGGGGTTGTCCATTGCTCACATTCTTTTTTTCTTCGACTGTTGTCACATACGCGTTAAACTGGTTGTCATATTTTTTTATCCTTTTTAAAAAAAATTCCTGAAGCTCTGAAGAAGACATCTTCTTTGTTTGAAGAAGTCTGATTAGTTCTATTCCAGAAGTGCCTACTATATTCATATATTTACATGATTTTTTTCACTGAAAAATACTGGTCTTTTTTGTGTTTCGTATTTGCAAGTGCTTGATCAGGAGATAGAATACGGACAGGTGACGTTTGATCGTCAAAAAAAACATTCTGCTTTTTTTCTTTTTTCTCTACGTGTTGGTGAGTGATCTCTGACAAATTTTCTATATACGCAATGGTTTCGCTCAGTTGTTTTTGATATTGTGCGACTTCCTTTTCGGTCAATTTCACGTGAGCAAGATTCGCAAGATGCATTACTTCACCCCGAGAAAAGAGTTTTTTTGCCATACTGTATATTACATTTCCCGCAGTAATTTGATTCTTTCTGTAACCGGCGGATGCGTGCTAAAAAGTCCTGAAATCCATGAAAATGCAGAACTTTTTTTATGTAATGGATTTGCTATAAAAAGATGTGCGGTAGCATTTGAGGCAGTGTGAAGTATATGAGGATCTGTTGATATTTTCTCAAGAGCGCGAGCAAGACCATCAGGATTTCGGGTAAGAAGAGCGCCAGAGGCATCTGCCAGATACTCACGGCGGCGCGATAGTGCAAGCTGGACCAATGTAGCGACAATTGGCATCAGAATTAAGAAAATGAGAAAAATAATGAAGAGTAAAGCTCCGCTGCGCCTGTCGCTTCGACTATCACGGCGCATTCCTCCCCACCACATACTGCGCATGGTCCAATCTGATACATATACCACCATCCCCACAAGTATAGAAACAATGCTCATGAGTAAAATGTCATAGTTTTTGATGTGTGAAAGCTCATGCGCAATAACTCCCTCAAGCTCGCTTCGCTCAAGTTTCTCAAGAATTCCTGTCGTTGCTGCAACGACTGCATGTTTTGGATTCCTACCTGTTGCAAAGGCATTGAGCGCCTCATCTTCGATGACGTATAATCGTGGTTTTGGTAAACCCGCTGCAATGCTCAAATTTTCAGCTACAGTATAGAAGTCGAAATGTTTGTGTCTATCTGCAGGTCGCGCTCCCATCATGAAAAGAACCATTTTGTCCGAATAAAAATAGCTTGCCACCCCTGAAAAAAATGAAAATAAAAGTCCTAGTATAAAAAAAGTAGTGGGATCACCCACATATTTACCGATGAGGTAAAAGAAAAATGAAATAAATACCACAAAAAAAAAGATAATAAAAAAAGTTCTCGCTTTATTGCGTGCTATTTGACTATAAATTGACATACAACACTCTCCCTTCTCATGGAAATTTTACTTTTACTTCTTTCTTCTCTTCTTCCCGAGCTTCAAAAAACGCATCCTCGGCAAAATGAAATGTTTGCGCAATGACCGTATTTGGGAATGTTTTGATCTTCGTATTATAATCCAAAACTGTGCTGTTGTAAAACTGTCGTGAATATGCAATCTTGTCTTCAGTATCTTCCAATTGTCGCTGCAACTGCCGAAAATTCTCACTGCTTTTAAGCTCTGGGTACGCCTCTGCCACCGCAAAAAGTGATTTGAGTGCTGCGCTCACCATATTGTTTGCTTGCGCTTTTTCATCTACAGTGTGTGCTGACAGTAAATTTGATCGTGCTTTGGTTACTTTTTCAAACACTTCTTTTTCATGAGTCATGTATCCTTTGACGGTTTCCACTAAGTTTGGTATAAGATCAATACGCCGTTTCAGCTGTACATCTATTCCCGAAAGCGCCTCTTTTATGCGTGTCCTCAGTATGACGAGTGCATTATACGTCCCCCAAATATATATAACCAACAAAACGAGAATTCCAATAATTATTATGCTGCTATTCATATAGATATATTCACCTCCTTTCAACCCCGATTTAATCGGGGTTAAGCCAGTGTTTTATTTCATTATACCCCATGGTATTGAGTATGTCACTTTTTTTAGCCCAACCTCTCCGCGCCACTGCCACACCATACAGTATACCCTCCATTTGAGAAACCGCATGAGCATCGGTATTGATGACCATGGTAAGACCCTGATTTACTGCTTGTCTTACCAATTCGTCAGGAAGATCTAACCGCCCTGGCCATGAGTTGATTTCAACCGCTATATGTTTCCGCTTACATTCTGTAAAAATTCTCACCCAATCTGCCTCAATCTCTTCACGTTTGTGTAAAAGTCGTCCGGTTGGATGTGCGAGAATTTTCACTTTTGGCTGTTGTAAAGCTGTAAGAATTCTTTTTGTCATGTCTGCTTTTGACATCCTGAAACTACTATGTACCGATACGATGAGAAAATCTATATAAGACATCGTTTCTTCTGGAAGGGCAATTTTTCCGGTAGGAAGAATATCAACTTCAAGACTGATGAAAAAATGTAAACGTTTACTTTTTTTGAACAAACTTTTTTGAACAATATATTCCTTTCTTTTCTTCATCAAATTGATAATTTCTGCATCAGAATGATTAGTGATGCTGGGATTGTGATCGGCAAAGCCAACATACTCATATCCCAGTTCCTGTGCCTTGTTGAAAATTTCTTCATAGCTATTCTCTCCCAAATCATGAGATACCTCTAAATTATATGAAGAATGAATATGAAAGTCTCCTCGGATATCTGCGCGAGTTACCAATTGAGGTATTTTTCCCTTACGAGCTCTCTCAATTTCATCGGTACCTTCTCTGATTTCAGGCGGAATATACTGGAGACCCAAAAACTCATAAAAATCCTTTTCATTCTTAAATATATGTTCTCGGGTATTTTTGTATTTATTTTTGATTTTCTTAATGCCGTATTCTGATAGCGAGTATCCCTTTTTGATCGCATATTCCCGAAGCTTGATATTATGTTCCTTGCTTCCGGTGAAATACTGAAGCATTGCGCCATATCGCTCTTTTTCCACAGTGCGTATGTCAATTCGTTTTCCCGAACTTGTGAGAATTGCTGCTTTTTTTTCGCCTTTTTCCTCAACCGAGGAAACAAATGGACCGGAAACAAAATAATCTATCACATCTTTTGCATGTAATAGAGAGCATATGACTGCTATGTCTATATCCCCAACGGTGGCGGTCATCCTTCGAAGCGAACCCACCACTTCAGCCTTTTGGACATGCGGATTCAGTCGAAGATAATCAACGATTTCTGCGGCGAGTTCATATGCATATGGTAACGGCATTCGTTCTTTTTTTTGAGATGATCTTTGATGGAGTTCGATTGATCGAAGTATTTCTTCCTGCGATTTTTGGCCAAATGTAGGAATAGACGCTACTTTATTTTTGAGACATGCCTCATGCAACTGCTTGATAGCTGTATGGGAATCACTGAAGTGCAAAGCCTTGACAAGTTTAAAAGCTTTTTTTGGGCCAATACCTCCCAAATTCATCAACGTAAACACCGGAGCAGGAATTTTTTTGAGGACGCTTATTAAATATGAACGGTCCTTTTTTTCAAAATACTCCGCAAGGTGATCGAGAATTGAGGGACCGATACCAGGAACCTGCTGTAATGCACCATTTTCCCACATGTCTTTTAGTTCGCGATTTAGATGGTCAATTACGTCTGCGGCACGTTCGTACGCAATGACCCTAAAGTGGTTTTCATCAGTCAAGAGATATACCGCTGCCACATGACGAAGAAGGGTACTTATTTCTTTATTAGTCATGGTAAGCGATGATACCATACCATGCAGTATATCCTATTTACAACAAAAAATATATGTGTTATAGTAATGTGAAGTTGCATGGGGTCATAGCTCAATTGGCTAGAGCGCTTCCCTGTCACGGAAGAGGTTGCGGGTTCGAGTCCCGTTGATCCCGCAAATTAGCTATTAGCTGATAGTCATTTGCTAATAGCCAACGAAGGAGGTGAAGAAAACTATATGACAGCGCAAGAAGCAACAATTTCGTATAAGGATGCAGTTTTTCAAAAGATTAAACAAAACTACCAATCTGTTATTCTTGGAGCACTTGTCGTCATCGTCGGTCTTTCAGTATTTTTTAGACTTACCGCACAGGAAAAATCGAAAAAGATATCTACTTCATCTGAAACTGAAGCAACCGCACAAAAAGAAGAGGCGGGAGCCGGAAAAAAATACACGGTAAAAAAAGGTGATAATCTGTGGAAAATTGCAGAGAGTGAATATGGGTCAGGATACAACGCTCTAGATATTGCCACTGCAAACAAGCTCGCAAACGCAAATATCATCGAAGTCGGACAGGTATTGGTCATCCCTGCCGTTGCCGCAAAAAAAGCAACAAAAGGCGAAATAGCACAGGCAAAGACCGAGAAAGTTTCAATTACCACAGATACATACACCGTGAAGACAGGGGATACGCTCTGGAAGGTCGCGGTGGAAGCGTATGGAGATGGATATCAATGGGCGAAGATCGCGAAGGAAAACAAGTTGAGTGATCCTGATGTCATACATGGAGGAAACACGCTCAAACTACCGCGGTAAAAACATTGCATTTCATTAACAAGACTTACACAGTGTCATTCCGAGCGAACCCGCCGATTCGGCGGGGAAGCCGAGGAATCCCTTTTGTAAAATAAAGAAAGGGATTTATGTAGATGAGCTAAAAGCGCACGAGCTCATAGCTCATGTGCGGGATTAGTACAATGGCAGTATGCATCCTTCCCCCGCCTGCCATGCGGTGGTAGTTCAGTGGTAGAATGTCTCCTTCCCAAGGAGAAGGTCGAGGGTTCAAATCCCTTCCACCGCTCAAAACTGGATTAAAACTGCAAAAATACGTTATAGACTGATATAACAATAAAATTGTAGGTTTGAGCCAAGCAGATTTTGGAAAATTAAGCTTCTCTTGACTGGAAATAAAAATGGAGATTTGCACATTATTAATATCGAGTCTAGGGAAATTACCAGTCATTATCAAGGATGGGGAACTTGGACAAATTATGGTAATAAACATTGGGAGACTAAAGATTATTTAAGAGCTGGTACTATTTCAAAATTTGAATCTAAAACTTAATAAGGACTTAAAAAACCAAACCTTCCACCTCGGAGATGTAATAAATAGGACACATAGGAATTACTGCCACTCGACGAAATCGCAACCTACGGCCATGCGATTTTGTGCGTCCCATTTGTTGGTCGAGCATTTTTTCAGACGTTTTCCATTACTGGTCGTGAGCATCACAAGTTTTGCCCCGCATTTCGGACACTCCTCACCAAGCTCCTCTGTCTTGCCCTTCACCCACTCGACATAGTCGCATCCGGATGCAGTGCGTGTGGCAGCATCCCATGTACCGGCCGAGCATTTTTTGAGCTTCTTGCCAAATCGCGTCGTTTTTAAAACCAATGGAGAGCCGCATTTGGGGCATTTTTCATCAAGCTCTTGATCAGGAGCAGCAAACCACCGCACATACGTACACCCCTCCACTCGCCTGGTAGCCTCATTCCAGCTTCCTTTGGAGCAGCGCTGAAGCTGTTTACCCGAAGGAGTCGTCGTAACTTCACCCAAAGGAGCACCGCATTGTGGACACGTCGTATCTTTGTCTGACATACACTAATATAGAATTGAATTCCGAATTTCTCGGAATAAACATATAATGACAGCATTATATACTAAAATTTACCGATATGCATTTGTTATAATTTTCTATGAGAAGACGCGCCGATGTAGCTCAATGGTAGAGCAATCCCTTCGTAAGGGAGAGGTTGGAGGTTCAAGTCCTCTCATCGGCTCATTAGAAAGCGTTTGCGCGGGAAACGAATAAATATGCTCTGTGGACAACAATTATAATATAATAAAAGAATATGAGAAGACTTGAAAAACATCGCAGCAAAAAATACTCCTCTCAAATTTTCACCTATAGCGTGATACTCATCGTTGTCGTGCTTTTTCTTGCCACAATTGGCTTCAAATTCCTCATCAGCACCTCACTCTTCATATCGCGGCTCTCGCAAAGGGGCGCTAACGGTACACCAAATAATAATAATGAAACGGTGATCCTTTTTGAACCTGAACTCTTTAATCCTCCTTCAGCGACCAATACTGCCACTCTTCAAATATCCGGAAATACAACTCCCAATACTGAACTTTCCATATACATAAACGACAGCGAGCAAAAGAAGCTCACTCCCACGACATACACATTTGAGACAGAAGTAGAGCTGACAAAAGGTGAAAATACCCTTTACATCCTCGCGGTTCACAAAGAAACAAAAAAACAAAAACAGTCACGCATATATAAAATACTTTACAAAGATGGAAAACCGACCCTTGAGATGACAACGCCCGCAGATGGCGATACAGTGCGCACAGATGAGGTGCAGATCGTGGGGAAAACCGACGCCGATGTTCTGGTGCATATAAATACTTTTCCTGTCATTACCTTGGCAGATGGGTCTTTTTCACATACAGTAAAATTGCAGGAGGGAGAAAACAAAATAATTATTTCGGCACGAGATATTGCGGGAAATGAAGAGCAAAAAGAACTCACGGTCTCCTACCAGAAATCTGACTAATGCTTGCCGCACACACCATGATAAATACCATAAGGGTGAGATTGTGAAGTATGATGTTATCAAAAAGAGAAGCAATCAGTATCACAAATAACGCAGTTTTTCCCAGATGAGGCAGGAGATCATACAGTTTCTTCATGAAATATAAAAATGTTCCAAATCCAATGATTCCTGATGCGGCAAGTAGAGTAACAAAACTTGACGAAAAAGCAGCTGCCGAATGGTCAAACCCCTGCAGACGGCGTACATATCGCAACCTATCGTATCCATGCCCCAAAAACGGCCGCTTAAGCCATAAGACTAGTCCTTCCTGTTGATTGATAAGTCGTGCTTGTATCGTAAATAATCTTTCAAGCCGAGTGCTCTCACCCTGCACGCGCGGAAGAAGCATAATAAAAACAAAAGCGATCAATATATACAGGAGCACCGTTTTGGCCCTTAATTTTTTTGCAAACGAATAAAAAAAAGCGATCGTAAAAGCCACATATGAAATCCGAGAATAGGTGAGTAGCAACAAGATAAGTAGCACACTACCCATAAACCACCTGTATCTCCCACCTCTTTCAAGAGAGTAGAAAAAAAGAAGTGCGAGAATGATGCCGCTCGCTGTCGTATCAAAGAAAAGACCAAAAAGACGCGCCACATGCTTATCCCAACCCAAATATGCTAGATTAGTAAGCTCCGGATAGAGAAAATACTGCGCGATCGAAAAAATAATGGTCAGGACCATAAATAGTTGTACTCCTTTTTTTATCACGGTTCCGTGATCTTTTTTAAGGGTTACCCAGCTCAAAAGATATAGAAAAAACAATCCGTACATGAATAAACGTATAAGATACAAAAATCCAACAGTATTTTCAAACATAGAGAATTTCCAAAATTCACTGATAAGCGACACAAAAAGCACAAGAATAAAAATGTAAAAAGCTTTCTCATGCGGTTTTGGGCGTGTAAAAAGAGAAAAGCCGATTTTCTTCATCAGGTAAAAAAGTGTTGGAGCCATCACTACCTCATGAAGGTATAGATTAACTTCTTGATCGAAAAGAGAAATACGACCAATGTGACCCAGAGAAAGCAATAAAAAGATGCTATAGAGCAAGTAGGGCATAGAGAAAGGCTAATGATACTTCATATATAATTTCGCCCGAACCAGAAACGAGTGAAAACTCATGAAAAATGCATAGACAAAACCGGGAGGACCATCTAAAAATCCTCCTTTAAAAATGTAATTCAACATGAATTTGAAAAAAGGGTAGGCGATAATCTCCACGACTGAAACAGATTTCTTATTTTGATACAGCTCTTGAGCTCGCAGACTGCTGTAAACATTAATTTCGCTCAAAAACTCACGGACGGTAGGATGTGGTGTGTGAAAGAAAAAATTTGATAGTTTTCCAATTTTACCAGTTGTTTCAAAAACTTCATGCACGTTTCCTTTCCATTTTCCCGCACCTTTTTTGAAAAGTCGTACGAGCTGTATATTTCCCACCTCACCGTGTTTCAGCTCTCTCCCCCACCACACATCACGTCGTTTAAGATAGTATGCGGCAAAAATATCTTGTTGTATAGTCTTTTTTATCTCTTGCGCTAGTGTATCAGTCACATATTCATCAGCGTCTATGCATAAAATCCATTTCCCCCGACACTCTCCTTCTCCAAAATTTCTCTGTGCGGCAAAATCTTGAGTAAGATGGCGTTGACGCACAACTGTGCCATTTCTTTGTGCGATTTCTGCGGTTTTATCGGTAGAATAGTCGTCGATAACAACTACTTCATCGCAAAAAGAAACGGATTTGATCGCTTTCTCGATCGCTTTCTCCTCGTTTTTTGCAAGGATAAGTGCACTAATACGCATAAAAACTGTGTGGCCACTGAAGGACTTGAACCTTCAACCTCTGCAATGTGAATGCAGCGCTCTAGCCAATTGAGCTAAGCGGCCAATGCTTTTATTATAACAAAAAAACACTCTTGTTTTTAAGATATGTATTTATTTATAATCCTCACATATGGAATTGCTCAAAAGAATTATCGCCTTTGTGATGGACACGCTTGAGACGGTGATTTTCATCGCCTCGATTTTCGTCGTCATCTATCTTTTCATCATGAGCCCACATCAAGTAAAAGGTGCTTCTATGGAGCCGACGTTTCAATCTTCTGATTATATTTTGACCAGTAAAATCTCCTACCGGACGGGCGCGCCCCAAAGAGGAGATGTGATCGTATTCAAATCTCCCAAAAATCCCGATATCGACTATATAAAAAGAATTATCGCAGCACCCGGGGACAAAATTCTGATCAAAGACTTTGAGGTGTATGTGAATGGCACACTGCTTGAGGAGCAATATATAGCGAGCAAGACATCTCTTTTTCCCGGAGGATTCGTACAAGAAGGAGTAGAAGTAGTGGTGCCTGAAAATTATTTATTCGCCATGGGAGACAATCGCCCACGTTCATCTGATTCCCGTGAATTTGGATTTATACCCATGAAAGATGTTATTGGAAAAGTCTTTTTCCGCTATTTTCCGCTTAACAAGATCGGTCAGGTAAAAAACCCTTCATTTTAATTGTGTGTTATCTACTACTTTTTCCAAAATATCTGTCGTACATGCTCTATTTCCTTTGACCGTAAGAGACAAAACTGCACGTGTTCTCGTTTGGACGATTTTTACCTCAAGACGCTCACTAATTTTTTTAAATTTGTGCTCTATGGCAATTTTGGTTTTTTCATCTATCTTTTTACCTCTATGTTTAAAGGAAGAGTTTTTCTCGCTTACATATTCTTCTGTCTGTTGTATCGTGAGATTTTCTGCAAGAATTTTTTCGTAGAGCTGTATCATCTCCTCTGTGGTGGCAAGTCGGGAAAGCACAAAAAGATGGCTTGCGCTTAAATGCTTTGCGTAATACCCATCACTCACAATTTCAGGTAGTTTTGAGAGACGAAGCAAATGACATACATATGAGGGGGAAACGTGGAGTTTTATGGCGATGTCTTTTATCCGCATGTCTTTCTCTTTTGCAAGGATCTTGATGTATTTTCCCCTCTGAAGAACGTCTTTCTCTCCTTCAAGCTTTTTCACGTAGTAATCAATATTTTCTGTCATACAGAAGACTAAATCACCGACACGTATTTTTTGCCTCTTTTTATCCCAAATTGTACTTTTCCCTTAGCTACAGCATAGAGCGTGAAGTCTTTACCCGCTTTTACACCCCTCCCGGGGTTGCAGATCATTCCACGCTGGCGAATGATGATGTTGCCTACTTCTGCTTTTTGTGAACCATATATTTTCACTCCCAGACGCTTTCCCGCAGAGTCACGATTGCCTGCTGCTGCTTTTTGAGATTTTGTATGTGCCATAGGTTTTAAAGCATTAAACTTTTGTTATTTTAATTTTGGTCAAGTAGGGTCTGAACCCTTTGGTTTTTCGATGACGCGACTTGGCGCGAAAACGACGTATATGTACTTTGTCACCCTTTACATTCTCTACGATTTGAGCTTCTACTTTCACGTCTAGATATGGGCTTCCAATTTCAATATCTCCGCCTTCAAAATCACCTCGCGCAAGGGTCTCAAGCTGTACTATTTTTTCCTGCCCTTCGAGACGATCCACGTATATCTCCTGATTTTCTTCCACAACGTACTGCTTTCCTCCTGTTTTGATAACTGCCTTTTTTGCCATATAAATAAGTATACCATTTAGGTGATTTATTTACAACGACATACTCAAGCCCAGAAGCATCATCGAAACGACAATGGAAGAGCCACCATATGATATGATCGGAAGCGGAATCCCTGTCACGGGAAACAAACCAAGATTCATACCAATATTGATAAAAACGTGTGTTGCAAAAAAGAGGGTAACGGCGATAAGAAACAGAAATGAGTAACTATATTTAGGCTGATAGAAAGCCTTTCTCATAATCCGATACATAATAACTACATACAATATCATCACTACAACTCCACCGACGAAACCAAACTGTTCAACAAGCGCCGCATATGCAAAATCAGTCGTTGAGGCAGGAAGAAACATAAACCGAGACTGTGTAGCAAGCCCCAAACCACGTCCTAGAAATCCGCCCGAACCTGCAGTAATCACCGATTGAATCAAGTTGTACGATATTCCTTGCGGGTCAGTCGTTGGATTGAGGAAACTGACGATACGATCTTTCTGATAATCTCTCAAAAATCTCCAAAAAATGGGCAGTACAATACTTCCTCCAAGCAATGTGTACAAAAAATATCGCGCATGCGCTCCTGAAAAAAATAATACACCTACATATATTACTGCATATACAATCGCTGTACCTAGATCAGGCTGCTTGAAGATAATGAATGTGGGAAGGGCAAAAAAAATAAAACTCACGAGGATTTTCTTTGCTGTTGTTCCCTCTCGTATTATCTGTTCCCGCGCGAGAATTCCACTGATGATAATGATAAAGACGATCTTAAAAAACTCTGATGGTTGAAAATTCACAAAAGAAAAATCAATCCATCGGCGCGAACCTCTCACCTCTTGTCCAAAAAGTACAGTCCCTATGATGAAAAGAAGTCCGATGATATATAGTAAACGATCGTTTAATCTCAAAAAACCTACTCCCCATTTATAAAAAACATACAATGAAATAAATCCAATAAAAATGTATATGAGATGCGTTTTGAGATCTTGCCGAGCTATCCCCAAAAACGAGAGTGAGCTAAAGAGAGACAATCCAACAAGAGATAGCACTATCCACGGATCAAAACTTCTTTTCATGGTATTTTTTTTACCATCAGCTTTTCACCTTTTTGAATTTCTTTTGCCATTACTTTTTGTTTAATAAGATCTGCAAATTTTTGCGGATAATCAGGAAGAGTCACCGCGATGAGATCCGTTGGCGCAAGGCCCTGCGCTTTTCTCTCAAGTTGTATGGAACGTATAAGCTCTCGCACAGTGCCCATTTCAGTATCCTGATTGGACTTATCTGCTGTTTTATCGGGAATAGTAATATCGCCTGCTTCTCCTGCATACATTAATACCTTCACATTCACCTCTTCCAAAACGACCCGTTCAATGTCTCCTTTTATACGAAAAGGCCCGCTATATGAAACTACATTGAGGGGAATTCTCACAGCAATAGTATGTTTTTTTCTCAAGGCATGAATTGCTGAAGCCAACTGTATCCCTTGATTCATTTCATTTTCAAGCTTTTTATCATGATGGGACGCATACGTTTCTTTCGTGTAGGGCCAATCTGATAAATGTACTGATGTTTCATTGGTGAGATTTTTGTATATTTCTTCGCTGATAAAAGGGGCAAATGGAGCAAAGACCTTTGTATACTGCACAAGCACCTCCCACAATGTTTGATATGCATCCTTTTTGTCTTGTATATCTTTCACATGTGGTGCCACACGTTCACGTATTCTTCGCACATACCATTTTGAAAGATCATTGATAAAAACGTGCGCATGATTGACCGCATTAGAAACATCATACTGTTCAAGACTTTCATTCACATTTTTTGTCATTCCCCAAAGACGAGACAGTATCCACCGATCAAGTATATGTGTGGGTTTAAACGCTTTTTTGAGCGGTGACCATTTGTTTGAAGATGCATAGGTGATAAAAAATTTATATACATTCCACAATATCAGAAGCATTCCTCTGACCTGATCTTTGTATTCTTTTTCAGAAATACAAACATCCTCACCCTTCATCACGGGACTACTCAAAAGATAGAGGCGCAGTGCATCACCGCCATGCGTGAGAAGCATTTCACGAGGATCGGGATAATTATGATAGTTTTTGCTCATTTTACGGCCATCATCACCCAAAATCACTCCTGTAACGACAACATTTTTAAAGGCGAAAGATGAAAAAATTGCGTTTGCGACAACGTGAAGCACATAAAACCACGCTCTGATTTGACCTGTATATTCGGCGATAAAGTCAGGAGGAAAAAAATCGGGGAGCTTCACCTGTTTGTTGAAAGGATAATGCACCTGTGCCCACGGGGCTGATGCGGCCTCGATCCAGCTATCAAGTACCTCACTCACTCTGCGCGCACGCTTACCACATTTTATACATGTGACTACCACGTTATCAACTGCCGGTCTGTGAAGATCTTTCACTTTCTGCCCCGATCTCTCTTCAAGTTCCTTCACACTTCCTGGCACGAAACGCTCCCCGCACGCACACTCCCATACAGGCACGGGCGAACCAAAATAGCGATTTCGTGAAATACACCAGTCAGGCGCAGCCTCCATGCTTTTTAAAAATCTGCCATGCTTGAAATGATCAGGAAACCAATAAATATCTTCATTTGTCTTCTTCATTCTTTCTTTAAGCTGCTGAACATCGACATACCACGCATCGTACGGGGCATAATACAAGCGCGTGCGGCAACGCCAGCACAGGGGAATACTGTGCGTATGAGGTGTCTCGCTGTACAAAAGACCACGTTTCTTCAATTCTTCATTAATCAATGGATTTGCCTCAAGATAATTCATTCCCCCCCATTGTGGCACTTCTTTTTTGATAATTCCCTCCTCATCCACATGCAGCACTACCTGAATATGCTCTTTTTTCATGACAGCTAAATCTTCCTCGCCATATGGAGCTATAGTCACAATGCCCGTTCCCTCACCCGCCGTCACAAATTCTCCTCCCACGACGACAAAAGATTTCTTATTTTTTTCCCGCGGGAAAAATGAAAAATGAGGTTCGTATTTCATACTCAAAAGTTTTTCTCCTTTATACGTTTGCTCTATAGAAAAAGGTCCCTGCAGCATTTTTGTCGTTGATGCAGCAAGAATATAATATTCATTTCCTTGTTTCACCTTCACATAATCAAGCTGTGGATTAACAGCAAGAGCGGTGGTCACAAGTTTGTTCCATGGCGTTGTAGACCATGCTAGGAAATAGGTATTTTTCTCGCCTGCCAATTTATATTTATAGATATTGGACGGCTCCGTAACTGATATGTAGTTATCAGCATCCATCGCTACCTCAAAATTAGAAATAGGAGTCACACAATGAGGACAGTACAAAGATACTCGAAGACCCTTATAAATATAGCCTTTTTCATACATTTGTTTAAACATCCACATGACTGTCTCCATATAGTCAAAATTCATGGTTTTGTACGCATTTTTGAAATCCACCCATCGACCTATGTGGTCGACATACCATTCCCATTCAGAAGACACTTCACTCACATAGAACTTACATTCCTTGATAAATCGCTCAATTCCCACTTTGTCTTCAATATCTTTTTTTCGTTTGATATGTAGTTTGTTTTCGACCTTATTTTCGGCAGGAAGACCGTGACAATCCCAACCCCACAGACGATCAACTCTATATCCCTTCATTGTCCAAAAACGGGGAAAAACATCTTTGACAATTGAGGAAAGTAGAGTCCCATAATGAGGAAGACCGGTGATAAAGGGCGGACCGTCTAAAAACGTCCATTTTTTTGAAGCAGGGTTTTTCTCGACAGATTTTTCAAAAATCCGATTTTTTTTCCAGTAATGCAATATTTTTTCTTCGATCTCTGGAAAATTGGGAAACGCTGAAACAGGATCAAACATACTGATACGTAGTGTAGCAAAAAGAAGAATTTTATGCAATTTCTAGTGGATTTTTTTGCGCAAGAATGTAGGGATATCAAATTCATCATCATCCATCATTACTTCATCTTCTTTTTGATCGTTTTTTTCTTTCTGTGCATTGTGGGAGGCAAATATGGTTTCTGATGCATTCTCCTGCTGTTTGCTCTTCATTTTCAAAATACGCAGACGTGCTTCATCAAATTTCGTGGCAATCACCGTGATTTTCACCTGGTCGGTCATTTTTTCATTGATGACTGCGCCAAAAATAATATCAGCGTCCGCATCAACGGTTTTTGCAATGATATTTGCCGCCTCATCTATTTCATTCATGGATAAGTCTGAACCACCCATGACGTTGAAAAGCACCCCTCGTGCGCCCTCAATAGATGTCTCAAGAAGAGGAGAGGAAATCGCCTGTTTGATGGCTGCAAGAATTCTTCCCTCACCCGTTCCTGTTCCTATGCCCATAAGCGCCGTACCTGCATTGCTCATGATGGTTTTCACATCGGCAAAATCGACGTTGATCAAACCAGGTGTTGTGATCAATTCTGCAATAGCTTTCACACCTTGATGGAGTATTGAGTCTATTTTTTTAAATGCCTGTGTCACGCCTACTTTTTTATCAATAACCTCCAAAACACGCTGATTTGGAATGATGATGAGCGTATCGACCTTGTCTTTAAGCTGCGATATGCCTTCCTCTGCTGTTACTTTTCTCCTCGATCCTTCAAAATTAAATGGTTTCGTCACTACTGCAACGGTCAATGCACCGGATTCTTTCCCAACTTCTGCCACGATAGGAGCGCCACCCGTGCCAGTGCCACCTCCTTCACCGCATGCGATGAAAATCATGTCTGCGCCGCTTAAATGTTCCTTGATTTTTTCTCTCGATTCTTCTGCGGCTTTAAGACCAACTTCAGGATCTCCGCCTGACCCAAGTCCTTTTGTGAGATTTTCGCCGATTTGGATTTTTACATGTGCTTTATGATGAAGCAATGCTTGAGCATCAGTGTTTAAAATAACAAATTCAACACCACGGATATCTTCCTCAATCATCATGGAAGAAATTGCGTTACCGCCTCCTCCACCAACTCCCACGACTTTTATTTTTGCTGGTTGTCCTGCTTTGGGTTTAATAAGCATAAAAAGTGAATACTTTCATTATACTTGACCAGAATAATTACTGCAATCGCGGCCTCAAGGAAGAAATGATTTGAAAAGATCAGTGACTTTTTTGAAAGACCCTTTGACAGAAAAATTACGGAAAATTGAACCAAAATCTTTAAAATGCATTTTTTCCTCACTACCTCTTTTTTCATTGCCATACAAAATAAGACCAACAACCGCTGCAAATGGAGGATACATGACTTCATCAACAAGTCCTGTGACCCCTTGGGGTACTCCAATGCGGGCTGAAAGCCCGATGACTTTTTTCGCAACCTCCACGACCCCGATGGTTTGTGCTCCACCTCCGGTGATGACTAAGCCCGAGGGAACCATGGTGAAAAACCCGCTTTTTTCAATCTCCTCAAACACTTTCTCAAAAATTTCATCAAGCCTGGGCTTGATGATTCCATCAGACACTGTTTTAAAAGATACGGTCGAAAGTCCTTCAACTAACCGAAGCTCTGCAATATCAATATCATCTTTTCTTAGAGGTTTGAGGAGCGAGTGGTGACCTTCATGTTTCTTGTGTATTTTCTCAAGAAGAAATAATTTGATTTTTTCTGCCGAATCAAGAGAAACACGAAGACCTACTGCAATATCGTTGGTGATATGTCGCGCACCCATCGGTATTGAGGAAGAATATGAAAGCGCTCCGTCTACATACATACACACATCAGTTTTCCCCCCGCCAATATCAACGGTCACGACACCGAGCTCTTTTTCCGTATCCGAAAGCGTTGACAGAGAACTCGCAAGACCGGAGAAAACATAAGAGCTCCTTTCTATACCCAAATCCGAGAGACTGCGCTCGATGTTGCGCAGATTTGTGAC
>DATDXN010000016.1:0-104261 GCA_035289305.1 Patescibacteria group bacterium
CTATGAGGGATACTCCTTGGTGACGATAAAAGTCTTTATCTTCTATAGCGATGGTTGCATTTTTTATATAGGGGGGAAGTGATGAGAGGGTGATGGGGGTTCTGTTTTGGTCGTGGTAGATCTCATAAAGAAGCCTACCGTTTCTGTCTAAAATCCGCGTCGAAACAGGGAAATTAACCGTTCCGATCAACTTTGGATGAGGCAGCGCATTCACAAAAATATATCCTTGATAGATACTAATAAAGATTACTCCACACGTTACCCCAATAGTAAAATATTTAATTTTGACAAATATACTTGTTGGCCGCGCCAAGAAGATCAAACATTTTTTGAAGGGGGCAAGAAACAAAAGAACAACTTTACCACACAACGACAAGCAGAATTCAATACCTTTTCCGATATAAATGAGCAAAATAATAACCCGCATAACCACCTTAAATAGTAAGGATCGAATATAATGTACAGCTAATTGGCGTTCTGTGGCGTTTTTTTGCGGCATCGATGAGGGACGAATTGTATCATACAAAAATAGTGCTTGCAATAAATCCCGATCTCATCGGGATAAATCTCTCTTCGTACATTATCAATCTATATCTTGCTCAAACGAGCTTTGACAATCAACCGCTTCCAATAGGTACCCGGCGGCACACATGTTATAAGCGTCAGGTAGGCATCATCCAGTTGTTGGTCAAGCACTGAAACCTGATCGGGGTTCACGACAAATGTATCAAATATCTCATATTGATAAGTAATCGTGCCAACCGTAATTGAGACAGTGTCTCCTTTGGTTAAAGAAGGAAGATAGGTAAAAATCGTCTTGTAATCCTTGGGATTGTAAAGCTGCGGAAGTGTCGAGTGACCAAAAATCGTCACGTTTCCCTTTTCTCCGGGATATGATTTGGGAATATAGTGAATAAGACTTTTGCTTAAATCTTCTCCGCCCACGATGACCTTTGCATTTTCCACATTAATTTTGGGGATGGAGAGAAAATATTCTTCTAACTTGATCGTAGATTCATCTTGTGGAGCTTCAGGAAACCACACACCAGCTTTTGTATAATCTGAAAGATTGGTCGAAACGACGTTAAATGCTCCCAAGACCGAGCGCGCTTGAGCAAGAGGAGCGGCGATGGTTGAAGGAACAGGACTCACCAGTGGCTTATTCAAAAAGAAGCGGGCGTATAGCTCGAAGGAAATGATCGGATAAAAAGACCAGAACAAAAAAAGTGATCCGATAATCAGTAGTACATACGCGGTGAAACGCACTATCCTCCCATATTTCTTTTGTTTTCTTTTTTTATAGACGTACAAAGACATGGGTTTATCTGACGGTACTTCGAATCTGTATGTTTTTCGGGAAAAACGGGAGCCTTTTTTGCAAGAAAGGCACCGGTGTTGTTATTTTGATATCGTATTCGTCAAATGCATAGAGATCTTTTAATTCGCTCTCTACATCATCCACTGCCTTTCCCACGATCGTTTTTTTGATCTTTTGCTCATCAACTTTGAGAATTGTTTTTGCTGTTATGTCTGTTTTGAACCTGATCTTTGGATCTTCTTCAACGCTTGAGATGACGTAATTCACATTTTGGGGAAGCAGTGCGTATGTATCATCAACAAATTGATCTGAAAGCCCGACAATGGTTTTCTTCATATCTTCTTCTTTGTATGTATACATTGTGAGAGAACCTGATGCAGTAAGACTTATTTCTTTTGTCTCCTCACCCAATTCTTTTGAATACTCTTCGTCTTTTATGGTTATTTTTGTCAACTGATCAATAGTGCGTGTATCGGTATCTTTCTCTCCTAGTTTTTTACTACCTTCTGTTTTTATTGTATCCGAAACTTTTTTTTTGAGCTTCTCAAGATCCTCTTTTGATACTGTCTGGACGTCCTGCTTTGATCCGCCGGTAAAAGATGAAACCGGAAGCGCAAAAAAAACCGCAAGCGCAATATCTTCGACTTGCAGTTTCACACTTTTATCGATGTTTCCTTCTTTCCCGATCTCTTGCGCGCTAACGCGTCCCTTTGCTTTTCCGGTAACGGTGAGGACGTTGCCTTCTGACGTAATGCTTTCTGAAGCTGAAGCAACTTTTATTTCCTCATCCAAAAAAAATACAATATTATTCGTTTTCAAAAGCGTATTTTTCTTGAAAATCCTCTCCTCTGTGCTCAAGTTGTATAAAGTTACTTCGCCGCGAGATTTCTCACCAATTGTTTTTTTGCCGGTTGTGGCCATTTTCTCCGTCGCTTGTATAGTCTGCTCAATCTTTTCTATAAACAAAGCAGTGGAGGATGGGGCGCGTGTGTCTGTCTCAATCTCAAGCGATTTTTCCACTGTTTTTGCTTCAGAATAGACCGTAAGGGCAGCCTTATGAAAAAAATAAAGGGAAGAAAACGCTCCTGCCGCCACAATCAAGATCAAAAAAATGAGTACGGCAAGCTTGCGAAGTTTAAACTGTTTCATAGAAGTAAATGGTACATGAATGTTTTTGAAAAAGCGAAGAGGATTGATTGATTTCAGTACTGCAATAAGTGGCAAAAAACGATTTGAGGGCTCATTTCTTTGATCTGTTGAAACAGAAGCAACCTTCTCTTCTTCTTTCACTTCTTTGTACCTGATATCTTCCCCAATGACAAAACCAAGCACCTCTTCCCTGTCTTTTTCATCCTTTGTGCGGACACTTTCTTCTTCCTGTTTTTCCCCACCTGCCAAACGACCGGAAAAAGCATGTATCAGCGCCTTCTCCAAGACACCTTCTGTCAACACTTCAACCTTTGGCAATTGAACGAAAAGATCACCTTTCCATTCGTGGTGTAGAATTTCTTTGGCTTCATGCTCCACTTTTTGCGTATCATAGATAATAATGCGGGGCGGGAGAAGATGCTTTTTTTTCATCTCATCGAGAATGGTTTCCAAATCCCATATGAGACTGTGTACAACATCAACGGTACGGGAAAATATCAGCTCCCCTGCTTTGTAGGTGAATACGGAAAGATGCATACCCTCAACTTCAACGATAAGCGCAGTGAGAGGTGTTTTTTCATGATAGGCAAGATACATGGCGATAGCCTCATGATGATCAATATATCCCAATGCTTTAAGCTCTAACTCTTTTACGATATTTTTTATTTTTTCAAGGTATTGTTTTTTGATTTCGTTTTTTTCTTGGTCAATGAAGAAGGAATAGAGAAATAGTATCATTTCATCTACTTTACAATTCCCGTCTCTTTCCAGTTGAAAAAGTATTTCATCAACATCTTCAACGAGTCCTTCCCACCCATTTGAGAAAGAAAAAGGTTTCCGGTCGATGACGAAAACGTGTTTTGGCTCCGAAACCTCAAGCAAAAATCCTATACCATCTTTCTCCCTCATGGTCAGTCCGAAAATGTATTTTTTCATACAAAAATAGTCTACTCTATTGTATATTTTTGAAAGACTTGTTCAACACCTTTTTGAGCAGTATTCAACGCCTCCTCGTATGACACGCCATTGACTGTCGCTGAAATTGCATCCTCCAGATATTTGATGATCTCATCATTTGCGCCATTATCAAATGTGCGCGACACAACAGTCAAGCTTTTCATATATGGAGCCTGTTGAATGACCGGTCCAATATACTCATGCTGAAGAAGAAGAGGCGCCATATCTACGCGAGAATATGGTTCTCCAAAAAGCCTTGTCTTGGATGCTTCCTCATAAAAGGTCGTCAAATTTTCTTTTTCAACCAAAAACTTCAAAAATTTCCACCCCTCAAGCTGGTTGCGGCTTAATTTCGAAACCCCCTCTACCCAATAATTGGCAAGCGATACTTTACTGCCCCCAGGAATAATCGGAAGTTCCGCTACCTTTATTTGAAGATCAGGATTGGTAAGCTTAATAAAGGACAACTCCCACGAAGGAACAATGATCATTGCCACTTTCCCTTGAATAAAGGCAGTCACAGAATTTGGCATATCGCTATCCCATACGTTGCGGGGACTTTCGGCAAATTTCCGATACGCCTCAAGCGCGTCTCGCGCCTCAGGAGCAGTAAGCCTCGCAAGACTTCCCCCGTTTTGGACAAACATCCATCCAAAAATATCGGAGAAATGTTCGATATTGGTTGCGGTCCCGAGAGCAATACCCGAGGTAATGATGCTACCTTCTTGTGTTTTGACTGTCAGTTGCGTAGCGTAATTTGCGACGTCTTCCCATGTTTTTGGGGGGGTCGCAAGACCCGCTCTCTTGAAAAGATCATCGTTATAAACCAGTACAAGACCATCTATCTCAAGGGGTAAGCCATAGTAAAAATCTCCTATTTTGAGGTCTTTCTGGATAACGGGATAAAACGTCTTTTCGAAAGTCGCGTTGGCCATGATACTTAGGGGCAGGGGAGCAATAATTTCCTTGAGCATGGGAAGCCATGTGTTGTGGAAGCGAAAAATATCAGGACCTTTTCCGTTTTTACTCCTTTCAATAAGTTTTTCCCTGTAGCTTGCAGGATCCATTTTCGTATACTCTATGGTGACTGCGGGATTTCGTCTTTTATACTTTTCAAAAAGTGGCGACATTGTCTGCGCCTCCTCCCATAATCCCCAATACACAAGTGTTATCTTTTTATCATTTTTTCCGGTGAAGCGGCGCAGAAAAAAGATAAGAACAACAAAAATAATGATAAAAAAAAGTACGCCTAGCCCCACGAAAAAATATCTCATCCTATTTTCCTCGTATGCAGGCGCCGTCTCCTCAAGGGGAACCTCTGGATACTCCTCTCCCATACTTTCTGGCGCCTCCTCAGACTTTTGCGCAGATGCTTCATCTACTGGCACTGATTCAAAAATCGGCTGTGCTCCTGCTTGATTTTGACCTTCTGGTAGTTTATCGTTATTACTAGTATCCATCTTATTTATAATAGTACCATATACATTGAGAATGAAAAAGACACATACACACTCTACGCGTCCGCACGACCACCACCATCGCCAGCCACATCCTCATGAGACTTTAGCGCATCACACTCATCGTCCATCTCATCCACTTGCGCCAAAAAAAAAGAAATTCCACGTGAGCATCCTATATGTACTCTTCTATACTCTTATCATTTTTGCCATTGGAGTGATCTTTTTTGCTTTATACCTTTTCGAGAGGGAAAAGCAATTTGCAGATGCGATATATCCACATGTGTATATAGGAGGTATACATGTGGGTGGCAAAACCACAGAGGAACTTGAACGCTACTTTACGCAAAAAAACGATGTACTCGGGAGTATGTTAGTTACCCTACAATATAAAGATGAGGCAGTAGCAACATTTTCGGGAAAAATGATCGACCTCCATTATGATACGAAAACAATTATCAATCACGTCTTCTCAATCGGCAGATCACCTCTTCTGGGAACTCGCATGTATCAAAAAATAAAATCGTTTTTCAACTTTGGCGGATTTTATTTTCCCATGTATATATCCTATGATCTAAATAACATTAAAGAATATTTAGATCTTTTGGAGGAACAGTACAATAAGCCCGCAGAAAACGCGCTCTTTCAACTTGAAAACGGCAAGGTCACTGCTTTTAAAGAAGAAAAAAAGGGAGTTATGATACGTACCGATGAAACGCTTAAAAAAGTTGAAGACTATATTACCCAAATTCAGTCGCGGGGCGCAAAAGCATTTACTCTCACAAGCGACACCAAAATGGTTATCATTCCTGTTGCAGAAAAAATTCTAGAACCTGAAGTTAGCCTCTCTTCCATCAATACCTTTGGCATCGTGGAAAAAATAGGCGAGGGAATTTCTGATTTTTCCGGATCAATCCCGGGAAGAGTACACAACATTATCGTCGCAACATCCAAGCTCCACGGCGCAATCGTCCCGAAAGATACCACATTTTCATTCAATGATACAGTCGGCGACATTTCAGCGGCAACTGGATACAAACCAGCCTATATCATCAAAAGCGGAAGAACGGTGCTAGGAGATGGAGGTGGTGTGTGCCAGGTCTCAACGACTATTTTTCGAGCTGCTTTAAATAGCGGCCTACCGATCACCGACCGATCAGCCCACGCATATCGCGTCCATTATTATGAGCAGGACAGCAAACCGGGATTTGACGCCACTGTTTTTGCTCCTTCAACTGATTTCAAGTTCAAAAACAATACTCCCGCTGCTATTCTTATCCAGGCCACGGTCGATCAGAAAAAAAATAGCCTTTTGTTTACTTTTTATGGGAAAAAGGATGGAAGAAGTGTGGAAATCTCCGATGTGAAACTTTGGGATGTGGTGGGACCTCCGTCACCTGCATATCAAGATGATCCTACGCTCAAAAAAGGCGTGAAAAAACAGGTTGATTGGTCAGCTCCGGGAGGAAAGGCAAGTTTTTACTACAAAGTCATGCAGGGAGAAGAAACTATCTTTGAAAAAACCTTCTTCTCAAATTACCGCCCCTGGCGAGCCGTCTACCTCCTCGGCACTGCGGAGTAATAAGTTTTTTGAAGTTATATACCTACCAGTTGATTAAACTTCTTGACGAGGAAACGTGTTATCGATCTTCCTCCTGTGATTTTGTGTGTTTCATGGAAGGTAATCACCCCAGAAATGTGTTCATCAGATGAATTTTGAGATCGCGAACTATAACCATTTTGGAAATCAACCGCTGAAACAGCCTTGAAGCTTTGATGATCTTTTGAAGGACCCCCAGTTTTATTGGATGTGTGTGCCATTTCGGCAGTTGACTTGAAGCATTCAGACATAGATAAATATTATACTATAAGTTCCAAAGAAAATCAAGGCAGAAATTTAGCGCTTGGGAGATTGTTTTTTGCGCCGTGCTTTGCCTCCTGTGCCGACTTTTCTGCGCTCTTTCACGCGGGGATCGCGGGTGAGAAAACCCTCTTTTTTCAAGGCTGGGCGATATGAGGAGCGATCAACCACATCAAGAGCACGAGAAATACCATGAATGACGGCATCAAGCTGACCCTCACGTCCTCCACCTTTCACCTGTACTGAAACAGCGAAACGATCGGAGGTGTTGGTGATAGAAAAGGGCTCCGTATACTTATTTTTTGCCACACTTCCGGGAAAATATTCAGCGGCTGGTTTTTTGTTCACGACAATCTCTCCTTTTTTGATTTTTCTATCACCGACTACCACTTCTTTTTCCTTCGCCGCGATATAGAACCTCACCCGCGCAATCGCAGATTTTCTCCTTCCGACAGCCTCATAATATTTAAGAGATGCTTTTCGTGCCATAAGTAAATTTTTTATTTTTAATTTTTTATTTTTAATTTGTCATGGTACGGGTGTTTATCATCAATAAAGACAAAAAGACGAGTGATTCTGCGGTCGCGCAGTTTGTTTTTCGGCAACATTCCCATGACAGCATGACGAATAATTTCTTCGGGTTTTTTTTCTTTCATTTCTGCAAAAGATACTTGCTTCAAGCCTCCCGGATATCCTGAATATCGACTATATACTTTTGATTTTTCCTTTTTGCCCGTCAAGTGAACATTTGATGCGTTGATCACAACGACATAATCACCCATATCAAGATATGAAACATAGGAGGGCTTGTGTTTTCCGATAAGATACTTGGTGATATCACTCACAAAACGGCCAAGTATTTTACCTTTGGCGTCAAAAAGATGCCACCCTCTGCGTATGTTTTTTGCGCTTTCCGATTTTGTTGTTTTTGAAATAGTTGCCATATTTTTACCCTTTTTTCTGATCTTTTTTTTCAGATGCTTTTCCTTTTTCCAAAACTTCTTTTTTTTCTGTTTTCTTTTTTTCCTCAACTACTGGAATCGTCCAGGTGAGTTTTGCGAGGACGGCTCCGTCTCCTACGCGAATTCGTGTCCTTGACAATGACACAAAACCGCCTTTTTTTTCTCCTGCGCTCGTGCCTACCACATCAAACATTTTTGCGACAAGCTCTTTCTCTGCGATATACCACATGATTACATTTTTGGCTGCCTCACTTTTTTCTGTTGCCTTCACCACGAGCCGGTCAATCAGACTTTTCAGGATTTTTGCTTTGGACAGGGTAGTTTCGATACTCCCATATCTCACAAAATTACTGATGAGTTTGCGCACTGCCCCATGTTTTGCATCAACGCCTTTTTTCAATTTTATCTTCTTTACGTGATGTCTCATATCTTCACACGTTAAAAAGGAATACCTAATTTCTCAAGCTCTTTCTCGACAAGATCAAGCGATTTCTCTCCCAGTCCTTTAAGCCCTACCAATCCGTTTTTCCCTCGCTTGATCAAATCTTCAACCGTCTCTATTTTCTCCCGAAGGAGTGCATTGATGACTCGTGTGGGCAAATCAAGTTCGTCGATGATTGTTTGATACACTTTTTTATCCACTGATCGACCACCGACAGTTTCTTCGGTTTTTTTCTCCTCCTCGACTTCTTTCACATCCTTGCCCGACAGGATATATCCAAAATACTCTGATAAAATACCTGCGGCCTCCTTTAAGCAATTATGGGGAGTAATCGTCCCATCTGTCCAAATATCAACAATAAATTTATCAAAATTGGTCTTTCTTCCCACCCGCACCGGCTCCACTGAATAATTCACCTTACTCACGGGAGAAAAGACTGAATCAAGTGCAAGCATGCCGAACTCTTTTTTCTCCTTTTCCTCTGCCTGCGAATATCCTGTTCCTTTTTCGATGATAAGCGTAATCTCTAGCTTCGTTTTGTCCGCAGTAATCTCTGTAATATGTTGATTTTTGTTCACCACTTCAATATCTCCCTTTTTAAAATCAGCTCCCGTCACTCTTTGTATTCCCTTTTTCGAGATAGACATCTCAAAAGGCCCCTCACCAACGGTCTTAAACCGCAGAAGCTTGATATTCAGGATAATATCAAGAACCGACTCTTTCACTCCCTTTATGATAGAAAAGGGGTGCACAACATCATTGATCTTGACATACGTTACTGCAGCCCCACCAATTGAAGAAAGAAGCGTCCTGCGCAGGCCATTGCCGATGGTTGATCCAAATCCAGCAGGAAGTGGACTGATAACAAAAGTACCGTGTGAGGACGATTCATTGAGACGCTCGGTAATAAATTGCGGTTTGTTCATAGTATTTTTTTACTCCGAAATCATTCGGATAAACTTTTAAAAAATATTATCGTGAAAGCGCTTCAATAACAAGCTGTAAATTAACAGTATTCTGCATATGTTCTTTTGTGGGATACGAAACTAATGTCCCTGTTTTATTTGTTTTTTTGAGATAATCGGGAAGAATATAATCTTTTCGTTCGATAGATTGGATAATATAAGGAATTTGTGCCGAAGTTTCGCGCACAAAACTAATCTCATCCCCCACCGATACCTCATAGGAAGAAATGTTCACTTTCTTTTTGTTAACGCCGATATGTCCGTGGGATACCAACTGGCGAGCGGCAGCACATGTAGGAGCAAATCCGAGCCGATATACCACCACATCGAGCCGCGTCTCAAGATACCGCACCAAAAAGTCAGCAGTATTACCAAGTCTGCGCATTGCTTTTTTGAAGTATTTCTTCATTTGGCGTTCAGTAACTCCATACATTCTTTTTATCTTTTGTTTTTCTCGAAGCTGTATACCATAGTCTGTTTTTTTACTTCGTTTTCTGGAAGCTCCATGTTGTCCCGGAATAACCGCGAGTTTCTTGAGAAGTCTCGCGTGGGATTTAGAACCCATGGTTTTCAGTCCCAAATCTACTCCTTCTCGTCGAGCCAATCTGTTTTTCGGACCCGTATATCTCATATGGTTTATCCTCTTCTAATTTTTGGCGGCCGCACACCATTGTGCGGAATTGGTGTAATATCAATGATTTTCTCCACTTCAATTCCCGATGCCTTAATGGCTCGAAGCGACGCTTCTCGTCCTGGCCCTATTCCTTTTATATACACGGTGACTTCTCGCAGGTTGTGCTCTTGCATTGCTTTAGTGAGCGACGCCTGCACGGTGACAGTTGCTGCATAGGGGGTGGATTTGCGTGTTCCTGAAAATCCATGCATACCACAGCTGCGAGACACGAACGGAGTACCTTGTTGATCGGTAACAGTAACTAACGTATTATTAAATGTCGCGGTAATATATATATTGCCTCTTTCAATACTTTTTTTGATTTTTTTTATGTTTGCCATAGGTTATTTTGCGGCCGTGGGCTGTGTTAACTTTGCTGCATCTTCTTTTTTGAGTGCCCCGACTGTCTTTCGCTTGCCTCGCTTGGTTCGCGCATTGGATTTTGTCCGCTGCCCTCTCACGGGCAAATTTCTGCTGTGACGCATGCCTCTATATGTCCCTATTTCTCTTAAACGTTTGATATTGTCCGTTATCTCTTCTTTGAGATTTCCTTCGACTTTATATAAAGACTCCATAACCTGTTGAATTTTTTTGAGTTCTTCTTCTTTAAGCTCTTTTACCTTTTTATGAGGGTCTATATGTGTTTCTTTCAAGATCTTCTTCACGTTCGAAAATCCAATACCATAAATAAGCGTCAGCGCGTACTCTATTCTTTTTTGGTCTGGTAAATTGACTCCTACTATACGTGCCATATGAAAAATTTATCCTTGTCTTTGTTTATGCTTTGGATTACTACAACGAACATGTAACTTCCCTCTTCTTCTCACGATGTAACATTTCCTGCAAATTTTTTTGATAGATGAATGAACTTTCATAGGCGATATACAATTCTCCCCTTCTCCATATCATATTTAGTCATTTCTATTTTCACTGCATCTCCGGGGAGAATTTTGATATAATTTTTTCTCATTTTTCCCGAAAGATAACACAAAATAATTTTTTCGTGGTATTCCTTCCCCAGTTTTACTCGAAAAAGAGTATTTGGAAGGCTCTCAACCACGCGTCCTTCAATCACTATTTCCTCCCCTTTCATATGAACTATATAGTATACCACATCCTTTAGGTTAATACAAAGGCGCGGTCTTTTGAGATAGCAACAGTCTTTTCAAAGCATGCTGATAAGCTACCATCGGTGGTTACCAGCGACCATTTATTCCCCTTCTCACTCTTCACGTGTTTGGAGCCCATCGAATAAATTACCTCTATCGCAATAGTCATGCCCGGGGTAAGAGATGGGGTGTCCTCTACCCTCC
The DNA here is from genome assembly GCA_035289305.1 of Patescibacteria group bacterium. GTDB lineage: Bacteria > Patescibacteriota > Microgenomatia > UBA1406 > HO2-37-13b > DATDXN01. Next base: position 11,098 of record DATDXN010000016.1, read on the forward strand.
CATCAAGATACCCTGGGATAAGGGGATCTTCATGAAGGTTCCTCCCAATTGCGTGTCCGGTCAACTCACGAATGACAAAATACCCACCAGCCAAGACTGCATTTTCAATCGCACGGGATATATGACCGATCCGATTGCCTGCTTGAGCTTGAGCGATAGCTACTTCAAGGGCTTTTGCTCCAGTGCGCAGAAACTTCATTTTGTCCTCATCTGCCGACCCTCCAACACATACAGTCGTTGCATAGTCTGTATGATAAGACTTGTAGTATACTCCGATGTCAATCGTCAACAACTCTCCTTTTTTCAAAATTCGATCCGATGGAGGGGTATGCACAACCTGCTCATCAATCGGCAAACATGTCGTCCACCGATATTTTTCCACCTCTTTAAAAGAAGAAAGTGCGCCCTGCGATCTGATCAGACGTTCAGCTTCCTCATCAAGTTCTTGCGTTGAGATACCAGGACGCACCAGTGGGATCAGTTGATCCATCACCGTGCGCAAAATACTCCCTCCTTGTTTCATGATCGCAATCTCCTGCGGAGTTTTCACGGTGCCCGCGCTTCTTTCTCTCATGTATTTTTAGGAAAAATAGACGGTCCGATAAACCGACTCCAATTTATTTTTAAACTCCGCGAGTGTTGCGTTATTATCAATCATGAAATCAGCATATGCGATTGTTGGACCCATATTGGTACCGATAAGCTCATGGACATCTCGTGCATCTCCTTTGAGCTTATTACGGTCAACTCGTTGTGAAAGCCGCCTGTAGCGGATATGCTTATCAGCATACAACCCAATAATTACCAATCGTACTTTTGGAAAAACCCTTTTTAAATACTTATATTCTTCCCATGATCTCATACCATCAATGACTACAATTGAATTTTTTTCAAATGCTTTTTTTATTTTTTCTTTGTTCAGCAGTGCAAAAGCTTCCAAACCATATTTTTTCCTAAAATCTTCTCTCGCTCTTTTATGATGATTTTCTATATGCTCTAGTTTGTGTTTATCAATATAATCATTCACAATTTTCCCAAATTGCACGATAGGAAGTTTTTTTTGCGCAAAATGCGCAGATGCCTCGGTTTTTCCTGAACCTGGCAAACCTACAATTGCCAATATGATTTTTTCCCGCAGCTCCCATGCTCTTATTTTATTCTCGACAAGCTGTTTTCCCAAGCTTTTGAGTATCTCTCTATTAACTTCTTTGATGGATTTTAAACCATTGATGACGACGAGTTTTCCTTCGCGTTTGTAATAATTGATGACCGGACGGGTTACTTTATGGAAAAGCTCTATTCTCCTCGTGATAGCAGCGACTGTATTGTCTCCCCGAAGAGAATCATTGCGATAGGCAAGCCTCCACAGGGCTTCCTTATCAGGAATATCAAGATAAATAACTTTATCTACATTGTTTTTAAATTCTTTTGCCTGATACAATGTGCGAGGAAAACCATCAAGAATATAGCCTTTTTGATATTCTCTGCGTGAAAGATATTCGTTTACAATAGGAATTGTTTTCTCATCGGGAATAAGAATCCCAGCATTTATGGTTTCCTTTATATATCTTCCTATGTTTGTTTTTTCTTTTGCAATCTCCCTGAAAATATGTCCTGTGGATAAATAGGGGATATCAAACTGACGAGACAACAGATTGCCCTGTGTTGATTTTCCCGCTCCTTGTATACCGATAAGAACAAGTTTCATAAGTTAAAAAATGTGTGCTTAGTGTAACTTTTTCATTTCTTTATGTACCGTGCGTTTCCGACATGTTCGACAATACTTTTTTAAGCGAAGTGCGCCTGTCGTATTTAGTTTGTTTTTTTGAGTGACATAGTTTTGCCTCTTGCATGTCTCGCAAATCAACCCTATTTTGACCCGTGCTCCCTTTTTTGCCATATATATTTAAGGATTTTTAATTTTTAAGTATGTTTGATGTTCCTATGATGTGAGTTTATCATAACTTTTCATCATAAGTTGCGCCTCAAGCATCTTAAACGTCTCAAGAACTACTGATACAACGATCAAAACTCCCGTACCTCCTATGATCAAATTTTGGCTACCGGTTGCCCGAGAAACAAGCGAGGGGAAAACGGCGATAATTCCCAAAAAAACCGCTCCAACGGTGGTGATTTTGTACAAAATACTCTGAAGATACATTTTCGTCGCCGTACCAGGCCGTATACCCGGAATAAACCCGCCGTGTTTTTGGATTTCATCGGCGATTTTTTGTGGATTGAAAACGATGATCGTATAAAAATAGGTAAAGGCAACAACCAATATGAAATAAAAAAAGTTGTAAAAGAAACCAGAAGGATTGAAAGCCACCGTCAGAAAGGACGCCACGCGCGCCACGACATCGTTTTTGACGTAGCGAAGAAAATTGCCCAGAAGTTGGGGAAACAGCACAAATGAAACCGCAAAAATAATGGGGATGACACCTGCCTGATTGAGCTTCAGTGGAAGGAAATTAGTCGCTCCCTGATATACTCTGTTCCCTTTGATCCGTTTGGCATAGTATATGGGGATTTTTCTCACTGCTTCATTGATAAACACAACCGCTGTGACGACCACGATACCCATGATCAAAAATAATCCAACATTGAAAAACGTCTCGCGATTGACAGTCGTCACTGTTTGGATCGAGACAGTAGGTATACGAGCGACAATTCCTGCAAAAATAAGAAGCGAAATACCATTACCCAAACCAAACTCGGAAATAAGCTCTCCAAACCACATCAAGATATAGGTACCTGCAAGCATTGTCAAAATAAAGGCGATAAACTCTATGAAGCTCAAATTTGCGATCACTTTTTGATTGCGAAGCAGTACATACATACCAATTCCCTGCAAAATAGTGATGGGAGCGGTGAGAAAACGGGTATATTGATTAATCTTAGCCCTTCCATATTCTCCTTCTTTGGCAAGTGCCTCAAGCTGCGGCATCACCACGGAAAGGAGTTGAATAATGATTGATGCATTGATATACGGACCCAAACCTAGAGCCATTACAGAAAAATTGATCAGCGTCCCTCCTGAGAAAATATCAAGAAGTGCAAGAAACTGATTTTGGGAAAATAGCGTACGCAAACGCGCTATATCAACAGCAGGAACAGGAAGAAAAGCAAATATTCTAAAAACAAACAGTATAAAAAACGTGAAAATAATTTTTTTCTTGATAATCGGGTCTTTGAAAATCGACCGTATTTTTTGCAGTATTCTTTTCATGTGGTTGAAACAGCGCCTTCTCCTTGTTTGGCCTTTTCGTAGGGAGTCTTTGAGACAGGCAACGTGCGTACTCTTCGCTGTGCAGATCGAAGTTTTGAGACAGATTTATTCTTACCCTTTCCCCGAACCAAAGGAAATTTCTTTACCAGCCTATTTTGTCCACCTTCAAAAAAAAGGGGGATGCTTTCGCGCGCGCGCTGATGTCGCGTGGTACCTCGTCCAGATTTTGCGCCGCGGCCACTCCCGAGCCCACGACCAACCCGTTTTTTTCCTTTTTCTATTATCTTTGGCAATGTCGATAAAGTAATCATAGATGCTTATTCTCGCTTGCGAAGCATACTAATAGCTTTCATCACTGCGTACGTATTGGCAATCTGGTTGCGAGACCGCACAATCTTACCAGATGCATTGACAACTCCTGCAAGGCTTAAAAGTGACCGAACGACACTCCCCACCTTGAGTCCCGCTCCAGGAGGTGCAGGTTTTAATATAATATATGCTCCCTTATATTTTACCCTGATATCGTGAGGAAGAGTTGTCTTGTAAATTGGAACCGTGATCATGTGTTTCCGAGCACGCGACATTGCTTTTCTGATCGCCTGGGGCACTTCAAGTCCCCTCCCCAGCCCTACGCCAATTTTTCCCTGCCCGTCGCCTACTGCAACAAGCGCTGAAAAACTAATATAGTTTCCACCAGGTGTTTTCTTGGTAACCCTTCGTATCAATAAGACTTTTTCCCCTATTTTGTCTTTTTCAGCTGGTCCTCTGTTTTGTCTTCTTCTTTTATCCCGTTCCTCAACCATATGTTTGCATAAATAGCAAATTTACAATGTAATACCGCCTTCACGCGCGCCTTCTGCTACGTGTTTGACCCTTCCCTCATACATATAAGGCCCACGGTCAAACACTACTTTTGTAATTTTAAGTTTCTTCATCTTTTCAGCTATTTCACGTCCAACTCTTCTGGCCTTTTCGGTTTTTGTCAGTTTTTCAGGAAATTTCATAGTTGTGTCGCTACATGCAACCAACGTCTTCCCCTGTTTGTCATCTATCACCTGCGCATATATATATTTGGATGAGCGAAACACGCTTAAACGTAATACATCACCCATCCGACGAATCTTCATGCGCACTTTCCTTGCTTTTCTTATTCGTGCGTTTCGTGTTATATGCATATGTTTCTGATGATTGTATACATCAAATCATTTTACAGGCCCTGCAGCTTTTGCTTTTTTGCCTGGCTTCAATTTCAGTTGCTCACCTTCATATCGTATTCCTTTTCCTTTATATGGATCAGGCTTTCTCAAGCGCTTTATCTTGTATGCTACTTCACCAACGAGCTGTTTGTCTACACCTTTAACAACGACTGTTGAACTCCCTTCTACGATAAACGATACTCCCTCAACTTTTTTAAAAACGACAGGATGGGAAAATCCTACGGTAAAAATCAAATCATCGCCTTGTAATTTCACTTTATATCCTGTCCCGACAACGCGTAGTCTCCGTTCCCATTTTTTACCGGTGCCAGCCACCGCATTTGCGATGCAAGCACGCATCAATCCTTGCAGCGCCGCACTTTCTCTTGTCAAGGAGGAATTTTTTACAAAGAGGACTTTTCCCTCTTGTTCTATGCTGATAAAAGAAGGAAACGGTAGCACCACTTTCCCCTCTGGTCCCTCTACTGTTACGGCATCTTTACCCGCATGAACCGAGACTCCCGCAGCGATAGTGATGGGTGCATTGCCTATTCTTGACATGGTATTAATAGATATGACTTACCAAATTTTATATAAAACTTCACCGCCTATTTTCAGACGACGAGCCTCTTTATTCGTACATACTCCCTTGGGAGTACTCACAATTGCGATACCCAAACCTCCAAGCACTGATGGCAAATCTGAAACTCCCTGATAGATTCTTCTCCCCGGGGTTGAAATTATTTGAACCCCGGTTATCGCAGGCATTCCATCTTTATAAGAAAGCGCAACAGCTATCTCTTTTTTGTCTTTTGAAACAGTAAAATCCTTTACATATCCTTCTTTTTTCAAAAGCGTAAGGATATGTTGCGAAAACGTACTGTAGCGCACATGTACTGTTTCGTTTCTCGCTTGGTATCCGTTTTTGATCCTCACAATAAGATCAATATGTGTATTACTCATATATTATTTTATGTTTTTTCAAGAACTCGCTTTGTCACTTTTCCATGCCCCTTAAACGACCGAGTTGGAGCAAATTCCCCAAGACGATGGCCTACCATTGCTTCTTGTACGTATATTTCAATAAATTTCCTGCCGTTGTGGATAGCAAACGTGTGCCCAACAAATTCAGGCGAAATATGACAATTTCGCGCCCATGTTTTGATAGGAACTTTCTCTCCACTTGCCTTTTGTTTTTTGACTTTCTCAAACAATTTTTGGTCTATATACGGACCTTTTTTCAGAGATCGTGCCATATGTTTACCATGAAATTTTTAACACTCCTGGTATTTCTCCCACAAGAGCTTTCTCCCTAAAACAAATTCTACACAGACCAAACCTTCGCATATATCCTCGTGATCTCCCACAGAGCGCACAGCGATTTCTTTGCCTTACTGCATATTTTTGCTTCTTTTGGCTCTTTATTTCATCTGATTTCTTTGCCATAGTATTTTTTGCCCTCACAGGGCAAAGGGCATACCTAATGCCTTGAAAAGCTTTTCTGCTTGTTCGTTGTTCTGTGTATTAGTAACGATCGTAATTTCAAGCCCCCTGATCTTGTGTATTGTATCATACTCTATCTCTCCAAATAATGTCTGCTCTGCAATGCCGATGTTCAGATTTCCCCGTCCATCAAAGTTTTGCCTTTTTACACCTCTGAAATCGCGAATTCGCGGAAGTACGATTTTGATCAATTTCTCAAGAAACACGTACATTCTTTTGCCCCGAAGCGTCACTTTTACACCTATGGGCAATCCTTTTCTGATTTTAAATGCGGAAATTGACTTGCGAGCAAGGGTAATGACAGGTTTTTGCCCCGTGATCAATGCAAGCTCCGAGGCAATGCTTTCGAGAACTTTTTTGTTTGAGGTTGCGTCTCCCGCTCCTACATTTACAACAATTTTTACTATTTTCGGCGCAGACAATATATTTGCAAGCTTCATCTCTTGTGCAAGTTTTGGCCGTACCTGGTTATCGTAAAAATCTTTAAATGACATAGATGTAATTATTTTTTATGAGCGATCTTTTGATCACAGCGCTTACATACTCTCCATTTTTTCTTTTCCTCATAGATATACTTCACTCGTGCGAGCTTGCCGCAATGTGGACACACGAGCGCTACTTTTGACACAACAAGAGGACGGGGAATCTCAACCACCCCGCCTTGTGGGATTTTTTCACTCTTTTTAATATGTTTTTTATACATATTGAGACCTAAAACCAATACTGTCTTATTTTTATTGTCTGTTTTTTCGACAGTTCCTTCTTTTCCGGCATCTTTACCCGTTATGATCCTGATTTTATCTCCTTTTTTAATCTTCATATTCTCTGGTAAAAACATCTCGCACTAATAAATCTCCGTTGCAAGACTCGCAATCTTGGAAAATCCAAACTCTTTGACCTCCCGCGCAATTGGGCCAAAAACCCGAGTGCCACGAGGATCTTTTACGTCTTTTGCTTGTATAATCACGCACGCGTTATTGTCAAAGCGTATATAACTTCCATCTTTTCTCCTCTTTTCTTTTCTTGTTCGCACTACCACGGCAGGCAGTTTATCTCCTTTTTTAATCTGCGCATACGGGTCTGCCTTTTTCACTACCACGTTGATGATATCTCCTATATACGCATACCGTTTATTTCCCCGACCGGGCATACCGATCACATATGCTTCTTTTGCTCCTGTATTGTCTGCTACCTGTAAAACTGACCTGAGTTGCACCATAGATTATGATAATTTTTGCGTGACAATAAAATGTTTATCCTTGGATAGAGGACGTGATTCACGCATCGCAACAACATCATTTTCTTTTAGGGATAATTTTTCGTTGTGCGCTTTATACCGTTTGTGCTTTTTTATCGTTTTTTTATAGAGTGGATGCTGAAATACCCTCTCCACTTCAACCACCACTGTTTTTTGCCCTTTTGTTGAAACTACTTTTCCCTGTAGTACCTTGGCCATAGTATTTTTTGAAAATCACTCACTTTTCTCGCCTAAAATGGTTAAAATGCGAGCCAGTCTTTTCCTTTTTTTCATGATGCTATTGGTGTCTTTTTGTGGATTTATTCCCCTCTCAATCGTGAGCTTTGCAATCTCGGTGCGCAAAGCTATACTCTCTGCTTTTAGCTCTTCTACCGATTTACTTTTAAGGTCTTGCATGTCTTTTTTAGTCATACGATTTTATTGTTTTTTGATAATTTTCGTCTTGACGGGCAACTTGCTTGCAACACTTTTGAGCGCGACACGTGCCTCCACTTCAGGTACACCATCAATTTCAAAAAGAACTCGTCCGGGAGAAACAACACTCACAAAATATGCTACCTCTCCTTTTCCAGCTCCCATGGTTACCTCGGGTGGTTTTTTGGTATATGGCTTATCGGGAAAAATACGCATCCAAAATTTTCCTGTCTTTCGTGTCGTTCGCGCCAATATAAGTCGAGCTGCCTCAATTTGTCGATCCTTGATAAAACCTGCTTCGATTGATTTGAGACCAATGCCCCCAAATTCTAAAGCATTTCCTTTTATAGCGATTTTGCGCCATACACCCCGAAATGCCTTTCTGTATTTTTGTCTTTTTGGTGCCAACATTGTATAAATTAAAAATTAAAAATTTTTACGTGCGATCCAAACTTTCACGCCGATATACCCTGATCGTGTCAGAGCTGGAAAACGCGCAAAATCAATGTCTTCACGCACAGTTGACATTGGGACAGTTCCTTCATAGTACTTTTCGCGGCGTGAAATGGCAGCGCCCGCAATCCTTCCTCCCAGTTGAATTTTCACACCCTTTGCTCCAGCTTCCATCACCCTGTCCATCGAATGATGAATAATTATTCTATGGGGTAATTGTCTCACGAGCTTTCCGGCAATATCGTGGGCTACGAATTGAGCGTTGAGATAGGGTTTTTTCACTGGTTCAATCTTTATATCGATTTTTGTTTTCTGTTTCTTGACTGTTTTTCTCCCTATAACATCCTGCGCGAAACGCTTAATCTCCTCAAGCCCTTTCCCGCCTCGCCCGATAATCATACCGGGTTTGACTGCATGGATAATAAGTCCGATTTTATTGATTGCGCGTTCTATCTCAACTTGAACAACATCAGCAAAGCTGAATCTTTTCGTTATCCCTGTTCGTATGGCAATATCATTCAACAGAGCCTCCTTATAGACTTTTTTGTTCCCAAAAATCCATCGAGAGTCCCATGTTGTTAATATTCCCAGTCGCAATCCTTTTGGATGTACTTTTTGTCCCATAGGTTCTATTTAAAAAATTATTTTTTCTCCTTTTTTTCTGACCCTTCGTCCTTTGGCACTAAAACAATGTTAATATGCGCCCCTTTCCGCTTGAAGGGTTTTGCAGTACCCCTCCCGCCCATTCTGTATCTTTTCAGCCTCGGCCCTTCATCAATAGAAAAGGTCTTAAATTGTACCATGCGCGCATCCTTTTTTAAAGTGCTTGCGGCATTGGAAAAAGCTGATTTCAGTGCTTTATACAAAATTCTTGCACCGCGTTTTGGGCTGTATAAAAGCATATCAAGCGCTGCTTCCGGCTCCATCTTTTTTATTTCTACAATAAGAAAACGCAGTTTCTTGGGTGAAATGCGAACGCCGGTAATGTGTGTATGTGATTCACTCATACTATTTTTATTTTCTCCTCTTTACGATAAACTTATTACTCCATTTGTTTCTTTTTCTTGTTCTTGTGCCTCGCGCGCTCTTCCCCCATGGGGTTTTTGGCGTCATGCCTTCTCCTGTCTTTCCCTCTCCTCCTCCATGAGGATGCGAGCGTGGATTTTGTGCGACACCCCGCACGGTAGGCCGTATACCCATAAGACGGGCGCGACCAGCTTTGCCGATTTTCTCGAGTTTGTGGCCGATGTTGCTTATCTGACCAATGGTCACCCAACAATCAAGCATAATTTTTCTCACTTCTTTTGACGGAAGCCTGATATCCGCATATGTGTCATCTTTTGCAATAACCACTGCGTAATTTCCAGCACTTTTCGCTATCTGTCCACCCTTTGAAGGATACAGTTCTATATTGTGAATAAATGTACCCAAGGGAATATTTTTCAAAACGGTCGCATTGCCGGGTCGAATTGGTGCATTTTCACTTGATATGATTGCATCGCCCTTTTTCACACCTTCTGGATGCAGTATATATCGTCGTTCACCATCCTTATATGCAACAAGCGCAATATATGCAGTTCTGTTGGGATCGTATTCGATACCAATGATTTTTCCTTCATTATCTCGCTTATCGCGTTTGAAATCCATCATGCGATAATATCGTTTTTGTCTGCCTCCTTGATGACGAACAGAAACATGACCTTTTTGGTCTCTTCCTGAATGTTTCTTCAAAATGGTGATGAGTCTTTTTTCAGGCATATTTTTCACGTCTGCGGGAAAAGATTGATCTTTCCTTTTGAAACTTTTATATACGCCATTTTTCGATCGGGTTGTTTTTTGGAGACCATTTTCCTTCCCTTTTTTCGCACTTTTCCCTCGCAAATAGCAGTGCGAACGCCCGAAACCGTGACGGAAAAAAGAAGCTCTACAGCTTCTTTGATCTGTCTTTTTTGCGCATGAGGATGAACCTCAAATGTATAGACTGATTCTTTTACTTTTTGCATCGCTCTTTCAGTGATGATTGGTCTGTAAATAACTTCGTTAATTTTCATGGTGTCTTTTTTCAAGAACTGCTAAACTTTCTTTGGCGAGGAGTATTTTTCGAGCTTTAAGCATCGCGTATGGGTTTACCGTTTGAGCATCAGCAAATTCCACATATGAAACGTTTCGTCCTCCCTGTCTCATATGCTCAAATCCCTTCTCTGGCAAAACAACGAGCACTCTTTTTTTCTCACCTGACGCAAAATGATCAAGTACTTTGCACGTCTCTTTTGTGCGCGGTTTGATTTCTGAAAATCCCGAAACAACCTGAATATCACCGGCACTGAATTTTTGGGAAAGTACTGCAAAAAAAACACGTCTCTTTTGTTTTTTGTTCATGGTGAGTGAGAAATCGCGAGGTTTGGGTCCATGTGCTACTCCTCCGCCGACGAAAATCGGTGCTTTGATAGGACCGTGTCTGGCTCGGCCAGTACCCTTTTGGCGGTAAATTTTCCGTGTCGACCCCGCTACTTCTCCCCGCGTTTTAGTCGAGATAGTGCCTTGTCGCTGACAAGCTAAATAGACACGTATGTATTGTGCAATAAGTTTGTCTGACCCCTTTTCTTCAAATATTTTTTTCGGCAATGCTACACGCTCGACCTCCTGTCCCACCGTATTATATATCGGTATACCAGCTTCTTCTTTTTTTACCGGCCCATTCTTTTTTTCACCTACAGAACTTTTTGTTGTGACTTCTTTTGGTGTTTTTTTTGCGGGTGACATATATTAAAAATAGGATTCATGTGAAATAACCGTAATAACTCCCCCCTGTGCTCCAGGGACAAGTCCTGCTACTACTAACTCATCATCTTTTGCCTCAACTACCCGCAGACCCTTCACAGTGACTGTATCTCCTCCCATTCTACCTGCCATTCGTTTCCCCTTGTACACTCGTCCAGGGGTCGTGGTTTGTCCGATTGACCCGGGTGCGCGCTCACGGTCAGACTGTCCATGTGTCCGTGGGCCTCCTTTGAAACGATGGCGCCTTACCACTCCCTGAAACCCTTTACCTTTTGATACACCGGTCACAACGATCGGATCATTTTTTGCAAAAAGAAGAGAAGGAGTAATTTCTGATCCGGCAAATAATTCGTGTTGACCGACTTTAATTCCCTGTTTTCCTTCTTTCTCAATAAATGAGATTCCATTTTTCTTATCAAGCCGTATCTCGCGAAAAAAACGAAGCGGGTCTTTGATGCCCGCTTTTTTCAAAATTCCGGCGCGTGATTTTTGAATTTTCTTGGTGCCTCCCCATCCAAGAAGGATAGATGTGTATCCATCACGTTGTGGATACTTCACATCAATCACCCTACAGGGACGGGTGATAATATGAGTGACTACAATCCGTTTTCCTTTTTCATCAAATGCTGCCTCCGATTTCGATTTTTTACCTACGATAAAACCTTTCATACAGAACAAAAAAAAGCCCCAGATTGGGGCTTGTCGCTTCCTTCCAATCTGAAAAACTGTGTCAAAAAAACTGCGTGATAAAAATATCTTTTATCATTAATACAATTATATAGTATCTTCACGCATGCGTCAATGAGTAGTTTGACATTGTGTTTTTGGGGCGGTTGCGATACACTATCAAAATGGATACGGGGGAGATTGAGAAACAAGGGCTTTCGACAAAACACGCCCAAGAACTTCTCAAAATACACGGGTTAAACGAGATACGAGAGAAAAGGGATTTTACTCTTTTTACAGCATTTTTCAGTCAATTTGACAATTTTTTGATCATTCTTCTTATAGGAGCAGGAATTGTATCATTTCTTTTTGGCGAAAAAATAGACAGTTTTTTTATTTTTTTCATCGTTATTCTTAATGCTTTCTTTGGCGTCTATCAAGAATTTAAAGCAGAAAAAGCTATCCAAGCGCTCAAAGTCCTCACGATAAGCACCACCCGTGTCATACGAGACGGGAGGGAACAAAACATCGATAACAAATACCTTGTGCCCGGAGATATCATATATGTTGAAGAAGGCGCCAAAATCCCCGCAGATTGCCATGTGGTCAAAGCAAGGCATTTTGAGGTCAATGAATCCTCATTCACCGGAGAATCATTCCCTGTGAGAAAAAACGAAAACAAAAACAATAATCTGCTATATCTCGGAACGGTTGTTGCAAAAGGAAGAGCATACGCACGAGTAACAAAAATAGGCATGCATACGCGTTTTGGAGAAATTGCGCAAACACTCAAAACTATCAAGGAGAAAAAAACACCGCTTCAGCGCAAACTCGAAGTCTTTTCAAAACAAGTTGGAATCATTGGTATATGCGCGTCAATCGTGGTATTTTTCCTCTCCTTCATACAAACAAAGACGTTGTTTGAGAGTTTTCTCTTTGCCGTCAGCCTGGCTGTGGCAGCAGTACCCGAGGGGCTTCCTGCAGTCATGACCATCACCCTTGCGATAGGAGTTGAGCGCATGAGCAAAAAAAAGGCCATCATCAGGAAATTAAACGCCATAGAAACACTTGGCGCTGTGACGCTTGTTGCAACAGATAAGACTGGAACTCTTACGACCAATCAGATGAGTGTGAGAAAAATATGGATTGATAAAAATGTATATGAAGCAAAAACTCCCTCATCCATCTCTCCAGATCATCCATTCAATTTATTTCTTCTCAATTCAATCCTCTGCTCAACTGCCTCAATTGTCATGAAAGTAAACCATGGAGCATTCGACGTCGTGGGCGACACAACCGAGGGAGCACTGCTTCTTTTTGCCCATAAAATGAATTACTCACCTGCTGGAATTCGAAAAGAGTGGACAATCCTCGATGAGATGTCTTTTAACCCAGTGACGAAGCGAATGAGCGTTGCTGTTTCTTCACTCAAAAATCCTCATGAGATGTATGTCTTTAGCAAAGGAGCTCCCGAATCAATTATAGGTATCTGTGACAAAATCATCTGGCGAGGACAAGAAATAGAATTTGATACAGAGAAAAAAACACTTATTGAAAAGGAATTTCAGTCATTTGCAAAAAAAGGTCTTCGCACGATTGCATTCTCGTATAAAAAGAAAGATCGCAACCTCCAGTCAAAACAGGTATTTTTGGGATTTGCAGGCATAGCAGATCCTGTGCGAGATGAGGCAAGAGAAGCTGTGGAGAGGGCAAAAAAAGCAGGAATACGTGTCGTGATGATTACCGGAGACAGCACGCTTACGGCAGAGGCAATCGGAATTGAAGCAGGAATTATCACGCAGGGAGACGATATTCTCACCGGTTCCCAAATAGATGCTTCCTCGGACCGGGAGCTTCGTCCTATTCTCGATAAAGTCAAAATATATGCCCGCACGACGCCGGAGCACAAATATCGTCTGGTCAAGCTTTTGCAGGAAAACAATGTCGTTGCAGTAACTGGAGATGGCGTCAACGATGCCCTCGCGCTTAAACAAGCAGACGTGGGAGTTGCAATGGGAAAAACAGGAACAGATGTGGCAAAAGAAGCAGCTGATATGATTATCACCGATGACAACTTCGCGACACTCATCAATGCAATTGAGGAAGGACGCAATATCTTCAATAACATTAAAAATGCCATCAAGTATCTTCTCACGTCAAATACCGCTGAAGTCATCGCAGTTCTTATCACCGTCAGCCTCAAACTACCTATCGTTATTACTGCCTTACAAATACTCTATATCAATCTCATAACAGATGGGTTACCTGCACTTTCCCTCGCGTTTTCACCAAAAGATAAAGACATCATGCGCCAAAAACCGAGGAAAGCAGAGGCGCTCCTTCAGAAAAAAGACTTTAAATACATCCTCGTAATAGGACTTTTTGGAGGGATACTGACAATTATTTCATTCTTTGTGGGTATGGGGTTTGATGGCGTGGGATTTGCCCGCACTATGGCTTTTACTACCCTGACACTTATTCAGCCATTTATTCTTCTTGATTTGTGGCTTTCACATCGCATCATCATTCGCCATTTTAATTTGCTTAAACACCCTGTTTTTTTAAGCTCATTACTTCTTCCGTTTCTCATTCAGCCATTTCTTATATATCAACCGCTCTTGCAAGATATTTTCAAAACACAGTCTCTTAATCCCTTGTATATTGTGATTGCGTTTTTACTAACGACACTTATTATTCTTCCCATTGAAATAAAAAAGATTCTGATGAGGAAAACAGTTACATCTTAATTTCCACATCAATACCTGCTGGAAGATCAAGATGCATGAGAGAATCAATCGTTTGGTTAGTGGGATTGATAATATCAAGAAGCCTCTTGTGGATTTTGAGACCAAAGTATTCTCGACTATCTTTGTCAATAAAGGTTGATTTATTGACGACATATGCCTCTTTTTTTGTCGGAAGGGGGATGGGCCCCACGATAGAAGCACCAGTCTTTGTGGCAGTATCGACCAATTTTTGACACGTCTCGTCAATGAGACGATGATCAAATGACTTCAATTTTATCCGTATCCTTCCTTTTGGCATATGTAAAAGAGCAAAAAACAGTTAAATCAGTTGTGTAACTATTTAGTGACTTTCGTGACGACTCCCGCACCGACCGTATGACCTCCCTCACGGATGGCAAATTTGACACCTTCCTCAAGAGCCACCGGATAAATTAACTTACCCGTGATTTTGATATTATCTCCTGGCATGACCATCTCGACTCCCGAAGGAAGCGTTGCCTCACCAGTCACATCAGTAGTCCTTATATAAAATTGTGGTCTGTAGCCAGTGAAAAAGGGCGTGTGACGTCCACCTTCTTCTTTGGTCAATACATAAATTTCTGCCTCAAATTCTGTATGAGGTGTGACCGACCCTGGTTTGGCAATGACTTGACCTCGCTCCACCTGCGTTTTTTCAATTCCTCGAAGTAGAAGGCCGACGTTGTCTCCTGCACGTGCCTCATCAAGGCTTTTCTTGAACATTTCAACACCGGTGATGACGGTCTTTTTGGTCTCTTTAAGGCCTACGATCTCAATTTCCTCATTGACTTTGAGTATTCCTCGCTCCACTCTTCCCGTCACCACTGTTCCTCTTCCTTGAATGGTGAAAATGTCCTCAATAGGCATCAAGAAGGGTTTTTCAGTGTCTCGAATTGGATCGGGGACGTATTCATCAACCGCCTTCATCAGATCTTCGATTGACTTTACCGCATCTGCATCTCCTTCAATTGCCTTAAGAGCAGAACCGCGGATTACCGGAATTTTATCACCGGGGAAATTATACTTTTTGAGAAGATCACGAACTTCCATCTCAACTAGATCAAGAATCTCTTTATCAGATACCATGTCTACCTTGTTCAGGAAAACAACAATCGCAGGAACGTTTACCTGACCGGCAAGGAGGATGTGTTCTCTTGTTTGGGGCATGGGCCCGTCAGGCGCTGAAACGACCAGTATCGCGCCATCCATTTGTGCAGCACCGGTAATCATATTCTTGATATAATCAGCATGTCCTGGAGCGTCAATATGGGCATAGTGCCGCTTCTCGGTCTCGTATTCAGAGTGGTGAAGATTGATCGTCACTCCACGAGCTTTTTCCTCGGGCGCTTTATCAATTTCTTCGTATTTGAGGACTTGTGCCATTCCTTTTTTTGCCAACACATGATGAATTGCCGACGTAAGCGTCGTCTTGCCATGATCCACATGACCAATGGTGCCAATGTTTAAATGAGGCTTGGTTCGCTGAAAAACTCCTTGTGCCATATGTTATTTAAAGTAAAGTCAATAAATCCCGATTTATATCGGGATAAAAATTTTTAATGATATAGACTTACAAATGTAATATTCTAGTACAAACAAATAAAAAAAGCAAATGCAAAAAGCGCTTGCAAAGTTATATGCGTTGTTCTACTATAAAATTAGGTATGAAAAAAATCAAGACTTTTTTTCATGTATTGACCAATTCTGCGATTCCTCATAGAGAGTATTACAAAAAGATCCAAAGGACGCCTTTTCGGTTTTCTCTCACCTATTTTTTCTTTCTCGTTTTTATCACTCAATTTATCGTCATGACGATTGTTTTTACAAGAATATGGCTTTTTGAGGGCAGTTTTGGGAGCTTCAAAACAAACGTCACGCAAATGTTTGATAGCTTCCCTCAAGATCTCGTGGTCACGATCAAAAATAGACGACTGTTTACCAACTATAATTATCCTTTTATTGCGTGGTTTAACTACCACAATATTCCATTTCCCATAGTTGCTGTAGATGAATATGCCAACGCAGGAAAAATCCAGGAGTATGATTCATTTGTGCTTCTTCATGCTGAAGGAATCACCACGCAAACTCAAAAAGACCTTAATACCTATCCGTTTGAAAAAAATACAACGTATGTCATCAATAAAGAGAAAGTTAATACGCTCAAAAACTTCTTTCTCTACTGGTTTTCTCTCGTTTTTCCCTTAGCTGTTTTGCTCTTTTTCATTCTCACGATTTCAATCGTACCCTTTGCTTATTTTATTGGCACATTGATCTATCTCGTTGTGTTGGCCTTAGTTGTCTCTATCGCGGCAAAATTGAGCTATCAACATATTCATTACAAAAAAGTTCTGCAGATTAGTTTTCACGCAATCACGCTCCCGTTTATTCTCAATAATATCACATTTCTCATCATGCCCCATCGCCCCATTTTCAAATTATGGCCGGGAACTCAACTTGCAGTGCAACTTAGATTTTCGTGGCTTTTTTTGGTGATCTATTTCTTGTTTTTGGTGGTCGCGGTATACGAAGTGTATGGTACTTCCTCCTCTCATACAAAATCTCATCATGTTTCCCATCATCAATGACGAGACGTCAAAATAGCCTCCAATTCTTTCACAAATGAAATATTTTTGTATGAAAATATGTGCGAGAAACCAAAACGCTCTGCATCGCGCATGATTTTTGCCTGACGTATGACTTTGCGTACCTCTCCCAAAAGCCCCACCTCACCGACAAACACCGATTTTTCAGGAGCGGGAATATTTTTGAATGAGGAAATAACCGAGGCAATAACTCCCAAATCTGCGGCAGTTGATTTGATCGAAATGCCACCGACAACGTTGACATAGATATCGTAGCGATCAAGCGGTAACCCCATGTTTTTGCGAACGACTGCCAGAAGCAACAGTAATTTATTGTAGTCTATGCCCGATGATACTCGACGAGGGATGGTCAGGAAACTTTCAACCACCAACGTCTGCACTTCAAAAAAAAGAGGGCGATTGCCTTCTGCCACTCCCACGAGTACTTTGCCCGGAGCTCTTTTTGTCTCCTCATCCAAAAACATGGTAGATCCTGAAGCCTCTACAAATCCTTTTTCCTTCATCTCAAAAATTCCGACCTCATCTGTTGAACCAAATCGGTTTTTATGTGCTCGCAAAATCCGAAATTGCGACTGACGGTCTCCTTCAAAATACAAAACAACATCTACAACATGCTCAAGTAGTTTGGGTCCGGCAATACCTCCTTCTTTTGTCACGTGACCGATCATAATGACTGAAATATTGTTTTTTTTGGCAAAGTCAATGACTTGTGCGGCAATTTCTTTAATCTGCGCAGGAGCACCGGGAGAAGCTTCAATTTTTTTGGAATACACCGTTTGGATAGAATCAATGACGATGATGTCATAGATATTTTTTTTCTCACCCGCAGCCTCCAAAATTCCCTCAATTTGCACGTCATCGGAAAAATAGATGTGGGCAAGATCAACCCCCGTACGCTCTGCACGCTCTTTCACCTGTTCGCCAGACTCCTCACCGGAGACATAAAGAGTTTTCATTCCCGAAAAAGATGTCAAAAGAAGGGTCGATTTTCCAATGCCCGGGTCACCGCTTAAAAGGACGACAGATCCTTGAGCAAATCCACCCCCCAAAACACGGTCAAACTCGAAGAAGCGAGTTTTTTTGCGCTCACGCGTACGGCTTGTAACCTTCGAAAGAGAGATAATTGTTGCTTTTTTCGTTTCTTCCCCCACCCCTATTTCTTTTTGTTCACGCATCATATTCCACTCTCCACAGGAGGGACATTTACCATACCACGAAGCTGAACCATATCCACACGAAGCGCAAATAAACAATGACATTGCATCTATTCTAACAAAAAAAAGATTCTCTATTGACCTTGAAATATTGTAGAGGATGCGTTACAATACACCTCCAAATTAGTTATAAACATATGAATCGGAAAGAATTACCACCACCCACTACCCAACCGCATATCAAAATAATAAAAGAAGTGCCTGCTCTTTCTCCTATCGAGAAACGTCTCGTCCACAGTGCGGTGAATGAAAATATAGACCAAGGAGTAGATCCAAAAGAAACCCATCAGAGAGGACAATACACCGAAGAAAGAATTCTTTTCCTGAAACTTAATCTTCCTCCTTCATATAATTTTCAAGAAGTTCTTGAAACAATATATCCCAAATCTCTCGAGGATTCTGGTAATACTACAGCAAAAGAAAAACCCACAATACCATGGCTTGCAGCAAAACCTTTCTCCACCGAAGATGAACAAGAAATAAAAAAATTATTGCCTCGCCTAGTGCTTGATGATCCAGTATATGAAGAAACATTGGACCTACCCGATTTTCCTCTATATGCCGTAAGCACTCTCCTCACTTCTGAAACGTATGAAAAAGCTCATGAAAAAATGGTGAAGACTATAAGAAAATATATACACGAAGCAATCGGGAATAGAGGGGAAATCGTCCTTACGGAAATACTTGAGGGAAATTCTCGTTTTGTAAAAGGAGCCCTCATCCAACAAGACATACGCCATGCACTTTTTGGACAACCAACAGAGGATGGAGGATTTTATTATCGTCATCCGACGGTATTTCTCAGATGGGTTAACCAGTGTCATGATCGAAAAGCTCTGAAAGAAGTAATGGGTGTAATGGGTATAGAATCAAAAGAAAACGAAAAAATTCGTGGTCTTTTATTGCATACGTTTGCAATGCCTGCGCAAGAAGGAATACATACACATATTCGAAATAGTCAAGATGACTCACGCATACGCCCCTCCTCACAAACAATAATGATGGCAATCGGAGAAAGCAATCTACCTGATATATCATCTATGGAAAAAACCATACAAGAAACACTTCAAAAAAAATACTTACCTTCTCAATCATGTTGTTCTATCGAAGTAGCGCCACTTCCTGAAGCGAGTGGAAATTTCTATTATAAAATTCCAACGAGGAGTATAGAAGATACTTTCTCGATGTTGCAACAATCTGTTTCACTCATGGACTCCCTTAAAGAAAAGGGGTTGCTGCATCCGCTTACCGGAATGCCCCTTCGCACTGGCACAATGCTTGAATTTGAAAATCTAAACGATACAGAACGGAAAGTTTTGTTGCATTCATTCGCAGCACTCACTTGTGCATTATGGCTCTCTATCAGTCCTGTTGATCGACTAGAACATTTTCTTCAAGCCCAACGAAATTCCTTAATCGGCCATGATGATCATGGCAACGGAAGGTATGTCATATATAACAAGCTTCCCTTCGTAACTGATATGCTTTCTTTTGATGTGGCTCGTTTAGAGACGTTATTTACAGCGCATGTTGCGGAAACTTATAAACAAAATGGAATTGAGGACGCACGACAAACGATGAAGGAAATAATAGATGCTATCGGTGAAAACCTCATATCGCTCAATCGCTCTCCTGTAAATATAGAGTCTTTGCAAGATGTATATTCACTTTTGGGAGTAAAGTATGATGATAAATGTCATGAAACTATGGTGGGTCTTGTATCTGATCATCGACGAAAAATTGGAAACAACAGCGATCGTATACAACGTTTCTCTCGCGCATTGAAACGGGCGAAAAAAGAAAGTGCAGAAGAAAAAATACGAAAAATAGAAACTCTCCTTCATGATCTTGAAAACAGCAAGGTATACATTGACGATTATTTTCTTTTGGGGAAAGAGGGACGAAACAGGCTCGCCGGTAAGATCATAGAGATTTTGAAAGATGCGATAACTGCAACGGTAGGTAAAAAAAGAGGTGGCGTAGATTTTTCCTCTCTCTGAAATCCAAACGCTCCCACTTCAATTTATTAAATAATTAAAGTCCTTATTCTCTGACAAAAATAGTAAGATAGAAGTATGCATATACAACTTATTCCAGACAACTTCGATAAAGATATTTATAACCAAATAGCCACTCATCCCCTCCAGTCGTGGCAGTGGGGGGAGGCGCGGAAAAAGATGGGGATTGCAATAATGCGAGTCGGCGAATACCATAAAGAAACACTCGTTAATGTCTACCAAGTCACTTTTCACCAGATTCCCCACACGCCTTTTACCATCGGATATTTGCCGCGATCTGCTACACCTTCAGAAGAAGTCGTGCATTTTCTTGAACATGAAGGAAAGAAAAGAAACTGTATTTTCATCAAAGTTGAACCTTACGTAAGAAAATCAAAAATAAATGGAAATCCCTTAGGTGCAAATATAAATCCACCCCTGGGGTGTATTTTATCTTCTCACCCATTATTTCCAAATTGGACGCTCTTGCTTGATCTCACTAAATCTGAAGATGAGCTTTTGAAAAATATGCATCCAAAAACGAGATACAATATCAAACTTGCGCAGAAAAAGGGTGTAATTGTGAAAGAAATGACAAATACGCAAGGATTTGAAATATTTGCGAAGCTCTATTTTGAAACATGCAAAAGACAAAAGTATTTTGGTCACAATACGACCTATCACAAGACCATTTTTGAAACTTTGAAAAATACAATCTCACATATCTTGGTTGCTTTTTATGAAAAAACACCACTTGCCGCGTATGAGATTTTCATCTTTAACGGCGTCTTGTATTATCCCTACGGAGGATCTTCTGTTCAATTACGCAATCTTATGATGCCACATCTTCTCATGTGGGAGGCAATACGCTTCGGGAAACAACAGGAGGCAAAAAAGTTTGATATGTGGGGATCACTCCCACCTTCATATGATGTGAAGAATCCCTGGGCAGGGTTTACTCGATTTAAAGAAGGGTTCGGTGGTATACACACGGAACTTATCGGTAGCTTCGATCTTGTAATTAACAAGTTACTCTATCCTATATATAATTTTGTCTATAAAACACGAAGAAAATTTTTGACTTTAAATTTTTGACTTTAAATTTTCATTATTGCCATGCTTCACAATTAATTCGAAACGGACAAAAATCACACCATGGCCCGACGTTTGCCGCAAATAACCCTTTCTGTATCTGCGAAATCGTATTTTTTACCACTGCCTTTGCTTCTTCAATGTCCTCCGGCTTTTTTTTCGTTGAGAATACATCTGCATCTTGTAGGAAGTGAAAAGTCAGCGTAATATCATCAACGGGTTTTGCGTAAAAACTTTTATCAGACACAGCCAATGCGTAGAGACTCATCTGTAGATTTTTTTTCAAGGCAGGTAGCGTTGGTTTTTTTCCAGTTTTATAATCAATGATTTCCAGCCCTCCATCTTTTCGCGCATCAACCCTGTCTATTTTCCCACTGATAAATGTAGTTTCATCTATCTTCACGGTAAATCGTTTTTCAAGATCAAGAATTGAGAGATTATCCGTATGATAGCGCATAAAAAAACTCTGCAACATCTTCTTTCCCTCTTTTTTCATTTTTTCCTCATGGGTCCTGGAAACATATCCCAATGGCAACCAACACATTTCATAAAACGTAAAAAGATCATCAAGCGTTACTCTGCCGACTTTTTTGAGAAACAGATAAAACTTCTGCAAAGCTCTATGAATACTGTCTCCAAAAGAGGCAGCTGCTGATGGCAAAGTAGGGATTTTTAAGACATACTGATATTTATAACGTAAGGGACATGTCTTATACGACTCAATCTGTGAATAGGAAAGCCGCGACGGAACGGGACGAGAAAAAACAGGCTCTTTGTCTTTTTTTTCTTCATGTTTCTTAAAATCAACCCCGATTGAATCGGGATCAGCTCCAATGAGATCGGGATCAAAAATCGAGAGCTGTGATTTTTCTTCCTTTTGCCTGTGGGTAAGTCTTTGGACAAAATCTTCACCCATTGCCTCAACGACAAATGGTGAAACTTTGCGCATCCGCCTGCCCTCGCCGTAGTTAAGACTTGACGTAAAATATACTTTGTCCCGGGCGCGCGTCACCCCCACATAAAAAAGCCTGCGCTCTTCCTCAAGATGATAATCACCCTCTGGCAGTATTTCTTTGATAAGCTCATCGGGAATGGGGATCGGCTCTCGCCGCTCTCGTGTGGGAAACCGATCAAGCGTCAGATTGACCAAAAAGACGACTTTAAATTCCATACCCTTTGCAGAATGTACAGTAAGAATGTTGACCGCATCGCGCTCGCTTATATCAAGTTCAGGCACGAGGGGGGACTCTTTAAACTCCATACACATGTGGATGAAATCAACCGCCGCCTCTACCGATGCGTCTTCCTGCCTGACCTCACGTGTTTTTAAAAACTCGAAAAATCGAGAGATATTGACCACTTTTCGCTCGTCCTTCGCTGTCTTTGCTGATGCAAGATAGGATAAATATCCTGATTCTTCGAGGAAAAAGTAGAGAATCTGACCTACTGTTTCTTTTGAAAAAAGGGAAAGCGCTCGCTCAACAATGCCATAGATTTTCTTGATTGTCTCTTTGGTCTCCTGCCGTGTGATAAAAAGCTCCCTCCGGTAGATCTCAAATTCGCTGCGTGCGTATTCTGTGTAGAAAAATGAAAGATACACGTGCATAGCCTCAAAAAGTGAGAGACTTGTCCGTTTGGCAAATGAGATAAAACGCGCTACGTCTTTCTCATCAAGGTGGAAAATATCCATGGAGATCACACGGTAAAAACTCGCTGAATCAGAAACATCTGTCAAAAAAGTAAGATATGCAATAAGATCCTTGATTTCTGGTTGCTTGAAAAGCATACCCTGCCCCAAAAATTGAAAAGGAATTCCATGTCGCTCAAATGTATGAGCAAAAGGATCTGCGTGGCTATTGGCACGCATCAAAAGAGCGATATCGCGATACTTGTATCCTTTTGTGATCAATTCCTGGATTTTCTCTGCGACGTATTCGCATTCTTTGGTGATATGAGGGGCGACAAAAAGTGAAACGCTTTCACCGTTTCCCTTACCTGTCATGCTTTTGAGGTTTTTTGAAATATTGAGTCTGCTTTCCAATGTGTCGGGATTATTGTGCGTGATGACGCGGTAGGCAATATCAAGAATGTGTTGATTTGATCGGTAATTCTCAAGGAGTACCATCTGTTTTGCTTGGCCGTAATCTTTCATGAACTGAAGAATATTTGAAACGGAGGCACCTCGAAACTTATAGATGCTTTGATTATCATCTCCGATGACTGAAAGCTTCGGCTGTTCTTGAGGCGGGGCGAGGAGCTTAATCAGCTCATATTGAGCAATATTAGTGTCTTGAAACTCATCAACAAGAATATATTTAAACCGCGCCTTGTACTTCTCTTTGATATTTTGGCGGGCGCGAAAAAGCTTCACGGTATAAAAAATAAGATCTGCAAAATCCATGATAGTATCTTTCAATTTAATATCTTGAAATACCGTATACGCATGTGCTAATTCAGTGTTTTTCTTCACATCGGGACTTTCGACTTTATGGACTTTTTCCTGTGCACGTGCCCATTTCATATAGTTTTCCGGCGCAATGTCTTCGTCTCGAAGGCGCGAAAAATGTTGGATCAATCCTTCGATAAATTTATAGGGGTTTCCTAGAGGACGGAAATAGTCGAGATTGAACAAAAACAGTTTTTTTTGAAGATAGATGATTGATTGAGCCTGCGTATAAAGCTTATATTCGGGGG
Organism: Patescibacteria group bacterium; assembly: GCA_035289305.1. Lineage (GTDB taxonomy): Bacteria > Patescibacteriota > Microgenomatia > UBA1406 > HO2-37-13b > DATDXN01. The sequence continues at coordinate 34,963 of DATDXN010000016.1, forward strand.
AAAGACCCATATGCATCCCGTCTTCTTTCAAAACACCGTCGCAAAAAGAGTGAAATGTGGCGATATGTGTCTGAAAATATCCATAAGGAAGTATTTTATCCACTCGCTCCTCAATTTCGTTCACTGCCTTTTCCGTGAAGGTAAGCGCCAGAATCTCATCGGGACGGGCGAGTTTGTGAGCAATGAGATATTTAATCTTTTCAACTAGTACGGTGGTTTTGCCAGTTCCTGCTCCGGCGATGATGAGAAGCGGTCCATCATTGTATACAACTGCCTGTTTCTGCGAATGAGTCAACTTCACGTAATGATTATATATTACGACTCACTTAAATATTTATTCAACATTTCTCGTATCATATCTAATTGTTCTTTTCTTGCTTTGTTTGGTGATGTGTTCGTTCTTAATTTGTAGCAAAATTGTTTCATGTAAGTAGCAATCGTTCTTTCTCCTAATCCAAACTCTTTTCCCACCTTTTCAAAACTATCACCGTCGAAAAATACCCTCTTTACTATTTGTCCGTCACGGGGACTTAATATCATTTCTATCAATTTCTCAAGTTCTCTTCTAATAGCATACCTATTATGCTTGCGAACAATATATGGCTCGTATAGAGTCAGATCTATCTGCGCATTCCTTCTGTTAATATATGCTTTTATAAGAGACCTTCCAATTTCTGTCTCCTGCGCTAATTCTTCTGTTAGCGATTCGATCTCATCGTGTGGAATTCCGCAAGGATGCAATTTTAAAACAACATCAATCCTATCTCTTACTTTTTCGTATGGAAGTGTTTTATGCCTACTGCGTAAAACCATACCAATGCCCATTTGTTCTTCCTTCGCGATATAAGAAGCCGCTGCGGCACGTGCGTCATAAAAAACTTGTTGAGGACTATAATATTTCGTTTTCACTTTCATAGCTTTTTCTGTTAACTTTCTCTGAATTGCAGCAATAGCTTCATGGAGCATTTCTTCATTATCATGCGCATTTTTTGACTTATATCCTTCAACTCCGTTCATAATAGTTTTTAAGTTTAAAAGCAAAAAAACAGTACGTCCAGCAGATGAAACATTTGTATCAATGCTTGCCATCGCTTGTAGAATTTGACGTTGAGTTTCAGTTCTCACAAAATATGGCAAAGCCTTTACCATTAATTCGTAAAAATCGAAAGAAGAGATACCGGGATTTTTATCATATATTTCCGAAGCAACGTGATTGATTGCAGCTGCAATTTCTATGATTGATCCACCCTTTAAATGTTTTCTCAAAAGCGACCGTGCTTGCACTGAATCTATCACTGAATGAATCTTGCCTCCAAAAAACTGTATTCGTGCATCGCTTTTTACATTTTTTCCTCTTTGACTTTTTTCTTGCACACTGCCTATTTGTGTCCCGCGTAGAACATAATACGGATCGAAAATATCTGGAATAAGAATAGGCGCTTGTGTCGAACGGGTGAAATCATCAACCAATTGAATAGCAATGCTTTTATGTTTTTGCGTCTCTTCACATGGCCGCAAAATTCTTCCAAGCTCCTGCGTCGCTACGATGCCGGATTGTGTGGGAGCTAAAAATATTCCAACTTCTGTCTCCGGCGAATCCCACCCTAACTGCAACATATTAACACCGAGCACAACTTGCACCTCTCCATTTTTATGCGACTGCAAAATTTGTTCTCTCTGTTTATCAGAAAGTTTACCATGCACTGCTTGAGCAGATATCCCAAGTCTGCGAAGTTTGTCTGCCAATTGCTCAACATGATTAATTGATAAACCAAACACCACCGTTCTTTTTCCGCGAATTTTTTCGTGTATCGAAGTCATCTCATCTACTTGTTGAGGAATAAAAGATATGTTTGATGAAAGACTATGAAGACCTGCAAGTAGACCGATCGTCAAATAGTTTCGTTTCTCTGTATTAAGATATTTTTCCAATTGTCGTTGATCATACGCCCCTTCTGGAGATATAGTAATAGCGTCAACAGCCATATCAGTGGTGAAAAGATGCACATCCAATGATGTTAAGATGCCTTTTTCTATTGCCTCCTCAAGCGACATTTCATGGATAAGGCGTGTAAATACGCCCAACCAATGTTCGTCGCCTTTTATAATATTTCGTTCTTTGTATCCCGCAAGTTGTTCGAAATAAGGCGTTGCGGTAAGTCCTATTTTGATTGCGTTTTGGGGGATATGTTTGAACAACGTATGCCTTTCCTCACCTAAAGCAGTATGTATTTCGTCACAAATAAGAAGTTCTATTTTGTTTGTGTCGATTTTTTGCTGTTCAATGAGTTTGAGAAAAGACGTATAGGTAGTATTTAATGTTTGTCGTCCTAGATTTTTTTCAGCAGTATAATAATTACCCACTTCTACGTGAGAAGCAAAATTTTCCATTGCACGATGTGTTTGCAGAAGAATAGGACGAGTGGGTGAAAGAATAACGGTATTCAAGTTCATTGCTCCGATGAGTTCTGCTGCGACAACGGTCTTTCCAAATCCCGTAGGCAAACTTAAATATCCCGCAATATCGCCTTTTTTCAAAGAATCAAGCACTGATTGTGCGACTGGTTTTTGGTGCTCTCGCAGCCTACTTTCTTGAGACGCATCTAAGTATCTGGTAAGACCCTCAATTGCCTTTTCGCAAGGAGCAACTACCCTCCCTTGCTCTGGAACAACATATCTCTCCAACATAATACCCTATTATACCATAAAATTGTCTTATAGTAAATAGAGAACTATCGGGTACTATTCAAGAAAATCGCGCAGTTTCTTGGCGCGCGTGGGGTGGCGAAGTTTGCGTATTGCTTTTGCCTCAATCTGCCTGATACGCTCTCTCGTGACGCGAAATTCTCTCCCCACTGCCTCAAGCGTCTTGGGCTTGCCGTCATCCAGCCCAAACCGCATAATAAGCACTTTTTTCTCGCGATCAGAAAGCGTATCAAGCACATCATTGAGATAATCCTTCAAAAACTCCCGTGATACTTTATCATAGAGAGTCGGTTTATTCTGGTCGGATAAAAACTCCTCAAGCGTTGTTTCTTTATCATCGCCCACCGGCGTTGAAAGAGACTTGGGGTGCTGTGATATTTTAATCAAATTTTCAACTTCTTTGACCGAAATCCCGAGCTCTTTTGCAATCTCTTTGGTCGTTGCGTCTCTTCCCAATTTTTGTGTGAGACGTCGCTGTGTCTTGTAGTACCTGTTGATATGATCGACCATGTGTACCGGAATGCGTATCGTACGCGACTGATCTGCAATAGCGCGCGTGATCGCCTGCCGTATCCACCATGTCGCATAGGTTGAGAATTTATACCCCCGTCGCCAGTCGTATTTCTCAACCCCCTTGATAAGTCCCTGGTTGCCTTCTTGAATAAGATCCAAGAAAGACAACCGTCTCCCCAGATATTTTTTGGCAATTGAGACCACTAGTCGAAGATTCGATTTAATGAGTTTCTCACGAGCTGCCAGATCATCTTTTTCATATCTTTTTGCGAGAGACACTTCTTCCTTAAACGTCAGCAAGGGGTATCTACCGATTTCGCGAAGATACATCTTGATCGGATCCAAAGACTCGCCTTGTTTGAGCGTGATAATCTGTTTGAGCTCTTTCTCAAGCTCCTCAACTGTCTTTTTACTATCCTCATCCTCTGTTGAAACATTTTCAAAAATATCAATATTTTTTTTGATTGCTTTGTCAAAAAGATCATCTATCTCATTAATATGATGCTCTGGATCAGAATACACGAAAAAAATATCATCAAGCACTAAAAATCCATTTTCCTCGCCTTGTCTCAAGAGCTCTTTGACGTTCTTGGGAATTTTTTGGATACTCATGAGAGTATATTCTATATGAGAGAGAGCTTTTTTTCCACTTGTGATAGTTTGCGAAGGTAATCCTCAAGTCTGACATCGCTTTTTTCGGTTGCTCCTTCCTCCTTCATCATGTCCCTGATCTTCTTTTTGAGGGACATTCGTTTAAATTCAAGAAGAGGCTTTTCAAAATTTTTTTCCTCTACTTCTTCAAAGATAGCAATATCAAAAAGGACTATTTCATCAAAAACAGGCACAAGCTCTTTGGGAATGACATGAGCAAAAGCGTTGACAGAAAATGAGACCGGATGATCCTGACTGCAATAATCAAGAAGATGATTGACGAGTTTCCGATGAGAAGGAAGTGTAAAATCTTCTACATCTAAAACAGTCAGTGTCTTTTTTAGTATATGATCAGGATCTTTATGCTGAAAGATCGCGTGAAGGATATAGCGAGAAAGAATGTCGCGTCGGGAAATGCTACTGCGCTGTACTGTATGTGCGCTGGGCCGACGCCGCAAGGTAGTTTTTTGTTTTGCAATGGACTTTCTGATCAAATCTTCTATCGATCTTTCATTCACCTGAAGAAGAGCGCTCATTTTTTTCAGATAATGTGATTTCACGATGGGATTTCTGATAAGCACAAGGAAGGGAATAACTTCCTCTGCAATGTTTTTTTTCGAGAACGCGTCTTCAATGCCATATTTTGCAAGCGCAGTTTCGATAACAAAATCATAAATAGCAATGGGGCGCTCAATACTTTTCTTAAAAAGCTGTTTATCATGCGCAATTGCTTCATCTGGATCCTTCCCATTTGCAAATCGCGCAACCATTATTTCAAAATCAAGACTTTCTCCATCGAGTATCGCTTTTTTCGTCGTTGCAATTCCCGAAAAATCTGCATCCAAACATATAATGATTTTATTCGTGTACCGCTTCAGAAGCATGAGTTGATCACGCGTCACAGCCGATCCTTTGACCGCAACCACATTGCCAATACCTATCTGAAAACAACTCATCGTATCAAACTCGCCCTCAACCACCACAACCATCCCCTCTTTTTTGATCGCATCTTTTGCGATATGGATGCCAAAAAGCGTTTCGCGCTTATGATATATCGGTGTCTCTGGAGTATTGACATATTTTGCCTCTTTTGTAGGCGCGATCAGTCTCCCTGAAAAACCAACGATGTTTCCCGAGGCTAGAGTCAGCGGAAACATCACTCTCTTTCTGAAGCGATCATAATATCGCCCGCCCGCACTTTTGATGACAAGACCTGCATCAACAATTTCCTCATCACGAAAGCCCTTTTTTTTCAAAAATGTGTGGAGCGAATTCCACGACGAAGGAGCATATCCCAGGCCAAACGTCTCAATGGTTTGTGCTCTTACACTTCGCTGTACTAGATATTGGCGTGCTTTTTCTCCAACCGTATGTTTCGTGAGTAAAAAGTGATAAAATTCTTGAGCAAGATGGTTGGCCGCAAGGAGTCGCTCTTTCTTTTTCCACTCCTTATCTTCAAACGACATACCTTCAAGCGATACGCCTGTTTTCTCGGCAAGTTCTCTTAAGATTTCGAAAAAAGGTCGTGCCTCCCATTTCATCAGAAACGCGATCACGTCCCCACCTGTTTGACACGCGCCAAAACATCTCCACGATTGCCGGTCGGGCGATATGATAAACGAAGGAGTCTTTTCCTGATGAAAAGGACACAAAGCTTTGAAGTTCCGTCCCGCTTTTTTAAGAGTGATACATGACCCGATGATATCAACAATATCCACTCTTCTTTTTACCTCATCAACAACGGTATCCATACACCTCACTATTCTATACTATTATCACTCCTACTCTTTCTGAAAAAATCAAGATGTTCTTTAAATGTTGAAAAAACATTGCGCCAGGTAAAAAATGCAGACCGACCGAAGATGCGGGGATAGTGATGTACAGGAACTTCTGCAAATCGAGCGCCTCTCTTCTCCAAGTTTTTAATCAATTCGACGCAAATAAGTCCTGATGAAGCAGTCAACGTGATTTCTTTTAGGAGCGACCTCCGTATCAATCTGAAATCACAATCTATATCAGCAATTGGGAGATTATACATCTTATGAACCGTCCAATTATAGACTGTTCCAATAATCTTTCGTATCCACCTGTCTTTTCGCTCTGCTTTATATCCGTTTACCACATCTATATGAGAGGTCGCTTTTTTCACCAGTTCTTTTAGTTCGCATGAATCATATTGTCCATCTCCATCAGTATAAAACACCCATTCTTTCGTGGCTGATGAAAAACCAGACTGAAGCGCGCCGCCATATCCCTTGTTTTTTTCGTGGCGTATGACTTTGAGCGATGGAAAATATCGCGACAGAAGAGAAGCTACCTCATATGTATCATCACACGATCCATCATCTACGATAATGACTTCAAATTCATTTGTGACAATAGGAAGAATACTATACATTTTCACGATCAAATACGGCAAAATTTTGGCATCGTTGAAGGCCGGAAAAAATACTGAAATACTGTTAATTTTTCTCATAAAACATGTGTATAGTCTCTGCGATATATTCTATATCATGCCGCCTCAAGAAAGCGTGAAAAGGTAGACTAATAATCTCTTTTGCCAATCCTTCAGCACAAGGAAAATCTCCCTTTTTAAATCCTAAATGGGAAAATGCAGGGACTAAATGGACAGGATACGGATAGTGAATCAAACTTTCTATGTGATATTTTTTTAAAAACGCTTGAAGCTTATCTCTTTTTTGTGCACGCACTACCATCAAATGATATGAAGGAGTAGACGGTACGGAAGTAGAAAGAAATGTCATATATGACAATAATTTTTTTCGTCTAAAAGTTTGACGATAGATCAAAGCTATTTTTTTCTTTTTTTCAAGTTCGCGGCCAAAACGCGCAAGATACAAAGAAATCACTCCTGCCTGTGTCTCTGGTAATCTACTATGACCGGAAATGAAAAGACTCTTGTAGCGAATCTCCTCACCGTATGATCGGGCTTGCGTGAAAAACTGGTGGTATTTTGTATTTCGAGTCCAAACAGCTCCTCCATCTCCAATGGTACCTACATTTTTGGTCGGATAAAATGAAAAACAACTGATATCTCCCCACGTTCCCACGGTGCGCCCTTTAAAGAGCGCACCAAGCGATTGAGCACAATCTTCTATAAGCACGAGTTTGTTTTTCCGTGTAAGTGCATGTATTTTTTCTATATCACCAATTAAACCATAGAGATGAACTATAATAATAGCCTTCGTACGGTTTGTTATTTTCTTTTCTACTTCTTTTGGATTGATTTGACCGTTTTTATCAACATCAACCGGGACTGGACGAGCACCAGAAAGCACCACAGGAAAAGCAGTCGGATAGCTATTGACGGGAAACATCACCTCATCGCGTGGGGAAAGACGAAGTGACTGAAGTGCAAGAAGAAGAGCATCATGTCCTGATGCAACAGTTTTTATGTATCCGCCTCCCAAAAGAGAACACAGTTTTTCTTCAAGACGCGAATTTTGCTCCCCATGCAAGAAAATTCCCTCATCAAGCACATACGAAATCATCCGTATGATATTTCTTTTGTCTTGCCGTGCGCGTTCTTTTACATCGGTGAAAGAGATATGGCGTTGCTGTATGCCTTTCATCCTCTTTGTTTGTAGAGTTTAATCCTTCATTGGGGTCCAAAAATCAGCCCCGAGTATATCCCAACGTATTCTTTTCTCGTCTGGATCATGAATATTAAAATGTTTATTGACAAAATACATAAGCTCTACTGGCTCTTTTGAAAAATTGCATGATCCGTGAGCTACTCCTTTTGGAATAAACAAGAGCTGTGAATATCCTCCACCAAGTAAGATGCGCATTTTTTTGCCCCTTGTGGGCGATGATTTTCGGACATCCCAAAGGCCGGCAAAAAGGAAACTAGACGGAGGAACATGCCACAGTTCATCCTGTTTGAAATGAAGATGCCAGGCCTTGATTGAACTTGGATTAAGTTTTGTTCTATTGACTTGCGCAATCTGAAAACCCGGCATTTGAGAGATCTGTCCTTTTTCATCGAGCCGCACTAATTCGCAAAAATCTCCCTCTTCTCCAATAATATTTTTGAGAGAAAAAATTTCAACTCCGTGAATAGTATCTTTTTTTGAGTAATCCTGTATATACACATCATGGATTACTGCTTCGTCAATATCTTTGATGGATAAATCTGGTGTCATTTTTTATATTGATAGAAATAAATAATATGAAACATTGTACCATGGGCAAATACCTCTTGACAAGGGTTTTTTATTTTGTTACTGTAAAAATTAGTTATTACATTTTTACTATTTTTTAAACCATTATGAAATCAACAAAATCAAAAGGTTTTACCCTGATCGAACTGTTGGTAGTGATAGGAATTCTCGCGGTTCTTTTAGCAATTACGTTGATTGCCATCAATCCCGCACGTCAATTCTCCCAATCAAATAATACCAAAAGGAGAAGTGATGTAAATGCAGTACTCAATGCCATCAATCAATATATGGCAGATAATAAAGGAACACTTCCTACTGGAATTGATGCAACGCTTCGAACTATAACCAACGATCCTGTTAATCCCGCAGGCGTTGATCTGTGTACAACATTGGTCACACAATACATTGCAGCATTGCCGGTTGACCCATTGACAAATAATGGCACACCAGTCAGCAATTGTGCTGCAGGTACCTATGATACAAATTACACAGTCCAAAGAAGCGCTGCTGACAATAGAATTACCATACGAGCGCCAGCTGCTGAACTTGGAGAAGTCATTGAAGTAACTCGATAAACGCACATTACTAAACCTCCCCCACTTTTTTGGGGGAGGTTTTTTTTATTACAGTACGATCATAATGATCAATATGATGACAAGAACCGCAAATACCCCGACAAAAAGATATAGTCGGCGTTTCCCACGTTTTTGAAGAGAAGGATTTTTATTATTATTGTTTTGCACTTCTTTTTTTTGAGATATAACCTCTTCTTCAAGGAGACTGTACTGACGAAACGAGTCACTATTTTTGAGGATCCATCGTGCCGCGTCAGTAGTCATTCCTTGTGCAAATAAAACGCCTCCTACAAAATCAGGAATGATTAATTTTATTGGAAAACCGTGTTTCACCAATATATCTTTCACTGGTTCGTAAAAATCCTTGTTTACTCCGATTACTTTCATTATTTTTTCCAACCGAAACATTTTTTTCATCACATTTTTGAAAGGAATTGCATCAAGGAAATATTGTATGCTGGACACTATATTTTCCTTTTGTTCCTCCACAGAAAAGTCTTTTTCGAACACGGCGTTTCTTGAAATTACCATAATACTATGAAGAGGTGTGAGTGCATTCACCTGGATAAAAGTGGATATCAACGTGTTTAATTTTTGTATATCAATAATTTCCAAGTCGCGTACGCTATCTTGCGGAAACTCACAAGAAGGTATCGCGACTTTATTATCCGAATAAAAACTTAGTTTATTTTGATCGAGGTAAAATACCCCTCCTGCCTTTTGAAATACCATAGCTACGGCACCTCCCTCCACGAAATAATTGTTAGTATGTTATTATTATAACTTACCACAATCTCAATGTATCTTACAAAGTTCCCGCTTGTTCCCTTTGAAAGAATGGTCTTCGGATCCCCTGCCGAAACGGTAATTTCGGCTATTCCCCCCTCAAGACTTACTGTTTCACCCGTATAAGAAGGATTGCGCAAAAGCCGCAAGATTGCATTTTCTCCTCCTGCCTCGGCCAGGTAAAAAGCTCGTGTTCCTTCTTGCAATTTGGTTGTGCTTGAAGCATTTACAACCATAAGAATGACTGCAGCTGATGTGATAACAAGTGTAATGCTTGCAAAAACTAAAAGTAGCACGAGACTCTGGCCTTTTTGGAAAAATAGTCTACTTTTTCTTTTCATCGCGTACTCACCGTCATGGTGAAATTTTGGACACGCGGTCCGTGTTTAACTACCGTAACACTCTCAATAGTAAAATTTACTCGTATTGTGTTCTTGCCTCCACTGTTTCCAATTCTTTTGAATGTAAGATTAGTTAAACGAGTATTAACACTATTTAGTTGATTTGTCCCATTATTGTTTATTATCACGAGATTCCCACCCTGCAACTGGTATGTGTTATCTACACCAGAAAGTACTATAGCCATAGTACTGTCTGATGAACCCAGTGCTGGAGAAATAATAGCCTCGCTTCTCTCTATGTCGTACATGAGACGAGTCAAAATGAAACGCCCATCTATAGACACGGCAGACGTCGTCTCTGCCTCAAGACGAGTTTCAAGCGATGTAACAAATATGTTGGTTAAAATAATAAAAAAAACAGAGAGAAAAAGCATATAGATAATAAGTTCAACGATTGTTGTCCCTTTGTTCGTTGTTGCAAACTGTATGTTCATGGTGAATAGTTAACGGTAATTTCGTGAAAAATGGGAGAGGAAGTCGTATCGATTGAGGAAAGATATGCTTTGTATCTGAAGCATTGACCCGGATTTTCAAATCCTGAACCATCATCATCAAGAGGTATGGGCGAGGAACCAGTGAAAAAACTTGTCGAAGTCCCGTCAGGCCCTACATAGATAAAATTCGCCCCGCTGCATCCTCCCCCACTTGGGTCAGCAACAGCCATTTGATACTGAATCTGTGTTCCGGGGGGCATGTTTTCGATAGTCACAAATCTATTAAAAGCCGTCATGTAGCCCGAATCAAAAATACTTGATTCAAAAGTACCCGAGTCTGTGTATAATCCTCCTGGACCCCCTTCAATAATTCTTAACTCCTGTGTAGCGTCACCAGTTATGATGTATGAATATGCATCTCCATCCATCTCAAGCACCGTATCTACCCCACGTATACCTGACGCAATGGATATTCCTCCACAATGAACAGGATTTGATTCATTGCTAATATCAAGCACCAGATAATTCTCTCCACCATCTCCAACAATAACAACGCGATTACCTGTGGTCACTGCAACATCTTGAGGAGTAGTCATATTATTTATTATATAAATGCCCTGTATGCCATATGTTGCCAAGTCAAGAATATAAAATTGCCCTCCCGCAGTTGGATACTGTTGATTGATAATATATAGCCGTGTTCCAGTCGAGTTAATGGCTAACCCCTTCCCTCTTCCTGCTAAATTAAGGTTTAGTATCAATGTAAGATTGGCAGGATTGCTCACGTCTATAATCTGAAGATCAACAATATTTCCATATACCGGTATATATGCTTTGCCATTTGCAACCACTATAGATTCCGACGCCGCCTGATAACTCAATGTAAAACCATCGCTGTCCAGGAGTGGACGCGATCCATTTTTACTCGTCAGATCAAAATTCCATAATGTATTTCCCTGCACCATATATCCTATATTCCCTGAAACGGTCACGTTGATCGCATCGGTAGGTCCCGGCGCATCAAAATACCCAACCTCTGTATATGGCGATGTTGAAACGTCAATAATGACAATTTCTTTTGCATTATTATCTGTTGCAAGATATACATAATTTGATTGACTAAAAATATCATTTGTTTTATATCCGTCAAAAGTACCAATAATCGTCGGTACGGGAGGATTGGTATTGCTCACCGCCACGTTTGCAAACGAAACGCCTGAAGAATTATCTCCTGTTGCGGCAAATACATGGCCCTCATAGGCCGATAGCGCATTTGCCACACCATTTTTTGGCAAATCCAACATCACCAGAGATGGGTCGGGCTGACACCAGTCTCCCCCACCTCCTGCTCCCAATATCACTTCTCCCCCTGCGGTATTTGTCACGGCTACACCAGTTTTCACCCCAGCATTGAAATCCGCTTCAGTCGTTTGAATAAAAGAAAGATTTTCAAAACGAGAAACATAGGTAACCTGATCAATGGAGGATGCAAATGGCAAGGACCATGAAACGATCACTCGAACTCGTTTGGTTGATGGATCAAGCGCCCCTGAAGTGAGTGTAATTGCTCCACTTGCATCCCGATACACATCGCTTATTTCTATCTGACGGATATATCCATTGATTGTCTCTGTCCCCGTCATCAAAACCCATGAGAAATCTGCCGATTCCTCCGGATGAAATGTTCCATTGATGGCAAAAGTGCTCCAGCCTTTTTCCCGCACGCTTCGGACTGCCTCAAATGCTTCCTTGGTCAAAGCAGTCGCTTCAAGCCTTTGAAATTGTTGGGCTTTTCCTTCCCGTGATGCAATAAAACCGGCAAAAAGCGCCGGCAGAATAATCGCTGAAATCCCGATAACAATAATAATCTCAATGAGCGACTGGCCGCGATGATACAATACCTGCATAGCTTTTGATTAGTTTAGTCCATACAACGATCCATAACGATTAAAATAAAACGTTTTTCTTTCATTACTTCCCATATACTCAAGTGTGAAAAAATTGGAAGCAGGATCAAAGTTTTGCACCTCTCCCGAGAGCTTTCCAAAAGTGACAAATGAATTTGCAAAACCAATGGCTGAAAATTGCATCTGCGGGGATAAATCAATACGAATATTTGAAGGTTCCATTGGATCGTATGTTGCGCCATGAAAAAGCGTATATCTTCCTTGTTCAAAATTTACTCCATAATCAGATGTCGAACCTCTCCCTTCTGCATCCCCTACCATTGCCTTGATTTGTTGTTGTTTGATGTCGGCAATCAAAGTTTCTGTGGTTGTTGCAAATGTTGTTTTACCAAAAAGATTTGAAGTATTGATCGTCGAGACAGAGAGCAAAACTCCAATAATACTCAACACAATAATAAGCTCCAGAAAAGTTATCCCCTGCTGGTTTTTTCTTATATCACTCATTGCCTAAAAACACCTCTTAAGATTTTCATCGTGATCCTATATTGCCTATCAAATTATAAATTGGGCCGATAATTGAAAACATCATACTTCCCACCAAAACCCCGACCACAATGAGCATAATAGGTTCAAGCAAGGTAGTAATTGTTTGAAGTGTTTTTGCTACTTGATAGTCAAGATATAAAGAAACGTCTTGCATTGATTTGTCGAGAGTCCCGCTTTTTTCGCCTGCTTCGGTAATTTTAACCATCATACTTGGAATAATTCTCCCATGCATTTTAAAACCTTCTGAAAGTCTTTTTCCTCCAAGCACCATTTCTCTTGATTTACTAATCGCTTTTGCTATTTCTTTTTTCACCACCACATCTTGAGTGAGTTCAAGCGCTGTCGTGATAGGAACACCTGATGACAGTAAGAGGAAGAGGCTCCGAGTAAAGCGTGTCAGATCTATTTGCTTTACCAGAAGAGAGATAAATGGGAGTTGAGAAAGGAAAGAAAAAAGTATTCTTTTCTTTTTGGCATACATATAAAAAAGGAAGATAACGATCAAAAGCGTGCATATGCCGGAAACAATTGGATGTTTGACGAGGATATCCGAGATAAAAACTAAAATTCTTGTGGGAAGAGGAAGAGGTATTCTTAAGCGACTGAATACGATAAAAATCCGCGGTATCACAAATACCAGGATGACTAAAAGAACAGCCGCAAAGACAAGGAATATGAGTGCCGGATATATAAGCGCTGATCTAATTTTATCGTTAAATTCTATCTCTTTTTTGATATTTTCCCGCAGATCTTTTAAAACCACTTCAAACGTTCCCCCTTCTTCTGCTGCTTTTAAAATGTTGGTGGTAACTTTATCAAAAACATGGGGAAATTTAGAAAAAGAAATATATACATGTTTCCCCTGCATCAAATCTTCTCTCACGGTTTCCAGAATCTTCTTTTGATTACCTTTTGCATCAATAAGCAACGCATCTACAGCTTCAAGAATAGGAATACCAGCGATAAGCATCGTTGCAAAATTGCTGATGAGTGTCAGTTTGTCACTTGATGATAACGTAATAGTTTTGAACATAGATGGTTATACGTCAACTCTCGTTACTCGAAGCACCTCCTCGAGCGTCGTAATACCCTTTTTCACTTTTTCAAGCCCGTCATCAAGCATTGTCGTCATTCCTTCAGTACTTGCTTCCTGCGCAATCATATCGGCATCATTTTTCTCCGTGATGAGTTTGCGTATTTTGTTGGTTATCTCAAGCACTTCAAAAACTGCTATTCGCTCCGAGTACCCTGTAAAACGGCAAATTTTGCATCCTTTTCCCTTATATAGTTGTATTTCGCTCTTGTTTCCAAATAATTTTTTCATAATTTCCAGCGGAATTTTTCCGACAAGATCATTTTGATGAACAGTCAATGAAGAATTACACATCTCGCAAATCCTGCGCAGTAACCTCTGGGCAATAATGATATTGACGGTGGAACCAACAAGAAACGGCTCAACTTTCATATCAATAAGCCGAGGAAGAGCAGTTGCCGCATTGTTTGTATGGAGTGTTGAAAGAACCAGATGACCGGTCAAAGCAGCATTTACCGCAATTCCCGCTGTTTCATTATCTCTAATTTCTCCAACAAATATGATGTTTGGATCTTGGCGCAGGATTGACCGAAGTCCGTTTGCAAAGGTAAGGTTGGTTTTGGGATTGGCTTGAATTTGATTTACTCCGCGGATGCGATATTCCACCGGGTCCTCTATGGTGGTAATATTTCTGTCTCTGGTGTTTAAGATTTTGAGAATTGCGTAGATGGTACTTGTTTTTCCTGATCCTGTCGGACCTGTTGCCAAAATCATACCAAAAGATTTATTCATAACACCCTCTACTTTCCGCAAATCTTTCTCCCCCATGCCTAAATCTATGAGCGTAAATCGGCGCGACTGGGAAGCAAGTAGTCGCAGCACAACCTTTTCTCCTTCGGCGATAGGAATTATGGAAACACGAATGTCGAGATTCTCATCGGTCACATTTATGCGCATCTTTCCATCCTGCGCACTCAAATGTTCGTCTGTCCGAAGTTTCGAGAGTACTTTTATTCGCGCAATAATTTGCTCATGAATATTTTTTGGGAGTCTTACCGTATCGTGGAGTACCCCATCTATCCGAAAACGCACTAAACTGGCATCTTCTATAGCCTCAATATGTATATCTGACGCCTTATCCTGATATGCGTCATTTATGATGATATCAACAATCTGCGCAATAGGAGCTTCGTTTGTTTTGTGTAATTTTGTTCCAATGCCTTGTGCATTAATAAGCTCATTAATTGTTTTTTGTACATCCTTTTTATATATACGAAATGCGTTGCTAATATCTCTTTCAGTGGCGAAATAAGGAATAACTTTGGATCCTGTCTTTTTTGCAATGACTCGCTGTATTTCACCATCGGATGGATCTTGCATGGCTATTTTGACACTTTCTTTATCTCGAGCAAAAGGGATAACCTTGTATTTCCGAGCAACACTCTCGGGAATAATATGAAAGACTTCATCGGAAATGAACGTTTTGGAAAGGATTACAAACGGGAGCTTAAAAAAATCAGCAATAAGAAGACCTAGATTTGCGTCTGATATAATATCTTGCTCCACAAGTACATTTTGAAGAGGACTCTTATTTTCGTGGGCAAGACGAACGAGCTCTTCTAGCTTCTTTGCGTCGACTAACCCCTTCTGTGTAATAAGCTGTTTGAGATTTTCATCGGTAATAACCATATATTTCAAGAAGGTGTAGAGCGTCCTATGATATTCATAATTTTTGCTTTAAGATTTGCGAAATCAAAAGAACTTTTATCCACATAATCCAGAGCACCTAATTGTTTTGCCTTTTTTACATCTTCTTCCTGTCCCAGCGTTGAAAAAATAATAACCGGAATTTTTTTGAGCGTGGAGTCTTGCGACATGTCTTTGAGCATTTCAAATCCATCTTTTTTCGGCATGATGATATCGAGAATGATAAGGGACGGTATGATCTCTCGCGCTTTTTGAAGTCCTTCCTCTCCATTGGATGCGGTATAAACTTCCATCCCTTCTTCTTTCAGCTTTGAGGTGTAAAATTTTTGGAAAAAAACGTCATCCTCTACAAGGAGTATCTTAGTCATATGACACTTTGATGAAGAAATCGTTCTAATTTTTGTGTGTATAAACTCACATCTTTCTCCTTATTACTCTCCCGTATCATAGTAAACGATTTCTCCACGGCCACAATCGCATCTTGTAGGACTACCCCAAGTGTATTCGCAAAAACGAGCTGATTGCTTTTGATTTTGTAAAAAACATGTTCAATCATTTTGCAAAGACTCCCTGTTTGAACAAAACCCATGATCATATGTTCTGAAGCAAGCGAGTGTGCTGCAAGATATATACGATCGATAATTACACTGTCCCTGTTACCTTTCATAAGGTCATCTACCCCATTTTTCATATCGCGAATATAATTCGCTGCTGTTTCTGCATATACATACTTAAATGCAAATGTGTCATTGACAGGCATAGTATTATTTGTAATAGTAATATATTACGAGGAAGATGTGCAAGTCCTGTTTGAGGTTAAAAAAATCATGAAAGAAATACTGAAAGAAAACATAGCTCTGCGAATAGTAAGTATCGTCGTCGTGCTCGCAACCCTTATCACAGTAACCGTTCTCTACTTTAATCAAACCAATGAATATAAAAGAAACATTGTCAATCTTTCTGCAAAAGAAAGAAATGCCTCCCGAGAGCTTACCGATCTCAAAAAGAACCTTACCCAAACATCTCAAGAATTAGACGACCTCAAAAATCAGGATCAGTATCTTATCAATCAAAAATTACAAGAAGATATTGGAAATATTGAAATCACGTACAAAACAACAGTATCAGCGTATGAAAAACTCCTGAAAGTAAGAGAAGCAACTACGGCAAAAAAAACACAAAAAATTGATGATTTTTTTTCTGATGCATTGGTATTTCTTTCACAGCAAAATTATGTCGCAGCAAGCGCAGTGCTCAAACAATTAAGTCAGGAACTTACCAAAATTGAAGAGGAGTTGGCGCAGGCAGCAACCGCTGGACAAAACGTGGCAGTGGTCAACACTCCTCCTTCTTCCGGATACAGGAGACAAAACGTAAAGACCGATGCCGGTACTTTTCTGATAGACATCATAGTAGCGGATCTTAACTCAACCAAAGTTATTGTCGACACCGCATCAGCAGGCGATTGTAGAAACGATTGTCCTGTTTTATCGCTGGCAGAATTTGCCCAAAGAAGTGGTGCTTTTGCCGGTATTAACGGTCCCTACTTTTGTCCCGCCTCTTACCCAAATTGTAGCGATAAGAAGAATTCTTTTGATACGCTCCTTATGAATAAGGATAAAACATATTTCAATTCCGACAACAACGTATACAGTACAGTCCCTGCAGTGATTTTCTCGGGCAACTCCGCGCGCTTTGTCACGCAATCTCTGCAGTGGGGACGCGATATAGGAGTTGATGCGGTCATCGCAAGCCAACCGCTTTTGGTTTTAAATAATGAAATAGTATTCTTTGGCGACGGTGAGGCAAAACGAGCATCACGAGGATCGAGAAGCTTTATTGGAGCAACAAGAAACACCGTATATATTGGGGTTGTCCGCACCGCCACAGTAGCTGAAGTGGCAAAAGTCGTGAAGACTTTGGGAATTACAAATGCTTTAAATCTCGACAGCGGCGGATCAACAGCCCTCTGGAATGGTCGCTATCTTGCAGGCCCTGGACGGGCTACACCTTTTGGGATTTTACTGACTCGAAAATAGAAACGGCGGATCAATCAACTATTACTCTTTATGCGGAATAACTGATTTGATTTTTTGAAGCACTGTGTGTATTGTATCACTCCCCCCTATTTTATTAAGAGAATGTTCTATTTTTTCTTTACCATCTGCGAATGTTTCCTCGATTTTCTCCATGAATTCCTCTTCTGAAAACTCGAGATTTTCTGTGGCATCAAGCGCTTTTTTGAGCATTTTTCTTCCTTTTTGAGTACCAAAGAAAAATAATCCTGAAATACCAAAAACTGCTCCTAATAGAAAATGCGGCCAAAATTCATGTTTTTTCTCTGCATAAAGATCATTTTTCATGTTTCTTATGCTTTTTTTTCGCCAAAATATCTACGATGTGAAAAAGACTTTTTAAACCCGAGAAAAAACCCATCACTTCAGAATATCCATGTCCTATGTTGAAACCAACTTTTTCAAATTCTTTTACGATGCGATTGATTTTGACAACCAATGTCCGTATATCTTTTAAAACGAGTATGAGCTGTATCCCCACCACTGTTAGGATAATGGTGGTAATAGTTATTGCGGCAGAAAAAAGGATTTGTGTGATCTCCATATCTTCATTTTCTCAAAAAAGAACCCCAAAAGTCAAGCACTATATAAAATAATTTGATAGAATGTAAACACAATTCTATGTGTAAAATTACTTTACTTACAATTTTAATCTCATTCTTCATTTTCACTCGTCTAGCTCCTGTTTTTGCTCAAGAAGACAATCATACTGCTCGCGAAGAAATTGAGGGAAAAGCTATCTGGGAAAGACTTCAGAATAAACAAGCCTCCTGCGATAACTTATCCGATGACGATTTTGGCGCACTAGGTGAATACTACATGGGACAAATGATGGGTACTTCCCATGAACAAATGAATCAAATGATGATCCAAATGATGGGTGAAGAAGGGGAAAAACAGATGCACATCTCTATGGGTAAACGGCTCAGTGGCTGCGATACTTCTGCACAATTTCCTCAAAACGAAATTGGTTTTATGCCGATGATGTGGATGATGGGATCCGCCTTCTCCCGATGGCCATCGGGATTTGACGAGACGAAGGGAGGTGATAATTCTATGATGGGGCAAGGATTTGGAACCATGATGAACGGTTGGGGTGGCTTTGGGATTTTCGGTTGGCTTTCAATGTTTCTATTTTGGGCTCTTCTTATTCTGGGGGTGATTGCTCTTATCCGCTATCTTGCCAGATCGGGGCAGGAAAAAAAGGATAGAACCCCTCTTGATATTCTCAAAGAACGCTATGCTAAAGGGCAAATCGATAAAAAAGAATTTGAGGAGAAGAAAAAAGATTTATGAAACTAGGCACCATTTTACAATCTAATAACCCGGAGCATGTTTGGAATACCTTACGCTTGGGAATAACTGCTCTCTCTGCTTCTCATTCTGTGCATATTTTTCTGATGAGCGAAGGAGTGGAAATTACGAACATTCCTGATACAAAACACTTTGATATTTCCAAAAAACTTGAGAAATTCCAAAAGTTAGGTGGGCAGCTTCTAGCCTGCGGAACATGTTTAGAAATCCGCCACACAGGTGAAAATAGAGTTTGTCCTGTGTCTACGATGAAAGATTTGGTAAAAATGATCGAGGAATCAGATAAAGTTTTAGTTTTTGGGTGATTAACTAAAGGCTAAAAATTATTTCATAACAATCTTCGTAACCCCCGCGTTTGATTTTTATTTTTAGTCATTTAACCAGAATACAACCTGATTTTTTAATTGGAGAGAAAGCCTATAAGCATTTGCGTGACCAAGATACCCAAGGTAAGATTGAACCGATTGATTCAATAACCCAGAAGATATTTTATTCATCTTGTAAAGTTGAACTTTTTGGTAAATCTTTTTAAATATTCTTCTTTTTGTCTTTGTTCTGGGTAAAACGAAGTGAGGAAAGATTACATATCCCAAAAAGTCTACGCCCAGATAATAGTTCTTTATTTCGATTTTTTGTGGATGTAATGATAACGTCAATTTAGAATTGAGAAATTCCTTTATACTTGTTATTAACCCTTCGAGGTATTCCCTACTCTCTGACAAAATTATAAAATCATCCGCATAACGAATGTAATATTCTACTTTAAGTTCATGTTTTATATAGCGATCTAAAGGATCGAGGTAAATGTTAGCAAATAATTGTGAAGTGAGATTACCAATTGGCATACCCTTGGGAAATTTCAGATCTGTTGTAAATTCTGAACTAAAACTACTGACAATTTCTTTTAATAACCACAAAAAGTCTTCGTCCTGAATTCTTTTGTTCAGTAATTTTATAAGTATCTCGTGATCAACATTGGCAAAAAACTTTTTAATGTCGCATTTTAAAGCAAACAATGGAAAAGTATTATTTTTACTTGCCTTCCTTGAAAATCTGATAAATGCCTCAATGGCTTTAAGAGTTCCTTTTTCTCTGCGGCAGGAATACGAATGAGTATAAAATGTTGAATCAAATATTTTTTCTAATAATCTGCTTGCGAGATGGTGAACAACCCTATCTTTCACACAAGCTTTTGATATGTGGCGGACTTTCGGATCCCTAATATAAAATGATTTATATCCACCATGCTCGTATGTTTTATTTTGCAAGTTTTGATGCAACTCGAATAGGTTATCTTCTAAAAATCTTGCAAAAGCTACAACATCGGTTTTTTTCTTTTTGCCGATTATAAACTCGTCCCACGCTTGGAAAACAGCTTCAATCGTGCTACTATGAGAGTAGATGGTATGCCAAATTCTCATGGTTTTCAATCAAATAACCGAACTTTTGATTTTCCTATTTTTCAAAAAATATACGAAACATATAAACGTTTCTATTGTTATCTCGTCAATTTTCCCAAAAAAGATAAATATACCCTTGGTCAACGTTGCGAGAATGCGCTTTTGGATTTTTTAGAAACTATCGTAATAGCAGGAGGATTATCTAAAACTGAAAAATTTCCTGTATTGCAAAAGGCAAGTACAAAGCTTGATTTAGCAAAAATATTCATAAGATTGTGTAAAGATTTAAAAATTCTTGATAATAAAAAATACCTTGAACTGGAATCTTCTCTCCAAGAAATAGGCAGGATGCTTGGTGGTTGGATTAAATCCTCCTCCACTTAAAGAAAATAATACTACCGCAACACGGAAACCGATGTTATCGTTCGAGTTATCAGGTTGATTCCAATTGGCGTTCCCAGCACCACCGAGGTCAGAGTTACCAACCATGAGACGGTTCGAACCACCGGACTCACGCGTGTATTGCCCCTTTTCTTTCCTGAAGTAAGTATGACCTACTTCATTGTTACCACTGAATGTTAATCCAAAACACCTTATCTTTATATTCGAACCGAGATGGTCTTTAGACATTAAAGACTATCTCCTGTATTTAACATGGCTCAATCATTTCTTATTGATGCCTTCAAAAAGGGACAAGTAGTTTCATCTTCCTATTTGCTCTCTTTTGACAGGCGTACCCATCAAAACTCGGGCTTTAAATAAAAAGTGAGATTTCGTGAGATGTAGGCGTACCCACATCTGCATTAACAAAATCTATTGTGAAGCATAAAGAAGAATAAGGAAAAAATCAAGTGTAAATGCTATTTCTATTTATAGTCATCTTTTAAAATTTTAAAAGAGACCAAAAGAACCAAAGATTCAAAGTATTAAGAACCGAAAACTACCGCAACACGGAAGCCGATGTAACCGCCCGAGGTCCCAGGCCGATCCCAATCGGCGTTCCCAGCACCACCGAGGTCAGAGCGACCAACCAGGAGACGGCGCGAACCACCGGACTCACGATATTCATCTTCTACCCACTCATAGGTATTAGTCTGTCCCCATCCTTCACGATTACCCAATAAATTCCATTCTAAAGCTCTTAATAGTCGCATATCTGCTCTACCTACCAAACCAACGGTGGAGAGCACATCAGAGGTGATCCTCTGTATACCGTCTTGAGCAGTATTCCAGGTGATTTTGAATCTGTCAGAAAAACCAAGCATGGTAGTAATAGGGGTTTGGGCATAGTGGTTGCCAAAAGCTGGTTTCTCAAGGGTTTCAACAGCCATCCATTGTCCCGGCAAGGTTGGGAAATTGATTTTGTCTGCCTTTACCTCTTTCCAATACCACTTCATCAAGTTTCTTACCTTCGTGTGGTCAGCTTTGTCTGTATCTGATAATGACTCATATGGCTTCCAGTTGGGGTAATGAACATTTAATTCTTGTAAATACTCCTCAACGCTTTTATTGCGTAAGCTGCTTTGCAGTAAATCGAGCTTTGGGATAAAACGTAAAATCATACCAAGATCTTCTAATTTTCTCTTTACTTCTGGAGTAACATCAGCAGGGAGCGGCGCAATATCTACGTGAGTACCCAATATATCCTGCCAAGCTCTTTGCTCGGCAACTTGTATTTCCGACACGGCCTCTTGCCTTCCTGCTCCTGTATCGACAGTATCTCCCATTGGATCTTCATTACCGAGCGCTACCTCTCCTGCCATTTCCGAAGGAAGAATATAACTCTTGTCTTGATGAGGAATTTCAACCTGTATATCGGCCGTTGTGTCGGTGATTAGACCAAAAGCACGAAAGATTTTTTGTAGAGTTCGTCTCTCTTCTGGAACACTCATCGTTTTGGGATCCGTGACAAACTCACGAAGTTTATCGCTCATATAATGAGCAAAGTTTTGTCCTCTGGCAGAAGCCAGTTCCCATTCACCAAAGAGTTTAAAGAGCGTCCCTGGGTCAAGAAAATTGGTATTCAACGTTGTATCAGTGTTTCTTTGAGCATCAATGCCAAGAAGAGTCCTCATTTTTGTCGAAAAACCTTCAAAGTCGCGGTTGTGAATCCTTTGCATCATTTCTGCAGCTTTAGTCAATTGTTCAACATATTTAACCTCATTCTGGCTCAGTTTTAATACTCCGCTTTCTGAAATTAACTTTGCCCGGATAATATCATTCATCTCAGAAGCAGGCATATAACTTACTTCAACTCCTGTTAACTCACGAAGGATTGCAGGATCCATTTCTTCACGCTGCTTGGTCCTTTCATCTTTGGGATTTCCTGTAAAAACTTCAATAAAATTATTGGTTACATCAAAAACCTGTCCGTTAAAGCCGGGTATCTGGATCCGGTCCCCTGCACGGGCACCCATCATGAATTTTGCAGCTAGTTGTGTTCTGGTTGAACCCCCGGTGTATTCCTCATGAATAACACCCACACCTCTTTCCAATGCTTTGGGTACAGGTCCTGGTTTCATACCGCTCTGCACACCACCTAGTTCATCAGTCCATAACTCCCTGTACCCGAAAAGGTCGCGGGGAGTTGTGCCTTCATGCCAGTTAATAAGCTCATAGCCGCCTGTAAGATTGTTAAGAGCATAAAAAGCTAATTGTGTTTTACCTGTACCGGTTGAACCAACAAGAAAAATCTTTTTTCCTGCCAGTGCCTCACGGGTAATACGGTCAATCAGATGTTCTCTGGAGAGAGTCATGACAAAACCTTTCTCCTGAAGCTGTCTTTTATACTCCAATAACTTCTGCGTTTCAAGATAACCAAGAGTAGCAGGGGAGGCTGTGCCTTCAATACCTTTTTTTTGTTGTTCCAGTTCATCTAATTTACCCTGGAAAAAAGAGGTCTGATCGACTGAACTTTGAGTCAGCTTCCCGTGTTGTTGCTTATCTTCCAGATATCTTTTATACATTGCCTTCTTAAGCTTTCTGGTAACTCTGTCAATATCCCGGACCTGTCGTAGGGATCGACGAGCTGCGTGATAGCGAGGCAACTCTTCATTGAATTCTTTTTCAAATCTGTCTCTTACTTGGGAACTTGCCAACAGTGCTGAGAGTCTGTGTTCAATTTGCTTATGACGTTGCCCACCCTGGAGCTTATCTACATCTGGTTTGAGATGTAAAACCTCGTCAAGCTGGGTTTCCAGCTCCTCCAGTCCGCTTTTTTTACGGGGAATTTCTCTCCCATTTCCCGGTACACCCTCGGCGGTTAAATCAACATCTTTTATTTCAGCTATATCAGAAGAAGAGGGAAGGTAATATTCTTCCAGGTACCCTAATACTGCAAAACACTTATTTTGGATCTCTGCTTCAGATAACTCAGTTTGAGCAGCAGGCTGGGCTTTAGGGGAAATAAACCTTTTCCAGACTAGAGGAGACAGGCGCTGGCGTGCTAATGGAGTAATCAACCAATCAGGAGCCGATGTTCTTGTGGGCAATAGTGTATCTGTTGCTTCCGCCATAAGTCTCTCTATCATTATACCAGATTTTTATAGTTGTTAACTACTGGCACTATAGTTTTGATAATTGTTTCATTAATAATTTATGTCTTACCAGAGTGGCTTCCCTCACGTCATCAATTACAACTGCTGTATCCGGGTCTGCCGGATCATGGCAGACAATTTTAATATCCTGCGCCTCGCTTCCAAATCCTATACCTTGCACTACAACACCGGCTGCCCGAAGCTCTTTAATTTCGTTGATACATCCGGCCTGATCGTCTACATCACCGTCTGAAACAACAGTCAAAACTTTCGCATAACCTCCTTTTTTAATCTTTTGTAAAGTGGCAGGATCCAGTGCTTCCCGATATTGTTTTAATGATTCACGAAGACCTCTTGATGACTGATTATGTGATTTTAACACACCGTCAAGCTCAACAAGACCTCTTTCAGTAATAAAATCTGTGGATTCTTGGGCAACAGAAGTCCAATCACCAAATACTGCCACTCTTGATTTAACTGCCAAAGGTGTAGTCATACATCCTCTGTATCGGGAAAGTCCCAGTCGTTCATTAAGATTTTTAATGTTATATTCACTGCTTAGCACCATCTTCCGCTGTTCATCAGCAGGCAGGCCGCTCATTGACCCGGAAATATCCAGAATAAAATCATCTTCAAAAACAGAAACTTCTACTCGTTCTTTTTGTCTTACGTGTGACATCTGGTACCCCAAAGGGTCATCCTCGTACGAACGAATATCGACAAATGCTGTCACAGAATCATCCAAAATTTCACCTTCGCTCTGTCTCACAGGACCTTTATATACCTGCTGGGGAATTTCCCTGCGTTTATAAAGTAAATCAAATAACTGTCGCCATTCATCGTATATGGTACTTTGTCTGTGACTGATACTGGACTGCGCAGGAACTGGAG
Source organism: Patescibacteria group bacterium (assembly GCA_035289305.1). Lineage (GTDB taxonomy): Bacteria > Patescibacteriota > Microgenomatia > UBA1406 > HO2-37-13b > DATDXN01. Next base: position 59,622 of record DATDXN010000016.1, read on the forward strand.
TTCTGTTGACCCCGTTAATCCAGGTTTCCAGCTGATGCCACTGCTCCCATGCAATTCCTTTTTCCTGCTCAAACTGCTTGGCAGCTAATTCTTCCGGAGTGGGAGGTTGAATTGTTTGTTGATCTTGTTGAGAAAATTCTTGGTACAATTTTTCTATTTCCTCTTGGCTTAATTCAGATTGACCAACTAAAGATTCTCCAAAATCCCCTTCAAGAGGTTCCTGATCACTATCCTGTTCTTCCTGCTTATCCTGTTTTTTTGCAGGTGTGGCATCCATACCTTTATGTATCCATATTTCCTTATCGGGATCCCAAACCTCTCCCCAGGCATGTTTATCCATTCCTTTAGCCTCAACAATTGCAAAATCAAAACGAGGATCTTTACTCCCTACATAAGACCCTGTTGCAATACGGGAAGCAATCCTTATCCTTTTACACAGTTCATCCCGAAAAATATTTGCCCAGTAACAGTGGGCAATCCCTGTCTCGGTCATTTTAGTCCAGAGTTCCTGTGGGAATACAGATAAATACAGGGAATCAATTTGACCTATTTCTGCAGCATCTTCCGGGTAACGAAACTTTTTACGGACATAGAGAGCAATTTCTCGTGCTTTTTGAACATCATTCATCCAATTTTGAGAAGATAATTCATCAAGGAACTCCTGTGTCTGTGGATCAACAGCTCCTCCCACAGGGATAAGATCACGATCACTAGGGGAAACATTGAGTTGATTAGATTGTGTTTCAGTCAGAACAAAATCGAATGAAAATTTTCCTGATGCTGCTTGTCTTTGTGTTCTGGGGTCAAGATAAACAATACCAAGATCATCTCTCATAAAGTGGAGTGAGTTAGCTGGCTGGAGCGTAGAAACTAATGGCAGAGTTCCATAAGGAAGTTTAACAAGAACTTCCTGTCCTGGTTGTATAACCCCTTCATACGTCCTTTTGGTTTTCCACACCGATTCATCTTCAGGAGCCTCATCAATATCCCACGATTGTTTCATGCCTGATTCCTTAACAATTTGCCTTGTGCTTGGATCGTAGCGACATACCTGTTCTCTATAGTAGCCCCCGTAAAAAGGAGTAACTCTAACAGCAATATCTGCCTCCTGAATAGGTTCTTTATCGTCGTTGATATCTTGAGTTTGAAATGGTCGATATTCAAACTTTTGAGATTGACCTGTTTGTCTATCAGTAGCAGCGAGTTCATCAATAAGAGGTTTCAAATGAGTTGCAAAATTTTGCCCGTCAAATCGAAAGTGACGACCACAGGCGATATAATCAACTAAACTTTGACCTCGGGACTTTGGGATTTTCTTGACCGCTTGAGTTACTGCATCTGAAAGGTGGTCTGGATATCTACCTGTTAGTACGTATGTATCAAGCGCCCATTGAAATTCTTGAACAAGCGTTTGATTTTGAGAATTAATGGGTTGATCACGAAGGATATCAGGGTTACTTTCTTTCAATCTTGCTAATCCTTGCCATCTAAGGATTGGCTCACTGGCTTCGGGATAATCACGAATTGTTTGTAACAAGATACTTGCATCTTTTCGAATTGCTTGGGTGAGTCCCAAATGACCAGCCACCTGTCGCAAAGTTGCTATGCGCGCCTGGTCTTCGTTTTGAAATAAAGTCGTATTAACGCGCAGTTTTTGGTGACCTTCTGACCAAGCCATTCTCGCGCCTGTTTTTCTGGATAACACTACTACATCGCCATATACTTTTCTTCCTTCTTCGTGAGGAATTAAAGCACTTTCAACTGATGTGATCCCGACAGACTGTCTTTCATCCATAATTGTCAAAATTTTTTGTGTACAGTATATAAACAGTATATAATATGTTATGAATAAAAAAATGGTAGTGGCGGCGACGGGTCTTGATGGACTCGTGGGATCACGAGTGAGAGAACTACTTGAGGATAAAATACAGTTCATACCTCTACCCAAAGAAATCATTGATATAACGAAAAAAGATTCGGTAAAACAGGCTTTACAGTCAATTGACTTTGATATATTTCTGCATCTTGCAGCGTATACCAATGTAGACCTTGCGGAAAAAGAAAAAAGTCTAGCGTGGAGCGTTAATGTTGCGGGAACAAAAAATGTATTTGAAGTAGTTTCATCGCGTGAAAAAAAAATGATATACATCTCCACAGACTTCGTGTTTGATGGAGAAAACGCGCCATTTACCGAAGATTCTCCTCCCCGTCCCATCTCGCACTATGGCATGACGAAATATGAAGGAGAGAAAATCGTCAAAGATCATGCAATGATTGTCCGTTTCAGCTACCCTTATCGAGCATACTATGAGCCAAAAAAAGATATTGTGCGATCAATTCTTGCTGCTTTGAAAGACAAAAAACACATACAGGGAGTCGTTGATCAAATAATCACGTTTACCTTCATTGACGATATTGCGCATGCACTACACTATCTTTTTCTCAACTATGCGCCTGAAATCTATCATGTTGTCGGAAAAGATAGTTTATCAGCCTATGATGCAATTATGACTATAGCTAAAGTTTTTGAGCTTGATACTTCTCTCGTCTCAAAAACGACATATGATGAGTTTTATAAAGGTAAAGCAAAACGTCCCAAAAAAGGAATTGTGAAATCAAAGAAAAATGTTTTTTACCCGATGAAAAGTTTAAAGGAAGGTTTAATGGAGATTAAAAAACAAAATTGTCTTTTAAAGTAAATTAGTATATGATACACCCATTATGACGATAACATTCATAGGGCATGGTTATGTGGGGCTGGTATCGGCATGTGTGTTTGCGTCCCTTGGCAATACCGTCTATGTCATCGGAAGAAATGAGGAGAAAATAAAAAAACTTCAACAAGGTAATCCGATCATTTTCGAGCCAGGTCTTGCGGAACTGCTGAAAAAAAATATTGAAGCGAAGAGAATTTTTTTCACGACTTCATATACGCATGCTACTCCCACATCACAAATAGTATTTATCGCAGTGGGAACTCCCGCAAAAACCGATGGTGAAGCTGACTTGACTGCCGTCAATAAAACAGCACAACACATTGCCCGCCATTTGGGTAAACAGTATACAGTTATCTCCTGCAAAAGCACTGTTCCTATCGGCACGAATAGAAAGATATATGAACTTGTCAAAAAAAACGCTCCTTCATATGCAAAATTTGATGTTGCCTCATGCCCGGAATTTTTAAGAGAGGGATCAGCTCTTGAAGATAGTTTTAATCCTGATCGAATTGTGATTGGATCTTCATCAAAAAAAGCTCTATCTTTCCTACTTGACCTTCACAAGCCCATTGAGGGAAAACGAGTCATGGTAAACCTCGAATCGGCAGAGATCATCAAATATGCATCAAACTCCATTTTGGCTACGAAAATTTCCTTTGCCAATCTTATATCTTTTTTATGTGAAAAAACAGGAGCCGATGTAGTTGAAGTGTTGGACGGCGTTGGCCTTGACAATCGCATTGGGCGGATGTTTTTGAGTCCCGGCATTGGATACGGCGGCAGTTGTTTCCCGAAAGATTTGAGAAGCCTCATCCAAACAGGCGAATCACTGGATATCGATATGTCGCTTTTGAGAGAAGTTGAAGAGATAAACAAACAAGCAAAAGAACGCATGCTTTCAAAAATCATCAAAAATTGCCCCGGAAAAATCGTCACGATCTGGGGTCTCGCCTTTAAACCAAATACCGACGATGTGCGAGAGGCTCCCTCGCTTTTTATCATCACAGAACTGCTCCAACGTGGTTTTGAAGTAAAAGTGTATGATCCTGAAGCAATGGACAATATAAAAAAAATTTTTGGTGACAAACTCATGTACTATAAGAATCCCTATGAGGCGGTGAAAAATACACATTTACTTGCTATTTTGACTGAATGGAATGAATTTAAACAAATAGATTTGCAAAAAGTGAAAAAGACAATGAAGAAGTCAATTGTGGTTGACGGAAGAAATCTCTATGATCCCAAAAATATGGTACAATGTGATTTTACTTATATTCCTACGGGAAGAACGCCGTATCAAGATATATAAATTTTTACACATTTCAAAAGACCATGAAAAAACAAAAAAAAGCATTGATAACGGGTATCACAGGATTTGCAGGAAGTCATCTTGCCGAGTTTTTACTTGACAAAGGACTTGTCATACATGGAATGGTGAGGTGGAGATCTGAAAGAAGCAACATCCAGTCAATTAAAAAGAAATTGTTTCTCCATGAGGCAGATTTGCTTGATGCACACTCGCTGTATACGGTCATAGAAACGATAAAACCTGATTACATTTTCCATTTAGCTGCCCAGTCTTTTGTCAAATCTTCGTGGGCATCTCCCGCACACACCATTGAAGTAAACATGGTAGGATCGACAAACCTTTTTGAGGCAGTGCGGCGCTGTCATTTTCCCACAGTCATTCAGATTGCGTGCTCCTCTGAAGAATACGGTAAAGTGTATCCAGAGGAAACACCCATAAAAGAGACTAATGCTCTTCGACCGCTTTCCCCCTATGGAGTGTCAAAACTAGGTATGGATTATCTGGGTTATCAGTATTACGAAAGCTACGGCCTGAAAATTATACGGACACGAGGTTTTAATCACACAGGCCCACGCAGGGGCGAGGTATTTGCCGAAAGCACTTTTGCCAAACAAATAGCAGAAATTGAAAAAGGGAAAAGAGAACCAATAGTTTCCGTCGGTAATTTGGATGCAGAGCGCGATTATACAGACGTTCGAGACATGGTGCGGGCTTATTATCTAGCAGCACAAAAATGCACCCCTGGAGAGGTATACAATATCTGCACCGGTAAAACGTGGAAGATCAAAAAAGTGCTTGACTTCCTTCTTTCGCAATCAAAAGTGAAAATAACGATGCAAAAAGACCCCAATCGCATGAGACCATCTGATGTCCTGCTTCTGTCGGGAGATAATAGTAAATTTGTGAAAGCGACAGGATGGAAACCGCAGATTTCTTTTGAGCAGACACTCACTGATCTTCTGAATTATTGGAGAGAAAAGGTGTAAAGGTATGAAAAGAGTCTTAATCACCGGAGGAGCAGGTTTTGTAGGCTCCCACCTGGTTGATGCTTTTCTTGGAAAAAAGTATTGCGTGTGGGTTATTGACAATCTTATCACCGGCTCTTTGAGAAATATTGCGGAAGCACGAAAGAACAAGCATTTTCATTTTGTGCAGGATGACCTTATCACCATGGATCTTGAGGGGAAACTCGAAGCTCGGCGATTTGATCTAGTGTACCACCTCGCTTCTCCTGCCTCCCCGAAACAATATTTTACCTATCCTCTTGAAACCCTTTTGGTAAACTCCTATGGTACGCACCGACTCATGGAGTATTTTAAGAATACAAAAAGCGGCCATTTTATCTATGCCTCTACATCAGAAGTATATGGGGACCCATTAGTCCATCCCCAAGTTGAACAGTACTGGGGAAACGTCAATCCTGTTGGGGAACGTGCATGTTATGACGAAGGAAAAAGATGCGGAGAAACTTTCTGTACGATCTATAGTAAAAAATATGACCAACATATTACAATCGTTCGAATCTTTAACACATACGGACCCCGTATGGAAAAAGATGATGGGAGAGTTATTTCCAACTTCATCACACAAGCACTCAAGAGCGGTGAAATAACGATCTACGGAGATGGTCATCAAACTCGTTCATTTTGTTTTGTATCAGATCTTGTGGAGGGATTATATCGTGCAGGAAACATAGATGAGAACGGGGTGATCATGAATTTAGGAAACCCAACAGAAAAGAAGATTATCGATATTGCGCTGCTTATCAAGAAATTAACCCATTCACATTCAGCTATCGTATACAAAGAAAAACGCACTGACGATCCTCAAAAAAGGAAACCAGACATCACCAGAGCACAACGTCTTCTTTTCTGGTCTCCTCACGTTGACCTTGAAACGGGACTGACATTAACTATCACCTATTTTAAATCGCTCATCTCATGAAAAAAGTTGTTGTTATTCTTCCTACGTACAATGAAAAGGAAAATATCAAAACACTCATTCCTGCAATTTTTGACGCTGCTACTTCCTCCCCTAATTGGCATATCTCAATCATTGTCGTTGACGATAAATCACCGGATGAAACGGGTAAGGAGGTGCGCAAACTCCAAGCTCGCTACGCTGATTTACATATCATCTACGGAAAAAAAGAAGGACTAGGAAATGCATACTTAAGAGGCTTCTCATATGCTTTGGAAGCACAAAATCCATCGGTCGTTTTTGAAATGGATGCTGATTGGTCCCATAATCCCTCCCAAATTCCGGGCTTTCTGAAAAAAATAGAAGAAGGAGTAGATTTTGTCATCGGATCACGGTATATGAAAGGAGGATCAATTCCTAAAAACTGGGGTTTACATCGAAAACTCTTTTCGATTATAGGGAACCTGATCATTCGTTTTGGATTTATGGTGAGAAATATTCGCGACTGGACATCAGGATATAGAGCCATCAGAACGTGGTATATAAAGGAAATCCTAGGAGAAATGGAAAATTATAATGGGTATGTCTTTCAAGTCGCTCTCCTTGATCGTGCACATAAAAGAGGTCTTCGCATTGCAGAAATTCCGATACATTTTAAAGATAGGAAAAAAGGAGTATCAAAGATAAAATCGATGCAATACATCATAACCACTTTGTGGTATGTTTTCTTGCACTCATCTTTCATCAAATTCGTTATCGTAGGAACCATCGGATTCCTCATCGATTTTACTCTCTCTTTTTTATTCATAGAAAAAATAAAACTGTCTATTTGGATAAGCACAGTGATAAGCTCTGAAGTTGCAATTATATCAAACTTTTTCTGTAATAATTTTTGGAGTTTCTCCCATAAAAAAGTTACGCATGCATTCTTATCCTATATCAAGAAATTTTCTCATTTTAACCTTGTTGCGGTTGGATCAATTATCATCCAAGCAATACTTCTTCATTTTGCAACCGTCATTTTTCCCGCATATTTGTGGTATATTTATAAAACGATCATTATTATTGCTATTATCATACCGTATTCGTATTATATGTATAATTACGTCATTTGGAAAAAAAAGTCACGAACATGAAAACCGTCTCATACACTCAAAAAGTGCTTAATGTGTGGGCAGTAATTTTGATTTTATGGAGTATATATCGTGCAAAATTAGCCCTACCTGAATGGTTTGATGAGTTTATAGCAAAACCACTTATATTTATTCTTCCCGTCTATCTTTTTATAAGAAAAGTTGAAAAAGGCAACTTTTTTTCAAAAATCGCTTTAAGAAAGGAAAACAGCATACGGGAGTTCTACTACGCCATCTTTATCGGTATCTCTCTGTTATTTGTAGTGATTGTGGCAAAACTAGCACAACAAGAAGAACTTGCTGTCAATACAAAAACTATCTTATATGCTTTTGCGCAATTTCCTTTTGTATTTGCTACTGCTTTTTCAGAAGAAATCCTCGCGCGAGGTTTCATTCTCAAAAGACTTTACGGCGAATCCCACAATATTATAACCTCGACTTTTGTAGCAAGCATATTATTTTTGATCATTCAGATCCCTATTCTCTTCACCAATCTCAATCTCACGGGAAATCTTATCGTTCTTTTTATCATCACCGATCTTATATTGAGTTTTGCAAACTCATTTATTTTCCTTTACCGGCGAAGTCTCATCGTTCCTATCTTCGTACATGCTTTTTATAATCTCATACTTCTTCTTGCCCTATAAATTCTCATAAATCCAGAAAATTTCCTCGCCATCTGCGTATATTTTTTTAATTTTGTCCATATCAATGTCTTTTCTATCCTCAAAATGTTCTGGATACCCGATATATGAAATACCCTTCTTGGTAAGGTCAAGATTGAAGTTGAAGTTAAATTTGTCAAAACTTTCAACCTGCCCAAACCCATACTCATCAGGGGGAGAAAGCCGCGCCTGTTTCTGGTATTGTGTCGGATCATATCTTAAATAAAATAATAACTCTATATACGGCTGACCGTGACGAGAAGTGATAATGAATTCGTCAAAATTGGTATAATTTTCCTTAACATAATTTGCAAGTTCTTTATATCCACACTGCCATGATCTTTTTACGAGGGCGCGTTTGTAATAATGAAAAAAATAATAATCCCACGTTTGCGCAATAAAAATCAAGAAAACACTAGCAACTACCATGAAAAAAACTCTCCTGTGTCCCACATTTCTTGCCAGATGAATAAACCCATATGAAGCAACAAGAAGGATGGGAACGACTAAGAAAAATGAGCGGGTTAACGAGTACTCCTGCCAAGCCAAAGAAGCGGGAAGCGGCGAAACAAAAAGTAGGAGAATTATGAGAAAACGGTATTTTTCTTTCCTTTTAAACAGATAATATAACCCAATGAGGAAAAAAATATACTCCACGAGACTTATCGGTGAAATACCCGGGTATCCAAAACGAGGATTTGCATCCCCACTTATAAAGAGAAATTGTGGAGAAAAATAGGTAAAATATTGTTTTGAAAGATCGAAAAAACCCTGCGTGAGTTTATTGTGAAATATCTGGATGTTATGCTCGTTTCTTAGTTCATAGATTTTGAGATTAAAACCAGTATCTCGAAAAAAAATAAGATTTTGTACTCTTGTTGGCGGACTTTGAAATTCTGAATAAAGGAAAAAAATAATTGGAAGAAAGAGGACAACAAAAAAAAGCATGCGGCTACCCTGCACTTCCTTCCTTTTTTTGAGAAGAATATATAGTACATATATCAAAAAGAAGAAGGAGAATATCTTTGTGCTATGGTAGGTAAAAAGACCCACACCCTGCATCAGAGAAAAGCAAAAAAAATCAAAAAAAGAAAACGACGCGAGAAATCTTATGAGAAAAATGACAGTAATGCTCAAAATGAATACTACGAGGATCGCCTCATGAGCATGACGAGCAGTAATTTGAAGCCATGGAGAAACACTGGCGGCAAAAGCAGCAACCAATGCAATTTTTTTGTCCTTGAAAAACTGATGGGCTAATAGAAATATAACAATCGGGAACAATACTCCAAAAATATTTGCAAGCATTCTCGCTGACATGGCGCTTAAACCAAACAGCCCAATAAAGGGAACTGAAAGATATGAGTAGAGGGGTAGTTTATAATCACCAAATGACTTCAGACGCAGAGGCAAAAAAATACCATATTCATCTTTTCCAGTTTTGAGCAGTGAGTATGCATTATACCCAAAAGCAGCCTCATCCGCATTAACACATGCAGGTACTTCTGATGCTTTGAATATATGGAGAAATAGTGCAATCCCAACAAATAGTAAGAGATACAAAAAAACACCTTTTTTCATGACGTATGGGTAAAAATTCGCAAAACTTCTCGATCGGAAAACATGTTGTTATCAACACCGCTACGCCTTTTTTGCCAAACACTGGGAATATAAAAAAGAGCTTTCCATAAACCCAAAAAAAACTCCCACTCTTTTTTGGAGGCGCAATATACCATATGGAAGGGAAGAAAAAAAAGATGAGAGAGAAATAGATCGCCATCTGCGATATTCTTCCACATGAAAATCAGTTGGTTTCGAAAAGCAATCGTTTTTACCCGTCTTTTATCAAAATATTTGCCAATCGTAGACTCATGATGGTGTTCAACCAGTATGCCGGGATCAAACAGTACCCGCCACCCTCTTTTGTAGGCGCGATATGATAGGTCAATATCTTCCCAATAGAAGGGCGCATAGAGCGTGTCAAAACCATCAAGCTCATCAAAATACTGCTTCCTTACAATACTTGCTCCTCCTTCTGCCCACCCATTTATATCAGGGCGCGTATCTTTTACCTTACGGTGAAATAAAAAACCGCGCCTGAAAAAAATAGTATTTTTCCCCACCAGTTCGCCATTTTTTTCCTTTTGCATGAAACTCACCGCAAAAAGCCGCTTATCTTTTTGCAGAGAAACAACAGCTTTTTCAAAATGCGCATCCAAAAGCTTCACGTCTGAATTGAGAAGGAAAATATATTCACCCTGCGCTTTTTTAACTCCTTTGTTTACCGTACCTGCAAATCCGAGATTCACGTCGTTTTTGAGGTAGATGATAGATGGATAGCGCTCGTGGATAATCTTTTCAAGTTTAGGATCATACGCATCATCAATGATGATGACCTCGTGTTTTTGCAGAAAAGGATAATTATGTGCCAGATTCTTTAAAAAAAGCTCCCTATTTTTATATACCGGTATCACGACTGAAAGCTCCATAGTAATTTTCAGATCAAATGAAAATGGGTAATAACTCTTTTTTTGAAATCTTCATAAGAAAAATGCTCGCTTATAAATAGTTGTGCCTGATTGGCTATTTCCGTCAGAGTGTTTCTTATATTGTATGTATCGATCGTTTTTTGAACAAGTTCATCCATCATGTTGTATACAAACCCATTTTTGCCATTTTTGATCAATGTAGCAAGCTCGCCTTTTTTGGGACAAAAAATAATACACCCTGATGCCATTGCCTCAAGAGGAGAAATACCCAGATGCTCTACGAGCTCCGGACTATGCTTCTCATTTATATCATACCCTGCCGCATGCCAAAAAAACAACGCCTTGCGGTAATACTCAATCACAGTAGTTTGTGAAGCATTGGGAAGAAAGATGATATTATCATTGTCGCGAGCAAGAAGTACCAGCTCATCAAAGTACTTTTTATCTTCTTCTTTCAACCCGCCAATGAGATAGAGTTTAAAATCTTTGAACATATTATTTTCCCGTTGTAATTTATTGAACGCTTTTATCAGAATATCTTGTCTTTTCGTATGAAGATGTCTGAAAAATCTACCAACTGAAAGAATTATGTTTTGTTTATTGGTTCCTGTGTGGTTTTTATGAAAATATCTAAAATCTATATAGGGATATATGACGCTGCTTTCTTTTCCCGTCCATTTATCTACAAACGACTTGGTGAAATGTGAATTACATATAAAATCGAAGTTGCTCCATTTCATATGATTGATCCATGTTGCTTTATATAATTCTTTTTTCGGATACATGCAAAAAACATGATTGTGCGAAGCGCCTGAAAAGAGATAACTCCCGTCTGTCACATAAAAAAAGTGCTCGTATTTCTTAGTCTCTAAAAACTTACTCACTATGTTACCTTCAAAAAATGAATGAACGATCGACAGATGTGAAAAATCCATATCAAACTGTTTTTTTAAACGATCGCTTATTGAAGCATCATTCCATATCACGTCAACGTGATATCCGCACTGATCAAACACTTTAGCGATTGAAAGAATATGTCGCTCTCCTCCACCAAGCGTATCAAGATACGGATCGTACACGATGATCTTTTTCTTTTTCATATTTTTCATAGAGGAAAATATACGTAATCGTTTTTGAGAAAGCCTGATAGATTGATTCAATGATACCAAAAGCTCCATCTAAAAATCCTTTATGCACGACAAGACGCTTATACAACTCACCACCAAATTTCCGCAAAAAAGTAACAGTTGATACTTTTTTCCCTGCCTCAAAAAGGAGATCTGACTCAATATCTTCAAAAGTCACCGTCTTTTGCACCATGTTTTCAAACGAGGGATGAAAATAATGCACGAGCGGATTTCGCAGTAGCCCACACGTACCCCTTATATGAGGTACCGCGTGAATTCTTGATGGCCAGCTCACGAAATATTTCTTATTAATGAGACGCACTTGATAATCAGGGTACCATCCCCCATGTACAAGCCATTTTTTCTTGCTAAATATATTTTTTCTGGGTACTTTGTAGTGAGAATGAGTCGAAAGATGAAGAAGGCTTTTTATTTCATCTGCAAGAGGTTGAGTGATGCGCTCGTCTGCGTCCAGAATAAACACCCATTCTGTTTGAGCCTTTGCTATCCCAAACCTCCGCGCCGGCTCCACGTATTTTGTATAAGGAAAATCATAAAGGACACATCCCTCCCTCAAAACATACTCTCGCGTTTTGTCTCGGCTGCCCATATCAATAACAACTATCCTATCACTTAACTGACGCGCAGATTGTATACACTCACGTATGTTTTCCTCTTCATTGAACGTATGAATTATAATACTGATATCATGGCTCATATATCTTATTCTATCAAAAAGAAAGTTTTTATTTTTCTTTTTATCATCAATCTTATTCTTCTTATGCTCTATTCATATGTACTGGTTGATCCCAATATCACCCTCATCAACCACCCACTGTGGACGACTTTTCGAAATAGTATGGTATATATCGGTTATTATAAACGTCCCTTATCTACTTTTTTCTTCGTAATGTTGATCATTTCTTTGGGAGCTTGGAATATATATGCCCACCGATTGTCATTTCGACCGCTTCATATCAGCTTGTTAATTGGCCTTATTTTGCTTTTTTCCTACCCATTTCTTTCTCATGATTTTTTTAACTATATCTTTGATGCAAAAATACTGACTTTTTATCATAAAAATCCGTATCTTTATAAGGCACTTGATTTCCCGGGCGATCCGTATCTTCGATTTATGCACTGGACACATCGCACCTACCCCTATGGACCATTCTGGCTGATCATTTCCTCCATTCCCTCTTTTCTTTCGGCACACAAGTTTTTACTCAATTTTCTATTTCTTAAAATGACGTTTGGGGCGTTGTACGTCATCAGCACCTATATACTTGAAAAAAGCAACAAAAAACATGCGCTTTTTTTTGCGACCAATCCCCTCGTCATCATGGAGGGCCTCGTTTCACCTCACAATGACTTGGCTGCCGTAACACTTGGTATTATTTTCCTCTTTTTTATTATGGCACAGAACAAAAAATTGCTTGGAGGGGTATTCTTATTGCTGTCAATACTCATCAAATATATAACGATATTTCTTCTTGGCTTTTTGATTCCCATGAAAAAACGTATACAAATTACAACAAGCATCTTTCTATGTGGAATCATTCTTCTCTATCTCATAGTCAAAAATGGAGTTTTTCCATGGTATTTTCTCAACATTTTTGTTTTTCTTCCTTTTTGTGGCAGAAGGACGAAAATGGCACTTACTATATTTACAGTTATACTATGCATCACATATCTTCCATTTATCCTATACGGCGATTGGACGAAACAAACACTTCAATTTCGCAGTCAAATCTTCTGGGTAGGAGTAGTAATTTCCATTATTGTCTTGCTCATAGTTCGCTATCTTCCCAAAAGAGCATTTTTCAGTAAATGAAGTTTCGTGTAAAAAGGAGCATATTTTAAACCAAAAATAAACCTGTTCTTTTTTTGATAATGTTGATGCAGAGATGATCCCGCCCCGCCGGTTGATTGCGCATTTTTGTGCCAGATGGCAACTGACGGATCGTAGTATAAAGGAATATGTTTTTGTTTTGCACGCTCGCAATAATCAGCATCTTCATAATAAAGAAAATACCGCTCATCCCACAATCCTATCGCAGAAACCACTGCATGGTCAAAAAGCATGAGACAGCCGGTGATAAATGGAGTTTGCATAAACGCATCATACTGACCATGATCCACCTCGTCCACCCCTCTGTGCGCTGTATATACATTTTTCCAGTCAACAATGCCGCCGGCATACCACAACACTTTACCTGATTCCTCCTTCGCATACTTATCATGATACTCATACCCTTTCTCATAATAAATCTTTCCGCCGATGAGTGATTTGGGGTGATGCATGAGGCTATTTTTTACATGTTTCACAAAATCTTTTTCCACTCGCGTGTCGTTGTTTATGACAACAAAATGGTCTAAGTCCTGTTTCAAAGCTGCCTCAATGCCAACATTCACCCCATGTGCATATCCTTTGTTCTCTGCGGGAATAACACTTAACCATGGCCTTTCTGGCAATTGCTCCTTTCTTTCTGATAAATCTGCGATAAAAATATGAAAGTCGTCGCTTTTAATTGGTGCAAAACAATCAATAAATTCACGAGTGACTGTATAATTTCGATAATTGACCGTAAGGATAGCAATTTTTTTCATATTCTTATCATGATGAACGCTCACGTTTTTAAAAGCTCTCGTATTTCACGATACAAGGCATTTCCTTTTCTTTTGTACACAATAAAAAAGTAAATAAGAGCGCCCCCGATCACCGAGATGATAAAGTATGTATATACATGTTCTCCCAGTTGCGAAAAAAGTAATCGGACAATCAAAAGATAAAAAAACATGACTGAAACTCCAAAAAAAGAAGTCTTAAACGAGTTTTCAAATGAAAACTGGACATATCGTCGAGCAATCGCTATAACAAATATAAATGAAAGGGACTGAATAAAAAACGCAATTGATATGCCGTTTGGACCAAAAAATTTGATGCCAACTGGTACGAGAATCCATGTAAAAGCAGTCCACATAATCATAAAATATAGACTTAATTTTACCTTGCCTATTGCATTAAATAAATTGATAAAAGGAGTAGTAAGAGTGATGAAAAAGGCAGAAAAAGAGAAGAAGTAAAATGAAAATAAAGAACTTCCCCATTTTGTGAAATAACCGGGAATGATTTTTAGGACACTTTCAAAAACGAACAGCACTCCGACAATGGCCGGGAAGATAAGCAGAGACTCATAAAAGAGTACTTTTTCCATACTTTTAGTCAGAAGCTCTTTTTCTTTCTGGAACCGTGCAAAAAGTGGAAATGAAACTCTATTGAAATTATCAACGACTATTCGTATGGAAAATTCCGCATATTTTTTTGCGAAAGTAACATATCCTAGATTAGTAAGTCCGATCGCACTTCCAAGATACATTATCAGAAGATCGTCTTTGACGAGAGCGAGAAAAGAATTTCCTTGAAAAGGAATCCCATAGCTTAAGAGTGCTTTGGCTGATGAAGGAGAAAATATCAGTCGAGGAGACCAAGGCTGTAAAATATATACCATCACAATACCAACCAGAGATCGAAAAAGGACAGCGACGATTAAACTAAATATTTCAAATCCAAGGAGTGAAAAAATAATAATAAGCAGATAAAAAACAGTATTTTCGACTGCCTGGACCAATACTACTTTATATATTTGTATTTTCTTCTCCAGGAGAATGGAGGGAATTGTCTTGAGGGAAAGAAGAAAAAAAGAGGCAAGTACTGACCAGTACAGATAGACGGCGTTTCTTGGAAGATCTGGATAGAGCACAAAAAGCTTGTTTGTCAAGGAAAACCCCACCGCAACTGCTATAATTGAAAGAGCAAATTGGAGAAGAAAAGCTGTATGCAGGTCTTTTTCCTCGACGTCTTTTTTTTGTACTATTGCAGCGGCAAGACCAAGATTAGTAAAATAGTTGAAAAAGGCCATCATAGCTAGAACAGTATTATAAATTCCCAAAAGATATACGCCAGATTTTATTGTTAAAATAAGAAATGCGGCAAATCCTAAAACAGCAGAATATGTTGTTTGCATCATTAAGCTTGAAACGCTTAAGAAACTGCGGGATTTGACGTCTCGTAAATTATGTTCCATAACATAGCTCGCCTCATTAAAAAAAATTCAGCCCTTTTTGAAGCTCTCCTTATCTTTATTATAACAATTCCAAGCTTTTTTGCACTTTTTAAAGCTCCTTATTTTTCTATGCATGATAATCAACATATAGCGCGATTGTACCTTCTGGATCAGGGGATCAGACAAGGACATATATATCCCAGATGGGTTGATATGCTGGGCTTTGGTTTTGGATACCCGCTTTTTAACTTTTACCCGCCGTTTATTTACTATATTGGAGTTTTTTTCCGTTTATTTGGCGCCTCATACATCTGGTCAATCAAATTGATGATTATTGTCGGTTTTTTTTTGGCGGCATACGGCTCGTACTTATTTGTCAAGAGACTTATCGGTAAAACATACGGGTTTTTAGCATCAGTTCTCTATACCTATTTTTTCTACCATGCAGTACTTACATATGTACGAGGAGCGTTTGCCGAGTTCTTTAGCATGGCGATTATTCCCTTCCTTTTTATAGCTTTATGGAACGGGAAGAAAAATCCATCCCTGCGCAGTGCGATTTTTATCGGGCTTTCCTTTGCTATTCTTATTCTTACTCATCCTCTTATTGCGTTTCCCACTCTTTTTTTTGTTGGGTTTTTCATTGTATTTGCGATCATCACCAATAAACAAAAACTACGACAATTGATTACCTATGCGTGTGGAATGATCATTGCTCTTGGAATATCTGCATTTTTTTGGCTTCCTTCTCTGTTTGAGAGAAAATTTACCCTTGTTGATGCGATTCTCACAAAAGAACTTGCCTCTTATAAAATCCACTATATATTTCCCCAACAGTTCATTTATTCACCATGGGGATATGGAGGTTCAATCAACGGCCCCTATGATGGCATGACGTTTCAACTGGGGAAAATACATCTATTTCTTGCCCTTCTTGCTATCATCTCCTCGCTTATATACTGGGCAAAAACACGGGTATTTTCCCATACGCTCAAGCAATTCTTTTTGATAACTTTTCTCGCGGTTTTTAGTCTTTTTATGACGACATATTTTTCATCGTTTGTCTGGGACAACGTTACATTCCTCCATTATTTGCAGTTTCCATGGCGTTTTCTCACATTTTCTGGTCTTTTCATAAGCGCCATGGGAGCTTACGCAATCTTTTTTTTAACGTCTCTTACAAAAATACGTTTTGCACGTTATGTCGCTGTTATATTTCTTATCGCCATAATAATCATACGCTATTCTCCCTACTTCAAACCTCAAAGATTTATTTACACGCAAGATTCAAAACTCACTTCATTTGAAGAAATTGCATGGAATATCAGCAAATCATCGTTTGAATTTATACCAAAAGGTGTGGTCACGAAAAAAACGCCGCTCAATACAACAACTGTGGATATTGAAAAAAATCGGCTTCCCTCCGGACCCTTTGAAATACTTGACGGGAAGAGTGACGTTCAAATAGAAAAAAATAATTTTACAGATAAACGATTCACGATCTACGCACAAACGCCTATTGTATTCCAGCTGAATACATACTATTTTCCTGGTTGGTACGCGTATGTAGATGGAAATAACATCAGTATTAATGATATAAACAAATATAAATTGATAACGATAATGATTCCTCAAGGCAAACACAGTGCGCAGTTTTTCTTCAAAGATACTTTCACTCGAAAAATCGCCAACTACATCTCTTGGGTCTTTTTTATTTCTATTACTCTGTATATTTTTT
This sequence comes from Patescibacteria group bacterium, assembly GCA_035289305.1. Classification (GTDB taxonomy): domain Bacteria; phylum Patescibacteriota; class Microgenomatia; order UBA1406; family HO2-37-13b; genus DATDXN01. The sequence continues at coordinate 76,787 of DATDXN010000016.1, forward strand.
TGCTCTATTGGAGAAAAAACAATAATCACAAAACCTTGAAAAAATAAATTGCTTCTGCGCCGCCTGGTTTTTCGTATTTTTGAATAAGCTCAAGCGGCCATTCATTCACATTATCCACAGATTTTGCAAATACTGCAAAAACATGACGCATTTTCTTTTCTTTCTGTGCTTCAATAACATGTTTCTTCTCAAGCGGCCAGAAACCTTTGATCTCTATGCGATCTCCTCTTTTCAAAAACACGTCAAGCACATCTCCACTCATCCCAAAATTTCCTTCGGCTAAAATAATCACTGGCTTCTCTTGCGCTTTCAAACGCGCATACTCGATAATTTCCCGCGCCCCATACCCTGAAGGGTATCCTTCTATATACTGTCCTCGATCATCGCACAGGAATGGAATACTTTTGTAATCAAACATAATCGTGTAATCAAAATAAACAGTGAAACTATATAGGAGAATCAGCACAACGATCCATATAAGGGTTTTTTTTACCTTTGTTGCAAGAAAATACGCTGCAAAGATAATAAAAGGAGCTATAAGGAAAATAACATACCGAGAAAATAATACCTTCATGAAAAAAGTTGTAAGGACGTAGGGAATGAATATCCATAGGAGGAAATACAGACTCATGCGTTTATTTTTCCGGTAAAAAAACACGAATCCCAAAATTCCCAAGATGGTAGTAGCCCATCCCGCGTTGTAAGCAGTGTGAAGAGGCGTATAGCGCAAATTATACCAAAAGGCAGAGAACGGTTCGCTCACAAATTCATCCCATGTCTTAACAAATGTATTATTTTTCTCTGACACAAAATGGAGAAACGGAGAAAGTCGCTGTATATTATAAAAAAGTACAACAATTATAATAACTATGAGCATCAAAAAAACATAATTTATTATTGTTCTACTATTTTTTTGAACACTTTTTGAAAAGATAGTAAGCGGCGCAAATATAGAAAGTCCAAGAAAAAGACTCACTGAAGATTTGGCAAGCATAAACATTCCCGCAATAAAGCCGAAAAAGAGCGCTACATCGTAGCGAAGAGTATTAATAAGAAGCAGCGATAAAAACAATATCCACACAAAAGACGCATTCACCAGCGAGTCAACCATCGCGAGGCGATCAAAAAATAGGTAAAACGGCGTGATGATATAAAGCAGGGAAGCTATATACGCTGTTTTCTTTCCGAAAAGATAAGAAGATAGCGAAAATATGCCAATCATGGCTACAAAACCACTTGCTACTCCAAAAAGTCTTCCAGCGAAAAGCGCACGGTCAGGAAATAGCTTCAAAAATGGAATTGTCGCCCATGTTTGCAGTGGCTGCCTACCGTCAGTGAGTGAGATAAAGCGCCATGAAGCATCATGCCATGCCACCTTTGCCCAACGTATATAAATTCCTTCGTCGGAAAAAATAGGAAATGACTCAAGATTGGTGAGACGCGTCGCAAAAAAGGCAAAAAGAAGCAAAAAAATAATCAGAATGTCTTGTCTTGAAAGGTTTTTCTTGATAAATCGTATACTCCTGACTATGTCAAACATATTGTATAATTCTATCACATATGAGATATACGATTATATTTCCCGTCTACAATGAAGAAGAAAACATTGAAAATATCTATAAACAAACGGCAAGAGTCATGAACACGTTGAAAAACAAGTATGAGATCATTTTTGTCAATGACGGTTCGTTTGATAACACTCCTGATATGCTCTCCAGACTCCATGAAAAATACCCGGAGGTAAAAATTATCAACTTTTCCCGAAACTTTGGCCACCAAACTGCAGTCACTGCAGGACTACATCATGCAATCGGCGAGGCCATAGCAATACTTGATGCAGATTTGCAAGATCCTCCAGAAATTCTCCCTCGTTTTTTTAAAAAACTCGAGGAAGGATATGACGCAGTATATGCGGTGAGAAAAAAACGGAAAGAAAACATTTTTAAAAGAGGCATGTATAGCATGTTTTATAGGTTGCTTAAAAAAATTGCGGATACTGATATTCCTCTGGATAGTGGAGATTTTTGCGTGATGAGCAAACGCATGGTGCGAACAATGAACTCTCTTCCGGAGCGCAATCGCTTCATTCGTGGGATAAGAAGCTGGGTGGGGTATAAACAATGCGGTATCGAATATGAAAGAAACGCCAGATCAGCAGGAGAGAGCAAATATACGCTGCGAAAAATGTTCAAACTTGCATTCGACGGTATTTTTTCTTTTTCGTATATTCCACTTCAACTCATGTTTTTCATTGGGTTTTTTTCTCTTATGCTTTCTTTCCTGGGTATCATTATTGCCTTTTATATGAAATTCTTCACACAAAATTATACGCGCGTTCCCGGATTTGCATCTACGTTTATATTACTTATGTTTATCGGCGGTCTTGTGCTCTTCTCAATTGGGATACTAGGCGAATATATACGGCGGATATATGATGAAATCAAACAACGCCCTCCGTATATCATTGAATCAAAAATCGGATTTTGAGGGATTTTCTACCAACCTCCACCCCCTCCACCACCACCGCCTCCACCTGACGAACCACCGGAGAAACCGCTGCCAAAACCTGAAGAACTTGAACGAGGAGTTGCGGCAACTCGCAAGCTAGAAAAGGAAGAATTCAAACCGTTCGTAAGGAGTATACTGTTGAAAACAGCACCAGAATACCCTTGATACCAATCGGAAGGTTGTATAGAAACGTCTTTAAATCTCGCTGCCCAGATTTTTTCTACACCAAAGACAATCGCATAAGGAAGTAGTCTCTCAAACATAAGCTGGTTTTTTGCCTGAAATTCAAGTTGTCTCTCTTGACTTACCAGAAAATTACGAAGAGATTTTGCCACCTGTGCTCCCAGTACCCCCTCTTGAGTCTTTCTCACGAGATTCCTGCCGAAAATAAATGCTGCTGCCGCCAAAAACCAGTTAAAAGTCATCATTGCTAGAACGCCAATACCGACATAGAAGTTTCGTATACGTGCGGGATTATGAGGGAAAAACCCTTCTGCGACAAGCCCTTCATAGATTCCTTTTTTTGCATCTTCAACTGTTTTATATAAATCTTCTTTCTTTGAGTCTTTTATAGAAAAGACTTCTTGTCTTTCAAAAAGATCGTTTAAAAATGAACGCTCCCATAAAAGTAGGTTTTTATCGTGAGAAAAATCTTTACTTTTCACAAAGTAAAAATCTCCTTTTTCCCTTTCTTCAATTTTCATATATCCCTTTTGAGCAAGATAAACAATCATTCCGCAAATTTCTCTCATCTGCGCCATCTCATCAATGAGCGTACCTGTTTCCTCCGGCGTCAAAAATCTGCCATTTTTATTTTTAGGAGGATCAAACCACGCCCGAACTTCTCCCGGCTGCCCTTGTGCAGGAGAAGGATCACGGCCGTGTTTATACCATTTGTATACGATGAAAATTGGGTAGATGATATACCAAAAAGTCGCAAGCAAAAACATAAGAAAAACCACAAATCGACCAAACAGCGTCTGCCAAAATGTGGTATAAGCCGCAGGCTCAAGCACACTCACCAGTCCTTTGGGGAAACTGACAACTATAGTAAATCCCTCACCAACGGATAAAAACCTATCTGTTTCAAAAACGACTATACCCCCTTTAAGATTGACAGAACAGCTCATCTCTCTGTTATCTTTTGTCCCCGTATAACAAATCGCCTTTAATTGACTTTGCTTTATTTCTTTGGGGAATCTGACTGTGGCAGATGCTGACTGCGCTCCAACAGTCCAATCATTACCCGTGACGTTCCAGTACAGTTCATCGTGATCAGAAAAATACGTTACAGCGCCCGATACTCGATATCGAATAATATATGTATGAACACCCGTTATGGTTTTGTTCGGATCTCCGATTTTGAGATGTATATTTTCTCCAGATTGTGTTTGATCATATGGATACCTTTTCCTGTTTTCGTCTTCGATCGACAAAATAGTGATATTGAGTTTAAACTTTTTACCCGCGTTGTTTGTTTTTATGTACGGGATGTCTCGATAAATACCATGCCTGCTTACCTCACCAAAATCATACGTGATGGTTTCAACCACATCGATCGTACCATCTGTGTTTATGGTAATATCTGCGGCAAAGTTGTTTATTTGCTCTGCATGAACAAAGGGCACAAAAAATAAAACCAAACCTACAACTATACAGAAAGAGAGAAATTTTTTCATTTCTTAAAAAGATATAACTGTCCAAATTTTTTCAACAATTTCGTGTTTTTTACTTCTGGATTTGTTTTATAATTCTCTTCGTAAACAACAAGACACTCATTGATACGCAGAGAACCGACCTTTTCTTTAAATACGTCCATATCATATATGAAATTCACACGTTTACCAAAATAATAGACTATAGATGGATGATCTCCCCACCATTTTGAAGTCGTGATGAGAAGTCCCATGCTCTCAAGTGTAGCGAAACTTTCTCTGACGTCTGTACTTAATAACAATGATAATGTATCGCATTTTTCTCGTGCAAAAAGAGCAAGGTCGTAATAATGCTCTCTCTTTGAATAAAATGTTGAAAAAAATGCATCAGGAATAAATGCGCGATATATGATATATATACATACAATAACCCCTACCACCATATACGCCAGTCTCTTTTTGGAGAGGATAGTAATGGGAAAAATACTCAAAAAAGCAAATTGAGGTATGGCGGGTATGATATACCAAAAAATCTTGGTTTTTGTGAGATTTAAGAAGAGAAACCATGGGAGCAAATATAGTCCCCAAAACAGTTTTTTCTCGTTTTTGAAATATTTGACTGCAAAAAGGAAAAACCCTACGATCGAAACCCAAAAGAAAATACCAAACTGGGCGCGTATAAGATCAATATAAAAAGTTCTTTTGCCAAAATGAAACTCTATGGATGATGAAACTCGCTTGAAATGACTTTCTATGATGTGTTGCATGAAAAACGCTTTTTTGTAGAGAATGAGCATTGCGACAAACCATAAAGACAACATCAATCCATGCAGTACTATTTTCATCATATTTTTCTGCAACTCTGGCATTTTGATTTTCTTTCGAAAAAAAAGGTAGAGGTAGAATAAACTCATCATCGCAAGCGGATAAAACCCGATGAGTGACTTACTCAATATCGCAATCGCCCCAAATAGTAAACTCGCCCAAAAACGATTGAAAAATATAATATATCCGAGCCACCCCAGAAGAAGGAAAATGTCAAGATTAACCATTTGCGTGCGCTGAAGAAAAATGGGGGTAAATGTAGTCAACACAACCGCCAAAAAGGCAAACAAACGTCTCCCCACTACACGAAGGTAGAGAATATATACGAAAAAGAGTACGACCGAAGCGACAGCGAGGGTAAAAAGACGGGTGGAAACTTCAGGGGACGTAAAGAAAAAAAGTCTCATAATAAGTCCATATAAGAAAGGGACAAGTGGCGGCTTGTCAAGCCATGGCTCACCTTGCCACACAGGAAAAAGAAAGAATTTGCGCTCAAACATTTCTTTTCCCGACTGCACGTATAAAGACTCATCCCAATCATAAAATGGTTGTGTATGAAAAATAAGCTTGTATCCAACAAGTACAATGTACAAACAGAGGAAGAGGAAAAGTCCGCTATGCATTTCCAAGTAGTTTTTTATATGACCTTTTCTCATTTATGTGCTGTATTTGCCGGTTATATCAAAATATTTTATCTTGAGGATATCTTGCATTGTTTCAAGTGAATCTTTCAAAAAGTTTACTCGCTTCGTTTCAGCATACCGCCAGATAATGGGAACTTCTTTGATGCGATATCCTTGCTTTGCGGCGAGGAATAGAAACTCCAGATCAAACCCTGCAGACACAGAAGGGCTTTTAATCGCTTTCTTTTTATGCGCAAATACTTTAAGTCTTTTAATAATAGAAAGTGCGGCTTTTTTTTGGAAAAGTTTGAAGCCGCATTGTGTATCTCTGATACCCGAAAGTCCGATCAAAATATCGCGCACTATGATAAAGCCAACTGCCATCAGTTTTCTCAAAAAAGGCGCTCCTTTTCGATGAGTATTTCGTGATCCGATGACAATGGGATAGCCGTTTTGCGCCTCTTTGATCAATTTTTCTGCCTCCTCAATCGGGGTCGCCAAATCAACGTCGGAGAACAACACGAAGTCGCCCTTTGCCTTACATATGCCGGTGATGATTGCGTAGGCTTTACCCTGATGCTCGTTTTCGATCAGTCGAAGCTTTGGAAATTTTCCGAGGTATTTCTCTTTGATAATATGCCGTGAACTATCTATGGAACCATCATCAACAAAGATGACTTCTGCAAAACGGGAATCATCACGGGTAAAGTTCCCGATCTTATCCAAAACCCCCTTTTGCAAATTCGCCTCTTCGCTGTAACAGGGAACGACAAGACTGATATTCATACCTTATTCTATCTGTTTTCAACGGATTAATTTGTATATTGTAATATTTCCCTCTCTCCACTCGCCCACAATAAGCCGGGGAGCAAAGTAGGCGATGTCCCATTGGGGATCGCCAACCGGAGTGCATGCCACCTCGCATACGACGAAAAGCTCATCTGCCCGCTCGAGACTATCCTTTTCAATTGGCTTTTTTTCCCATAGTTCCAGAAAATACCGGTATGTGCTGTCGGAGTATTTATGGGGAAGAGCAGTCGTCGTGTATTTATTTTTTGTCACATTTTCATAAATGATTTTACTTATCTTTTTTGCCGTCTCAACTTGGTATGATCCTTTTCCGGTTAAAAATCCATACCCTTTTCTTTGGATGAAAAGAAACGTCAAGAGAAAAACTACTGCGATAATTTTTCCCGCGCGAAATCTATAGAGATAAGCAATACAATACGCAATCACGACATAATAGAACGGATAGAAAACCCCGTAATAGTGAGGAAATTTTGGACCTGCATAAAAAGAAAAACCAATGATAAGAAAAATCAGAAAAAACAAAAAAAACCGAGCCGCGTTTTTACGCATAAGCACTACGAGTATGATCATTGCTATAAAAGTCAAAATCGAAAGAAAAAATGACATAGGAACACCTATGGCATACAGATGAAGCAATCGAACCGTCTCGGCAAGGCTATCCAATTTACTGTCCTGTATACCACCTCCTCCTTCAAAAAGTTTCAAAAAACTTTTGGCGTTCAAAAACTGGTGCCGCATGTCAAAAATAGCAAGCGGAGCGGAAAAAAAGAGGAAAGACACAATGCATATTCCCCATCGCACAAAACAGTGTTTTATTTCTTTTCTCCTTCCAATTATATTTTTTACCACCACGAAAAATAGCGGCAGCATGAATAACACACCGAGGTAATGAAGCTGGATAACAAAAGATAAAAACATGCCAGAGAGCAGAAAATATAGTTTTTTACTCGTCTTGAGGCCTAAAAAGAGCGCATATATAAAAAGCAGCGAAAAAAGAGGGAGCAGATTAGGATTCCATGAGAAGCGGGAGTATTCAACAAGCACAGATGAAAAAGTGATGAAAAAAGCGGAAATGAGCGCAGTCATCGGGTCAAAAATTTTCTTTATCAGGTGATAAAATACGAGAATAAAAAGCGAAGAAAAAAACGCTACTCCAAAAGCTAATCCTATCGGCTCAAAATTGAAAAGTAGTAACCACGGCGCGATAAAATAGTAATAAAAAGGCCCAAGATATATCTGACCAACTGATGTCGGCGCGCCAATGGCAGGCAGATGCTCAAGGGTAAGAATTCTTTTCACGATGATCGCATCTCTTCCCTGATCTCCAAGAAATGTCACAAATGCACCTAGCCGATATAGACGGAAAAATACCCCTACCACAAAAAGCGCAAAAGCGGCTCGAGAATAGTTGTCTTTAAACAAGAAATGTGCAATTTTTCTCATATTTTGATATACAATACCATTAAATGACTCACCTATTATATAAAATACACACGTGCTTACGCACGTGGTATTTTGATCCGCTCCGTGCGTGCTTCGCACGAATTATAGGCGCTTCATCCACGATCTCGCGATCGTGGTATTCGCTCTCTTGGAATAAAAAATCTACACCGTATTATCTTATTATTTTTTTTACCATCGTCTCAACGATCATCCTATGGAGTCCGTTTTTACTCAAAGTAAAAAACATCAACTATATTAGAACTGAAGGAATTAGTCTTCAAACCGTCATACAACATTGGGACGGCCCTTTGTATATCATTCCCGCAAAGACTCTGTATGATAAAAACAACTCAATCCTCAAAGAAGCTCCGATGGGACTATCTGATAAATATTTTGCCGCACATCTGCCATTGTATCCGCTGACTATCAGGCTTCTTGCCCCTTTTTTGGGCTATCCCAAAGCCATGCTTGCTTCAACAATGCTTACCTCGATACTGCTTTTTTGCCTATTTTACTTTTTTGTCAAAAAGCTCGGACTAACTTCGCGTCCCCTCCTCCTCACTATTGTCTTTCTCTTTTTTACGCCTCGTTTCTTTGTCGTGCACTCAATAGGTTCACCTGAACCTCTTTTTCTGTTACTTTTGCTGCTTTCCCTGTATTTCTTCATGGTCAAAAACTATGCTCTTGCGGGAATTATGGGAGGACTGGCAACTGCAACCAAAACCCCGGGAATACTTCTTTTTGGAGCATATGGATTATATTTTCTAGAACAATATCTTAAAACAAAAAAAGTAAAAGGCTCATGGTTCTTTATCTTCTTGATCCCCGCAGGACTTCTTGCGGTATTTTTGCTGTATTGGAGGCAATATGGGGATTTTTTCGCCTATTTCCACTCCGGAGATAATATACATCTGGTGTTCCCGCCGTTTTCCGTATTCAATTTCCAGAAACAGTGGATAAGCACGGCGTGGCTTGAGGAAATCATGTTTATTTTTTTCTTTTATTTACTTGCGCTTGTTGAGTTGGTAAAAAAACCAATGCTGCGTCCGTTTTTTTATTTCGCGCTTGTTTTTTTCGCCGCGACAATTTTTGTGGAACATCGCGACATTGCCCGCTACAGTTTGCCAATTCTCCCAATTGCTCTTATCGCATTTGAGCGCTTTTTCACCTCCAAAAAATGGCTACTCACTCTTATCATTCTTCTTCCAGCGCTATATCTATACGCATGGAACTTCATGCTCTACAACGTCGCTCCCATCACCAACTGGACTCCTTTTTTGTGATGCGTTTTGGTCTAATTAACGTTTTCTCTTTAATTTTTTCATTTGACTTATATGCTCAAATTTGATATATTAAATTCATAACACTGAGGGAAGATTCTAATTTAGGGTCTCCCTCTTTTTTTATACTCCAGTAGATATCTCAAACTTCCGAAATCAATATGATTTGGTCCTGCAATTTGCTTTATTTCTTTAGCAGTTCTTTTAGGAGAAGAGATAATGATTATCTCTTTATTTTTTGACCGCAGATAATATAAAAGAGGTGCAAAATCTCCATCTCCCGTTAAAATAATTGCCTTATCGTACTCATGGATTTTAAGCAACAAATCCATCGTCAAATCTACATCGCAATTAGCTTTTGTCCTTTTGCCAAAGCGTTTTATTTCCTTTACGCGCAAGATAAAACCAAATTGTTTAAGTTTTTTGAGAAATGCTTCTTTTCTGGAGTCTCTTGAATCTTTTCCATAATAGAAAAACGCCTTTTTTATTTTAAATTTTGCTTTAAGATAGATAAATAATTTTCTTTGATCAATAAACCAACCCTCGGCCTTTGCACCATAGATGATATTCGACGCATCAATAAAAGCATATACATTTTGACGTCTATAACTCTTTTTCATGTAAACTTAATGATGATACTCCTCAGCGCAAAGCGTCGGGAAAGTAAACGCTAAAAGCGATTAAATCGTATCAACTCTCGTTATCGGTTAAAGAACGTTTATTGTTGTCCCTACGTGAAAATATTTCTTTATTTTTTCCGATATATCGACAAAAATTGGGTCATCTTCCCCAATTTTTCTTCCTAAAATATTACTCTCTTTCTCTGTTCTCAACCTCCCTGCTATAAGTTCTCCATTTTTATGGTTTATAGAAATATCTTCACCTCCATGTCCTTTAACTAACCAGAGGGTACGAAGTTTCCGTAACCTCACCGCTTTGCTTAGTTCGTGCATAGCCAACACTGAAATTTCCCTCTTCGCAGAACTTGTTTTGAATGGAATGCAGTAAGTTGTTCGAAGAGGTATCTTTGGTTTTCGTGCGATATTAAAATCATGGCAGTATATCACTGGGAGATAATTAGAACTTTTCAGATCATAATTTACTGCTTCAAAATGCTTTAATTGGGGATCTCGATGAGCATTGTCTATCGAAAACTCAAGAACTGAAGTCGTTAAAATATTTCCAGGTTTTCGTTGACTATATATACCACTTGCAACAAATCTATTCACCAACGCAGCATGCCAACGATCATTCTTACCCCATGTTTGTAAATCGAGCCCTTCTTTTTCTTCCCCATCGGTTTCTTTGTTTTCTTGGTAGGAAATTGTCTCTGATACATTATCGTTTGTCGTTACTAAATATCTGCTCTCACAAGTTTTGCCACCATCTGAATGCTCCTTCTCTTTAATTGCAAGATCTTCGTGATGACCTATATCTATGTCTAATCTGATCAATTCTTCTGTGAAATGTCGAGAAACAGCGCATGAAGGAAATTTATATATGATCCGAGCTCCTTTTGCAAATCCTTCTCCAACTTTTAAATCTGCGGGAATAAAATAAAATTCCCACATACCATATGGATCGGAAAGACTAAATTCCCTAACCCATTCAGCCATATCTTTAGCCTGTGTTCCCCATGCTGTATAATCCATGCGGAAAAAAGCTTCAGCTTTTTCTGTTTTCCCTAAAGTATTGCTCAACAAGGTTGCTCCTACTACCCCTCTTATTCCCTTTTTTATAAATTCACGACGATTAATCTTTGCCACTTCTCTATTTTCTTCCATTGTTTTATATAAAGAAGAACGAATAAAAAAATGAGGCCTAGACCGGAATCGAACCGGTGCAGTAGCTGTTTTGCAGACAGCCGCGTTTCCTCTTCGCCACTAGGCCACTATCTTCTATTATACACCACGTCCGAAAGACTTCCGCATGATGTTTAGTGATAAAAAATAGAAAAATAACTTGTTGTTTCCATAGAATCGTCATTTTGTAACTCACCGGAGTTAGTGTGAAATACGACATCCATTTTTGTAGTCTGTAGCTTCTGCATAACCATGAGAAGAATACCTATAGAAGGAGGACTATCTAAATAATCATTATTAAGCAAATATAGCTTTTCATAGTCGAAGTTCTTCATTATTTGAAGAGTTATTGCATCTTTTTCTTTTGCTTGAGGACTGATAAGATAATGAGAAAAATCAACCGATACAACGAGTATCATATCTTTTGTTAACAATTCACTCAATTGAGCAGCAAGTATTGCTGACTCCCTTTTAGAGAAGATACCACTTAATAAGATCGGGACTACTTTTGTATTCGGCATGTAATATTTAATGAAAGGCATCATTGAGGATAAAGAATGTTCGCTAGACAACGTTACTTCATCTATCCGAACCACGTTCTTACCTACAAGAGTTTCAATAATATTTTTATCAGGTTTCACCTTGCCTACAACTGTTTCCCACGCATACGCACCTGTAAGAGCTTTAAAATTTCCCCTTTCATAATGATTTGGACCAATAAGAATTATCGTTTCAGGATTTTGAAGCGAAATTTGATAGAAAAAATCAGCGATTATGAAGCTTGGATATAAATGATGAGGAACAATACCGCCTTTTATCAAATACTTTTTTTCACGCACGCTGTCCCCTGCTTTATGTATCCCATCAATGAAAGCTTTTTCGTCATAAAATTGAACCTTGTGACTCAAGTATTCTTCTTTAGGTACACCTGTTGATACATTTGCTGATGCAGAAGAAAATGTTTTGTTCTTGTGTGGATTAATACCCCTATACAATAGTGCAAAAAAGAATATCAAAAGCACTATGCTCGCATAAACTCTTTTTTTGTTTGTCATTGTTCATATTTGAGGTGTTTTATGAAGAATCGTCACCCTCAGAACTATTTTTTATTTGCGGTTCGGGTGTCCCTGAACCAAAGTCATCCTTCTTGAATAATGTCTTTATTTTTCTTCTCCACGACGCTGCTGTTATACCCTTCTTTCGAAGAATAAGAAATATAATGAGCACAAGAATGATGAATAATCCGCCCACTATGTTTACTTTTTGATCAAGATATTTCTCACGTTTCAATGCAGTAATACCGTCGTTTATGGTCCTAATACTCCTCTTATTGATATATTCAGATTGTTCTGCGATTGTCACTGTCTGTGCTGCTGACCGCCCAAATATTTCCGGAGCATACATAAGGGACGCAACTGCGGGTGGCACTATAAAAGTTCCCCCACTTACTACTCGAGCTTTATAGGTATAAACATGCGCTCCCGGTGCAACCCGATAAAGTAATAGTGTCATCCCATTTTCTGTTACTTCACTATCAGAAACTCCATAACCATTATATGATAAACGCCTACCATATCCTTCATTTTTAAAAGACTCATTTATTGGAACGAGACCAGCGGGCAATTCATCATGTATTACTCCATAATACTCATCAGTGTTAAGAACAGCAATTGTTATTTGGACTGTCGCTACATCTCCAACCATGAGTTGGGACTCTCCACGCTCATTTAAATACTCCCTTTTTACCGATAAACCATGATGTAGGGATTGCGCATTTTTATCAGTATGAAATTCATATATCGCAAGTGTGGAATAAATTTGGCCATCTCCAGATTTTACTATTGAGAGGAAAGACCCCGTGTTTTTTATAGAAGAAACAGGTATTTCTATTTCCGATATAATTTGGTTCGAGTTTGAAACAGTACCGGAGACGATTCTCTTTTCGTCGAGAGACATCGTGTAGGTATAATTTGGAGTTAACTCGTCACCTGTTTTTGAAAGATCAACCAGCGCTCTCACGACTTGGGCTGTAGCGAAAGTATTGGACCAGTAATCAGATTTCCGCGTACGGATAAGATATCGTGCAGCCTTTACCGCTAAATTTCTATCGCCACCTGCAAGTACAATTGCTCTGATCGCCAAAGCAGTTGAAGCATCTTTTGATCCGAAATTTAACTTACTGCCTTCTTCCCAAAAAACTGCATCTCCCTGTGTTTGAGCTTGTGAGATGAGATACATCAAACCGTTCGTCTGGGGATTAGTATCACCATTGAGGTAATTTGTCATCACTAAAAATGATAATAAATCTGGACTTATATCTGTAAAATCCTCTACTTTTTTTATTTTATTCTTTTCACCAAGGAGCGTTAATGCATAGTTTTTAGCTATAATATCGTCTTTTTTAAATGTTTTCGTCTGACCCGCCACACTATCGTAATATTCTTCCCGCTCAAAAAAATTTTTTGCCGATGTAAATATCTCATTATCTACGTTAATTCCCACGAGTCTTGCCTGTAGCAGATATTCAATCACGTATGCTGTAATAAAAGCATTTGAGCCTCCAGAAGACCACCAAGCCCAACCGCCACCACTTTGAAATGTCTCAAGCCTCGCAACGCCTTTTTGAATAATATCATCAATATTCTTACCTTTTAATGCCTCTGCAAAAAACTCTTGATTTGACTTTGCTATCACTGCCGGAACAAATCTGCTTGTTGTTTGCTCAACACAACCATAAGGATATTCGATCAGATACTGCATTGCCTTCGGCAATGTACCAATAATTGTTGGAGAAAGGGACAATGTTATTTTTGTTTTTTTCTTATCGCTGTCGGGTGCAAGTTTGATTAAGAAATCCTTTTCACCTTCTCCAAATTCTGCTCTTTTTTCTTCAAATCCAAAGGCGCGGACAGGAATTTTTTGAGTAACAACATCAGCTAATTTTTTATCATCTTGTGCTCGCGCTGAAAAAACTAGGTTTGATGCATTGTTTTCAATCTTCGGTATTACACGCCAATATAATTGTTGTAGTTCCTCAGATTTAATCAGGGTATTTGTATATACAGTATCCATCACTTCACCGGAATCGTATTTCAAGTCAATATCAAACGTATGACCCTGCATCGTAAAATTTTGCACAAGAGCCGATAATACAACCTCATCGCCTGTCCGCAATATATTTGGTACAATCGGTCGGACGATTACATCCTTCGTAACAATTAACTCGCTTGTTGTTTGTCCAACCTGTGTATTAACCGTTGCGGCAACAGCGGCAACAACCCACGTGGTTAAATTGTCCGGTAATGTGAATCTGACTTGAGCTCTTCCTGAAGCATCTGTATGAACAGAGGGATTCCAGTATGCGGTATCTTTAAAAATCTCCCTTTCAATTCCTTTCTCATTGTGTACCCATATTCCATTAGCAAAATATGTATGATGTTTTTCAATTTCTAAGTTGTAGACCGTGAATTTTCCTCTCTGCCATTCAATTGATTCAATATCCACGTGTTTACCGTCCGAACCTACCAACGTATCACCTATTTGTACGCTGCCTGCTTCAAGCCAGGTATCATTGACACGAAGTATATGATTAGCAGTTACCTTGAGGTTTTTGTTTAATATCAAATAACCTGATACATCGGTCTTATGTGTTTTGCTAACACGTGCCTTTACAAGACCAATATCTTTTTCACTTCGAGTAAGCACATACTCTCCTACTTTCACCTCTTCGATATTTTTAGTCGCTCCACCCTCCATGAGCACTTTGGTCCCCGCGCCAAAACATCCTCCCCCCATTTCTGCTCCTTCTACCGAAATACCTTCCAGAGAATGGGCCTCTCGTGTGAGATTGCTTCTTTCGTACCAAAACGTATCAAATATGTCTCTAAGCGTATCATCGTATAACTCAAATATGGCCTTATCAACTGCCCAAATAGCTAAATCTGTAGATACCGGGTTACCTGCTATATCCGTCGTGGAAACAGTAACACTTGCTGTCTCTCCAGGTCCAAAAGTCTTACTACTCGAAGTAACATCAACACGTAATTTTTTGCTATCTGGAGAAACAATAATATTCTGCGTATTTGAATCAAGAGTACTGTTTGAAAAACTTGACGCCTTTGCATAGATATTAGGAATATCCGTAGCAACCAGAGGAATATCAACCGATGCATTTTTGCCAGAAAAGTGAACTATCTGGAACCTATTCACTCTTTCTCTCTCAAGCGATAAAAAAGCGTCCCTATCGGGTATCTCCGAAAAAATATTAAGTTGCACTGTATCAGTAGGAAGATACTTCTGTTTGTCCAAAGAAAGAGTGATCGTGTCTTTGTCAGAGTCACTATTATAATAAGGTTGATCTTCTGCAGAAACATACAAATAGAAAACTTTTGAAATTTGGTTATTTCTTGCGTCTTTCCCTTCAACTGTAATTGAATAGGAACCGATTTTTGTCGGCACAAGAGTAAGGACAGCATTTCCTTGAGTATCAGTCTTTGCTGATAAGCTTGGTAAGTCCTCCTCCACTTTTTTATAGGAGGGATACTTCTTATCAGGTTCTTGAAAAGATACCCATTGTGTCCGATGAACTTTGGCAGATAAAGAAATGTTGGCAATATTACTATTATCTCTATAGGGGATAAGAGCAAGCGGAAGAGATTGTTGAATGTTCACCTTGGCCCGATATACTGCGTCTTTTCTATAAATTCCATATTCTCCGGCGTAAACCAGAATATTTTTTCTACTGAACGATGGATTGAGTGATCCGTCTTCGATAGTAGCCTCAACAGAAAACACTTGACTTTTACCATCATTGAATCCCATCGTTGTATTAAGATTTATTTGTGCTTTACCGTATTTATCCAACCGAGCTGTCCCCTCCATTACTTTTTTCTCATTGTATCCGTACCAATTTCCATATCGATAATCATCATCACGATCACGAGCATAGTTTTGCTGATCTGTGGCGTACTCGTATTCATAAAAATCGGATGAATTAACCTGGTATTTCACTTCTTGTTGCATCAATGGCTGTCCTGAAAAATAAGTACCGCTTATCGTGAAGGATGTTTGATCACCGGCGATAAATTCTGTTTTTGGTGCAGTTACATCAATTGAAAACTCTGGTTTTCTGAAAAATTGAACATCAAAAGATGCAGTACTTTCAGTACTCTCTGGCATTGACACCACTAGTCTATAGTATCCTGTTTTTGCCTCTGGGGAAAGCTTATATTCATCATGAATTGTCCCGTCCGCTGACACAGCATATCCTCTCTCAAAAATAAGATGTTCTTCGCCGTAACCGTCATATATCTTGACGATGGCACGACCAGTAGGAATGGAATATCGAACGTCATCATCATCTCTCATAATTGATTTGAAGTAAACCGTGTCACCCGGTTTATACAATGGCCGATCAGTGAAAACAAAATATCTGGTCACTCTGCTTTTCTCTTTAAATTTATCATATGAGTAGCCTGTGTTGAGGTATTTCAGATTAAGAGGAATAATAGCTCTATCATTATCTTGTTTGACAAAAGCAATATCTGCTTTTGAAGTAAGATTTGCTTTTGCCACGCCGTCAGTGCCGAAAGAAACCGTTTGGAGTTCTTTCTGTACATCCTGTAGGTTCAGTATGCTTATTGTCCCTTCAGATATACTTCTTTTGCTTCTGAAATTTTGCCCCCAAAATATAAATTCATTATTGCCTTCTTTAGCCAAAATTCCAGTATCTGATCGTATGACAAATGCTTTTGTTGTAGTAGAATTCCTCAATACTTCAAGATACCAAATACCAATCTCTCCAAGCGGCAATAGAATTTTTGATCCCTGATAGGAAGTTGTATGAATGTTTTGTTTTACACTGGTAAGGTAGCGAAATTGACTAATGTCTGGATCCTTTTTTAGCTGTTTTCCATCTTTATCATGAATGAGATACTCAAGCAGTGCATTCTCGTTTGCCTCATATATTTTTATTTCTACTTCTCCAGAAAGGCGTTCACGCCCACCAATTACTACTGCCGGTTCATCGGTTGAGGAAAGAGCGATTATTCCACCGCTTGTGTAACTCTGATCTCCTCCTGAAATATAGATTTGGGGAAGTTGTGTATTACTCCCAAGCACTGTAGAATCTCTGCTTTGTTTGTTTTGTTTTGGAACATAAGAAAATGACCTCGAGGGATTTTTGGAGAAGTTGTTTTGAAAAGAAGAAAAAAATATAAACAATCCTCCGATCAAAAAAGCGATAAGAAGGAACACAAAAAATACAAAGCGCTTGCGATAATTTTGAATACTCATATTTTCTGCGAGTTTTTACGTCACATTATATGATGAGTATATCATTTCTGAAATTTGTCAACATACCATTTTTCAATATGGTTTAATCAAAATTTGATAAAATATCATATGAATTTCATACATAAATACATCACGGTCCGAAATGGCATTATTGTTTTTATCATCATCATAATTGGTTTTTTGGTGTACAAAAAATTTTTTGATCAAAAAAGTAAAGATGCGCTTTCAACCATAGTAAAAAAGGGGACGCTTGAGGAAAAACTGACGCTGTCTGGCAAAGTTGAGGCGGAGGAACATGTAACGCTGAAATTTCAAACCAGTGGGAAGTTGACATGGCTGGAAGTGAAAGAAGGAGATCGGGTAAAAAAATATCAGACTATTGCTTCGCTTGATGCACGAGACGTCAAAAAAAGGCTTGACAAACAGCTTAATACGTTTTCCAAAACGCGCCTTGATTTTGACCAAACACAAGAGGATTATGAAGATCAAGCAATCACTGATGCAATACGAAGAACTATTAATAAATCACAATTTGATCTCAATAATGCGGTCATTGATGTCGAACTGCAACATATAGCAGTCGAACTCGCCTCCCTCTTAACGCCTATTGATGGTATTGTCGTGAAACTTGAACCTGCCTATGCCGGTGTCAATATCATTTCAACGCAAGAAATTGCAGAAATTGTCAATCCCGAAACGATTTACTTTGCCGCAACTGCCGATCAAACAGAAGTAATAAAACTCAAAGAAAAAATGGGAGGAGAACTCGTGCTTGATGCATTTCCTGAAAAAACATTCCAAGGAACTATCAATTATATCTCCCTTATCCCCAAAACAGATGAAACCGGCACCGTATACACGGTAAAATTTATCTTTGGGAAAAGCAATAATAACAATCTATATAAACTTGGCATGACTGGTGATCTCGCCTTCAAGGTAGCGCGAAAAGAAAACATTCTCTATCTTCCTATCAATTTCGTCAAAAGCGAGAACGGGAAAAATTACGTCATGGTGAGAAAAAATAATAAACCGACTAAGCGCTATGTGATGATCGGAATGGAAACAGAAGAAATGATAGAAATTACATCTGGCGCGGAAGAAGGTACTCTCGTGTATGATTGAACTCACCAATGTCTCCAAAGAGTATCTCGTGGGAGAAAGTATACTAACTGCACTTGATGATGTAAATCTTACCATCAGTAAAGGAGAATTTACCTCGATTGTCGGCCCTTCGGGCTCGGGAAAATCAACATTAATGCATATTATCGGTCTTCTTGATAAACCAACGCGCGGCATTATCACTATACAGGGAAGAAATACTGCTACACTCAATGATAATGAATTATCCTATCTTCGCAATCAATTCGTGGGATTTGTTTTCCAGCAATTTAATCTCATCAATAAACTCACCGTACTTGAAAATATCCTTCTCCCCACCATCTACAGTAGGAAAAAACTATCCTTTGACCCGAAAGAAAAAGCACGATATCTCATGAAGCGTTTCGGCATTGAAACGAAAACATCATCATACCCCAATAAACTGTCAGGCGGCCAGCAGCAGCGGGTAGCCATTACGCGAGCGCTCATCACTACGCCCCAGCTCATCCTTGCAGATGAGCCGACAGGGAACCTCGATACCAAAACAGGAAATACTATACTTGATCTGCTTAGAGAACTCAATGAAACTGACCAAATGACTATCGTAATCGTTACACATGAAAAAGACGTTGCTCACAGAACACGTCGACAAATTGTCATGAAAGACGGAAAAATCACTTAAAATCTATGCCATATATCATTTTCATTTTAAAAACAGCGCTTGAGGATTTTAGACGAAACAAAGTACGCACGTTTCTTGCTTCTTTGGGTATTTTAATTGGCGTCTCCTCGGTAGTCCTCCTTATTGCCTTTGGACTTGGTCTTAAGAAATATGTGAAACAACAGTTTGAGAGTCTCGGTACCAATCTCATCATTGTGCTTCCCGGCAAAATATTACAAGGCGGAGCACTGCGACCAGGCGGAGAAGCTTTGGGAGGCGCAGAATTTGATGAAAAAGATGTGCTAAACCTTAAAAAGATAAAAAACACCCTCTACGTGATACCTGTATTTGTCAAAACAGTCAAAGCCGATGTCGGTGGAAAATCTGAACTGGGAGACCTGTACGCTACAACTGCCGATATGTTTCCCGCACGCAATCTAGAAATCGCCTATGGAAGATTGTTTGAAAAAAGCGATGTGGATAAACGGGCAAAAAATGTGGTCATCGGCCCCAAAATAGCCCGCGAACTTTTTGGGTCGGAAGAAACGGCTGTTTCTAAAAAAATAACTATCGAAACCCAACGTTTCCGCATCATCGGTGTTTTGAAATCAAAAGGAGGAGGATTTGGAGGACCTGATTTTGATTCATTTATGTATATGCCCTATAAATCTGCTTTTTCATTTAACCCAAACAAAACATTTTTTGCCCTCTATGTAAAAGCTAAAAATGCTGATCTTATCGCTGAAACAAAACGGGGAATACAAAATGCTTTGGAGAAGCGCTACAAAAAAGATGATTTTTCAGTCATAGAACAAACAGAGCTTATTAACGCCATTGGTTCAATATTTTCGATATTTAATGTCGTAATCGTGGCGATTGCGGCAATTTCGTTGGTGGTGGGAGGAATAGGAATTATGAATATTATGTATGTGTCGGTCATCGAACGCATCCGAGAAATTGGCATACGCAGAGCAATTGGAGCTACCAAAAATGATATTCTTTTTCAATTCCTTGCCGAATCCATCATTTTGTCATTGATGGGGGGATTGCTCGGACTTCTGGTGGCGTTTGTGATCGTTTTCTTCATCCAACGAGTTTTCCCCGCATATATTAATATGGCCTCAATAGGAGCAGCAATAGGTGTTTCATCTATAATCGGAGTGATTTTTGGGGTTTTACCGGCAAAAAAAGCAGCCGATTTATCTCCCATTGAAGCTATACGCTACGAATAGTATTGATATAAGCAAGGATATTTTTTTTAAACTCTTCTTGGGAAAAATCTTTTGCGCGCATTCGTGCCTGCTTCCTCATCTGTTCGTACTCTTCTTTGGATAAAGACTCAAGTGTTCTTATTTTACTTACCAACGAATCGGAATTTAATTCGTCAAATAAAAATCCATTCACGCCCTCTTTCACCGTTTCTTTCAACCCTCCACTCTTGTAGGCAATTACTGGCACCCCATATCCCATTGCTTCAACCGGCGCGATACCAAATTCTTCATCAACGGACGCAAACAAAAAAGCTCGTGCGTTTTGATAGAGATGATCACGCTTACTATCTTTTACCTCTCCTACAAACTCGACAGTACTACCTGCAATAGATCTAAGATACTGTTCATCTCGCCCAGCACCCACAATTTTCAAATGAAATTTTTCCGTGTTTGCAGCTTTGATGAGAATATCAACATGTTTTGCCCGGGCAAGACGGGAAACCGTAATGTAATAAGATTGTTGATTGTTACTTATTGACCCCGATCCAATCGGGGTTGATTGTTGAATTGTCGACTGAATAGTAACGGGGGGATAGATGACCTCGCTATCTCTGCGATAGAATTTCTTGATACGCGCTTTGGTTTCGAATGAATTGGCGATAAAATGATCCACGCGCTTTGAGGAAAGATAATCCCATGCACGCAAGTTATGGTTAATAATATGCCCATATATTTTGATGGGAAGATGTTTCTGCCACTCCACAGCAGTCTCATAGTAGTACAGATACCGAGGAGGGTGATGCAAATATGATATATGAACAGTAGGAGGACGGGTAATGATACCTTTTGACATATAAGAACCAGATGAGGAAATCACCAGGTCATATCCGGTAAAATCAAACGACTCCCAAATGAGGGGAGTCAGAAAACGAAGCGGTGAGTACATGTTTTTGATAAGAGGTATTTTGTCAAACCATGACGCAATAATCTTCCATTTTTCTACTTTTTTTCTATGAATGCCTAGTCTCTGGGGAATATACAGAGAGGTAAAAACAGGCGCTTCGGGGAATATTTCTTTCAAAGCGACCAGCACTCGCTCTGCTCCTCCAAACTCCTGCAATTGATCGTGCACAAGAGCAATTTTCATAGTCTATATTATACTGTACATACATGACTATCATACAATCCATCGTGCTCGGGGCAGTCGAGGGAATCACTGAATTTCTTCCCATCTCATCTACCGCCCACCTCATTCTTACAGCAAATTTTCTTTTTCTCCCTTCTTCGGAGTTTGTCAAGTTCTTTGAAGTATTTATACAAGCTGGCGCAATAGCAGCAGTAGTGGTATTGTATATCTCCTATATATCCTCACGGTATCGCCTCATAAAAAACCTATTCTTTTCATTTATTCCCACCGCAATCGTCGGTTTTTTACTGTATAAGACAATCAAAAATGTTTTCTTTGACTCATTTTCTCTTATTGCCGTAAGCATAGGAGTGGTGGGAGTAGTATTTCTATTGGTTGAGCTATCTATCAAAAAACGTGTATTATCACTGACGCGATCTCTTCATACACTTTCTTACCCAGAAGCTATTGTGATAGGGCTCGCGCAGGCTATCACTGTGGTACCGGGGGTATCACGGGCAGGCATGGTGATTATCGCGATGATATTCATGCGATTTAAACGAAGTGAGGCCGCAATTTATTCATTCCTTCTTGCGGTCCCGACGATTTTTGCTGCTTCACTTTTTGATCTTATAAAAACAGATAAAACCGTTATTTTCGACACACGCAATATGCTCCTTACCGCAATCGGATTTGTGACGTCGTTTATCACTGCTTTACTCGTTATCCGTTGGTTTGTGCGTTTCTTGCAAAACCGCAGCCTCGTAGTATTTGGACTCTATCGGCTCATTCTTTCTGTGCTACTCTTTATAGGTCTCTAGAACGACCTATTTCTTGCTCCACCTTCCCGACTCGTTTTTCATGCTCTTTCCATCTTTGAATATGCACAGAAAAATATTTTTTAAGGCGCGGATCTTTTTGGACAAAGTAATCTTCTAATTTCTCAAGTTCAGAACTTGTACGAATAGTAAGTACTTGCTCTTCTTGAAGTTCGCCGGTCGTCTGCATCACTTCTTCTGCCAGTTCTGCGTCAATTTTTTCCCGTTTTCCGGTTTTTATATCACGTAAAATATCTTTTGCTTTCGCAATATAAAGTACAGGCTGCCACAACTCTCTATCGTCACGTAATTCATGGTTAAATTCTCTTTGCGACATGTTTTGTGCTTTCTCAAATATGCGAGACTCGATGAAAAATAGGGCACGTGTAATCGAATCTGCCCAAAAAATAGGATCTTTTTTTACCTTTGGAGATGTGCTTCGACTTGCGCGATGTCTTTCATTAGTGCCATGAAAAAGATAGGAAAGTTTTTCTACTTCAGGAGGAACCAATCCTATATCTCCAAAAAACTGTTTCTTTGCGGTTTCATCTGTTTCAAAGCCAGTGAAGAAAACTTTTGCTTTTTTCAAAAAATTACTTTTTTGCTCCTGTTTGTCCGGTTGCGCACGAACATGAGATGGTACTATACTTTGTTCTGTCATAATTATAGATGAGAAATTACGGCTATTTTTTTGTGATTTCGTTAATATCTTTCAAATCAATGGGTCTCTTCATTTTCTTTTTATACTCAATTAATGCTTCCCGTCGAATTATGGGAACGTTAATACCATATATTTCTATAGTAACAGAATCTTCTATGTTAGTGCCACAAGACTCCCGATGTCAATATCATACAAAGGACGGTTTGCGCCGTAGAATCGGGCAGCAAATCCACCTGTTATCTGAAACGGAATTTTATATGTTTGAAGGATGCCAACTATCCATCTAAATGCTTTCTTTGTATCTCTATTCATAACCGTGCATTTGTGGCTATTTTTATCGTTTTCGGAGCTCCTGACGTGATCTTAGCCAGACTGCCAGAATTCTTCAGATTATTCCTGTCTGACGGTCTATTACCGGATTTAGTTTATGCTTTAGAACTAAAAAATGAAGGGAATAAACATTTTTGTTTTTTGCATATATATGATATATTCTTTTCCAAAATAACTACCTAATAATCTTTCTTCCCTTTTGGCAAAATTTGTCATTAATATTAATTGGAAAAAAAACAAAGGTATAAATAAATATGTTTTTGCAACAATGAAAGCGCCGGTTACCGCAATCATAAATCCTCCATATATTGGGTGTCGTACATATTTATATAGCCC
Source organism: Patescibacteria group bacterium (assembly GCA_035289305.1). Taxonomy (GTDB): domain Bacteria; phylum Patescibacteriota; class Microgenomatia; order UBA1406; family HO2-37-13b; genus DATDXN01. The sequence goes on from DATDXN010000016.1 coordinate 100,268, forward strand.
ATGAATAACTAATTCGTGTTTTTTTTTAATTTGATATTCATAGGATTCCGTCCAATTGTTACCTAAAGCTAGTCGACCTAAAATAGCCTCCATACTTCCCAGTATTACTAAAATAAAACCCAATAATTGAATAGTTACGTTTTCAAAAGTAAATAGTGTAAAACCGAGTACGCTGATTCCTATGATAAGGGCACTTATAACTATTCCAATTTTTTCAATAGTTAGAGATTTGTTTTGAGTTTTATGTTTTTCCAAATTAGATTTATATTTAGCTTTATACCAATACACACGTACAATAATAAATACTAAAATTGTCATCGCTCGAAGCCAAAAATCTAAATTCATATATATTTATTTTACACCAAATTCAACATCAGGATATTTCATTAAAACTCTTGTTTTAAATGCAACTTTATACATATAGACTGCTGCGATTATTTTCTGCCAAGCAGGAATATCAAGATCAAAGATTGAAGGAATATTCTCAGTTATTGTTGAAGCGCATCTATTTCTATCTTTTATAAAACGATCTTTATTAACTATGGAAATAAATTTACCCTTTCGATCTTGTGGGTCAGAAAATGCTTCAATTGCTCCACATTCTTCGTCTGATAAAAATACCCTTATTAATCCCTGAGATAAATCTTCTTTTAAATGAAGTAATGTCCCAACATTATTCCAGGAATTAGCTAGCTCAGCAAATTGCGTTGTTGTTTTTATAGGTTTTCCATTTATTAATATTCCAACGGCTTCCAAACACATAAGAAGGCTTCTAGAATTGTATAATCTTAGTTCCTGTTCTCTTCTGGGTAAAAATGATGAATGTTGTACATCATCAACAAACGAAGTTAAAACTTCATTAGTTTTTGTCTGCAAATCTGCAGTATAAGGTAGTCGTTGTGTTGAAATATTAATCAGCACATCTTCCATAGGATATCGGCTATCAGGATATGTCCCTCTCACTATATCAAATTGCCTTTCAAGAAAACCTAATTTTTCTTGAGAAGTTAATGATGATTCATCAACCACATCGTCGACCCAACGAAAATAACTAAAATATCCTACAACTGCTTTTCCACGCTTTCCATATATTATAGGTAATAATTCTAATAGCTTAGCTCCCAAGTGAGGATCTTTCCCAGGTCTTACTAAATTTTCTGTTCTAACGATGTGTTTTTCCATTTTATTTTTAATAAACAGTTATTGATATTAAGCCTATATTAATATATAATATTATATCATTTACTTGTATTCAAATATATGGAGCGAGATACGCTTAAAAAAAGCATTAAGATAGAAAGCCCAACTAATAACGGATTACTTGATTCTCCTCTCTTTTCTTTTCTTGATGAATTAAGCAGTAGATTATATTTTTGGGTAGATAGAAACGTCATTGTTAAAGGTGGATATGATATCAATAATGATAACGGCCCATTAATAAACACTGTTTCACACGCAGTATTCAAACTACGAAAAGCTGTACCGGCATTAAAAGAATTACATCAGGCAGGATTCTTAAATCCTCAAGGTATGGCTAAAATCGGTCAAGAATACGTAAAATCTTTTTTTGAAAGCGGCAGAATTCAACCTTTTCAAGACGAATATGGAAATGAATATTGTGCTTTAAATTTACATCTGGCAGATCCGTCTATTGGTTCAGTTATCGAACATATCCAAAATACAGATCAACAAATCGAAGTCGTGTTAGGAAATTGTTCTAAAGGTCATTTGCCCCAAGAAGCACAAGGTCTTGATGGTGTTTACGTATGCGAATATAGAGTTAAACCAAACTGTTTTTATAACAGTAAAATGAGCGATAAACCAATACAACCGGACCATTTGCTATTTGTGCCGACACTCCTTGTCTTGTTGGAACAATTCATAAACAAGTCAACGGAGATGAAGATTTAATTGCACATGGAGGTTGTAACTTTAATACGATATTGGGTGGCTATCAAACTTTCCGTGAGGTTCCTGGTTTTTTTCATATGAATACTGAGGAAGGACCATCAAAATTTATTATTTGGGGAACTTGCCGTTTTTCAATTCCTTATTTAGTTCAGGCTGCGCGAATGTTTCCAAATGTAGAAGGTGTTGCAGTAGCTTATATGAATGGTTGTCAAACTTTAGGCGATCGGGCAATAAGATTGAGAGGAGATAGAAGAGATAAACACATAACACGATTCAGAGGACCAACTACAATTGAGAATAATCCAATTTCAAGAATGATAAAAGGTAAAAGCTAATAAAGTTCCTGACAAACAGGAAAGGATTTATAATATAATTGCAATGCATTGGGAACTAGGGCTATCCTGGGTCCCTTTTTTTTTGGAAAAATTATCCTCTTCTTTAAATCCGTTGCTCAAAACATATACAATAATTTTATTGATCAAAACTTATGGACAGAAAGAAAGAGAAAAAACAAAAGGTTGATAGTTTGGATAAATTCCTGAAGCTGGTGATTATCCCCATTGAAAAACTTTATTGGAGAGAAATTGATGAATTTAGGAGAGATTGGCAAATCCTCGGGAACGGCTTTATAGAAGAGAAAAAACTGAAAAACTGGTATAACACCATTCAGAAAATAATACCTAAAAAGAAATATAACGTTGTCTATTATGAGCATGAAATTGTCTACGAAATTGAGGATGGAAAAATCGTCAATATGATCCCGCTTGATTATTTTGAAAAATATCCGCGCATCCTTGAGTTGGGAAACAAACTCGAAGCAGTGTTTGATTATGAGGTCCGGCTTCTCATGAATAAATTCAACCTTGATTATGAGTGGGCAAAATTGTTTAAGCAGTATCTTTTATTCGGCAGACATTCTATTAAATTCGTCAGATCGCCAAACTTTATTGTCAGTGAGCGGATTTGCGTTGATGAAAATGGTGAGGAAGTGGACCATAAATTTTCCTTTAATGCTTCACCCAATACTCCGCTTAAAAAAATCAGTTCAATTACCGATCGTCTTTTCAAAGATATACGCAACCATACACAAGGTTACTGGCTGGGGAAAAAAAGAAATACAAAATCAAAACCAATATTGGAAAAACTGATAAATCTGGAAACAACTGATCAAAAAAGAAATATCAGGAGATCCAATACAAGAAAAAGTGATCTTTTGTTTGGTAACTTGGTAGATGATCCGCGATTCTCAAAATCAAGTGATGAAGATTTTGCTAAAGAAGATACGATCAGAATAAAGAAAATAAAAAATCTCCGGCGTCATTATCCAAAGCTTAAACCGTCTCAATAATAATTTATTCTTACTGAGACTTTTAATTAAAGCTCCTTTAATGAAACTCCTCGCAGCAAGCTGCGAGGTATCAAAACAATCAAAACAATGTTCGTTGATCTTTGTGTAATAGGACATACTTTTCGTTTTTTCCCTGTTGTTTAACATATCGTTGTATTGTTGTTTCATTTCCTTGTCTTCCCACGGTATGGATAAAGTATCCATCAGTCCAAAATTCTGCTCCCCAGAGCTTTTTTCTTAATTCTGGCATCCTACATAACACTTCTCGTGCTATCAGACTCTTGATGGTTCTTGCTATTTTTGTTGGTTGATAGGTGGGAACAGATTGGATCAGAAAATGCACATGATCTTGATCTGTTCCTATCTCCAAGAAGTGTATTTGGTATCGTTTGGAAAGTTCTAAACATACATTCTTAAGTTCTTCATCTCCTCTGGTATCAAAAATCAACTGCCGATACTTTGCTACACAGATAAGATGATATAACAGCACTGATACAGTATGACTTTTCTGGATATAAATGTTCACTCTATCAGTGTATCACCCTACGCGGCAAGCCGCGGGGAATTACTGCTTCGCATGTATCCCTAAAATAGAATGACTTCCTCCCCGACGCAAGCGTCGGGGTATCCTTACCATAGTTTAAGCTGATCTTTGTGTATTTGCATATATTCTGTGTCCCGTCCTTGCTTTTTGACGTATTGGATTATTGCTGACTCGTTAGTATACTTACCGAT
>DATDXN010000017.1:0-25718 GCA_035289305.1 Patescibacteria group bacterium
TATTGACTCTATGGCCGTCGCTCTCGAAGGAAGATCGCCATTTCTCGATCATGAAATGCTGGAGCTTACGGCAAAAATTCCCTTCAATCTGAAAATCAAAGGTCTCAATAACAAAAAATACATCCTCAAAGAAGCGCTCCGTGGTATCATCCCAGATGAAGTGATGTTCCGACCGAAAATGGGATTCGGCGTGCCTATTGATAGCTGGTTTCGAGGAGAATTGAAGGAGTATGCTTATGACATCCTCCTCTCGGAAAAATCCATACAAAGAGGACTTTTCAGAAAAGAGGAAATGAAGAAAATCTTAGACAGCCACAATGCGACAACTATCAATTATTCCCCCAGGATCTGGGCGCTACTGACGCTCGAGCTTTGGTTCCGGGAATACTTTTAATTTACCCTGTCAAATAATTTTAGATCACCGTATGTTCTACACTTATGTTCTCCAATCTCTGAAAGATAAAAAATTCTACACTGGATATACGTCAGATCTAAAATTAAGATTTGAAAAACACATAAAAGGACTGGTTCCCTCAACAAAAGATAGATGTCCATTGAAAATTGTTTACTATGAAGCATGTCTAAATAGAAACGACGCAACACATCGAGAAAAATATCTTAAAACTCACTATGGTAAGACGTTTATAAAGAGTAGACTCAAATCTTATTTGATAGGGCGAGTATGAAAAAGACAATAACCGTAATCATGTCCGTATACAATGAGAAAGAATTCTATTTGAAAGAGGCCGTGAAAAGCATACTCAATCAATCATTTTCTGATTTTGAATTCATCATTATTGATGATGGTTCAGATGATAATAATTGCCTGCGCACTTTGAAAGAATTCGTCGAAAAAGATGAACGAATCAAGTTCATTCGCAACGATACCAATATTGGACTGACTAAATCGCTCAATAAAGCACTCGCGCTTGCTGGAGGCACCTATATCGCCAGAATCGACAGCGATGATATTGCCGATCCGCACCGCTTGGAAAAACAGTTGCAATTTATGGAAGCGAATCCTTCCTATGCATTGTGCGGATCCTGGGCATATTTTATTGATCAGGATGGGAAAATAACCGGGGAGAAAAGATCTCCAACTGATTATGAAAGAATCAAAAAAAGGTTCATTTTCTTCAATTTTTTCACCCATTCTTCGCTTTTTTTTCGGAAAGACATCGCCATGGGCTTGGACGGTTACAACGAAAACCTGAAAAAAGCCCAGGATTATGATTTCATCCTGAAAATTTCAGCCAAATATCCGGTGGCTGTTCTCCCCGAATTTCTCTGTTCCAACCGATTGCATAAAGAAAGCATCTCCTCCAGTTCAAAAAAGAGACAGGAATGGTACGCCCTCATCGCCCGCTGGAATGCCATATGGGATTACGGCTACCCCAAAACAGATTTTTTCAAAACTATTCCTTCTGTTTTTTATTTCTTATTTGTCCCTTACTTTGCAGAGAAGCAAATTTTTAAAATTCTCTATAAAAACAAGTAAATGTTTCTCATAAAAGAATTCTTCAAATCTTTTGTTTTCAGTAAGAAAAAACGTATAGGGTTTGTCCTCAGCGTGCTCCCTTCTCCATATTACGGGAGAGTTATGGCGTCAACAAGACTCCGCGTATATGATGTCATAAATAACTTTCAAAACAGTAAGGATTATTTTTTGGAACTATACAAGCCTTGGAAAAAATACGACGTCGTGATTTTTCAAAAGAAATTCGACGATAAAGCGCTTCGGCTCGCCCAAAAGCTTAAAAAAAAGGGGGTGAAGATAATACTTGATATAAATGTGAATTATTATGACAGGACTGTATTGAACACGAGCGCGATGCCCCAGCATAATCAAATTATACAATTTACTCAAATCGTTGACGGTATTATTGCAAGTACGGAATATATAAAAAACTACGCGAAAAAATTGTTTCCAGAAAAGAAAATAATTTGTATTCCAGAGAACATAACCGATAATTTTTTTTCGGTCCGGAAGAAAACAAAAGAAAAAAACGATCATTTAAAACTTATGTATGTTGGTTATGCTGTAAAGGCAATAGAGGTACTGGATATAGAAAAGGTGCTTAGAGAACTACACAAAAACTATAACCTCAGCCTGCTTCTTATTTGTGATAAAAATCCTGAAATATTGGTGGATGGAATCAAGGTTGGATTTATTAAATATAAACAAAGGAAAATCCACAAGCAGATGCTTGGGGGAGATATTTTCATTGCCCCGAGAGATCTGAGCAATTCTTATAACTTGGGACACAGTTTTACCAAAATAGGCTACCCGATGTCAATCGGCATTCCGGTAATCGCAAGTAAAGTTTCCTCCTATGCCGGGTCACCGGCGATATTGTGCGAAAGTCCAACAGACTGGTATGATAACCTATCCCTCCTTCTCAAAGATACCCAAAGACGCGAAGCTATTGCGAAAGACGGTATTACCTACTGCAAAGAGAATTTTTCAGAGTCAGTAATTACAAAGAAATATTTATCTTTTTTTAACGAGATAACACATATTGACCGAATATCATCACCCGAATGAAACAAAAAATATTCATAGAGCAAGTAAAAGAGAATAAATGGCTCATTGGTGCCGTAGTTTTTTTTATACTTTGGAAATTTTTTCTTATCCACATCTTATGGCAAGACCGTTCCTTTCCTCCCGAACCGGATGATTCTTATAACTATATTTCACAAATTGCTGCTATTGCGGATTGCAAAGGTTTTCATTTTTGCTCATACCCAGGAGTCTCTATGGGAGACAGTACCGGATTCGTCTATCTTTCCTATCGTCTTTTTTTCGGATGGCTGGCAAAAATTACCCAACTCTCTTCTCAAACAATATATCATTTTGGTTTTTACCTCGGTACTCTTTTCCTTGCTTTTACCCTTTACCCTTTTATAAAAATATTTTCCAACAACAAAAATCTTATAGCTTGGTCAATATTTTTTTTAAGCTTATATCATGGGTTGGGAGAAACCCACGGCTTTTTCTGGGTCGTACCCAGCTTTTTCTCCGTACTTCTTTTTCTTATTCTCGCGACATACACTGTAAGAAATGAGGTGAAGCTCAAAGCGTGGCTCATTCTTCTCCTCGCTGTCCTCTACGCTTTTTCCCACCCAATGAGTATTTTTCTCATTTTTATCGTGCCTCTCTATCTTCTCATTTTTTCTCTTTTCACTCACAAAATTGACCATACCGCGTGGAAGAAAATGCTTTTTGTCTTATCCATAACGCTTTTTTCCTCTCTCTTATCAGGCTACTTTTCCCCCAAAAGTGAGCCCCAAGAGAATGCTTATGATATAAAAGAGACCCTGATACAGGCACAGACTGTCACCCAAACTGCTATAGGGAACCTAGAAACAAAAAAAAATGGGGGTGTCCAAGGACCGCCAAAGCCGAGTCAAGATAAACAACCCATTGAGAAAAAGAAAACATTTTTCAGCCAAAAAATTGATACACTCCGAAACGTGTATTTCCGCTTTGTTTTCCCGCACTGGCTTTTTATCCCTCCCTTTCTTTTATGTTTTCTTGTCCTTGCCCATAAACGCCAATTCAAGATACTTTCCTTCTACAGTGCTTCTTTCATCTTTTTTATTCTGACAACTTTCTTGAATCCGTTGGGCTATCGTTCTGCCATTATTGTCTGGCCCATCACGTACATACTCTTTGCATTCGTGAGTTGGTATCTTATTGAAATAATATGCGACACAGCCAAAGGATGGATACGAAATATCTTTCTTGGAATAATATTTCTCCTCCTCTTGTTGTTTTTTTCAGTCAACGCTGTCTTTGCTCTTGTTTTCAATGAAAATATAAATGTACACAATAGCTATTCCATCAAGTCCGAACCAGCTTTGACAGGATATTTATTAAACGAAATACTCTCCAAACAAACTGTTACGCTGCCATTGGAATTGATGCTAGCGGAACCGAGTATTATTTCTTCGTTGAGAAGCAGGATAGTCCCTTACACCGCGAAGCCAGACTACATAATCATGACAGACCTCACAAAAATACCGAGAGAAAAAGAAAGATCCCCGCTTTTTAAGATGGTAAAAAAAACAGCTGAAAAATTTGGGTTTTTTATGCAACCGGAAAAAACCACAGTTACTCGTTACAATCTGCCGGAGGGTTATACTTTTGAAAAAGAATTTGGTATATTTGACGTTTATAAAAAAACACTCTGACTCTTATGAAAATCCATATTCTTGCGGAAGTAAAAAATGGCCCTTGGGGAGGAACCAGTCAGTTTCTTAAAGCACTTCGGCGACAATGGGAAATATCAGGAATATATGAAAATTCACCAGAAAAAGCCGAGGTTATTCTCTTTAATAGCTACCCTACCGGCACCGAATACCTTTTTGATAAACTCTATAAACTCAAAAAAAGATACCCTGAGAAAATAGTTCTCTATCGCATAGATGGCCCCATTTCCGGTTATCGTGGTACAGGTATAGGAATTGATCGGGCTATTGCACTCTGCTGTGACATCTTTGCTGACGGTATAGTCTTTCAATCTGAATGGTCTCGTAAAAAAAATAAAGAAAAATTTAATATCAAGACAAAATACGAGAGTGTTATTCTTAATGCTCCAGATAATACTCTTTTCAATAACAATGATAAAGAAGTTTTCTCACCTTTTAGAAAAACTCGCTTAATAAGTTCAAGCTGGTCCACTAACCCCAATAAGGGTTTTGATATACTGGAATGGCTTGACGAACATCTTGATTTTTCCAAATACGATTTTATGTTTGTCGGAAACAGCCCAATAAAATTCAAAAACATCAAAATGCATCCGCCGGTTGCCTCACCAGAACTTGCTACCCTCCTGAAAAAGCATGATATTTACATTTTTACATCCAAAATCGAAGCTTGTTCCAATGCTCTTATTGAAGCCCTGGCATGTGGTCTCCCAACTGTCGCACTAAATGCTACAAGCAACCCAGAAGTGGTACGGCAAGGCGGCGAACTTTTTACAGGAACAGAAAATATTTTAGATAAGCTTAATCTTGTTACCAAAAGCTATTCTCGCTATCTCGCTTTCCTTCCACAATTTAAAATTGAAAGCGTAGCGTATGATTATCTATCCATCGCAAAGAGCATATACAATGCAAGCCAAAATAAAATCTATCAACCAAAAGTCATAACACTTGAGAGAAAGAAACTCTTTTTCTTGCTCAAAACTCTTGTATGGCAAAATAAAATAAAAAATATTCTAAAAACAGTATTGAAATTTCTATTACGCCCTTTCTATGAAAAATAATAAGGTTGCTTTCTCTTCATTCAATAATAAGCTCATTCTCCGTTTTGATGATATTGGAGCATCATCAAAAATATACAATCAACATGGGGAAAAACTCTTTCGCGTGAGAAATATTCCCCTTTTTTATTTTCCTCTGGCCAATTTCTTGTTTTTCAAAAGAATCTGGCCATTTGCCAAGGCCGGACCATACGATGAGCTCACAACTTCAGAATGGAAAAACTTTCTTCAAATTTTTAAAGAAGAGAATATCCGGCCTCTTATTGCTATTACTGCCGCTTGGGTAGATGAAAAAAGTAGGCTTATCCCTTTTCCAAGTAAGTTTCCCGAGGAAGCGGGTATCCTGAAGCATGCGCTAGAAGAAGGCATGATAGAAATAGCTAATCACGGACTTACCCACTGTGTGGTTAACAAACACCTTCCAAAACTTTTTTCTTCCAATAGAAAATTTCACCGAGAGTTTTGGCCATACTTGGATCAAAGCATACACACAGAACATATTTTGCAATCTCAAAAAATTCTTGAAGATTATTTTCAAACAAAAATTGACACTTTTGTTCCTCCGGGAAATATCTGGAGTATAAAAACGTATCGAGCCCTCCAGCAAACCAATATCAAAAATGTGCTGTGCAATAAATACATGCTTGATTCTCTTGAGCCCATGGAAAAAATCAAGTTTATGAAAGACCAAGACCATTGTTTAGTTTTTCATGATCGGGATCTCAAACTACACGGTCCCGGATGGCTTAGAAAAACAATAGCTCTCCACCGTAACCAACTCCGCTAAAAACTGTTATAATCATCCTATATCGTTTTCTCATTTATCTGTATGCAAAAAATTATTGAAAATCTTAGGTATCATTACTGGGCCAGCTTCAGAAGGAAGCTCCTCGATACTGTTCAAGAAAAGTACCGCTCTATTTACACCGGCGTAGTCTTGGACATTGGCGGCCGTGATCGCGGCAGATTCAAAAAGCCAAGAGATCAAGTTAAAAAATGGATTTTTGCCGATATTTGCCCTAAATGGAACCCTGACGTCATTTTAGACATTGCCGATATGCATGTCATCCAGAATGAGTCTATTGATGTGATTGCCGCCATGGAAGTTTTTGCCCACGTAGAAAAGATCGATCAATCACTCGATGAGTGTTACCGAGTTTTGAAAAAGGATGGCGTTTTAGTTTTCTCTTCCCTCATGACATACCCAATTATTGAAGATCCGACTGATTTCCAACGCTGGACGGAAGCCAAATGGAGGATGGAGCTGACAAGGCATGGCTTTTTAGTAGAGACTGTTGAAACAATGGGAAGATACTTCACTGTTATGGCAGATTTTATCAATATCGCCAACAAATCTATGCCCTCTCTTGTCACATGTATTGGTTTTCTCTTATACCCTTTACTTTTGCTTCTGACAAAATTAGACAATACACATTTTGTCCAAAATAATAAACGACTTTCTTCCTTTACTACGGGCTACTTTATTATCGCAAGAAAATGAGAATCTATTATTTTGCTCATTCCACCAAAGCCCCTAGCCTCCGTTATCGCGGCAAATATCTTCTTGAAGAGGTCAAACACCGTTTTGGAATAGAATACGCGATACTGTATCCTACCGGGTATTCCTTTGTCAGAATTTTGTCCCTTATTTTTCAGCTCCTGATCAGAAGGGACAATAAAAATATCTATATCATCCAAAAAGTCAGTTTACCGGGACTTTATTTCAATGTACTTACTTTTATTGTAAAAAGGGTAGAAAAAAGCGTCTATGACATCGATGATGCCATGTACGAAATCAGAAATAAAAACGTTGTAGATTATCTCATTACCCACTGTAAAGGAGTGACAGTTGGATCCGAAAATTTGAAAAGGTACTGTCAGGCACGGAACCCCAATACTTTTTTATTGACGACTGCGCTCCCCTGCCCGTATACAGTAAAGTTTTCTAAAAACAAACTATTTACTATCGGCTGGATTGGCTTGTATACGGCCCAGGAACATCAAGAAAATTTAAAAATGTTATTCTTTCCTCTATTAAAAAATTTTATTCTCCCCATACGATTCGTTTTGGTAGGCATCACGAGCGACAAAGCAGAAAGAGAAGTACGGGAATATTTCAAAGCCTCTCCGTACATTGAACTTTCCATCATAAGGAATATTGATTGGGAAAACGAGGATGAGATCAATGCCGCACTCACCCGATTCGATGTCGGCGTAATGCCGCTTGTGGATACTGTCATAAACCGCTCAAAATCCGCTTTCAAACTCAAACAGTACCTCGCCTGCGGAGTGCCGGCTCTCACAAGCGATGTTGGTGATAATTCCCAGTTTATCAAGGACGGTGAAAACGGTTTTCTCTGCAAAACTGAGGCTGATTGGATACGGTATATCACCTATTTCAGTAATATAAAAAATAACGAATATCAGCAATTCGCAAGAAAAAGCCACTCCGGGTTTCTTACAAGTGACTTCAATATGACAAAAAATGCCCGCTTATTTGAAAATTTTATCAAACAACTCTAGCATCGCTCGCTTTGTCCCTTTGCAAATCGTTGGAGATAAAAATGTTTTTGAGAATATAGAGAACGAGAAGACTCAAAACTGTTTGAAATCCAAACATAAATGCAAGACCTTTTGTACCAAAATAAATAAGCAGAGGAATCATTAATAGTATTTTACAAAAAGCTACCGTCATTGTATGCCATGCAATAATTTTTTTGTTTTTCACATAATAAAGGAAGTGTGAAAGATAGAACAAATTGATAAAAACAAAGGGGAGAAAAAGAATAGCGATTTGAGAAAGCTCAATCGCACTCGCATACTTCTCGGAAAAAAGAGCTGGGACAATAGTAGGAAGAAGAAAGTAGGTGAGAACGGTTACTGGTATTATGAGGAAGAACGCCCCGATGTAGTACCTAAAAATAGCCGTGTTCCTCATCGCTATCTTAGGCAAAAGTACAGAAGTAACTGTTTTAGACAAACCAAATATTGTTCTCGTCAAAGTAATCCCCAAAAAATATACAGCGAGCGCTTCTGGTCCTAGGAATATACCAATAACCACCTTATCGAGATTATCAGCGAACATAGACAGTACATTGATTCTCGTGAGAAACCAGCCGTAGTGAATCGCATCCCCCTTTTTGTCGTTTTCGACATAACGAAGGCTTTTAAGGTAAAAAAATATGTTAGAAAAGGTATTAGAAACGAAATAACCAAAAATAATGAGAAGTAAACTGTCTCGACTTAAAAGTATTATCCCAATAATAAAAAGGGTACTCAAGATCGCTTGAATGGAAGCATACTCAAAAGTGACTTTGAATCTACTTTTCCCCTGCAAAAAACTATCCCATGTATTGGGAGCGTAAAAAAACGGAAAAAAGATAGCGGCCACCATAAAAGCAATCCCAAGTGTGGCATGCTGATAAAAATAATAATAAGTTCCGATGAGCAAAAGGATGGGAATCCCCAGAAGACTCCAGTAAAAACTGATGCGAACGGCTTCTCTATAGTCACCATCAAAGCCGCGTGCCGCCGATTGCAGTGTGGAAGCATTCAGGCCAGGCAGAGAAACAACAGAAACAATAGCCAACACAGAAAGAACGAACTGATATTGTCCAAAAACTTCTTGAGGGACTAACCGAGCAAAGGCGATAGAAAGAACCAGTCCAAAAGCAATCACAACCCCTTGTCTCACAATGACCAAAAATCCATTCCTGATTAAATAAGGTAAATCGAGATTGAATTTCTGCCCACATTTTTTTATGGCTTGATACATTGTATTTTGAAGAGCTTTAAGCATTCTGGTTGATATTCAAGCTGAGAGATTAAAAAGAGACCCTGTGTAAATTATACCTCACTCTTCCTTTCGAGTCACTCCAATAAAGAACATCTGAACTTTGGCGTAAAAGAAACGTTATAAACCTCCCGTGAGCTTACACTCGGGGATTTTTACGGGCTGTCAAAATATCAAATACGCTCATTTCAAGCCTTTCCTTGTGCAATAAACCCGCACAGGCTATACTTTGAAAAGCATTACTTTGGCCTTTATGATCAACCGTTTTCGTCTTTTTTTTGTATCTCAAAAATACTTTTCTGTATTTTCTCTCTTCTTCGTGGTTTATTTGAACGCATTTTTCCTGAACCGCTTCTGGGATAGTCCGCTTAGTGCACTTTTGCAACTCGTTGGTGGTATGTTTTTCCTGGTTTTCGGGACAGGTATAAGTCTTACTCTGATTTTGCAGTGGCTGTTCAAACGAAAATTTGATATATGGGAATTCGTATCCCTCTCTTTGATAGCCGGGTTACTCCTGCCGCCGTTTATTTTAAACCTGGAATTTTCATTCCTCAAGAATGTTTATTCTTGGTACCCGCTGGCGAACAGTATAACATTGTGGTGCATCGCGGGAATGCTCTTATTTTTCGACAAGACGTCTGCCCCTTCTCTATCGTCAAAAGAGCTACCCATAAAACACCCGCTCGCGATTACTCTCTTTTTTGGCGTTATTCTCATCCTCGTTCAAGTATTGTCGTTTCAACCGTTGCCCGACCTTGACCCATACAAGTGGCTTTTCAAATATACCTATCAATTCACCAATCATCAACTTGATTACTCCGAACGTCCGTTGTTCGGTTCCTTCATTTACATAGCCACAACATTGACCGGCATAGGAATATTCAGTTTTTTCAAGTATATTTTGCCATTTTTCTTCCTTTCCGTATTAGCTCCTGTATGGATGATTGCCAGAACCTTTGAAGAAAAAAGCAAACAGTGGCTGTTTCTTCTTTTTGCTTTTACCAGTCCGGTCATACTCCTCTACGCCGGAACCGCTATGCCTCAAGTGCCGTTTATAACTATAGCCTACTTTTTCGTACTTTTTTTGCTTTATTCAAAAGTTAAACAGGACGATTTTTTCCTCTATACCGCCGGCGCTTCCATATTTTTGGCCTTCTTCTACCATGAGGCGGCCTCTCTTATGTTTATAGCCTGGATAATTCCGGTGGTAATCGCCAAAAGAAAAATATTTTTTTTAAACAAGAAAACTTTCTTTTTCATAGTAATTATTTTGTTTTCCGGTTTTTATCGCTTCCGCACAATTTATGATTTCGCCATACATTGGATTAGAGACATAGTTCCAAATTTTTTCAAAATAAACAACATTAATTTGCTTTATCCCGCGCAATACACCAACACAGACCAAAACGCGATGGGCTGGAGTTCACTCGGCGGAGTCATAAAATTCTATTCATTCTATGTAGGTCCGGTATTGGGCTTGGTTTTACTCTGCTTTGTTTTCTTACTGTTCCAGAAAAAATTTCGCGTTTATATTTTTGAACAACTGAAAAACAACGTCGCTTTGTCTATTCTGCTGTTCTCTTTCACGATTTTCTTTACAATCGCTGAGATCTTTCCCAGATTCCCCAATATTGCGCTTCTGCCAGACCGCGCCTGGATTTTTTGCGGCATTTCTGCGTATGTTTTTCTTTTTTGGATTCTGAAATATATAAAAAGTATCTCACCGCCCGCCGTGCTTATTTTTCTCTTGTTTTTTGCCATAGGAATCTCCGGTACGCTGTATATAAACTACCTGAAGCGCTATCTCATATCTCCAATGCAATTGGAAAGCGCACGATGGATAAAATCAAATCTGCCCGGTGATCGAATTTTTCTTTCTTTCGGACACAAGAGCCTTTTGCCGGTTCACGCCGAAACACCCGTGATCAAAATTCCCGCGAGCATTTATTGCGACCTTGATATTACTGATTTCCAAAAATTTATAGACATTCTGAATAATTCTCAAAATAATCCAACAAACGCTCCGGCTATGATTGATTCTCTCAAAACTTCGGTCAAGATTTCAGCCTCAATCCCCAATGAAAATATTTATAGATTTAATACTCTTTCCTCTTTAGGCGACAGGCCCCTTTATATCTACTATTCGCAGCTGAATTTGAAAAACCCATACCGCGGACGCCCTTATTCTATGACTTCATGGGGCATAGAGCCATGTCCGGATGAAAAATTCCTTTTTGACGATTACCCGGAAAAATTCAAGAGGATTTACGCCGATAAGGATAGTTTTGATGAAGTAATCATCTGGAAAATTCTACTCACCCCGTAAAGAACCGGCTAAAAAATCAGTTTATGGAAAGTAATACTAAAATCTCCGGTAAGATAAAAATAATCGATTTTTCGCCATATTATTCTCCTCATATCGGAGGCTTGGAAAAGTATGCCGAGGAACTCCATGAAAACCTTGCCAAAAAAGATTGCCAAATAACGGTTTTCACTCCTCACATACCACAGTCAGCGCTGAAAGAAGAATCAAGAACCAATATCAGGATTATTCGTTATCCGGCATTTGATATTATTTTTAACTACCCACTCCCCTCTCTATGGAAGAGGGAATTTTGGAATCAGTGGGAAAAAATAAACACAGATCAATTTGATATTGCCATTTCGACGGTCCGTTTTTTTGTCCAACCTTTGATGGCATTGTTTTTTGCTAAAAAACACAAAATCCCCATTCTGCACATCGAACATTGCAGCGATTATGTCAAAAACAGATTCGTTGTATCGTTCATAGCGCGAATCGTTGATATGACAATCGGACGTTTTTCCCTTTCTCACGCTGACAAAATTATTACTCCCTCGCAATCAGCCGCCAGATTCGTGCATGTTTTATCAGGGAAGGAGGCCTCGGTTATTTATCGAGGTATGCCATTTTCTGAAATTGACACCACTCCCCCGCAAGATGCCCTCCGCCAACAGATCGGAAATAAAAAAATCATTACCTCTGTCGGGCGGCTTATATACGGCAAAGGGATCATACATTTGCTTGAGGCAATCCATTTTTTGAAAAGATCCGATATTTTTTTACTCGTAGTTGGAGATGGTCAGGAAAAAAAGAATCTGGAAAAATACATAGAAAAGGACAAACTATCAGAACAAGTAAAGTTTCTTGGCAATATTCCTTTCGACGAAGTAATCGGTATTTTGAAAATTACCGATATCTTCATAAATCCGAGCTACAATGAAGGGCTACCGACATCTGTTTTGGAAGCGGGTGTCTGCCGGCGAGCCATCATTGCAACCGATGTCGGAGGGACGCTTGAGATTATCACGCCCGACCGCTCCGGGATTATCATCAAGCCCCATAATACCCAAAAAGTGAAAAATGCGCTGGAGGAGCTTTTGGACAATGTCCCACTGCGGAACAGTCTCGGAGAAAATGCCCGCGAAGAAATTGAAAAAAAATTCAACTGGGAAAAATCTACTTTGGCTTATTTAAAAGAAATAGGGTCTTTACAAAAGAAATTATGAAAATATTTATTCCATTTACAATCAAAGATACTGGCGGAACGTCTACCTTCGCCAAAAAATTCGGGAAAAAACTGGAAGAACGAGGGCATGAAGTTTTTTTTGACTTTCGAAAAGACTATGATATTTTATTTGTCATCGTCCAGTGTAACCCGCTCTATCTGCTCCACGCAAAAATGAATAAGAGAAAAATAATCCAGCGTCTGGATGGGGTATATTATTGGTCAGTCGCTCAATGGAAATACCCGTTACTGAATTTTCCTCCCCGGTTCATACATAAATTTTTCTCCGACTTCACTGTTTACCAGAGTAAGTATAGTAAATATTGCGCTGATAAATTTCTAGGAAAAAGAAAAAACGAGCAATACTCTATAATTTATAATGGAGTAGACACCACTCTCTTTTCTCCTGAAGGAGAAAAAATCGATGATATTCGAGACAACCCGGAACAAAAAGTATTCATTACAGCTTCAAAATTCCGCAGATATGACCAAATTATACCTATAATCAAGGCCTTGGAAATATACAGGGATAAATACAACAAAAACTTCAAACTTCTGATTATCGGCGACTTTTCGAGAGAAGTCGAGAAAATCCCAGCCCAATTCAAGAAGTTTACATACCTCAATTTTATTGGTAAGATAAAAAATGAAGACCTGCCGAAATACGAGAGGTCTTCTGATGTTTTTTTGATGACTCATCTGAATCCTCCGTGCCCCAACAATATTATTGAGGCCATGGCCTGCGGTTTGCCGATCTGTGGCGTAAACGACGGCGCCATGAGGGAAATTACAGTCCCTGAAGAAAACAGCCTTCTCTTAAAATCCGAGGGAGATGCATTCTGGAAAATGAGAGAATATGATGTCAGCCAATTCGCAGATAATCTGGATTCCATAACAAAAAATCTGAATTTTTATTCGACAAACAGCCGAAAAATCGCCGAGAAAAAATTCTCGCTCGATGATATGACTGCCCGTTATCTTACATTCTTCTAGTTTTTTAATGAATACTCCTCGCGGCAAGCCGCGAGGTATCTTTGACAAATTTGTCTTTGATACTCGCCGCAAGCGGCGGGGAATTAGACCCTAATTGAGATTAAAAAGTTTCACTCACTTATTCTGAACCCCCTCACCAATGATTAAATTCATCATAAAAATAGCCTGTCAGGTGGAGAGCTTTTTATACAAGCTTATAAGCCATCTTGCTATAATCGAAAATAAAGGGATTCACCCAAAACATAAGATATTGGATTATCATAAGTTCTTTACCGATAATATTTCAGAGAATGACTCCGTGCTTGATGTAGGTTCCGGAAACGGCGCCGTAGCGTTCGATATCGCTTCAAAAGCAAAAAAAGTTACCGGGATAGATATTGTTCATAAAAATATACTCTTGTCGGAAAAAAAATATCACAAAGGCAATATTGAATTTATTCAAGGAGACGCCACCACTTTTAATTTCAAGGAGACATTCGACGTTATCATACTCTCCAACGTTCTTGAACACATAAAAGATCGTGTAAAATTCCTAAAGAACATAAAGAAACTGGCCCCCAAGATTTTAGTAAGAGTACCGCTCATTACGCGTGATTGGATAAGTGTATGGAAAAAGGACAACGGATTCAGCTATAAACTGGATAACACTCACTTCATAGAGTACACGGAAGAATATTTTCGAGAAGAAGTGGGAGAAGCTGGGCTTACAATCGACAGTTTCTATGTAAAATTCGGGGAATTTTACGCGGTAGTGTCAAATTCACAGACCGCTATTTAAACAATCCCGTCTGACTCGTTATTGTTTTTATGAGACAAAAATTCATAGAATATCTTTCCGATCCGATCACTTCAAAAAAATTTGATTTCGAAGTTTTCAAAGAATCCGAAGGACATATCCTTTCGGGACTTCTCACGACAGACAACTCTTGGTATCCGATTATCGGCGGTATCCCGCGCATCCTCATAAATGAGCTCAAAGTAGACCTCCTCCAAACTCATCAGGATTTTTTCAAAGCTTGGAGAGAAAAGCTCCCACAACACATTCGGTCTGAGTGGGAAACTGCCATAGCCGCCATCCCTGATCTCAATGCCTTCTCCAAACACCAGAAAAAAACCGCCGAAAGCTTCGCCTACGAATGGAAGAACATCTACAAGGAAAACGATTACGAAAAAAACAACTTTTTCCATTTCGCCGACCCCTATGTCACAGAGGAAAATATAAAAGGAAAGAAGACGCTCGATATCGGCTGCGGTTCCGGAAGATTCACCAAATGGGCAGCCCTCTCCGGAACGGAACTCTCCTTTGGCTCCGACCTCGGTGAAACGGTCGAAGTCGCCTATGAGATGACCGAGGACATTCCCAATGCCTGTATCATCCAGGCGGACATCTACGCTATGCCCTTTCACAATATCTTTGACCTCGCATATTCCATCGGTGTCCTTCACCACTTGCCCAAACCGCAGGAGGGATTCTCACGGCTTCCCAAAGTATTGAAAGCGGGCGGGCGAATGCTCATCTGGGTCTACAACCACCGCAACAATGCCCGGGCAATTTATTTCTACGAACCACTCCGCGACCTACTGAAAAAGCTTCCAAAACCGATACTTTTCAAATTGTCCTATATTCCAGGGCTTGCAGTCCATCTTATCAACCTTTTCGGCAAACTTCTCGAAATGATTGGGTTCAAATCTTTCGCCAAAAAACTCCCCTTCTCTTATTATGCTAATTTCCCTTTCAATATGAAACTCAACGATGCTTTTGATGTCCTAGCAACTCCCAAAAGCAACTATTACTATGTCGAAGAAATTAAACAATGGTTTACAGACGCTTCTTTGAAAAATATTCAGGCATACGAACACCCCGAAGCTGGCATCACCTGTATCGGGACAAAATAAATTTTTCCTCCTCCCATTTCCAAGGGGAGGAATTAAAGGAGGGGTTATGACTCAAAAGAAAAAAATCATTCATATCATCCAATCGCTTGAAAATGGCGGGTGCGAAAATATGCTTCTCCGCACCTTGCCGCTTCTTCAGGATTTCGAACACAAAATTATCACTTTGAAAACGTTCGGTGAACTGACTCCGAAATTCGTCTCTGCCGGCATCGCAGTCGAAACGATCCACTGCCGCGGCTTCTTTGATATCTCCGGAATCCGGCGGCTTCAAAAAACTGTCAAAGAAGAAAACCCAGACATCATCATTACCTATCTTTTCCATGCCGATATGCTCGGACGGCTCGCCCTCTGTAACATCTCCCAGACCCCGATTATTCCCTTCCTTCGTACCACTTACAATCATCCGAAGTATCTTGTCGCGCGTATCCTCGAATGGCTCACCAGACCACTCGTCAACCAATACCTTGCCAACTCAGAAGCTGTCAAAAACTTCTACGTGGATACTATTGGCGTGCGACCGGAAAAAATTACTGTCATCCCAAACGGTATCAATATTGAATACTTCAACTCTATCACCCCTGACTCAGAACTGAAAAAATCACTTGGTATCGATCCGGATGATTTTGTCATCATCTGTGTTGCCAACCTTCATATCAACAAAGGTCACCAGTATCTCCTGGAGGCCTTTGAACGACTCCGAACATCTTCCACCACTTGTCATCCCGGGCCTGACCCGGGATCCAGTCCAAAACAAAAACTCAAACTCCTCCTCGTCGGCGACGGCGAAGAACGAAAAAAACTCGAACAACAAATCGAAAGTTACCGATCAAAAAATAATATTCTCTTTCTCGGCAAACGTTCCGATGTCTCAAATCTTCTCAAAATATCAAACCTCTTTATTCTCCCCACTCTTTTCGAAGGAATGAGTAATGCCATAATGGAAGCCATGGCTTGTGAATTGCCCATTATTACAACGGGTATCAATGAAAATAAAGAATTGATTGAAAACAACCAAACCGGAATCTTGGTACCGACAAAAAGTAGCGAAGCCATATACAAAGCGATAAAAACGATATTGGAAAATCCGGAACTTAGGAAAAACCTCTCAAAAAATGCCAAACTATTTATTGGGGAAAGTTTTTCTTTAAATAAAATTGCCACGGAGTGGAGCCTTTTCTTAAATAACCACACTTAACTATGAATCCTCAAGTTTCTATCCTCATCTCCATACACAACGGATCGCAAACACTTGATCGCTGTTTTGAAAGTATCCAAAAACAAACTTTCCAAGATTTTGAAATAGTATGCGTAAATGACGGGTCAACCGACCAAACGTCAGAGATAATAAAAAAATGGCAAAGCATATTCGGACAAGATACGATGAAACTGTTGAATAACAATCCAAATATCGGATTCACCAAATCACTGAACCAAGGCTTAGATTTGGCTAATGGGCAGTACACGGCGCGCATTGACGCGGATGATTTTTGGCACGCTGAGAAGCTAGAGAAACAGATAAAGTTTTTGGAAGAAAACAAAGAATACGGTATTGTCGGCTGCAATTATATAAATATCTCGCCCAATAAGGAGGTAAAGATCAGCCTAAAAAAAACCGATGCTGAGATTAAAAAAAGTATCATAAAAAGAAACCCTTTTGCTCACAGCTGCGTGGTTTTTGACACTGCTCTCATCAAAAAGGTCGGTGGATATGATAAAAATATCCTCTATGGCCAAGACTACGATTTGTGGCTCAGATGCGTGCCACGTACGAAATTTTACAACCTCTCAGAGTTTTTGTGTTATCGATCAATCGGCCAAGGCATATCAGTCGAAAAACAAAGGTCTCAGATGTGGCAGTCCATAAAAACACAAGTCAAATACATAAAAGAATATCACTATTCTTGGATCAACTACCTCTATCTCTTGGAACCGCTGACAGTAATTGTACTACCAAAATTTATAAAAGACTTGAAAAGGAGATTGCTGTAATTTACCAAACTAACTCAAGTCTCGGCTTGGTTTACTATTTATCTGCTTAATGATAGCTTCTGTTTCCTTCTGGCGCCGTCCTACCGCGCTCAAGATAAGCCCGGAGATTATGGCATTCACTCCGACGATCACAAGCGCGATGGAAAGAATGGACGTAGGAACACGAGTGATAAATCCGGTGAGATAATACTCCTTGATCACCACACTCCCAAAAAATATTCCCATCACTATGAAAATACCTCCCAGATACGAAAAAAATATCATGGGGCGATAATCCCTCAGCAGAGAGATGATAGTGAGAATAATCCGCGACCCATCTTTGAATTTGCTTATTTTTGAATAACTTCCCTGTGGACGGTTCGTATAATCGACCGGGACTTCCATAATGGAATAACCTCGATCAAGGGATTGCAGTGTCAATTCCGTTTCCACTTCAAAACCACCTGCCAATAGAGGGATACTCCGATAGAAGTCTTTTTTCATGGCACGATAACCGGAAAGA
This sequence comes from Patescibacteria group bacterium, assembly GCA_035289305.1. Lineage (GTDB taxonomy): Bacteria > Patescibacteriota > Microgenomatia > UBA1406 > HO2-37-13b > DATDXN01. The sequence goes on from DATDXN010000017.1 coordinate 17,968, forward strand.
ATGTCTCGATAATTGGTGCCAAAAAGATGGTTGAGCAAAAATCTAAAAACAGCATTACCAAATCTATGGGAATGAGAAAAGCCTTTATCTTTCTGATGAAGCCTATTCCCAACAACCATGTCCGCATCACCATTTATTATCGGCATGATCAATTTATGAACATCCTCAGCAAAATACGTCCCATCTCCATCAACCATAATAAGAATATCTGAATCCATAACGCGAAACATCCGCTGCATCACATACCCTTTGCCCTGTTTTTTTTCGTAGATAACTCTTGCCCCGTTTTCCTTGGCGACTTTGACCGTATTGTCAGAAGAATTATTGTCAAAAATAAAAATTTTGGCTCCCGGCAGCTCTCTTTGAAAGTCACTAATAACCTTGGCAATAGTCAATTCCTCGTTATAACACGGTACCGCTACTGCTATTGTTGGTTGTGAGTTTTCTTGTTCCTGCATATTTCCTAAGGATAAATTAAGATATTACCCACCTGAATACTTGGTTGAAATATTGCTTTATTTAAGGTATTTATAGTATACTTGATTTAAAGAAAAAATTCAATTTCCCTATGATAAACCTTTTTTCGAGTAATTATCTCGCCCGAAAACCGATAGAAAAAGCGGTGCAAGATTTTACGTGTCGTTTCAACAAAAATCACAAGGTTCTCGACATTGGCTGCGGGAATAAGCCATACGCACGGTATTTTACTTCCGAATATATCGGACTTGATCCCTATCCTGGAACAAAGGCTGACATCGTCCGAAATGCCTGGGATAGCGGTCTGCCCGATAATTCCTTTGATGCGGTTATTCTCAATCAATCCCTCGAACACATCCCTGATACAATAGGAACAATTCGTGAAATTGAGCGTGTTTTGAAGCCTGGTGGGCTGGTTCTCGTCACCGTACCGCAAACCATGCGCAATCATGGCATGCCTCTTACCCCGGAACAAGCCCCGATAAATAACTTCTCCTCAAACACCATTCGTTATTGGAATGCTGACTACTGGCGTTTTACCAAATTTGGGCTTGTCCTCCTTTTTAAAAGCTTCCACATTGAAAAGCTTGAGGAGTCCAACAGTTACCTGACGACACTCATTCAGCTGTGGAATTATTTTCTCGCTTCTCTCGGTCTGGGTATACTTTTCACTCCGCTCTACTTCATAAACAATCTTTTTGGTATTTTCTTTGACTGGTTTTGTTTTGGAGTAGGAAAAATTACTTTGCCTGGAGCAAAAAAATTTGATCAGCTTATCACACGCGGATTAACCCTCAACATTATTCTTATTGCCAGGAAGCCTTAACTTATGCGTTATTACGATACGGAAAACAGACGGCTTGTATATATTGAGCAAAGAGCCACTCCCGAATTTTGGGATCGCCAATGGGAAGATGAAAAACTAAAGAAAAGCATCCTTGCCGGCATTAAAGAGCGCTTTGTTTTTCCCACTACCAAACATTACCTGAAACTCGGAGCAAAAATTCTCGAGGGCGGCTGTGGTAAAGGACATTTTGTCTACTCACTGTATGCCAGAGGCTACGACGCCTACGGCGTTGACTTCGCCGAAAAAACTGTCAAAAGAGTAAACACCCTTATTCCTGAACTGAAAATCCGTCTTGGCGATGTACGCCAGCTTGAGTTTCCCGATGCCACGTTTCACGGTTACTGGTCACTGGGAGTGATTGAACACTTTCCAGAAGGTTACGATCCTATTGCCAAGGAAATGTTGCGTGTTCTCAAGCCTGGCGGATACCTTTTCCTCACGTTCCCCTATATGTCACCACTCCGCCGTCTCAAAACATACTTTGGGGCCTATCCGCTCTTTGATAAAAACCATTTTGACCAAGAGCATTTTTACCAATTCGCTCTCAATGCTCCAGACGTTATAAAAAAATTTAAATCCCTCGGCTTCTCCCTCGTAAAGAAAAAACCTTACGATGGTTTCAAAGGATTCAAAGATGAAAGTGGTTTTCTCAAGCCACTTTTCCAAGCCCTCTATGACAATAAGAGCTTCTTGGGGAGAGCCAGCACATATGCCCTCGCCCTACTCCTGGCTCCTGTCACCGGCCATGTCATGCTCCTCATATTGAAGAAAAAATAAGCTACTATGAAACACCATGTTGTTCTTTTTCAACCCTATCTCCGAAAACATATTGTAAACTTCGGAAAATATTTGAAGGGCTTCGAATTTGTTGTACAAAAACCAACCAGCGGTAATTTTTACAAGACACAGTTGCCCGCTTCATACGAAAAAGAGATCCATCGTATAAAAACCAGTCGGATCAACAAGCTACGCCGTTTTTTTGGGCTTCTCAATGTACGGATAAAATTTGACGCGGAAGCTGATATGTTTTTTACCTATGGCTGTATGCTCCTTACCAATAAGCCATACTGCGTATACATAGAGAATGGTGTGGCTCTGTATAACTATGATACAAAGATTGCAGCCCATCCCCTGGCTCAACTACTTTTTTCCTTCTTGGTGAGAAGAAAGAATTTAAAAAAGCTCATTTTTATGAGCGCGGCAGGACAAAAAAGCTTCTTTGCTACCGTTCCGTATAGTGAAGAAACTCGCACGGTTATAGAACAAAAATCAATCCAGATTTATCCGCTCATCGAAAAGAAAAATGTTCTCACCAAAAAAGACACCGGGCTTCTCAAACTTCTCTTTGCCGGAATCTTTTATATGAAAGGTGGGATAGAGCTTGCCCATGCTTTCACCCGAATCCGAGAGCGATATGACAACGTTTTACTTACCATCGTCACTCCCCTCTCCGCAATCAAAGAAAGCGATATTGAAATGATGAGAAATATTCCCGGACTCACACTCACCGATGCCAACTTGAACGAGAACCAAATGAATGAACTGTATCAGAGTCACGATATCTTTATGCTGCCTACCTTTCGGGATGGGTTCGGCCTCGTTTTGGTGGAAGCTATTTCTTGGGGCATGCCTATCATATGCACCGATCAATACGCGACCATTGAAGCCGCCATTCATGACTATAACGCCCTTGTCTACCCGAACCACCCCCTCAAAGACTATGATACGAAGACCTATCAACTTCTTGGTAAGTATTACAATCCGAAAGATTTCTATACCGATCTTTTTCGCCTGCAAAAAGAAAACGCGCTCAAGCCTATTGAAGATTTCCTCTATATTTCCATTGAAGCTTTTCTTCTTGACCCAAAACTCCTTGAGAAATACTCACGAAATTCTCTTGAACTCTACAATACAAAGTTTCATCAAGATATCATTTCCGAACGTATCGAATCTGTTTTTTTGGAAGCGGTAGAAAAGTAAACGAAGAGGAGAGGAATAATTAAGGAAATGTTGAGAGTATAAAGATAGAAAGAAACACTCATTGGGAAAGGAGTGTTTTTTGTTAGATACAGCACCATAAGCGAAACCGCGTTAGCGAAAAGAAAAGTACCCACAAGAGCGAGGTTTTTACTTTGTGTCGTCAAGAAATTTAAAAGAAATGTCTTGAGCGGAAAAAGTATCACCAGAAATGAAAGATTGCGAGCGATAGAGAGACTCTCTCGATAGGCCTCACCATACATGAAAATGAAAAACACCTCGAGAAAAATCCGAAAGACCACAAAAAGCGCAATTCCAAGGACAATATTTTGCGCCAGTACCCTGCCATACGCGAGCTGCTTATAACGAAAGAGAAGTGGGAGATACGTCGCCGACAGGCCACTCATGAACCCCGCCATCGCACTCATGAAAAAATAGGCAATTTGGAAAAGTGCCAGTGCCTCAAAACCGAACAAGAACGAGATAGCCAGCACCGGCAGATTTTCCACCAAAGAAAAAACAAACTTTTGAACTGAAACAGAGAGCCCGTAACCGGTATCCAGGACTGCTTCTCCTTTCCCCTCTCTCTCTACTTTTTTCCAAACTTCCAAAAAGAAAATCCAACTGGAGACGGCATTGATACCAAAGTAAAGAATGAGGAGCAGAAATAACCCGGTGTGGAAATACAAAGCAATGAGTAGCCCCGCAGTAACAAGGATACTTGTCAGGATAACCCGCCAGGTAACCGAATGGAAAAGCGAACGCGCCTCGTAGAACACATACCAGGTATTGGGTGCGTAAAAAAATGGGAAGAAAACCGCACCCAGAAGAAGCGCTCCCGCCATGAGGGTATTACCTTGAAAAAAGAATACGTAAGCGGCGTACGCAAGAATAAGCGGCAACCCCAGCAGGCTCCCATAAAAACTATAACGTACCGCTTTGATGATCGCCCGATTACTCCCCTCCGTAACAGCCTTGAAAGCCGCTATGTTGAGTCCAGGAAGAGAAAAAACAGAAACCAAACCAAAAAAAGCCAGCACAAACTGGTATTCTCCGAGAAGCGCTTTGCTCCCCAACCGCGCGAATCCGATAGAAAGTGCCAAACCGAAAAAAGAAACCACACCGTAGCGTACCGCGACAAAAAATCCGCTCTTGAAGAAATACCGCAAATCCAAACCTATGATACGGCTATACTTGGCAAAACCGTCTTGCTGGAGCAGTTTCGTAAACACAAAAAGTTTCTTAACAATTTTTAAGAGAAGGGAAAATCTTTTTCAATCGCTGACTTAACTCGCTTTGTTTTACGCCGTTTTTTACCATAGCCTCAAGTTCATCAAGCGTTTTCTCTATATCCACCGGGCAACGATCATAATTTTTGAGAGAGAAAATCCGTCCAGATTCCGTCTTGATCATATTCCCTTCTTCAGTCTCAGTGTAAAGCTCTTCTACCATTTTCTCCCCCTTACGCAGTCCTGTGATACTTACTTCCACGTCCTTGCCCGGAACAAGGTTTTTGGAACGGATAAGACACAGGGCAATCTCATAAATATTGATCAGCTCACCCATATTGAGAATATGGATTACATCGGTTTTCCCATTGGCGGTGCTTTCTATGACCAGCTGGGCGGCTTCACGAATCGACATAAAAAAACGTTCCATCTTCTTGTGAGTGACGGTAACGTATTTATGCAAAACAATCTGCCGTTCAAAAAGCGGCAAGGCCGAGCCGTTGGAATTGATCACGTTGCCGAAACGCACGATATTGAATTTCATTTTTTCCGGCTTCAGGCTTTGGATGTAATATTCACAAAGTTTTTTGGTGGCACCCATGATACTCGTCGGATTGACTACCTTGTCGGTAGAAATGAAGGTAAAAAGCTTCACGCCATTCGCAAGCGCCGCGTCAATGACACGCTTCGTCCCAATGACGTTATTGTAAATCGCCTCGTCAATATTATCCTGCATAAGGTGGACATGCTTGTAGGCGGCGGCATGAAAGACGATATCGGGGCGAATACGCTTCATCAACATATTCAATTTGTTGTAATGGAGAATGCTCCCCACAATCAGCTCAGAGCGATCCCGCAGACCGGATTCTTTCAATTGCTGTTCAAGAAGAAATATGAGGTATTCGGAATTGTCGTACACTACCACTTTTTTCACGTCCAAATCAATGAGCTGTTTTACAATGTCCGAACCGATGGATCCGGCGCCTCCGGTAACAAAGACTACCTTGCCTCTATAAAACTTCTTCACTCTTTCCACGCTTTGGCGCACGAATGGTCTCCCAAGAAAGTCTCCGCCCTCCAGGTCTTTGGTCGCGGCATAATGGACTTTGCTTGAACTGATGATCTTCTGATTACGCGGTACGATCTTGATAGGGATGCGATTTTTTATGTTTTCGAGGAGGATTCTCCGTATCAGCTTGCCATCCGTCGAAGGGATGGCGATGACTATTTCGTCAATTTCATACGCGCGCGTCAGCCTGGCCATATCGCTGATATTTCCCAAAAGCAAAGAGTTTTTCAAATCTTTGTTGTCATCGACAAAACCGACGACCTGGCAACGCGGATGATGGCTGTCGATATCTTTCTTCAACAGTTTCCCTGCCCTTCCGGCGCCGATTATCAGAATATTCTTCATTATCTCTTCATTCGACATAGTTCTTGAGTATATTCAAGTTATCCTTGTAAAACTCCGCTGTTTTTATCAACCCACTCTCGAGGCCTGTCACATCTATCGATTCCGCTGCATCGCCTGTGGCCTGTCGTCCCGCCATATTTTCTTTGATACCCTTGTCGACAATATCTATATGATCTTTGAAAACTTTCTCCTCAAGAAGGGAGATGAGGTCTTTGATTCTTGTCAGTCTTCCGGAACCGATATCGAGAGTTCCCTGTAATTTGTTTGTAATTGCGTATGTGACAAATTTTGCGATATCTCGGGAATATATGAAATCTCTCTTGGCCTCCATATCGTTGATTTCCGTGCTCTTCCGATTCAAATAATTATAAATGAGATTGCTTACCAAACTCCCCTGTCTGTATGGAACCTGATATGGACCAAATGTATTAAACAGCCGGAAAATCGTCAGCCGAATACCTCGTTCGTTGCAATATTCCGTATAAAATTTCTCCAACAGCTGTTTCCTTTGTCCATATTCCGAATCCGGGTTCGCATATATCGCTGCCGAAGAAAACAGTATGATATGCTGTCGCTTATTGAGACCAATATTTCTTACAAGTTTTTTTTCTTGCTCGACAAAAAAATCCGGCAAAACATTATTATCGATCAGATGAATGACAATATCACTTTCGTGAGAAATCTTCTGTTCATATGGATTCCCCCGCGAAAAGAGATCCTTCCTTTTTTCGAAACGAGATTTTTCGTTTCCAACCGAAAGGCACGCGTTTGTCTCTGAAAAGTATTGGGCCAGATTTCTCCCAATAAACCCCTCCCCGCCCAGAAGTAAAAGCTTGTGTTGGGATAGCTGTTGTCGCATACTGATGTAACAAAAAAAGGCTTCAAAAAAGCATACTTTCATAGTATACTGCTTATACTGGCTAAAAACAAGGTATGTTTCTTCATCAAAAACCGGCTCTTTTCCTCGGATGTATCCTTCTCCTTTTTATCGCAAAAGGGGTTATTTTTTCCATTCTTCTGCCATTTTTTCAGGGACCAGACGAGCAAACCCACTACGGGACTATCCAATATCGAGCGGAACCAAAAGTAAAAAGCTGGCCGATAGAAAAAAGACCAGAAGAAACAGCTACCGGCAGTAACATAGTGACATACCATTTCTCTGAAGAAATTATCCGATCCGGCCAGGCCACCCAGTTCGATGAAGTGAAGTGGCAGAATGAAAATACGCAAAACTTTTCCGATTCGTCCTTCGGCCCGAATGAAGAGCTCGTCATCGAAAATTCCTGGAAACATTATATAGATGCCTCTCCGATGAGCATTTCCGGGACTCCTTCCATCTACTATTCTCTCGCAGCCGGTCTGGAAAAACTTTTTTCCGATCATTCTGTTTTTTTTCGCTTTTTCTTGATGCGCCTCTTGTCGGTCGTCTTGGGAACGCTGGTCGTACTGCTCACTTATCTCACAGCGCGAAAAACCGGTTTATCGGAATGGCAGAGTCTCCTCATCTCTACACTCGTCGCTTTCCAACCGATGCTTTCCGCTACAGCTGCCATCGTGAACATCGACATCGCGCTTATCCTCGCTTTTTCGCTTTTCGTCTATGCTGGAACTGCTTTGTTGCAATATTCCTCGTCCGCCAGCTGGCGGATCAGCTGGAAATATCTGACACTCCTCATTTTTTCCATCATCCTGGGACTTTTTTCCAAAGGACCGGGAATGGTACTCGTAATCGTAGCCACACCGCTTCTCACCTATCTCATTTACAAGCGCCTCAACATCTCTCTAAAAAGATTCTTTTCGGGAGTAG
>DATDXN010000018.1:0-37680 GCA_035289305.1 Patescibacteria group bacterium
CAAGCAATACTCAGAAGAAAAGGATGAAGTGACCGAGTCAATAAAGAGGCATTCCCAGGCAAGCACTGGTTACATTAACCTGGGAATAAACATCTATGAACTATCCCAAAGAGCCAAAGAGATCTACCTCAAAGCCAAAGCAAAGGACATGTTGGATGAGCAACGAAGCCTTATCAGGTTGGTATTTGCCGATTTGAAACTAAACGAGGGAAAGTTAAGCTACACCTACTCCAAGACCTTCAAAGTCCTCTCGGAAGCGGTTTCAGCCACCAACGGTTCGAATGTTGATAAATTCAAGGGTTTTGAAAACGAAAAATTCGAACCTACGAAAAAGAGCGATGTTGCGGGACAAAAGGACTCTTTGTTGCCCTCTCGTCCCATCTGGCTCCCCCGCCTGGACTCGAACCAGGAACCTTGAAGTTAACAGCTTCCTGCTCTACCGATTGAGCTACAGGGGAATTTCAACAAGTCTATTATATCAATTTTTTCCGAAATATAGTGTAAAATACTTCTATGCAATCATCTGATCTTTTACAAAAAATGGCGCCGAATTTTTCACTTTCTGATCAAGATGGAAAAATGCATACGCTTTCAGATTATCGCGGGAAGTGGGTGATCCTTTATTTTTACCCCAAAGACGACACGCCGGGTTGTACGAAAGAAGCATGTTCGTTCCGCGACAACACACAACAACTCACACAAAAAGATATCGTCGTTCTGGCCGTCTCGGCAGATTCGCCCGCCTCTCATAAAAAATTTGCCGAAAAATATCATCTCTCATTCCCTCTTCTTGCAGATGTCGAAAAAGAAACAATCAAAGCGTATGGAGCCTGGGGAAAAAAGAAATTCATGGGCAAAGAGTATGATGGAATCTTGCGCACGACTTTTCTCATTGATCCACGAGGTGTCGTGAAAAAAGTTTTTGAAAATGTGACTCCTGCTGACCATGCGCGAGAAATTCTCACGTTTTTTGATACACAATAACCTTTTTGATCTCTGAATTGGGAATATGCATCAAGCGACCCTTGTCATCGTGTAGAATCGTTGTCCTCAAAGTGATTTTATATACTTCACCCTCAAGATCATCAACGACGATACGATCCCCGATATTATATTGATTTTCAAGAATGATGAAAAATCCCGCGATGAGATCTTTGATGAGATTCTGTGCTCCAAAAGAAATAGCAAATCCCACGATACCCGCGCCAGTTAAAAGAGGCGCGACCGCAACTCCAATTTCACTGAAAATCAAAAGAAGTACTACGATAAAAATCGCAACAGATACGCTATTTTTTGTCAAAGCCTTCAGAGTATCTACACGCTGTGCATAATGGGGACGAGGAAATCTATGTTTGAGATTGTTGAAAAAAACATTAATGGATATCGTGGAGAAAAAAAGCGTAATAAATGAGATGAGCAAAATGACGCCGATGCGTATAATTGCGGTAAATGATAGTGCATCCATATTATTGATACTGCTTCCCTACTCGCTCAATGTATTCTCCGGTTTCAGGATTGACCACGATGCTATCTCCTGTTTTGATAAAAAGCGGCGCCAATACTGTCGCGCCGGTTTCCACTATCACTGACTTTTTCGCGCCCGTCACCGTATCGCCCTTCACTGCCTCCTGCGCCTGCGTCACTTTCAACCTGACTGACTGGGGAGGGCGAACAGCAATGGGTACCCCTTGATGAAGCAACACAAAAAGCTTATCTCCCTCTTTGATAAAAGAAACAATCTCTCCTGATTGTGAGAGAGGGAGCGTATGTTGTTCAAACGTACGCTCGTTCATGAAATGAAGAGACTCATGATCTTTGTATAAATATTGCAGTTCAATCACTTCAACATCAAGCACTTCTATGGTTTCGCTTGATTTGTAGGTAAAATCAAGAGTTTTGCCTGTTTTGATGTTTTTGATGCGCGACTTCATCAAAGCCCCACCTTTGCCCGGTGAGTAAAACTCCGCCTTCTGCACTTGCCACATATCACCATCTTTTTGGATAAACTGTCCCTTTTTTATATTTCCTGCATTGATTTTCATGTTCAAAGTATATCACATATCGCGATCAAAGGCAATCAATTGCAACTGCCGCAAAGAAGTAGCACCGGCAAAAAGCATGGCAAGGCGGTCAAATCCCACTGCCACCCCCGCACACTTCGGCAGCCCTTTTCGCAGAGCATCAATAAAGCCCCAATCAATGGGATGGTTGATTTTGCCCTCTCGCTTGCGAAGCAGTGCATCCTGCTTGAACCGCTCTTTTTGCTTTTTCCAATCAGTAAGTTCGCTGTAACAATCAGCAAGCTCAACGCCTGCGATATAGAGCTCAAAACGCTCTGCCGTGACGCCGTCTGTTTTCAATTGGGCAAGAGCAGCGAGTTTTTTGGGGTAGTCATAGATGATGGTCGGCGCCGCAACACCCAAATGCGGCTCCACTTCCTGCGCATACACTTGGCTAAACAGATCAACATATGAGGTATTTTCTGTGGCGTATCCCTTTTCTGCGGCTTTTGTAAAAAAAGCCGTTTCATCAAAAATGTCTGCGATATCTGCATATCGAGAAAACGCCTCCTTGACCGTCAACTCCTGCCAGACAGTATCAAGAGCAATCGAGCGGTTTTTGTAGACAATGTGCTTTTTCTTTTGTTTTTCAGCCAAAAAACACACAAACTCTTTGAGTTCTTTTTTCATATAGGTATAGTCTACGCCTGTTTTATAAAACTCAAGTATGGTAAACTCGGGAAGATGCAAGCTGCTTTCCGGCTCGCTGTTGCGAAAAGCCTTACCCAAGAAGTAGCAGTCACCTATTCCCTCAACGAGTAACCTTTTGATAAAAAGCTCCGGAGAGGGCGTGAGATACAACTTTTGACTCTCTTTGAAATAGCGAAACGTCGTCTCAAAAACCTCAAGATACGACTCGGGGATAAGCGCTGGAGACAAAAGAGGAAGATCAAGCTCCAGATAATTTTTCTCTTCGAAAAATTGTCGCGTGGCCTTTTTGAGTGTAATGGTTTTTTGATATGCGACGCGATTCTGTAGAGACGCCGTGATCTTCATCTTCTTCCCTCCCGTTCAAATTCTTCAAGCAGTTTTTTTTGTTTGTGGGTGATTTTTGAAGGTATGCGGACTTTGAATACCACGTATTGATTACCTCTTCTATGAGAATGGGGATAGACAATGCCGCGCCCAGAAAGCCGCATAATCTGACCAGACTCCGTTCCGGGCCGGATTTTAAGCGTTATATCCTCATCAATTCCCGGCACCGTCACCATCCCACCCAAGATCGCCATTGTCACCGAAATAGACATTTCAGTATAGATATCTTGTCCTTCTCGTCTGAAACGATGATCAGGACGGACATCAACCAGCAAATCAAAATCTGAAAACCTGATGCGTGTGCCACCATCAACACCCGCAGGAATTTTGATCGTTTTCTTTTTTCCCTCAATCTGCACTTCTTTGGTCACGCCATGCACTGCCTCATCAAATGAAATAGCTATCTGATATGCAGGTCGTCGCTGTCGCGCACTGCCGCCCCTACCACCAAAGAACTGCTCAAAAATATCAAATGGATTGGAAAATCCGCCAAAATCAAATCCTTCAAACGGAGACTCTCCCGATGAGGTATACGTATAGGTGAACGGACCGCCGGAGGAGGCACCTCCTCTACCAAATCCTTGGCGCGAAAACGCCTCATGCCCTACCTGATCGTAGAGTTCTTTTTTCTTGAGATCTCCCAGCACCTCATATGCTTGATTAATTTCTTTGAATTTTTCTCCTGCCTCTTTCGATTTATTGCGATCAGGATGCCACTCTAGAGCCAACCTGCGGTATGCGGCTTTTATATCATGGACGGGCGCATTTTTTGAAACTCCCAGTACTTCATAGTAATCAGCCATACTAAATTTAGTTTACCACTTCGCCTTCTTCTGCGGCTTTTTCATCTTTTTTAGGTTCGCGTGTGCCGCCGTCTGGCTTTGTTTCTTGGGCAGGTGCGCTGGCTTTTGCTTTATACATCTCTTGTCCGATTTTTGAGAGAACATCTGAAAGTTCTTTTGTTTTTGTCTCAATGTCCTCTTTCGTTCCGTTCTCAAGGGTATCTTTGAGCGCCTTTATTTTGTCCTCAACATTTTTTTTGAGCTCTGCTGGTGCTTTTTCTGCCTCTTTGATGGTTTTTTCGGCTGTGTATACCATCGCATCTGCTTTATTTCTTGCCTCGATGCGATCTTTTTCTCGACGATCTTCATCGGCGTGCCGATCTGCATCTTCCTTCATTTTCTCAATTTCTTCTTTGGTAAGACCGGTTGATCCGGTGATCTTGATGCTTTGCGCCTTCCCTGTTGCTTTATCTTTGGCAGTGACGGTGAGAATACCATTTGCATCAATATCAAATACCACTTCAATCTGCGGCATGCCCCGGGGCGCAGGTGGTATCCCGTCGAGAATAAATCTGCCAAGAGACTTATTGTCCTTCGCCAGTGGACGCTCTCCTTGTAAAATATGGATCTCAACCTGCGTTTGGCTATCTGCTGCAGTTGAAAATACTTCGGATTTTGAGGTGGGCACGGTCGTATTGCGGGTGATCAAGGCTGTGGAAACTCCACCCAACGTCTCAACGCCAAGAGTAAGTGGCGTCACATCAAGAAGCACCACGTCGCGCACATCGCCGCTGATGATCCCTGCCTGAATGGCAGCGCCAATTGCCACTGCCTCATCGGGATTGACCGAACGGTTTGGTTCTTTGCCAAAAAATTCCTTCACCCGCTCAATCATCTTGGGCATGCGCGTCATACCACCCACTAAAATAATTTCATTGATATCGCCTGACCCAAGTTTTGCGTCTTTTAAACAATTTTTTACTGCTTCAAACGAATGGTCAATCAGTTTTGCGACGAGCCCCTCAAGACGGGCACGCGTCAGCTTCATGACAAAATGAAGCGGCTGATTGTCCTTGACGGTGATAAAGGGAAGGTTAATCTCCGTCTCAAGAGAGGTTGAAAGCTCAATTTTTGCCTTCTCCGCTGCATCGCGCAGTCGCTGAAGGGCTTGCGCATCAGTGCGAAGATCAATTCCTTGTTCTTTTTTAAACTCATCGGCAAGAAAATCCATAATTGTTTTATCAAAATCATCTCCCCCAAGATGCGTATCGCCATTGGTTGCCTTCACCTGAAACACACCCTCTCCGAGCTCAAGCACGGTAATATCAAATGTTCCTCCTCCAAAGTCATAAACGGCAATATTGTGCAGTTGTTTTTTATCAAGTCCGTAGGCAAGAGATGAGGCAGTAGGCTCGTTGATGATACGGATAACCTCAAGTCCCGCAATCTCTCCTGCCTGTTTGGTGGCTTGTCGCTGCGCATCGTCAAAATATGCGGGAACCGTAATCACTGCTTTTGTCACGGTGTCCCCCAAATAACTCTCCGCATCTGCCTTGATTTTTTGCAAAATCATTGCAGAAACTTCCTGCGGGGTGTAGGTTTTCCCCTCAACTTCAACCACTGCCATACCGTCTCGTCCTTCTTTGACGACGTAGGGAAGCCATTTTTTATCATTCTGCACCGATGGATCGCTGAAGCGCCGCCCCATGATACGTTTGATAGAAAAGATCACATTTTTGGGGTGTATGATCATCTGGCGCTTTGCCACGTCTCCCACGATACGCTTGACTGGATCAACCACTGAAGGAATGACATTTCTCCCCTCTTTCGAGTGGATGACTTTTGCTTTTCCTCCCTCCATCACTGCCACACACGAATTGGTAGTACCAAGATCAATACCGACTGTTTTTGCCATAGTATAGATGTAAATAAATTCCGATTAAATCGGAATAAATCCCGATCTAATCGGGATAAATTTGTAATAATGTTATTTCTTTTTTTTCGCCACTTTCACTCGCGCAACACGGATAATTTTGCTATCCAATGCGTATCCTTTTTGCACAATCTCTATGATAATATTATCATGATCGCCCTCAACAATTTCAATGCATTCAGCCGTATGAGGATCATACAATGTCCCAACAAGCACAAGTTCGCGCACCCCCTCTTTTTGAAGCAGCGCGCTGAATTTATTTTTGACAAGTTGCAAACCTGTGTCTTTCACAAATACTTCAGCTTTTTCAAGATCATCCATAATATCCAAAAAACCCCCAAGCAACCGTTTATGCACCTGACTTCGTATGTGGGCAAATTCGTTTCCCGTGCGTCTTTCAAGATTTTGGTAATCTGCCAACGCGCGAATATATTTTTCCCTCCAGTTTTCTATTTCTTTTTTTGACGCCTCAAGATCGCCACAACAGTCTTTTTCTGCATCTTTCTGTTTTTCGACGTCCTGCTTTTTTTCATTTTTTTGGTTTTGCATATCGTCTGGTGTTGTTTTCATACATTATATGCCCTGTTCTTTGAGCATTTTTCCAATCAATGTGCTAAAATATTTGACCCGCGGGATGACCATCTCATATTCCATACGTGCTGATCCGGTGACTCCAATTGCTCCGCGTATTTTGTTACCCTCAAATTCGCCAAACACACACGCACAGGGCTCAAGGGTTTTCTCCTTCATCCCTTCATTGCCGATGACAAATACAATGTCTTCATCGTGTTGCTCAAAATAGCGCAAAATTTCATTCCAAAAAGACAGCTCGTCAAGGCGCTCGAAAAGAACCCGCGGGAGCGCAACGTCATAAAACTCCGGCAAAGAAAGCAGGTTTGGCACGCCAAAATAGTACATATCACCCACATTGGTGTTGACTACTGCCATCATGTTGGTTTTTTGGGCAAGCACGCGGGCCGCATGCTGCAAGAGCTTATGCACTTCCCCTCTGAAATCCCAGATATCGTTTTTGTAGGAAACCTCCTCAGCCGTTGACATTTCCTTCTCCTTCAGAAGATGTCTGATATAAAAACGAAAACCCGTCGTCGTGGGCACTCTTCCTGAAGAAAAGTGCTCTTTTTTGAGGTAACCTTTTTTGGCAAGCTCGGTCATTTCGTTGCGGACTGTCGCCGGAGAAACACCCAGATTGTATTTTTTGTCCAGTATCTCCGATCCGACCGGCTCACCAGTTCTCGTATACTCGACCACGATTGATTTTAATATCTCTATTTGACGAGGTGTGAGCGTATCCATAGATATATCCTGATTGCGCCGGGATTAGCACAAGTCTATTATATCTGCTAATTTTTGTCAAGAGCTAAATACACACGTTCGCCAGAAATAATTATTCGCCCCGATCCCGTGATACGATTTCCTTGAAATATGTCATATTTCAAGGAGTCTTATTCCTCAAAATGTATCAATTTTGAGATCACAAGCTAATACCCTTTACTATTCGTCTAAAAATCGTCTATAATATGTCTATATGTTTCATGCTCAATATACTATTACCGATATATTGTTAGGACAGATTAAACGTATTAATAATCTTATCAATGAACTGAATAACAGACGATTTCCCCATATTATACTTATTGAACTGGAAAAAACGGCTCGAGCTGTATCTGTTTACGCCTCAACGAGTATTGAGGGTAATCCGCTTCCTTTAACAGAGGTGAAAAAAATTTTAAAGTCGCAACCAACGAATATCAGAGTAAGCGAACGCGAGGTGTTAAATTATAACAAAGCTTTAGAGCATTTGGATAAAAAACCTGAAGAAGGAGAAGTGAAATTATCGCTTGATTTTATTTTAAAAATCCAAAAGCAGGTAACTGACGGACTTTTACCCTCATTTGAATCGGGACGCTTAAGACAAAAACCAGTCGTCGTCAATGATCCGCGAAACAACAAAGTAATTTACTTACCGCCTGATGCAAAAGATGTACCACTCCTTATAGAAGAACTTATCTTATTTATAAACAAAAATAAGGATCACGTAGACGCTCTTATTCTTGCCGGCATTTTCCATAAACAGATGGTGATTATTCATCCTTTTATGGACGGCAACGGTAGGACAACACGACTTATGACAAAGGTACTTTTGGCTGAAATGGGACTCAATACGTTTAATCTTTTCAGCTTTGAAAATTATTACAACTCAAACGTTACCAAATACTTTCAAACCGTCGGAGAGTATGGTAATTATTATGAATTAGTAGATAAAGTAGATTTTACAAGGTGGCTTGAGTATTTTACCGAAGGCATTATTGACGAATTGCTGCGAGTTCAAAAATTGCTCCCGGAAATAGCTTTGACCCCTCAAACACAATTACAATCACATCATCTCAAAATACTTGGATTCATTAAAAAAAGAGGTTTTATTTCAGACAGAGATTATGCAAACCTTACTGAACGAGCAAAAGCTACACGAGCAATTGATTTTCAGAAACTGATTGATTTGGGACTTATTGAAAGAAAAGGGAAAGGGAAAGCGACTTATTACGCATTAAAGGAAAAATAGTTCTTGCATTCTGTTTTTTCTGCTATAATAGTATCTATGGATCAACACGAGAACCCATCGCCGTCGTTTATCAATATCTTCGTTCTTCTCCTTTTTGCCGTGGTGATAGCTGGCGCATCAGCCGTGACTACGTATGTACTCCTGAACACACGATCAAATGAACCGCAAACTATTGCGCAACCAACGAGCACGCCAATTGATACACGACCAACCACCACTGACGAGACGGCGGGGTGGAAGGTGTATAGAAATGAAGAGTATGGATTTGAAATGAAATATCCTTTAAATTGGACAATCACAAAAGAAGGTTCTGAAACATCAGTAAATCTTTTAAGATTTTTTGTTGTTGCATTTGCAGATATCATACAAGTAGAGAAGAAAAACGAACAGAGGGCTGGAGAAATTCCCTGTACAGCAGGTATATATATCTATAAGAATGCTAAAACATTAACTGCTTATGACTGGGCTATTGAAAAATGGGGAAGACCAGAAAATAGAGAAGGAGGAATACTCTCTGCAGTAAAAATTAATAACTTAGAAGGACTAAAGTATGAATTTTTAAGTATTGGAAGGATAAATGTTTTGTTATCCAAGAACGACAATATAATTGTTATACGAACAACCTTAGGTAGTAGTTGTGCAAACCTTAACTTTATTTTTGATCAAATGCTTTCCACCTTCAAATTCTTGGATTAAACGGGAATAAATCCCGATTAAATCGGGATAAAATGCGACTTGCACTTTACTGACTATATTTGATATAATAGTCTTAATATCGTATGAAAAAGACGAAAAAAGAAAAGGCTGCGCCTCAAACTGTTTCTCCAAAAGCAAACGGCCAGGTAGAGGATAAACAAAAGATTATCAACGAGTTTGCCGTCAAAAAAGGGGATACCGGATCGCCTGAAGTGCAGGTGGCTCTCTTATCTCTCAAGATCAAAAATCTGACCGACCATCTTGAAGAGAATCCGAAGGATAATCACTCGCGCCGAGGCTTACTCAAAGTCGTTGCCAAACGGAGGAGAATTTTGAATTATCTTGAGAAAAAAGATGACAAACGTTATAAACTATTAGTGAAAAAAGTCAGTTTAAAAAAATAAGACTTCTTTTTTTCCTGTACAAAAAAACCGCAACGATTGACTATACGATAACTATTTTATGAATATACACAAAAAATCACTCACGCTTGGAGATAAAACATTGCATATACAAATTGGCAAGCTCGCCCAAGCTGCTGATGTTTCTATTTTGGGGAGGCTCGGAGACACCTGTGTATTGGTGACGGTCGTTGCCGGAAGGGAACGGCCAGACCTTGGCTATTTTCCCCTTGGGGTCGAGTACGTAGAAAAACTCTATGCCGGAGGCCGGATCAAGGGTTCTCGATGGGTCAAACGGGAGGGACGACCGTCAGATGAGGCGATTTTGACCGCGCGCCTCATTGACCGCTCCATACGACCGCTTTTCCATAAGTCGTACAAAAAAGAAGTACAAGTCGTCGCAACACTTCTTTCAATTGACGGCATCAATTCTCCAGACATCGTATCTGCCATCGCCACTTCTTTGGCGCTTCACCTGTCAAGCATTCCCTGGAAAGGGCCTATTGGCACAATCCGCATTGGATATGTGAAGGAAAATGGCGACGAGGAAGGAACATTTGTGGTCAATCCCGACGAACAAGACCAGAAATTCTCCCGGCTTGATCTCGTCGTTTCATCAAGGGAAGAAAAAGTCGTCATGATCGAGGCAAAAGGAGAGATCGTCCCCGAAAAAATTATTATTGAAGCGATTGAAAAAGCAAAAGAGGAAAATAAAAAAATTATCCAGTTTATTGAAGATATACGAAAAGAAATCGGCAAACCAAAAGAAAAAAATCATGAAGGGGAAAAGAGTGATGAGATTATGGATGTTTTGAGAAAAAAATATGCGCATCATCTTGATCGAATCATGCTCAAAAAGGGAGGAAAGGAAAAAGACGATGAAGATGATTTGGAGCTTATCATCGAGGAAATATATAAAGAATTTGAAGATACGTATACGAAAAAAGAAATCGCAGAAACCATCACGCAATTTACGCATCAGAAAATACGCGAGGGAATTTTGAAAGACAAAAAACGTATCGATGGACGGGGGCCTGATGAAATAAGGCCTCTCACTGTCGAAAACTCCGTACTTCCCCGTACCCATGGTTCAGCGCTGTTTCAGCGCGGATCAACGCAAGTGCTTTCAATCGCGACACTTGGTTCACCAACACTTGAGCAACTCATAGAAAGCCCGGAAGGTGAGGCAGCGAAGCGCTACCTCCACCATTATTATATGCCCCCCTATTCTGTTGGCGAGACCGGGAGACTTGGCTCGCCCTCGCGCCGTGAGATAGGGCATGGAGCTTTGGCGGAGAAAGCAATTGAACCAGTGCTTCCCTCACAAGAAAAGTTCCCCTATGCAATACGCGTCGTTTCTGAAGTGCTTTCCTCAAACGGCTCAACCTCCATGGCCGCGACCTGTGGTTCCTCACTTGCTCTGATGGATGCGGGCGTACCCATCACTGCCGCAGTTGCCGGTATTTCCATCGGACTCGTATCAAAAAGCGATGATGAGTATGTTCTTCTTACCGATATTTCGGGTATTGAAGATTTTGCAGGAGAAATGGATTTCAAAATCGCAGGATGCGAAAAAGGAGTGACCGCGATACAGCTTGATGTAAAAAATGCGGGCTTGACCAGTAGAATGATCATAGAAACCTTTGAAAAAGCGCACAAAGCGCGACTGCACATCCTTGAGAAAATGAATGCAATCATCAAAAAGCCACGAGGCGAGCTTTCACAGTATGCGCCAAAAGTCGTCGTGTTGACTCCCCCGCCTGACAAAATCGGCGAGATTATCGGCCCGGGAGGAAAAAATATCAAACAAATCATTGCTAAAACACAGACACAGGTTGATGTTTCAGATGATGGAAAAGTCAGCATCACCGGTATTGACCGCACCATGGTAGATGAGGCAGTCAAACTGATCAACAATGTGTACCGCAAAATTGATGTGGGAGAGACTTTCACCGGTGAGGTCAAACGTATCATGCCTTTTGGCGCGTTTGTCGAGTTTTTGCCCGGCAAAGAGGGACTCGTACACGTATCGCGTATGGGAAGAGGCTATGTCAAAGATCCCCACGAGGTCGTCAAAATCGGCCAAAAAGTCTCTGTCCGCGTCTATCAGATTGATAATCAGGGAAGGACTAATCTTGAAATGGGCAAAGAATCTCCCCCTTCTGCTTAATTAAAATACCCTCATCATCATTGTAAAATCAAGGCGGAATGTTATATACTAACACCATATGCCGCGAAGAAAAAAATCGTTCAAACTGCCGTTTGTCAAATTCAAGATTCATAAAGGAACACTTTTCAATACCATTGGATTTCTCATTATTGCAGCGGCACTCATCTTGCTTGCGTCTTTTTTCCAAAAAGGAGACATACTGATCCTCATCAACAATAAACTGCGAGAACTTTTTGGATTTTTTTCAGTGTTGGTCAGCGCCATTCTTTTCCTTATCGGATCGCACTTTTTCAATACAAAGAAACTCAAAATCATCAAGGGCAATATCACGATCGGCAGCATACTCATTTTTGTCGCGCTCCTTGGCATTGGACAATCCGGGCGCTACGGCGTGATCATCTTTACCAATTTGAAACTCGATTTTTCCACTTTTGGCGCTCTCGTTATACTTCTTATCACCTTTATTATCGGCGTTATTTTATTTTTAAACACATCAATAGATACGTTTCTTATGGCTGTTGTCAAAATAATAAAAATGCTTGCTGCATCTTTTAAAAATCTTTTCTTCGCGCCTCAAGATGAAAAGAAAACACAAAAAAAAGAAAAAATCAGGGAGGAATTTATCAAAGATAAAAAAACTTCACCTACTGTTTCTCCTCCTCCCCTATCGTTTCAACCGCCAGTGCTTCGCGAGACACCAACATCTACTCATCAATCCGCTCTCAAAATCAGGCCACTTCCCAAAGACAAACAATCCACATGGGTCTATCCGCCTGTCTCACTCCTTTCAGACATCACCCAAAAAGAGGCTGATCGAGGCGATGTGAAACATAACTCCGACACCATTGAAAAAACACTCGAGAGCTTTGGTATACGCGCGCAGGTCGCCGAGGTCAATCGCGGCCCCACCGTGACCCAATATGCTATTGAGATTGTGCGCGGGACAAAACTCTCAAAAATCACGTCTCTTTCCAATGACTTGGCCCTTGCTCTTGCTGCAAGCACCGGGCAAGTACGTATCGAAGCTCCCATACCCGGCCGCTCCATGGTGGGAATTGAAATACCCAATAAAAAAGCAGAAATGGTGACATTTAAGAAACTTATTTCATCCTCTCTTTTTGTGAAAAATCAAGATCCACTACTTGTGCCGCTTGGCCTTGATGTTGCAGGAAATCCTGTGGCAACCAGCATCAACAAAATGCCCCACGTACTTATTGCAGGCACTACTGGTTCGGGAAAATCAGTACTTCTTAACGCATGGATTTGTTCATTTTTGTTTCGGGTAAAACCAGAGGAGTTGCGCCTTATTTTGGTTGATCCCAAACGCGTTGAACTCACGCTCTACAATGGTATCCCGCATCTTTTGACCGAAGTCATTGTCGAGCCGGAGAAAATCATTTCTGCGCTTAAATGGACCGTGGCAGAAATGGAAAACCGCTACAAGATTTTCTCCAAAGCAGGAGTGCGCAATCTTGAAGGATATAACGAACTTCCTGATGTTGAGAAAATTCCCTATATTGTCCTCATTATTGATGAACTTGCGGATTTGATGATTTTCGCGCCCGGGGAGGTTGAGGAACGCATTACTCGCATTGCCCAGATGGCCCGGGCGACTGGCATACACCTCATCCTTGCGACTCAAAGACCATCGGTAGATGTCATCACGGGCCTTATGAAAGCAAATATCCCAACTCGTATCGCCTTTAATGTCGCGAGCATGATTGACTCGCGCGTGGTTCTTGATATGCCGGGCGCGGAGAAACTCTTGGGCAAAGGAGATATGTTGTTTCTCCCTCCTGATCAACCAAAACCTCGACGTATTCAAGGTCCCTACATCGCTGAAAAAGACGTCCTGGGAGTGGTGAAGTTTCTCAAGCAACAAACACCAGTTGTCGAATATACCGAAGAGATCACCAATCAAAAGGTATCATCGAGCGGGCTGGGCATGGAAGGGGAAAATATGGGAGAAAAAGATGAACTTTTTTACAAGTCGCTTGAGCTTATCAGCCATCAGGAAAAAGCATCCGCATCACTTCTGCAGCGCAGGTTTTCTGTCGGCTACACACGCGCGGCGCGCATTTTGGATCAGCTTGAAAAAGAAGGGTATGTAGGGCCATCGGATGGATCAAAACCCCGCGACGTCATCCGCAGACCTTCTACCGAAACAACTCCACAACAACAAGAATGATTACCGCAGGTATTTTGCTACATTTTCATTGTGTTCTTCAATGGTTTTTGCATAGTGCATTTTGCCTGTTTTATCGGAGAGATAATACCAGTAGGGCGTATTGATATCAGCCGAAACGACCGCATCAAGTGAAGCTCTCCCTGGATTGCTGATTGGTGTTGGAGGAAGTCCCGGGTTTTTGTACGAGTTGTACGGCGAATCAATTGCCACGTCATCTGCCGTGAGGCTCGTTTTCCACCACGTTTTTTCAATAGGTTGGTATCCAAGCGCATATTGAATGGTCGCATCAATCTGCAGTGGCCAATCATTTCTGTAGCGCTTGAGGATAATTGAGGCGATTTCTTTGCGATCCTCATCATGTCGAGCTTCCCGCTCCACAAGCGAGGCAATCGTCACAACCTCTTCATCGGTCAAACCTTTCTCTGTAGCTTTTTTACGATACGTGTCGCTAAATTTTCTATTGAAATTTACCGATAAAATCGATATGACTCCTCCTGCGGTCGCATCTTTGGGGATAAGGTATGTATCGGGGAAAAGATACCCTTCCTGCGCCACTTTCAAAAACTCAACCTCTGGGATGTTTAACTCCCGTGAAAAAAGATGCGCAACTTCTTCACTCCGTAAGCCTTCGATAATGGTCACCCATACATCAAGCGTGCCCTTGGTCAAACTTCTTGCCACTACATAGGCATCCATACTGGGAGAAAGCCGAAAATCTCCTGCCTGAATTTGAGAACTAATGCCTAGCTGACGAACCACCAGATAAAAAACCACCCTATTTCGGATAAGTCCTTCATTCTCGAGACGTTTTGCAATGTGCGCGACACTCTCACCCTTTTGTATGACAAATATCTCTGATTCTTTTTGGGAAGCATTTACCGGAAGTGTTCCCTCTTTAAAGTACAGTAAAAACGCACCTATTCCTACGATGAGAATGATAATGATACTAATAATTTTTTTCATAAATTAACGTGCTATTTCATAAATGGGCATGGCACGATACGTTTCAACAGCTTCCTTGATATGATATCTGTCTTTTGAATAAAAAAGACACAGCGTGTCGCCCTTCACAACTGATTCATCGAGTTTTCTATTCATACAAATACCTGCATATTTATCGCTTGGCGCACCCAAAATACGCGCAATCGTATTGAGATTGTAGTTATTGATATTGAGTATTTTTCCCGCAGTCGGCGCTTTGATCACCTGTTTTTCTCGTCTTTCGGCTTTTATCGTAATATCATGGGCTGTGATGTCTGCATCTCCCCCTTGTGCCTTAATAATTTCTTTGAATTTCGCCAAGGCTTTACCACTCTGGAGTATCTGTCGCGCCTCATCTTCACCTTGTTTACCGTCTCTTTTTCCCTCAAAACAAATATCAAGCAGTTTTCCTGCCAAACGAAGCGCTTTTGCTTCCAGTTTGAGCGGACGATTTTTTTTCTGCTCAAGGACGGTCAACACATCATGCACTTCAAGAGCGGGTCCAACACCATGACCCGCAGGCTCCAATGTTTCATTGACATCAACGACAATGCGTATACCAAACTTCTTGCCCAACATTTTGAATTTTGCAGCGATTTTTTCGGCATCGGCAAAACGACGTATTTTCATGGTTTTGCCAACCGGTATATCAATGACCAGATGCGTTGCTGACACTGCAACTTTTTTCGCCATCACCGACACAATAATTTTATCAAACGACTCAAATGAAAGTGGTTCCTCTATCTTGATAATGATATCATCAGCTGGCGCAATACCAAGATGCCCTCCCCATACAATACAACCCCCTACGGTTTCCACAATCTCCTTGATCTTTTTTACCTCAAATATCACTGGAGCAATCGTTTCCATACAATCTGCAGTGCCACCCGGGGATGTGATCGCTCGAGATGAGGTTTTGGGAATTTTAAAACCCGCTGCCGCTATTATAGGAACAAGAATCATAGTCGTGCGCGTGCCTGCCACTCCACCTGTGGAATGTTTATCAGCGACAATCCCTGAAAATTTGAGTGTCGTTCCCGTCTCGACCATAGCTCGCGTGAGATGATAAAGTTCCTTATCGGAAAATCCCTCTTTAAAAGAGGCTGCAACAAAATAGGTCGTCAAAACATCACTCATGCGTCTGTTGGCTATTTCATCCATGAGGTTAAACACTTCCCGATACGATAGTTTCTTGCCCAACAGCTTTTTTTTGATGACTTCAATTGCAGCTCGTTCTTTATGTGCGTGGTCTTTCATAAGACGTGATTTACCCAACATCGGTATACACTTCGACAATTTTTCTTTTTATTTCTTTCATTTTTGTCACAAATTTTCCCAATAAATAAATTTCCTCGATATCAAGCAACCACGATAAAAATAAGTATAGCATACTATATACCATCGAGGTGATTGTAATAAGGAAAAACACATTAATCGTGCGTGTCGTATCAAGAACGACTGCATCAAGGAGCTTCATCATCGGATATGAAAACATAAATGCCACCAGTGAAACCACATAAATTTTGACTGCATGAAACATGAGTTTTCTCACCAAAAAACCACCGATTTTCCGGTAAAAGAAAATAAGCAGTAGCAAAACATTACAAATGATAGCGATAGAAAATGAGATCGCTAAAGACCACACCGGAAGATGAAGAACGAAAATGAAAAACAGACTTAAGCATGTATTGACGGCAACGGAAAAAAAATTGATAAAAAACGGTGTCTTGGTATCATGCGCAGCGTAAAAAGACCGTGTGAGCAGATAAAAAATTGCATGAAAGGGAAGTGAGAGAGCGAAATACGACATGGTGCGGGCAGTTTGCACTGTTCCCTCCCAATCGAACTTCTCTCCTCCAAAAAAGAAGCGCACGATGGGAGTTCGCGCAAACATGAAGATAAAAGAAATAGGGACCGTGAGGAATAATATTTGTAAAAGCGAGTTTACAAAGATATTCCTGATTTCCTCAAAACGTTTTTCTGCATAGAGATCTGACAGATACGGAAGAGAAGCTTGTCCCAGAGCCATACCGATAAACGATACTGGGAAAAGCTGGAGGTGCTGGGCGAAGAAAAATATCGTATAGCTTCCGCTCCCCAGAAACGTCGAAAGTATGAGATCGATCGTCAGATCAATCTGTGTGGTGATGACGGATAAAAGGCGAGGGATAAATAACTTCACAAATTCGCCGATGACTGATTTTTTGAAAGCAGTGATATGGTAGTGAAATTTAATAATAAAAACCGTGGGTGTCTGCACAAGGAAGAAAATAAACGCGCCCAAAATTGTACCAATGAGCGGCCCATAGATACCAACGGTGGGCGAGAAAAAAATCGTACCGGCAATAATACCGATATTATAGAGAATGGGAGCTATGGCAGTTACGATGAAAATTCTGTTTGCCTGCGCCATTCCCGAGAGTATATTACCCATGATAAGAAGAGGAAGTTGTGCTATAAGCAATATGCGGGAAAGATTAACGATCAAAATAATCTGTTCCTTTCCAAAACCGGGAGTGATGAGTGGAATAATAAAATCGGCAGAGAGAAAAAGGACGATAACAAAAATCAAAAGACCCACAAACATAAAGTTGATAATCGAGGAAATAGTACTATAGAGCTGACTCTTATCTTTTTCGTATTTGATAAAAATAGGGATAAACGCGGAGGTGAGTGCGCCGGTAATTAATATTTCGAAAACAAAGTCAGGCATTCTGAAGGCGGCAAAAAATAGATCGAGCTCCTCTTTGGAAAAGAACGTCGCGAGGGTACGATACCGCATGAACCCGAAAATCCGGGATATCACAATCATGAGCGATAAAATAAGAGCCGAGGAGAAAATGTCCTTCTGACGAAGAAAAATCATATTCTTCGTCGTATTCAAAAATTTCTCCATATGGTATGGGCTCAATTATAGTAGGTATGTGAATACATATCAATTTGATCAAAAATTGTGTATAGTATCAACATCAAGTCATAAAGTCCGAAGTCTATAAAGCCAAAAGTTTTTAAAGTCATGTACTTTATGAACTTTAAGAACTTTATAAACTATATCAAGAAAGGGGTGACAAACATGCCTATTATCAAATCAGCCAAAAAGAAACTCAAACAAGACAAAAAAAAGACGCTCTTGAATTTACGGTATAAAAAAGGGTATAAAGATAGTATAAAGAAATTGAAAAAAGACAAAAAAAGTATTACTCTAAAGGAAGTATACGCACAAATAGACAAAGCTGCAAAAAAAGGGATCATACATACCAATAAAGCAGTTCGTTTAAAATCGTATGCAGCCCGTGTGAGTTCACGTAGCTAAAAAATGAAAAAAAAGGGGAGAATCCAAATCAATCTTCTTCAGAAAAAAAGAGAGATGCCCGAATTAAAGGGTAAACTTATATATTTTATACTCCATTATCTACGATATGTTATCGTGCTCACGCAAATTATCGTCATTGGGGTATTCTTTTACCGATTTATCATAGACCAAGAAGTCGTTGAGCTTAAAGAAAGCATCGGTCAAAAGCAGGAAATTGTGAAAGCCACCCTGCCGCTTATTGTGCAGGCGCAGGCTATACAAAATAAATCCGAGGAAATAAAAAAAACAATAACAAAACAAGATAAATTCGCAGATGATTTGACCTATGTATTCTCCCTTGTTCCTCAAGATATCATACTTGATTCCTTTACCGTCACCCCATCAGGGATTTCCTTTGATGGTGTATCTGCTGATTATCGTATTGTGAAGTTATTTTATGAACGCTTGAAAAAAGAACAACGATTTAAAGACGTTGTTTTAAGCGATGTATCAAAAACAACGACATTTTTTGAGTTTTCTATGAGTATTACGATCTAAACATATATGGATAAAACATCCGTTCTCAAAAAGATTTTTGCGCGAAAAGAAGTACGTGACTATACCTATGCGGGCTTGTTTTTTTTAGTCTCTGCAATTTTTACGTTTTTCGCCATAAAACCGTCAATTTCTATTGCCTTTTCCCTGAAAAAAGAACGAGAAGATTTGCGCAGAGTACAGCAAATGTATGAGGCAAAAATACGACAGATCATAAAACTCCAAACAGATATGGAAACGATACGCGATAAAACCTACCTCATCGACGCAGCAATCCCCGAGAGACCCGAAACACGCATATTAATAGACAATATCAAACAAGCCGCAGATCTTGATAATATCCCCTTAAAGGAACTCAAGCTCTCTCAAGTTGATTTGTATAACGAGCGTGAAAACCCGGGGATTAAATCCATTCAGATGTCAATGACGACAAATGCCGATTATCCTGCCCTTTCGCACTTTATTGAAAATATTTTGGCCAAAAGAAGACTCTTTATGGTAAAGAACCTTGATATTTCCAAAACAAATACCGAATCAACAGCAAGCGCAGGACTCGAATTTGAAGTTACAATTGAGGGATATTATTTCTAATCATGAAAAACAAGGAATTTTTTCTTATTGCACTGACTATTTTTCTTACGATCATAGCATGGATTATTGCAGATATTTATTATATTCTTAACACCAAAAAAACTACGGTTGTTGATCCTCAACTCGCAAATCCGATACAAGTCACGCTTGATACTGCTATTTTCGACGTATTGGAAAAGAAAAATTAAGTCCGTATGCATGACGCACGAAGAGAAAAAAAAATTCCGACACTTCTTGCGCTTCTTTTGCTCGCTGTACTTGTCACGAGTCTATCTTTTGGTATACAAAAATTTAAAACAAGAACATTTGCAAAAAAAATAACCATAGAGAGCATTGAAATAACAAACATCACCCATAATACCGCAACAATCATATGGGAGACACCGGAAAGTGAAGTAAGTTGGCTCATATATGGAAAAGAAAAAACAAAACTTGAGAAAACACAGTTTGATGATCGCGATACAGGCAGCACAAAAAAAAGACGCACGCAGCATTACGCGACGCTCAAAAATCTCGAGATTGCTCAAGACTATTTCTTCAAAATTGCGACCAATAAAGGAATTGCCTCCTCTTACAATGAAGCTCCATTTAAACTCACCACTACCAATATATTGGCAACCTCATCCCGCATCAGTCCTGCTTTTGGCAAAGTAGTGAATAAAAATACCAGTCCCCTTGAAGAAGGGATTGTCATTTTGAAAATTGAAGGCGCTCATCCTGTTTCTACCGTGACAAAAAGTACTGGTGAATGGCTCATTCCCCTTTATTATTTGATAAAAAGCGAGGGAAATACTATTTTTACCCCTACTCCTTCACAGAAAGTGACTATAAAAGCATATGACAATGAAAGCAACCGTTCACTCATCACTACCACATTTTCACGCATAAGTCCCGTGCCAACCACTATAGTGGTTGGAGTCACCAAGGAACTCAAAGAAGAAGTAACAGGTGTTTTAGCTGCTGCCACAGCCGAAACAACTCTTATACCTTCGGTCAAACCTATAGAATTCACTGTTATTTTCCCGGAAGAAAATGCTGCAATACCCGGCACAATACCCCTTATCAAAGGAAGAGGAGAAGCTGGATCGCACATCGATATCACGCTTTTTCACCGGCAAACATCAAATTCCAAGCTTTTCAAAACGACAACAAATGATGACGGTGAGTGGAAATATACGCTTTCTCAACCTCTATCACCCGGCGCCTATAATGCGGTAATACAAACAAAAAATAATCAACAAAAATTGATGACGTTGCGCCGTACCTTCACAATAATAAAAAGTGGAGAAGCGATTTTGGGAGAAGCAACTCCTGAAGCTACTATTTTACCCCAACTCACACCAACACCCACGGCTTTTCCACAAAAAGAAATCTCTCTTTCTCCCACAAACCCTCCGCCAACGTCAGGCTCAAACTTTACTCCCCTTGTTGCTTCGAGCATTGCGCTCATACTTTTTGGTTTGGGAGTGATATTCGCATTTTGAAACAGAAACGCAACCCCTCTTGCATATAAAAAAAAAGTGATATACAGTGTATATATGGATATCGCTGCGGTTATTGTATCAGTGAATAAAATCGCCATCGTGGCATTTTTTATCACGGGACTTTTTTTGGGGTATGAAATGTATCTGTTTCTCAAGGAGGAAGCGCGTGCTAAAAAAGTCCAGAGGATACCAGACTTTACCGAATTTGCACCAGGAATTAAGCCAAAAATCGTAACACTCGACAAAAAATCGGGTGAGTTTCCGTCCCAAAAAAAAAGAAGTCCGCTTGTTATTGTTGTTCTCGTAAGTTGTCTCGTTTTTTTCGGTATACTGATTGTTATGAAACTTTTCATTGCCGTGCCCGGAAATGATATTTTCAATTCACTAAAAACGAGCAAAATAGAACCAACTCCTTCTTTCGTTTCCAGTGAGGGAATTAAAATATACACTGAAAAATGGGAAGAACTTAAAGATGAACAACTGCATTTCTTAAAAACAGGTGATACAATTTTTATTGGCATCAAAACAATTCCTGGCATTGATATTGAAAAAGCTCGTATTCACATCAATGTAGATGTATGGAGCCTGAAAGACCAGACTGAAAGATTTAATAGAGAACTCAATGTGTTTTATACAACACATATAGTAGCAAGCGAAGAATCGCGGTTAAAAATTGAAGCTCAATTGTATTCACAAAAAGATGGCTGGTTGGGGAATTAACCTATGAAGGGGAAAAGAATAAATATTATCACAATCATTCTCATCGCTACTATTGTTATTACCGGTATCATGTCGATTTTTATAGCGATAGAATTGAGCAAAAAGCCTGTCCCTTCAGCATTCAAACCTCCTCCATCAAAAGCAACCGATGTTACGTATCGCAAGGAAATTGTCTTAATTCCTCCTGAACAAAGAGAAGAGGTGACAGCAGAGGCAACACGTACGTTTCCCTCTCCTACACAAATACAACTCATGACCACACCATTTATCACCAAAACTCAAACAAAGATCGTCGTCACAGCCTCGCCCACCCGCGTGGCAACAGTTTCTGCTCAATTTACCCCTCCCTCACCTACTCCAACTTCCGTGCTCATAGCTCAAGTACCTACCACGCGCCCAACCACAACAACAGCAACCGGATCAGGCGCTGTAACAGGAAACACACCAACTCCCACCAAAACACCACTTCTTACCGCGACCCCAACACCCAGTCCCACCCGTATTCCAACAATTACTCCTACAATAGCTCCATCGGGAACTCCAACACCCACACAAACATTGATTGCTGCAGCAATAAATAGCCCAACTCCCACTGCAATAAATTCTGCCACAAGTCTTTCTCCATCAAAAGCTCCCACCAAGACTCCACCGCAAGAATTGCCACGAGCAGGACTTGCTTCTTATTCACCGTTTATTCTTGCTGCAAGTATTTTCCTTATCCTTATTGCTCTGGCGTTATAATTGAGGTTTTGAAATATCCTTTATCTTTTCAGGAAGACACGATGCATCTGTTTTACCACTCACACGACAACGAATATATGCATGGATATCATCGAAATTTCCATCGCGTGGAATGAGCACATATTTCCCACCGTACTCTTTATACGGCGGAACTGTGAAAAAATCTTGATTGAGCGAAATCATCTCGATTTTCGGCTTTGTAAAATATACCTCTTTCGCAAGATATGCAATGTCACGGTTTGACATATCACGCTCAACAATAGCATTGAGCAGTACATACATGCCGCGCAACTCTTCTAAGTTGGGATTTTTTAGTTTTTGCAGTATTTTTTCATACAGACTCATGAAGATTTTCTGTTGACGCCTCGCTCGAGCGAAATCAGTTCCCTCTATTTTATCGGGAGAAAAACGCGAACGAGCAAATTTCAAAGCACGCACTCCATCCATATGCTCCCATCCTTTTTGAAAAGTTATATATTCGTATCGACATGCAAACTCGTCCTTTCCATCACATACATCATTTTCTCTCCCTTTTATAGGATATTTGAAATCTTCAAAACTGCGATCGATATATACATTAATACCTCCGATATAATCAATGAGTTTTGAAAACCGTTCAAAATCAATGATAAAAACAGCGTCAATTGCGCGTCCGGTGACTACCCCAACCGACCTTTTCACTAAAGAAAATCCTTCTCCTTTCTGTTTCCCGTAGTAATATGCTGTATTGACGCGATCTTGAAGATCGGCAATCCAAATATCGCGCGCAAGAGAAACAACGTATATGCCCTTATTGCCCAATGTGACAGACATAAGCGAATCAGTAAGCTCCGCCCCCTCATGAAATTCTCCTCCTTTTCCCAAAAGAAGTATGGTTATCTGACTATTTTCTGGTTTTTTTTCAAGCAGCAATGTAAGCGGGGAAACGCCAAAAACTTCATGGAAAAAACGATAATAGGGAGAAATAAGAAAGTACAGGTAAAAAAATCCTCCCATTAAAAGCGCTCCCACCAGTAAAACCACCAATAAGTTTTTGTTGGTGTTTTTCTTTTTTGAGCGGGAAGACTTCTTGATCGATATGTCATGCGGCATACTGTTTGATGATCTCAAAAAATGATTGTGGATTCCGCGAGGCTCCTCCGACCAGCAGTCCATCTATTTCTGAACTGTTGAGATATTCGCCGGCATTGCTTTTTTGCACTGATCCACCATAGATGAAGTATGTTCCAGAAAGTAGTCGAAGATTTTTTTTCATCGCAAGCACCTTTTGAAGGGGCTCATTATTACCCGTCCCAATTGCCTCGATGGGCTCGTATGCGACAAAACGAACATGTGAGGGAATATTATCTCCTGCTCCTCGAACACAAAAAATCGGCTCAAGACCATTTTTTGTTGCCTCACTACATTTCTGGGAAAGTATTCGCTCTGTCTCTCCAAAGTAATACCGCCTTTCACTATGTCCGATGATGGCATAGCGGGCAAAACCAGTCAGTGCACGCGCATTGATCTCTCCAGTATATGCTCCTTCGGGAAAGAAAGATACATCTTGGGCTCCAACCTGCACAAAAGATAGGTGTTTGGTTTTTTCTCTCACTAATGAAAGAAAAGGAGCAGGCGGACAGATAATGATGCGAAAACTGCCGAGGGGAGATGGGAAATCATAGGAGATAAATGTGCTCACCCATTGAAGGGTTTCTCTTTCAGTGAAGTTTGATTTCCAATTGGCAATAATGTATTTTGTCTTTTTTTCTGCCTTCATTGTGCTAGTATATTATATCTATGAAGAGCAACTTATTCAAATCTTTAAATACTGAACAAAAAAAGGCAGTTTCTTTTTGCTCTGGTCCCGCAATCATACTTGCGGGCGCAGGATCGGGGAAAACACGAGTGCTCACCCATAAAGTACTCAACCTCATAGAAAATTACAAAATCTCACCTACTTCAGTTCTCATGATCACCTTCACCAATAAAGCAGCAGGAGAAATGAAAAACAGAATGAAATATACTCTCGGGTATATTGGGACGTTTCACTCTTTTTGTTGTGGCGTGCTTCGCACATGGGGGAGAAAAATAGGAGTCGCAGCAGGCTTTAGTATCTATGATGATGCAGACCAAAAAGATGCCATAAAAGATATCATGACATCACTGCGCCTCCCCAAAAAATACAGCCCTGCGACACTTTTGTACACTATTTCCTCTGCTAAAAATCAACTCATGGACGCAAAAACGTTTAAGAAAATGGTGAGGAAATCCGATGATCAAACTACTTCAGTCGTGTATGACCATTATGAAAAAATCCTCGCCAAAAACAACGCGCTTGATTTTGACGATTTGCTTTTTAAGACCGTCGTGTTGTTTAAAACCCATCGGGACGTACTCTCGTTCTATCAAGAGCTATTTCGCTATATTCTTGTTGATGAATTTCACGATACAAACTTCGCTCAATATATCCTCACGAAGCTATTGGGACAAAAATACCAAAATGTCACTATTGTTGGAGATTTCTCGCAAAGTATTTATTCATGGAGAGGCGCTGAAATAGAAAACCTCAAAAAATTTCAAAAAGATTTTCCCAAAAGCCGTGTATTTCACCTTGAGGAAAACTACCGATCAACACAACGTATCCTCGATTTTGCGTATACCATTATCTCCCAAAACCAAACACATCCGATACTCAAACTGCACACAAATAACGAAGAAGGGAGCGATGTCACGATCGAAAAACTTGAAAACGAACAATACGAGGCCATCTTTATAGCAGATCTCGTTGAGAAAATACTCATACGGGGAGAAAAAGCAGCGGTGCTTTACCGCATCAATGCCCAATCTCGCATCATCGAAGAAGCGCTCCTGCATCGGGGTATCCCTTATACTCTTGTGGGAGGAACACGATTTTACGGCCGAAAAGAGATAAAGGATATTCTCTCATATATCCGACTTCTCGCAAACCCCTCCGATATGATTTCTTTGAAAAGAGCGCTTTCTCTGGGGAAACGGCGGTTTGGAGATTTCAAGAAATTGTACGAAAAAACGGCAAAACAGCTTCCCACAACACTTGAGGTCATTGACCAGATACTCACGTACACTAAATACACAGAGCTTTTTGATGAAAAAGTAGCAGAAGATGCTGCGCGGCTTGAAAACATCAAGGAGCTTCGATCTGTGGCGGTTCGGTTTCCAGTCGTTTTCAACTTTCTGGAGCAAGTGGCGCTCGTTGAATCAGAGTATTCAGAGAGTGAAAAACGCCACCCTACCAATGATAATGTCTCTCTGATGACACTTCATCAAGCAAAAGGACTTGAATTTCCCTATGTGTTTATCGCAGGACTTGAGGAAGGAATCCTTCCTCACGCAAAAGCTTTATATGATACGCTCAACCTTGAAGAAGAACGCAGGCTTTTCTATGTCGGGATCACGAGAGCGCAAAAAGAACTCTATATCACTCATGTATCACGACGGTTTTTGTTTGGCCGAATGGCCTACGCAGTTCCTTCACGATTTATTGAGTCAACAATCGCCATACCAACGTTTTAAGATCACAATGCATACACGTGCAAGTATAGTGTTGATACGTTAGAGTCTTTGTGAACTAATTTTACATAATGCAGCGAACACCCAACCGAAAAACTCCCCCGGTATAAAGTACCATCGGCTACCGCGGATACTTTATCTGATGATCCAATAATATCAATACCATTGTGGAAATTGTAAACCCTCCCCACCCATGTATTCCTCACCGCCCATGTCGTGCCATATCCTTGATTCATTTTAATAATCGGAGAAAGAGGCCATTCCCAACTCCCTGAAGGATTGAACCCATCTCCATCTCCTGATCCACACGAGGAACCAGAGCAATTGTTATATTCAACAGGCTTTAAGTATTGAAAAGGATTGACGACATTATTATTCTCTTGCGTAATGAAATGGAGATGCGAACCTGAAGAGTTACATGACCGTCCGGAAATAACAGTCGCAATTGCATCTCCACGCACAACGTCTCTTAACTTCACTTCAGTTCCTTTACCCGCTATAATTCCTTGAATAGCGGCGTATTCAGCCCGTGCTTTCGCCAAAAGGTCTTGATAGATTTTTTCATCATTTTTGGTCACTTCAAGGAGTCGCTCTTTTGCAATACGCTGTTCATTGAGCGCGATTTTCTGCCGTCCAAGCGTGATTTTGAGCTCATCAAGCTTTTTTTTCTTCTCCTCGCGAAGTTCCTTTTGTTCCTCGAAGTTCACCTTTGCCTGTTGCGCTTGAAAGGCAATGCGCTGGTCGTTGTTTTGGGTAACTTTGAGGTATTTGAACCGATTGACCAATGTTCCCAGATTTTTCTCGTCCAAAAACATGTCAAAAAAATCTGTCTTACCAGCTTTATATCCTTCAATGATTTTCTGAATCATGACTGTGCTTAAATAATCAAGAGAACTATTGAGATCGTCAACTTTTTTGGTAAGCTTCCCGATCTCCTCGGTGGTTTTTACGATGTTTTCCTCGGTTTGCTGGATTCTAAATGTCGTGATTGAAATCTGCGTATCCATGTAGTTTATTTGAGAAGAAAGAGTATTTTTTTCACTCTCAAGCGCTGAAAGTTTTCGCGTATATTCCTCAATCTTTACTCCAAGTTCCTCCTGTCTTTTTTCTGTTTCGCTCTGGGAAGAAACTCTCGGCGTCAGGGAATAAAAAAAAAGAAGGAATACAAGAAGAACTGGAAAAATAATTTTCCTCACCATGAGCTCATCTTACCATCTTTCCCTCTATGTTTCCAGACGTATACGTTTATTTTATATACTTTCCTGTTGCAAGAAGGTTGCCTATCAAACCCACCGCCACACCAAAAAGAACGATCAAAACATAGGAAAAAATAATGAAGGGAATATTGGGCGGCCATACATGCAGTGTCAACATAGGAATCGTATAAAAAGGAACGCTCCCAAGGCCTATCAGATACCCTCCAACAATTCCTTTTGTGGCAAAAATAATACCGTAGAATACGATATGCGCGAGTGTCGCCGCAA
Organism: Patescibacteria group bacterium; assembly: GCA_035289305.1. GTDB lineage: Bacteria > Patescibacteriota > Microgenomatia > UBA1406 > HO2-37-13b > DATDXN01. The sequence goes on from DATDXN010000018.1 coordinate 27,226, forward strand.
AAAACCCAAAAAATATTCCTTCAGCAAGGAACGGTTTTTTCACATACCACCCCGTTGCGCCAAGCAGTCGTAAAAGCTCCAATTCTTCTTTCTTTAGCGCGATCTTGAAAGCAGTTATCGTCATCAAAACCACAAAGGTAATAATCAGGAGGAAAATAAAAATACCCAGCGTAATTGCGCGCACAACAGCAGTCAATGACAGTAACTTATCAACAATACTTTTCTGAAAATCCACTTCATCTACTTCTGGCTGCTTCTTGAGAAATTCTGCAATTTCTGTGAGAAACGCAGGTTTTTTGGCATAAATCTCAAGCGATGCGGGTAAAATATCCGAGGACACCATCTCAAGAAGCAGTGGATTATCTTTATTGAGCTTGCGATATAAAGCAAGCGCCTCGCTTTTTGAGACATATTTCACTTCGCTTGCTTTGTCCGAAGACATGACCGTCTCTTTGATTTTGGTTATTTCCTCTTCCTCGACATCTGTTTTGAAATACACAGTAACCTGCGGTTTTGCCTCAATATAGGTGAGTACTCCGTGGAGAAACGATATGAGCGTGAAGAAAAAAATCGTCATAAACAGCGTGAAAAACAAGATGAGAAAAGAAGCAAGAGACTGATACGGCGTTCTTTTTATTGAGGTAAACACGTCATTCATATATCATATCCTCCTTTTTTATCTTTGATAATTCTGCCCTTCTCAAGCGTAATCACTCTTTTTTTGAGACTTGAAACGATATCTACATTGTGCGTGGCGATAATAATGGTTTTTTTTGCGCTCAATTTTTTGAAAATACCCATGATTTCCCATGACGTTTTTGGGTCAAGATTGCCTGTTGGCTCATCTGCCAGAAGAATATGGCGATCACCACATATGGCACGTGCGATGGCAACGCGCTGGAGCTCTCCCGCCGAAAGCTGTACGGGAAATAAATGTTCTTTTGAAGAGAGGCCAACAAGCGCAAGCACCCGCTTTACTTCATCATGCATAGTATGTTCATCCCATTTGACTACTTTAAGAGCAAGCGCTATATTTTCAAGCACGGTATTTTCATGAAGAACTTTAAAATCCTGAAAAACGACTCCGATGGATTGCCGCAATTTTTCTGTATGTGGAAAATGTTTATCGGAGATGATCACGCCGTCAACCGTAATTTTGCCTGATGTGGGAGTGAGAAAGCGAGGAATAAGCTTGATAATCGTCGTCTTGCCTGCGCCTGATGTTCCGGTCAAAAAAACAAACTCATTTTTCGCGATAGTGAATGAGACATTGTCAAGTGCGACGGTTCCCAGCGGAAATGTCTTTGAAACATGGTGAAAGACGATCATAAAACTTCGACCAAGCCAACGTCCATGAGCCAACCAGCTTTCTCTCCGCTAAATGTTTCCCCCCACACGCGGATTTTCTGCCCGATATACGCGGAAAGGTCCACGGTTGTTGAGGTAAGATACACATTTTGCGACTCCCCACCCGGGCGCTCCAGATGAAATTGTCCCTCTCCCTCAATTCCACCTTCGCGAAGCGTCCCCTCCGCACTGTCTTTGAAGGTTTTTTTATCGAGGATCCCGACTGCTTTTTTGACCACTCTGGTTTGACTCACACCTCCTGCAGATGACACAAGTTTTTTGATGAAAGAGGCGCCAAATCCGCTGACGACACCCGCAGCAATGACGACGAGACAAATGATGAGTACTTTTTTGGGGGGAATTCCTTCGTTTTCTACGTTTAACTGACGCATCACAACGTCTTCTTTTTTATCTTTCTCCATATAGTTTCTATAATCATTATAACAGCTATAACCAATAATTAATCAAGTGGTTTTTTCTTGAGATATGATTCAATGAGTCCGTCCAGATGTCCATCAAGCACGCTTTCAGCATCATGTTCTTCCCAATTGGTGCGAAGGTCTTTGACTAGTTTGTAGGGATGAAGCACATATGAGCGTATTTGCAGACCCCAACTTGCGATCTTTACTTTTTTGAAACTTGCCACTTCTTTTTGCTTGTGCTCCTCCTTCATCTGCCACAATTTCGCCCGCAAAATATGAAGCGCATTTTCTCTATTTTGCTCCTGATGTCGCTCTTTTTGGCATACGACGACTATTCCTGATGGCTTGTGTCGCAGACGCACCGCCGTTGAAACTTTGTTGACATTTTGTCCTCCATGTCCGCCGGAGCGAAAAAATTCCCACTCCAACTCATCAGGATGTATCGCAATTGTGCTTTCGGGAATAAACGGAAGCACTTCAACGAGCGCAAATGACGTCTGCCGCAGTGCCTTTGCGTTAAACGGAGATTGACGCACGAGCCGATGTACTCCTGCTTCACCCTTCAAATATCCATATGCATACGCTCCCTCTATATGAAATATAATGCTTTTGATCCCTGCCTCCTCCCCGGCCACTCGATCGACCTCCCGCACCGTCCACTTTTTTGCCTCGCTAAAGCGCGTATACATGCGCGCAAGCATGCTGGTCCAATCCATAGCCTCAACTCCTCCTTGTCCCGCATGAATAGAAAGTATCACATTACCCTTATCATGAGGACCTGAAAAGAAAAGCAGTACTTCATAGCGGGTTAGCAGTTTTTCAAGCTCCTCCATATTTTTCTCTTCCCATAGAAGCTCCATCATCTGCGCATCTTCAATTTCCTGGCGAAGAAGTGCGATTTTCTTCATGGTTTCTCGCGCATCCTCCTGCTTCCAAAACAGAGGATCAAGCGTTTTTTGCGTGAACACCTCAAGCTCTTTTTGTTTTTCTCCCGCATTCAATTTTTCAAGCAGTAGTGAGAGTCGTTTATGAATATCTTCTTTATTTTCCATTCCTAGATTATATCATTTGAAGTCTTTGCCGATGATGATAACCACATCGGCCGTAGAATCTGCGGCAAGTGTAGACGTTTTCTCAAGTGCGACAAAATCTGCAAGGTCTTCTTTCAAAAATGAAATCGCAGCTTTTTTGTCTTCTGTCACTTGCACCTCTGTTTTTTCAAAATCAAATGTATCTGCATTGCCAGTCAAAATTTCTCCCCATTTTTTTTCTTTGAGTGTATCTTTCACCGTACTCGCCCGCCCTGCCACTCCACTGCCGTTGAGCACTTTGATATTGAGATCGCGGCGACTAAAAGCAGGAGTGGGAGTCGGCGTGGGAGGTGCTTGTGTGGGGGTAAGCGTCACCACTTCTTTTTGCTTCGTGGGTAATATTTGAAGCTTTTTCAGCGAAGGGAAAAAATAGATGATCGCAAATGATAAACCAAAGGAAATGATAAACACCATGATATCCCGAAAACGTATCGCGATAAATGGCTTTTTCGTGCCTTTTGTCACTGTTTTCTTCTCCCTTCGCGACTTGCCAGAAACGGAGAAGAGCGTATTTTCACGGGTGAGAATAAAAGCGCCAAGACACACATCATAGTCAAGGAGCGGAAACGACTGGGAACCAACAGGAATAATAAGTTTGATGTATTCTTGGTAAAAATTGGTGATAATTTTTTTCAATGGATTAGTCCATACTCCGACTTCTTTGGTAAAAAGATCCTGCCGTATTTTCTCCGATGACCCTCCTGAAAGGATGAGTCGATTGAGCTTGCCGTATTTTTTTTCAATCGCATGCACTTTTGATTTGATATGCGCCTCGATGGGTTTTGCCACAACATATCGATCTTTCTCCAGTAACCCGAGCGAGTCGTACAAATATCCAAATGCCTCCTCTTCATGGTCAACCATGTATAAAATGAGTTCTTTTTTCTCCCTCCGGAGTGTCTTTTCGAAGAGGGTAAAAAAACACATGGTATCGGGAATGACATATCGCACCGTCAAACCCAGAAGCTGTATCGCCTCGGCGAATCGGTCAAAATTACCACGTTCCTGCGCAAACACGAGCACTTTACTTTCTTTCGCACCCTTGACGATCACAAACTCGAAAAATGACTCTTCCAGCGCAAAAGGAAGATCTGCTCGAGCTTTATCTTTGATAAACGAGGCTATTGCTGCCTCCGAGATGTCCTGCGGCACGTCGTAGCGGATGAAGTGAAACGCTTCCTGCGGCAAAATAAGACATACATCTTTTTCTTTGACTTTTGCTGCAGAAACCGAGATGATAGCTTCTTTGATCGCGCTTGCCACAAGGTCAGAGCTTGCCACGAGCCCTTTCTCAAGAAGGTCAGTTTTGTGGGTTTTTTGAAAATACGCGCCGTGGTATTGTCCGAGAAATGTTTTGGCAAGGGAGAACAGCTTTATTGTATGTGTATCAAGAGAAAGATAGATCATAGAGCTATAATTTACATGGTATAATATAAAAAAAGAAAATGCAACCGGGGGTGTTTACGAAAGACTTATTTTTTCAAGAAACTTTTTTACTTCTTCATCGTTTTTTTCAAAACCACTCATATATTCAACGCTTTCTGAATAATCTACATCGTCAAAATAGCCAAGTTGCGCGCGAAAGAGTTTCTCATTAAATTCTGTTTTATAAATCCCCTTCGTCTTATCGACCAATTCCTGAAATGGAAATTTTTGAAAAATGAAGTAGAGATCAACATAATCTTTCCATTTTGCCCGCCTTCCAAGAGCAAAAGATTTCATCGCGCCAAGTGTTAAAATGTCAGGCAAGGCAATAATTTTATCAATATGTTCTTTTGTTTCTATCGGAAACGGGTAATGGAAAAAGGTTACCTTAACGTTGTTTACAACTATCGTCAGCTCGCCTTCTCCTTGGGAAAACGTATGTTCTATTTTGTGGAAAGGAGTAATCCTGTTTCGAAGTTTTAATGGATCAAAAGAATGTTGGGTAAAAAGGTCAAAGTCAATTGATCTCCTATGACCTAAATGGAGAACAATGGCGGTTCCGCCAACGAGATAAAAATCAGATGAAAACGATTGTATAAAAGGGAGTAACTTTTCTTGATGAACAGTCAGAATATTTTTAAACATGATGACTATTTGATCAAATAACGGGAAAAGTACGAACGAATTGCGGGAAAATAATTGACCCTTTTTTTTTCGAGCGTTTTACTGAACAATTCAGCTGTTTTATCCTTCCCTTTTATTTTGATAAACTGTTGCACATCGTCCCAATTGCCATAGTTTAATACATGTTCTAAAACTGACTCTTCAGAAAGTGTATCTGCATTTTTTACATACCACGCTAAATACGGTTTATTTTTGATAATACTATTGACAGTCATATTCTCTATTCTACCAATAATTGAAATAAGTGTGGGCGATTTTCAAGAACGGTGTCCAGGGGGGAGGATTCGAACCTCCGTAGGCGTGAGCCAGTAGTTTTACAGACTACCCTCGTTGGCCACTTGAGTACCCCTGGTATTAAGTAATATTATAGCACGCTGATCTATATGAGAGGATATCATCGGGTAAGAGAATGTTCGCTTAAAATCTCGTCACAAACAGATCTGAAGGAACTTGCGGATATGATTGAAAAAGCTGGAGTTTCTTGGTGACGCCTGTGGTGGTTGAGACTTTTGACTCAACCGTCTGCCCTTGTGCGGGAAGCGGATTATCAGCATCATTATTTAAACCCTCTCGTTGGACGACGAGACGAACCCTTTGTCCTGATTGGATGAACAAAGCACGAATAATCATTAATTTATACGATGCTCCAGTCACCAATGGAGTACCTGCGTCAGTTTTATAGGTAAAGTTATTGTCAAACCCTGTGGCGGGCTCATTGTAAGGTTGTATTATAGGTTGAAAAGGACCTCCTGTTGAAGTAGTAGTAATTTTATCTTTGACCGTACCACCGAGGGTAGCACATGGATCAATGAGTTTCCGCTTCACGACGGGAACCGACTCATTCGTAAGCAGCATCAACTCAAGTATAGGAGCAGTACTACAATTGGCAGACTGGGTTTGTTCATTCTCAAAATAAAAATATAGGTTTTTATTATAAAATGTTGAAAACGTATTATTTGCCCTGTTGTAATCTCCAAGATAGAAGGTAAATGACTCATCTTTTGCAATATTGAGGTAATGTGCTGCGCCCCGCATGAGGGAAATCGTCGCGGTGCCTACGGCAATATCAGAGGAAGGAGGGAGAAGTGTAGCGATATTGATATCGTTGGAAGAACCCGTCGGTAATTTCAGTCGCGCTTCAATACCTGCCTCTGCTGCAGCAAATGCTTTTTTCGAGTCTTCCTCAAGGCGTGCAATACGCTGCTCTTGTGTGGAAATCTGGGAGACTGATAATACAACAGTCAAGATGACGGTTGATAGCAGAATGATAATGAGTAGTATTTGTCCTTGTTGTTTCGCCTTCATGAGATTTTTATCAGTGTTCATATATATTTCTATTTAAAAATTTTATCATTGTACTAATTCTACCCATTTATAGGTACTCGTTGAAAATAGATTAAGCATGTTAGCATAGTGACTGGGATCGAAAATGACGAATAGTGATGGCTTATCTGTATCAACATTTCGCTGTCTTGTAAGAAATCCAGTATCTAAACGATTGGTGATGACGAGATTTCCTTTGATTTTAAGGGGAGTGGTTGAAACATCTTCACGATCTTCTGGTGTAGATGGGTTATCTTGTGTCGTGGTGAGATAGAGTGTGTCGGCGATAAACACACCTTGCGCGACTTGAAGATCATTGCCAAATCTGATGGTTGGCGCAACAATGATGGTTGAATGAGCGGTTGACGTATCTTGAGGAAATTTCTTTTGGTTGGGTATGATATCTACTTGTGCGTCTGAAACAAGAATAATATTACCTCCATTATTTCCATTAAACTTTTGTGCATCAGTGTTGTCAATCGTCAAGACACCGGTACCAGGATAATAATATATGGTTTTGGGAGTGAGATTGGGAAAACGACCATTACCGGTAAGTTTAAGCTCTTCATAGTTCTTTCGCGCCAGCATATATTCTCGAAAGCCCGACCATGAAGAAAAGGGCGTGGAAGATTTTACATACGTTGTCGAGAGCCAGTTTTTGGGACTTACTCCCAAAGCCTGTCCGAGCTTATAGCTGCCACCACCGTTTGAAACTACTGTTCCTATGCGATCCATCGCGCTCCCACCATTTGTATTGATGACGAGCCATGGTTCTCCCGTATCGTCAGCGTCATACGGAGCAATGCCGAAAGGGAAACGCGAAACAAGCTCATCAGGATCAATATAGCTTACATCTTTGAGTTTGTAGTAAGCAAACGCATCGGTACTGGTGCCGCCGAGTTTATCAAAGACAAGGTCAAATTTATCTTGTGTACTGTTTTGACCATAATAATATGTTGGATTCCTCTTGATAACTACACCTGTATAAACTGCTGGTGTGTTTACGCTTGGACTAACTTGACTAGAAAAGTTTGGATCATTTTGATCAAAAATTGCTTTCAAAACTGGTTGTGTAACATTTGATTGACTCGTACAGAGATAGGAATTATTACCTACTAGATTATTTGGAACATGGGCTGGCTTCAAACAGTAATACAGTTTCGTGTTATATGCTTTTTGTGCGTAGGTTTCCATGGCGGATTGTCTCATGGTGAAAGTCTGGATGAAAGCGTTCACAGGACTTATGGGAATATCACGATTTACATTATCAAATTGTATGACACATTGTGCTTGAGCAGCAGTACAATTCGTTGGATTATTAGGATCACACACAGAAACACCATATTGACTACACACAGTCGTTATACTCGCATCAACAACTGACGGAGATAACTCAAGTCCCATGGAAGATGTGGAACTGAAGAAATCATTAGGTGGATTGGGGTTAACAATACCATCAGTATATTTTGAAGGATTATTGGTGTGTTCTTTGAGGTTGATGATGACTTCGCCATTGGGAATGGCGGATTTGGTGAAGGGTTGTGTGACGCAGGTTCCTTTCGTATATCCATTGTTAGCACAGATTTCGAGGGTGTGACTACCGTTTAATTTTATGACATCATGGTTGAACACGTCTGGATCTGTCATAATACTTGTGTCTAGAAAGTATGTTTTTCTTCCTGTTCCTCCAACTGAATTCCTTGATCCCACGAGCACCCCGTCAATATAAATATTGAATTTATTTACTTGTTGAGAATTACCACAGGTTGTATCACTGGGACTACTGGGTGTTTCTGTCGCGGCAAATCCCCATGGGGCAAATCTCCATGGTTCGTTGCATCCTGATTCTCCTTCATCAAATTTCCATTCAATATACACATCACGAGTTTGAATAATAGGGCTAGCTTTTTTAATTTTATATCCACTGTATCCTTGTTCTTCAGTAATCATTTCAAAGATGGGAAGAATGGGAGCAGTACTTAAACATCTGGTGCGTTTCAGTGGTGGATCACCACAATATCCAGCGCTCGTATGCGTTGCATCAGATGGACAGTATGGATATACAGAGCCAGGATATGGATATATAGCAGGATCGGCAAGAAATGCACAATCCCCAAAGCAGAAACAATCGCTTTCCTCATATACTAATCCACAGGTTATATTTGATGGATATGGTTGAGCCCAAGGATTCCAGAATGCACCTACTTTTTCATCCCGTGTTGAACAATTACTCGGACCTGAACTTGAATATGTACATACAGGAGACTCACCTGCAGCAAGTACTTGACAGGTTAAAAATTCTTGCGGTGGAACCGGAGATGGACCAGGATCAATATCCCCGGGAGGTGAATAAGTAGGTCTTGGTGCAGGTGACTTGGTCGGCTGACATAGTGGATCATTAGTATATTTTGCCCCATCACATTGATCATTACCGCTACCAGCAATCTTGACACAATAAGTATTTAGACATTCTGTGTGCTGTGGTTCTGAAGGATCAAGAGTAGGAACTGCTGGCTCCCCTGGCTTAGGTCTCATATTATTACAATTAATTTGACAAAATGAACCATCATAATCACACGCTTTACCCTCAGCACTACTACATGTGCTTGGATCTTTATAATAATTGGTTGTTAACTCACATGTATAATCACTTTGAGGATTACATGTATAAAATTGTTCTTTAATATAGATAGGAAGATCTATTGTTTCATAAGATACACACGTAAAACATTGTGCATACAAATTAATTTTTTGATAAACACTGATAGTGTACGACCCATATGGTCCCTTTGCTTTTCCTTCCAATGTAAAGAAGTTAACACCCTGATAAAAATATACGACATTTCCCTGGGGGTCTTTTAACCAATCTATACCTCCTGTTGCTGATACATCTATTTCATAGTCTTTCAAAACGCCGGGGTCATTAACATTACCACAGTCGTAATTTATCCATGCAGTTCCAGTTATCACAACAGTGTCACCTTTATTTACTTCTGATGGAGCAGATGCAAAAAATTCACCAAAAGGCTCAGCAAAACTATTACAGGTAGCAGAATTGCTAATTCTATTGCAATCTGTAGTATTCAAAGCGTAAACAGTTTTTGCCATTAATATTACAAAGGTACTCAATAACAAAAAGGTTAATGAAAAGAAATACAGATTAAATCTCTTCGGCATGGAAAATCGTTTTCTTTTTGAACGGAAAAAGAATATTAAAATTACTACAACAACAATTAAAATTACGACTCCTCCTCGCGCTAATAGACGCGTATAAGAAGTTTTATCTATCTCTAATGGAATTTTTTCTTCGACCACATCAAACACTTGATCTTGGTCTTTTGATAATAATTCTCCCCTTACGATAATTTCATTTGATGGTATCAAACGTGAACTAAACTCAAAAGGAAAAGAAATTTTTTCCGGTTGGGCACTGATATTAACCTTTTGCTCTACAATTCCCAGCAAATCTCGTGATTTTTCTGCAGAAAATGCTTTTACTCGTAAAATCACATCGTTAACTGTACTACCATCTGCTGAACCTACCGTTGATGTGGTAATCATCACTTTTGTTTTTCCAAAAGTTCCTTGTCCATCACTGGCTTTAAATGATAACAATCTTCCTCCTTTTCCTTCGATCACCCAACGAAATTGTTGGATACCTGATATTGACATACCATTTCTGTCAACAAAAATAAGATAAGCTAAATATGGCAGTGCTTTTTCATATGCAGGAAGAGTAAAGGTAAGTTTTTTTTCAGAACCTGCCGCAAACTCAATGGGGATGTCTTTGTAACTTTCCACAGGCTCACTCCCTATTACATGAACCCATGGATAAATAGTAAACTGTGGAATAGCATATATGGGAAATGAATGTGGATTTTTCACCGTTAAAATAATTGTTGGAGCGCTTTTTGGAGCGAATGTAGGACCTGAAAGAGGGTGTTTTTCTTGACCTTTATGAATAACTTTTGAGTTTTGCCAGTCTATTTCCAAAAACGTATTTTGACCTTTTATATTCTCCGCAAATTTAGAAAGTATTCCCACGGGAAGACCTGTTCGAGAGTATGCTTTCGTGGTAAACAAATACTTTCCATCATTTAGTAGTTGAGGAAATCTATGCACAAAAGTAATAGTTTTTTTCTCATTTGGTTTAAAATCTATTG
>DATDXN010000019.1:0-22335 GCA_035289305.1 Patescibacteria group bacterium
AAGAATTCATTCAGCGCATAAGAATATGTCGCCGGATGAATTTTTGAAGGATCATTTACCAGTTAAAAATTAAGGAGTCGGATTTAGGAAGACAAAGATTTTATAGACTGATAACTGGTACAGTAAAAGGGGTTCACTTCACGTTGAATGTTAATAGTATCTGTTACTCTTAATTGGGGTATGACATTTTCGTCGAGTTAACTATGACATTATCATATGGGTGTAACAAGACAAGACTGTAACTTGACAAAATAAAATGTGTATGATATACTATATTTATATCTATCGTTTAAAAGTTTAGCCTTTCTTATAAGTTCGCAAAATTCTTAAAAAATCGTATGAAAAAACTCATTGTAACATTTGTCTTAACCTTTGTTTTCGCATCATATATACAGTCGGCTCAAGCGATTACTCGCCCCGTTTTACAAAATCAAGAAGAGCGCCAGGAGAGAAGAGAAGAAATTGCCAGCCAGCGCTGCACCGTACTCACCACAAACATTGATACACGCATTACGCGCTTCAGTAGTAATAAACAGCGCCATATTGATCAGTATAATAAAATGAACGCAAGAGTAGCAGAATTTATCACTCGGGCTACTTCACAAGGATACGATGTAACAAAGCTGGAGGCCGATGGAAAAACCCTCGACCAAAAAGTGCAAAAATTCGCGACTGATTATGCCGCTTTTATCTCAAAGCTTGAAGCGACGAAAACCACTGCATGCGGAGAGTCAGAGGGAGCTTTCAGAAGTGCTCTTCAAACTGCCCGCCAGCAACTTGCGGTCGTCCGGCAGGACTCTGTTGATATACGCAATTATTATCAAACGGTGATACGACAAGATATACAGGATTTGCGCAATCAAAAAGCATCGCCAACTCCTGTTCAATAAGGAGAGAAAAGTTTTTATTATAATTTAGTGAATATACGCTTCAAACACTATGGAAAAAACAAATAAATCGCCTCTAACTGTTATTATCGTTCTTGTCGTTATCGTTGCAATTGTTCTCATTTTTGCGCGCATGAGAAAAGCTCCTTCAACCACGACTGGGCCAGGGGGACAATCTCAATCTCCGTACGATACAACATCAACGCAATCAACTACTAATCAGGGAGCGACCGTCTCGACAGGTGATCCTGTTCTTGATAGCGAGATACAAGCGCTTGACGCTATCATCAATCAAACAAACCCTGATGACTTTTCGGATGATACACTTTCTGGAATTGAGTAATATTACTTCTTCCTGATAAGAGCGATGGGTGTCTGTTCAGTACTTTGCCCAAGAGGATTATCAGTAAAAATTTTCTCTATGTGTGAGGGCATAATGCCCGGCGAATACCCCATGACGCGCACACCAAAATCGTTTGCATCAACGATAACAATAGGTACATGAAACTTTTGGGCGAGACGCCGTGTAACTCCCATAGGATCTTTGGGTCCAAGCTTGGCGCTTTTATCCCCTGGCGGCAGAGAATAACTGCAGGGACCATCAATCGCATTGATGTCGCCTCCGGCAATGGTGTAAAAAATTCCTTTCAGACCAAATGGTCTTGTGAGTGCGGCGACTGCGGAGGCAAGAAGAATCCGAAAAAGACCCACCTCGCGAAGTGCAAGCTCCATGGTCCATGGACTTCCCAAACCAATCCCTCCCGCACGACGTGTCACAAACTTTGATAAAAACTGTGCCCATCGCGAAGGATGAATATCTTTTATGAGGTACGATCTTCCCTGTGTGATAGCCACACACCGCTCCGAAAGTCCGACGATATCTCCTTTTTCGAGAAATGGGCTAACATACTGACTGACAATCTCCTCGAGTACATCGTTTTCTGAAACAACGTGTGTTTTCACCGGATAGCGCAGATAGGTCACTCCATCGACACGACGATCAAGTCTTTTCCCCTTGTTTGCGTAAAAAGGAAGCATTTGCATGATTTTGAGAAGTTTCAAAAAGGAGCAATTTTTTCTTTGATCTCTCTATTTAAAGTAAGTATCTGCTCAAAGCCACTTCTTTCCCCCTGGGGCGCATCTTTTATGAGGCTCTCCAGCACTTCTCGATGTTTTTCATTGCTAAGTTTAACCCGCAAAATAAAATCGCCCTCTGCAGAGACTCCCTGTTTTTTGGAGGTTTCAATCAGTGTCGGAATCTTCAAAAAATATTTTTCTCCTTTGGAAATGGTTGTTGAAGCCTGACTCCATTTCCCCTTTTTGGCAAGCCCGATAGCCATAGCAGTCCTTTTATCCGAGAAAAGAACATAGAGTTGTGCTTTTTTCAGATAATCGCGCGTTGTTATATCAATGATACGGTCACGCAGAGCTTTCAAAAAATACAACGGGTGATCGGGCAAAATCCCCGGGTACGGAAGAGTATACTCAACTTTCTTTGCCTCAATACGCACCTGCGAATAGACGGGGACGGTCTGTGAAATAGAAAGGATATAAAAGAAAAAAAGAGCAATCATGAGAAAAATTGCCCGCACAGCAATATGTTTAAGCATAGGTATTAGTATACCACAACACGCAAAAAAAACAAAGAGCGGTGGTTCCACCGCTCTTTGCCATGCATGTGTTTTGGGTGACAAGCGATTTCACTACTACAATCGCACGTACCTATTTGATCATTCTCTTTAAGGATTTTCCCGCAGTAAAACCAGGTGTCTTTGTTGCAGGAATTTGAATTTCAGCACCTGTTTGAGGGTTACGCCCCTTTCGTGCTGCTCTTTTTCTTACAATAAATGTTCCAAAGCCTGTAATAACAACTTTTTCTCCCCGTTTCATTGCATCAGAAATGGTTGAGAAAACTGCTGCTACAGCGTCCTTTGCTGCTTTGTTGGTAAGATCAGCTTTTTTTGCAACCTGACCAATAAGATCTGCTTTTGTCATTGTATATCACCCCCTTTATATACAGTTGTTGGCAAGAAATATATAAAATGCGCGCCCCATCAGGAAGTTTTAATTAAGCAACAGAATAGATGAATTTTAGCCTCTTGTCAATCTATATTTAGAATATCGTATTATAACAATATGTATCAAGAATGGCTTGTTGCAAAAGCACGAAATTCACGAATGACAGTGATCTTCACTTGACCGGGAAACGTCGGAAATTTTGCCTCGACGTCTTCCTTGATTTTTTGTGCAAGCACGGTGGCGTCCTCATCGCTCACTTCTTCTGGCTTGATGATAACACGAAGTTCCCTGCCAGCCTGAAGCGCATACGCCTCAACCACTCCCTTTTTGCTGGTTGCAGTATCTTCTATGGTTTTAATACGCTTGAGATACTCTTGAAAATCTTCATGTCGTGCGCCGGGCCTTCCTCCTGAAACTGCATCTGCAATATAGACGATCACTGCCTCAATTGAGGAAAACGGAATATCTTCATGATGTGAGGCAACACTCGAAATAACTGCCTCGGGGAGTTTGTGTTTCCTCAAAAGTTCAACGCCAAGCTGCACATGAGAACCTTCTTTATCGACGATCACCTTGCCAATATCATGGAGCAGACACCCCAGTTTTACCGTTTGCACGTTTGCACCAAGTTCATGAGCCAGGGCAGTACCAATTTTTGTCTCCTCTAGGGTATGCACAATCATGTTTTGCCCATATGAATAGCGATATTTAAACCTACCCAAAAATTTCACGACTTCAAACGGCAAATCAAATACGCCTACTTTCTCACACAGCTCTTGACCTGCTTTCACGATGGTTTTTTCAATTTCCTCTTTCGTCCGTCTGATGACCTCCTCAATACGCTCCGGCTGGATTCGTCCATCTCGTATGAGACGTTCAAGGGCGATGCGCGCTATTTCTCGGCGCACTGCATCAAACGAAGAAAGTTTTATCGTTCCCTCCTCTTCAAGATCAACATCGACACCACTTGCGAGTTCAAACGCACGAATGTTTCTTCCCTCTTTACCAATGATGCGGCCTTTAAGCTCCTCATTGGGAAGCGATACCACAGATAACGTATATTCTGCTACATAGTCAACAGCGCCATATCGCATGGCATCAGTCAGCATTTCTTTTGCTTTTTCATCAATGGTATTTTTCAGCTTTTCCTCTTCTGACTTTATACGTGCCGTAATTTCCTTTTTCAGCTTTTCCTCCCATCCGCGAAGAATGAGGTCTTTTGCCTCTTCTTGGGTAAGTTGTGCTATTTTTTGCACTTTAGTCAGCACTTCATCTCGTTTTGCTGCAATGCTTTTCTTTTCCTGCTCCAGACGTCTTCCTCCCTCCTCGACTCTTCGACGTACTGCCTCAACCTCGCTCTCTTTCAGTCGCAGTCTCTTCTCGAGATTGACGACTTCTTTGGTAATTCTGCGCGCCTCCTCCTCTGCGGCTTTTTCTATTTTCAGCGCCTCTTCTTTGGCAGTAAGCAGGAGTTCTTTTGCCTGAATTTCAGCGCGCTGCATTTTATCATGTGCTTCTTGTTTTTTTCTCCGCACAAAAGGAATAAGATCAAAAAAAGAATCTATGTTCATACGAATAAAGCTTGGGAGACGCGAAGATCAAATAATTGTTAGCTCACCCGTGTCTTTATATCAATCAGAAGCCCTCTATATGATTTCTCGTATGTGAGAAAAAAAGACTTCATAACGTAATGTATAGGCAACAATTATGAGCTCTCGCTTGAACCAAGCTTGGCTTTTTTAAGTTAATTTCTAAATAAGAAGTAGTATACTCTTTTTTTGTATAAACTTCAAGCGAATGCTTTTGCGTAGACTTCTTTGATCAAGGAGTATTTGAACTTCTCATCCTTTATAATTGCCTCCTTCACCTGCTCTTTTCCCTGTCCCATGACCTTGTCTCTATATTTGATAAAAGAGCCGCTGCGCGTCAAAACACCCAGAGCAATTGCTGACTCAATAAGTGCATCTTCGCGATCAACGCCCTCTTTTGAGATGCTAAAAATAGCCTCTTTGAAAGGAGGAGCAACTTTGTTTTTTACCACTTTCACCCGCACGCGTGTCCCCACGACCTGATCTCCGCGCTTTAACGTCTCGATTTTGCGCACATCCATGCGGATTGATGAGTAAAACTTGAGCGCAAGCCCGCCGGTGGTCGTCTCGGGATTGCCAAACATTATGCCTATTTTCATCCGAAGCTGATTGGTGAAAATTACGATGGTTTTTGATTTGGAGACAACGCTCGTGAGCTTGCGAAGGGCTTGTGACATAAGCCGCGCCTGAAGACCCATTTGATGATCTCCCATCTCTCCCTCAATTTCAGATTTTGGAACGAGTGCTGCAACTGAATCAATAACCACCATATCAACCCCACCTGAACGGATGAGGCTTTCAGCAATCTCAAGGGCTTGCTCTCCGGTGTCTGGCTGGGCAATGAGCAAATCATCAATTTTTACTCCCAGTATTTTTGCCCACGCGGGATCAAGCGCATGCTCTGCATCAATGAATGCCGCAATACCACCACCTCTTTGCGCTTGTGCAATAAGAGTCAGACAAAGCGTTGTTTTGCCCGATGCTTCGGGTCCGTACACTTCAACGATACGCCCTTTTGGTACGCCTCCTACGCCAAGTGCAATATCAAGGGGTAAAATGCCCGTTTTCACCACTTCAACCGCCATGCTTGTTTTTTCTCCGAGTTTCATGATAGCACCTTTGCCAAATTGTTTCTGGATCTGTTCAATTGCCAGAGATACTGCCTGGAGTTTTGGGTTTGGGGAAACAGTGGATTTCATGTTTTTTTTGAAAAGTTCACAAGTATGATAAAATAAAAGCACAAAAAAAGCAAGGGCTAACGGGGTATAGTTTAACGGAAGAATTTACGCATGGGGTGCGTAAGGTCTCAGTTCAATTCTGAGTACCCCGACCAATCAAGACATTTCAAATTTTCAGGGGAAAGAGTTTGCTCGCTCGCCCCGCCGGAGTTTATCCCGCGCGGCGATGCGGGAGCGGGTCTCGCTTCGCAAAAAGCCCTGTATTTCGGAATTAAATCAAAGGGTCGGACAAATTCAAATTCAGTTTTTCGGGAAAGCAAACGGCGGTTCGTTCCAATTTTTTCGGCCAATGATTTTATTTCGTAAAAATCATTGGACAAAGCAAGTTTTTCAGCGTGGTGAGCGGTTAAAATCCATTCACGCAAGGGTTCGATCCAATTGTTTCCCTTTCGCCCAAAATCAGACTTTCTTTTGTTAAGGTCTGTTTTTGTTTTGATGAGTTCGTCTTTTTTGACAAGATAAGTTTCTTTTTCAATTGAGCCGTCTAAAAAAACGTTGACCAGCTTATCAAGTTTAGTTTCCGCCTCTTTGATTTTCTCGTCAAGATTTTGGGCGAAAGATTGCGCCGACTGGGCGTTGTCTTTTTCCCACATTTCCACTTTTGCCAGCATTTTTTCCGCCCAGTCGTCGCCAAGAGCGATTTTTTGAAGCCGTGATTTTAATTGAGCCGCCTTTCAGACGACGCTTTGCCTTATACTATACAAATACTGAACATATCCGATGAAAGTTTAAGGAATAGTTTTGCTGGTCGGTTATATTGGCGAGCAAAGGGGAAATTGAACAATCCCTCCTATCTCTCAAATTGGCAATCATTGAACATATCGCGGATGAAAGCAGAAAAAATTCTTCGATCAAAAATCCATGATCTTGAACAGTATAAAGATTATTGGCAATAGAACTTCCACTGCGCAAAAAGCCTACTACTTCCCTCTAAGCCACTGTTCTGCCGTTTGTTGCACAAACGCCTTATGACCCCAATTCATGATTATCTTTGAAGGACTTGCACCTTTCTCTTTAATCCATATAAATGCCCTCTCTGCTCCTTCTTTAAAACTCTTCCTCATTTCTTCATATTCAGGATCTGATGGAACGACTCCATAATCAATCCCGAAAATCTGCACTGTCAAAATATAAGGAGGACCCAAATCAGAAGAAGGAATAACTATAGTTACGGGGACGCCCAATGAAGAGGTGAATTCTTCTTCATACGGCAAATACTCAACGAGTTTTTCTATTTCTTTTTGTGATATTCGTACTGGTTTTGAGTAAATATCAATTCCTTCTCCCACACCAGGAGAAAATGTCGGAACCGCATCTATCATTAAAGGAACTATTTGTCTCTTTATAAAAAGGAAATAATATGAGAGAACTAACGCCAAAACAATGATAATTATTGCCCCAATGATGAATATTTTTTTCATATGTTTGCTTTTTCAAGCTCACGAATAATACGTACCACAGTCAGCACTCCGGGCCGCCCATCAACTTTCGGAGTCAGATCCTTTTTTTTATCTTTAGAATACATGATATACATTTTTGCATGTCTTTCGTCAAAGAAGTTTAAAACATATGGATGATCCTCTCCTTCAAAATAAGGTGGACAACCAGCGTATGGAGATCTCCTGATACCTGGGTTTTTGTCACAATTTTTGTTACCCATACCATTATATCGAGAGAGCGCTTTTGCCACGTGTTCGAAGTTATCCAAGTTGCCCTTAGTTCCTCTCCTAAGCCACGCCCCGGCATAAATTGCGCTGTCTAATAGCGTTGCAAAGCCACACTGTAACTCTCCTGTCCTAGTCCTACCCAACGGAATGGGATCGCCTGGTTCTTTTTTTGCACTGGTGCATTTGCGTGCACGCACTACATCTTGTTCAATTTGTCCAAGGGGCGTTCCACTTATTAGCGATCTCTTCTGGTCAAATGACCCCTCTCTGTAATGAATAGCAGCCAATATTTCCCATGGCACGCCTGTCATTTGACCGGCCTGTTGGTATACTGCTTTATTTGCGAGGTAGCGGTCAAACTGCGAGGCAATCTCCTGCCGAGCGTGTTGCTGTTGTGGAATCGCGGGAGGAAGTGATTCTGGAAGTGGATTGCCAAAAGTACTTCTATACGTAGTATTTGGCGCATATGCCACCCGGGGAGGAAGAGGAGGAAGGAGAAGAACAATACTTGTTCCATCGCTACCTGTTGATGCGGACGGTAGGCTTTGTGTTGTACTACCTCCTACTGGTTGTGGTTGAGGCTGCGTGTACGTCGAGGGACCAAAGGATGGTATTTCAAATTTGAAAAGCTTTCCTGCTCCGCCCAAAAACAACACATCAATGATTTGCAAAATCAGAAAGGCCGATGCAAAAATCAATGTGCCAACTACTCCCCATCGAAGGGTTGCCTGCGCTTTTTTGAGCTTTTCGGGGTTTCCCCCTGATGTCAGATACCGCATGCCACCCACCACCATCATGAGAAAAAACCCGGTCATGATGAGAATGGATGAGTAAAAAAGCAAAATCTCAAAAACTACCTCGACGCATTTGAGAGTAGGCACCAGTTCTTTATCAACCATGACCGAACACGCCGTCCATTTTCCTGAAAAGTCTGGCATATGCTGTTTTAAAGAGAATGTTCTCTAAGATACCGCTCTATCTCAAGAGCCGCTGCAACTCCCATGCCTACTGCCGTTGCCGCCTGGCGAAAATAGGGATCAATCACATCTCCTGCGGCAAACACACCGGCAACTGAAGTAGCAAACTGATAGGTGAAATCAAATGGAGCAATTGGCGATAGACTCTGTTGTGCTCCTTTCCATGCAGCTACACCGCTTGTTATCACATATCCTTTTTCATCAAGCAAAATACCGGTATTTTTCAAAAAATCTGTTGTGGGCTTGTGGCCGATTGCGATAAAAAGACCGTCTAACTGTAAAACGTTAGACGTTAGACCTTGGACTTTGGACTGCAATTTCACCCCTTCAACTTTGTTTTCTCCCAATACTTCTCCCACTTCATTATTCCATAAGACTTCGATTTTGGGATTTTTCAAAACGCGCTCCTGCATGATTTTGGACGCTCGAAAACTATCTCTTCGATGAATGATGTATATTTTTTTTGCAAATTTGGCGAGGGTAAGCGCCTCCTCCATAGCCGTATCTCCTCCTCCCACCACCCCCACTGTTTTTTGTCTGAAAAAAAACCCATCGCAGGTGGCGCACGCGGAAACTCCTTTGCCGCGCAGACGCTCTTCTGATGGGAGATTGAGCCATATAGCATCTGCGCCAGTTGCAATAAGTATCGAGTCTGTCTCATGTCTCTGCCCGTTTTCTACAATGACATGAAGCGTTTTCTCATGAGGTAAAATAGTTTTTACGTTTGCATTAATAAATCTGCTTCCAAATTTTTCCGCATGGTTCCTCATTCTCTCCACAAGCTCTGGACCCAGAATTGACTCAAATCCGGGGTAGTTTTCCACTTCACTGGTGCGCGTGAGTTGCCCACCCGGCACAGAACCTGCGATAATAAGTGGCGAAAGATCAGCGCGGGCAAGATACAAAGATGCGGCAATCCCCGCAGGTCCGCCACCAATTACTACCACTTTTTCTTTCATAAAATACATTGTAGAATAAGTAGGAGTTAAACTCAACCCCGATCAGATCCCGATTAAATCGGGGCCAACGAACAAATATGGAAAAAGATTGCATATTCTGCCGCATTGTTCATAGAGAAATTCCTGCTTACAAAATATATGAAGACGGGCTTTTCTTCGGTTTTTTGGATATTAATCCTCGCGTTGTTGGTCACTCTCTTTTAATTCCCAAAAAACATTACCAATGGGTGTATGAAGTTCCGGAATTTAAACAATTTTGGGCAGCTGCCTTGACGATCACGCGCGCTATGCAAAAAACTCTCTCTCCAACATTTGTCACGTACGTCACGCACGGTCTTGAAGTGTCTCATGCTCACATTCATATTCTTCCCCGAAAACATGAACGCGAATTCGTTCCCGCTCCCATCACTATCCCCAAAAAAAAGATGGAGGAAATAGCGCGCCTTATAGGATCAGCCGTATGAACCATTTTAAAACACGTGTCTTTCATCTTGTTGCCACAATTCCAAAAGGGAAAGTAACGACGTATGGCGCAATTGCTCATGCTCTTCAAATAAAAAGCCCGCGCGCCGTCGGCCGAGCACTTCATGCAAATAGAGATCCATACAAGACCCCGTGTCATCGAGTAGTTTTTTCCAATGGAACACTCGCCACAAATTATGCGTTTGGAGGAAGTATGCGTCAAAAGATGCGCCTTGAAAAAGAAGGAGTGCGTTTCCTCACAAAAAACCGAGTTTATGTGAAAAAATCACTGCACGTCTTCCCCCAGTAAATCCACTGCCTCTTTCTGAAGGGTTGACACAGAAACAACAGGCAATATATATATGAATTCACCCACTCCTTTCCAATAGTACGTATCTTTGTCTTTTTTATAAATAGATGCCTCTTTTTCCGTCTTTTCCTTGACGGTAAAGGTAAAAGCAAGGGGGAATTGAGCAAGATTGACAGTGTTTTGATCAACTATATCTTCGCCCTTTAACGTCGCCATATCATTGATGAAAAAATCCACACGATCGTTTTTTGCCTTTTTGTCTCCTATGTGCCACTCATTATTTTTTTTCGTCAAAACAAGCACTTTTTTACCCTCTTCGCGCTTTACCATCGAAACATTTTCTTCTTTTGTGATGAAATGCACGTTCAAATCACGAAAATCAGCAGGAGAAAAAATATTTGAAAGATCTTCCTGCGAGACGTATACATTTGGATCCTTATCAACCCTAAAGTAACTTCTCCCAAAAGCGTACTGCTTGCCAATATAGAGAGTCTTTCCCCCTATCTCAATTTTTCTTTTTCCGTCAACCTCAAAAATCGCATACTTTGAGCTATTGGACGATGCATACTCATCTTTTTTGAGTGAGACTACTGTGGAAATGATCCCGTCAATACGCACCTCATCTGCTGGAAAACTGTCCACCATCCATTTTCCCTCCAATTTCCCCACTGTTGTGCGTTTGCTTTCTTCCACAAAAACAAGCGACGTAATAGCTTCTTTTTTGAGAGTGAGAGCTTGTTCTTTTTTTGCAGCAAAAAGAATCGGAAGTTTTTGTGCAAGAAAGTACAATATGATCAAAACGCAGATTACAATGGCCAAAAAAAATAGTCTTTTCCCCGCATTTCTCATATACTTTTTGCTCTTACAATATAATATCATTGACAAGTATGTCAAGATAGGAGAAAATTATAGCACATGATCGAAGAAAAAAAATCAACTCCTCAAAATCCGCAGATCGTTTTTTCCTGGACCGCGCCACTTCGTGCCTACAAAAAGAGAGGTAAAGGCATTATTCGTTTTTATCTCGCGCTTTCGCTCCTTCTTGCCCTTATCGCATTTTTTTTCGGTGATAAGGTATTGATTCTTCCCATCGGAGCTATTATGTTTTTATTCTATGTCTTGACCACAACCTCGCCCACAGACACCACACATAAAATCACCACATTTGGGATAGAAATGACAGGAAATACTATCCGCTGGGAATTGCTTTCACATTTTTACTTCATACGAAGATTTGATTATCAAGTACTCGTTTTAGTCGCTGTTGCGCCATTTTTTTATCATTTGTATCTGGTGATAAATGACGAAACGACGAAAAACAAACTCATTGAGATACTCTCACAACATCTCATTTATCAGGAACATCCGAGAAAAACGCTGACCGATCGCGCAGGTGAGTGGATCAGCCGCCTCATGCCCCAGGATGAGGAAGTCAAGAAAGAAGCGCCGCCAATCGGTCCTTGAAAAAAGTAGGAGACATCTCTTTTGCGCCAAAAATCCTCCCCCAGCGAAGCACTCCTTCATCCGATGAAACCAGAAAAGCATCAAGCTCGCGAGAAAGCACAATGAGATCAAGATCAGCAACACTGTCGAGAAAATTAAAACGCGTAGCTTGCCTATACCGTTCACGCAGTCCTTTTGTCACCTCGCCTATTGCTTGTTCAAATTCCTGCTTTTTGGCAAATTCTCTGCCAGTGGTTTTTTTGCCGGCCAACACCACCCCTTCTTCTGCGATCCGCAAACCTCGATATGAACGCGCCCTCATTTCCTCAACGAGCTGATAAAAAACATGAGCGGGAAAGTCTATGTCGCTAATATGAGGAGATTTGACTGACACAATGCTTAAAAATGCACGAATCAGTTCTTTTTTTTCAAAAAACCCGGCAAGTTCATCAACCACGCGAGGAGGCATGAAAAACTCGGCGCGTTTCTTTTTTTTGAGCATATCTCCCATCTTCGTAAAACTCACCAAAACTTCCTCGGCGGTTTTGCCAAATCCCGACTTGATCTCAAGATTGATAAAAAAGTTGGTGTCAATCACAAATTTCTCCATACTTTGCATTATATCAAACCCATGACGTATACTTATTAACAGATATGAATGAGCATCCTGTGCCCAGGCAAATCACCACCTTTGAGTTCAAACTCATCGGTTTTCTGACCCTGCGGCAGTTTATATTTCTTGCGCTTTTTGTCGGAGGAGGAGTGCTCGTGTATTATGGGGTTCCCATACCATACCTCAATATCGCAGTAGCCCTCTGCATGGGACTTATAGGAGTGGTATATGCTTTTTTAAAAATCAATGAACGCCCGATGGATGTCTGGGTTAGAAACTTTATAAAAAAACTTTTTACTCCCTCGCAGTTTTATTACATGAAAAAAAACGAGCCGCCATCATTTCTGACCGATATCCCCCCTCAACCGCAAGAAATTACCACTACTCAAATCATCGCCCGCAATAAACTCTCCTCATATCTGGAGAGTCAAAAAAAGGCGGAAAAACAACCGCGGCCCACCCTCAAACAAACAACGACCTTAAGGCAAAGTGGAGAACCCCCCAAAAAAAATAAAACCGATGAAATAAAACAAACACCTACGACAAACGCACCCTCACAACCGTTTTTGTTTGGCACCGTCAGAAACAGCAAACACGTCGCTCTTCCCAATATATTGGTCTATATAAAAACAACATCAGGCACTGTCCGGCTTTTGAAAACCAACGTCCACGGTGTTTTTGCAACGTTTCACACGCTCGCCACAGGAGAATACAGCCTTGAGGCAAAAGATCCAAAAGGAGTGTATTTTTTTGATACAATGGATATCAAGATTGACGACCAACCTCAAAAACCCCTTGATATTGTCTCAAAAGAGCTTATATGAAAACAAAAAAACCTACCTCTCCACAAAAGGGATCAACGCAAGATTTTATAGAAATAGATGATGTAAAAGATGATATTGTGATCCTTAAGGGAGGAGGAGCTTGCGTCATTATTCAGTCAGGTACTGTCAACTTCGGCCTGCTTTCTGAAGATGAACAAATCGCCATGATCACTTCGTATGCGTCGCTTCTCAACTCTCTTTCTTTTCCCGTTCAAATCGCGATCGTTTCCCGCAAAATGGATATCTCATCATATATGGAATTTATAGAGGGGAAAATACAATCCCAAAAAGGTGGCGATTTTGAACAGCCGCTCACACACTACAGAGAATTTATCAAAAACCTCGTCAAGAAAAACGAGATACTCGAGAAAAAATTCTATTTTGTCATTCCTTTTTCATCTTTTGAATTGGGACCGACTGGAGGACGCATGCGAAACTACTCCAGAGAATATATAAGCGCGCGGGCAAAAACATCTCTCTATCCCAAAAGAGACCATTTGATACGACTTCTCAAAAAAACAGGCATTTCGGGTAAAGTGCTTGGCGAACAAGAAATTATTGAGCTTTTTTATAATCTTTACAACCCATCAGCTGTTGGAAGAAAACTTGAGAGTGTTTCTCATTATAAAACGCTTGTTCACGTAGCGGAGCAAAACCGATGAAAACATATGCTATTTGGACTTAAAAAACATACAGACACAACCAAAAATAGGAAGCCTGAAAATATCGGGGATCTGCTTGCGCGCGGAAGAACGTCTATTGCCGATATTATAGCCCCCTCATACGTCGAGGTAGACTTTAATCATTTGAAGGTTGATAATCGCTTCTATCGAACGCTTTTTGTCGTCGGATACCCCCGCTACGTCACAGCCAACTGGCTTTCTCCTCTTATCACGTTTGATCGGCCACTCTATATTTCATTTTTCATCTATCCAAGCGAGTCGCATGAAGTCTTGAAAGACTTAAAAAGAAAGATTGCCGAGATGGAAGCAACCATCGAAAGCGAAATACAACAAGGAAAAGTCGTTGACCCCACAGTGCAAGTTGCACTCAACGATGCGCTTATCCTTCAGGCAGAGCTCGCCCAAGGGTCGGAGCGATTTTTCCAATTTGGATTTTACCTCACTATTCCTGCTCTATCACAAGAGGAGCTTAATGAAACAACAAAAGAGGTTGATTCTCTCCTCTCCTCTCTCCTTATTGTTTCCAAACAAGCAACGCTTGAGGCCGAGGAGGGGTTTAAATCAACCATGCCTATTTCTCAAGACAAGCTCGCTGTGTGGCGCAATATGGACACTACCTCCCTTGCAAGCGCATTTCCTTTTTCCACAAGCACACTGACAGCAAATGAAGGAGTCTTGTATGGCGTCAACCAACAAGACGGGAGTCTTGTCATATTTGACCGCTTCACACTCGAAAACTCAAACGCAGTGATCTTGGGCACTTCAGGTGGGGGGAAAAGCTTTTTGGTAAAACTTGAAACATTGAGACTGCTCATGATGGGAACTGACATAATCATTGTTGATCCAGAAAATGAGTATCAAAAATTGGCAATTGCCATGAAGGGAGAGTTTGTATCATTCTCCCTCTCCTCGCCCTATAAAATCAACCCTTTTGAGCTTTTGCCAACAGGGGAAATTGATGAACTTTCAAATAAAATCCTCAATCTTCACTCGCTTATCAGGGTAATCACTGGAGAACTTACCCCCTCTCAAGACGCTCTTCTTGACCGGATGCTTGTTACAACCTATAAACAAAAAGGCATCACCCAAGATCCCAAAACCCACACTGGTCAACCACCGCTCCTTGAGGATTTGTACAAAAACCTTCTGGGACAAGAAACGCCGGAGGCAGAAGAACTGGGAGCACGGCTTGAAAAATTTATCAAAGGATCTGCGGCGGGTATTTTTAATCAACAATCCAATTTTGATATTAAAAATAAATTCACGGTCTTTGGCATACGAGATTTGGAAGAAAACATTCGTCCGATTGCGATGTATATTATTCTCGACTATGTGTGGGGAAGAATACGAAAAGACATCAGGAAACGAATATTGGTCATTGATGAGGCGTGGTATTTGATAAAACACAAAGACTCTGCCCAATACTTATACAGTTTTGCAAAAAGGGCGAGAAAATACTCACTTGGATTAACAACCATCACGCAAGATGTTGATGATTTTTTGACGAGTGAGGAAGGAAGAGCAATCATCACCAACTCAAGCCTTCAGATTTTACTCAAACAATCTTCTGCGGCAATTGATGGGGTAAAAAAAGTGTTTAATTTAACGCTTGGGGAAAAACACTTACTCCTTTCAAGCGGTGTGGGTGAGGGTCTTTTTTTCGCACACCAATCTCACGTATCTATCAGGATTATTGCCTCCGATGAAGAAAAAAAACTACTTGGGTGAGGAAACATCATCTATTCTTACCGGCATGACGATGTGTGTAAAATACGGATCGCTGTCCGTTTTAAATACGGAGGGGTGATTTGCATGGGTCATTTCAAATGTTACTTTTTTTGATTTGGCGTGCAGCAAAAAATCCAAAACAAATTTATAATTAAACGCAATACGCTGCTCATCTCCCTCAACCTCTCCTTCTTGATATATCACTGTCCCCTTTTCTTCTCCTCCTCGAGGCACAATATACAACCCATCACTTTTGATCGAAAACACAATAATATTTGATATGTCTTTTGCAAAAAGAGCTGCAAGCTTGACGTTATTTAAGAGTTCCTCGCTTCCCAAAACTATCCTCGTTTTATATCCTGTGGGAATTACTTTTTCAAAAGGAGGAAAGCTCTCCTCAATGATGCGGGAATAAATATG
This sequence comes from Patescibacteria group bacterium, assembly GCA_035289305.1. GTDB lineage: Bacteria > Patescibacteriota > Microgenomatia > UBA1406 > HO2-37-13b > DATDXN01. Next base: position 15,820 of record DATDXN010000019.1, read on the forward strand.
TGTATCGCCCTGCAAGAATTTAACAATCCTTTCACTTTCTGAAAAAAACATATACATCTCTGTATCCTCCTTTTTTACTGCTGCAACCTCATGAAGCATATGCGCTGAAAGTGTAACCTCGGGAAAAACCTCCTTCTCCTCCTCAAGATACACAAGAGAGAGTCTAAAGCCGTCAGTTGCAACCATGTATTTATTTTTGTTTTTTACAGAAAAATGTATCCCTGTTAAGCTTGGTCTGGTCTCATCCGTTGCTGTTGCAAAAGAAACAAGGGGTAAGTATTTTTCAAAAAAAGTTTTTTTTAAGAGGTATTTTTTCCCCTCAATAATAGGTGTTTGAGGAAAATCAGCAGCAGACATTGTCTCAAATAGTCCTTTTGTCTTGTTTTTTTTAATACATATATTTTTTTCCTCAACATCGAGTGTAATCTTTCCAGAGGGAAGGAAACTTAAGAAATCAATAATTTTTTTTATATCAACAACGATTGTTTTTTCCTCATCTCCTTCTATGGGAAATGATGTAAAGAAAAATTCATTGAGATTTGTCGTGGTAATCTTGAGGTTGGTTTTCCCAAATTTAAGTTTTCCTCCAGAGAGTGAGGATATAGAAGAAATTTTATGCAGTGTAAAACGAACTGCTTGTTTTAGATGATTGAATAATATTTCTTTTTGAATAGTAATCGTCATAGATTATATATAGTAGTTATAAGGAGTGTGTATAAGTGTATAAAATGTTTCTTTTTATTGCAATTGCTTTTTAAAACAATATAAAACTACTAATCTCCTCTGTGTATTATATGTGGTTAGTATGTTAATTGCTATAGGGAATTAATTACTCTATCAATCTCTTCCTTAAAAACCGGGTTTTGCATCGTGAGGTTGGTTATTTTTTCCACCCCATGGATAATCGTCGTGTGATCTTTCCTTCTCAAGATGTATGCGATCTCCTCATAGGTTAGTTTTAGAGTGCTTCGCAGTATAAACATAAGGATTTGTCGCGTATGGCTTATTTTTTCTTTCCGTGTTTCGTTTTTGATAAGGGCAGGTTTTATGCCATAAAAACCACACACAATCTTAATGATTTCAGAGGGAGATCGTTTTTTTGCAATATCATCTTTTTTCTTATTAAGTTCGTTTTCTATCATATTGGTGGTAATTTTTTGGTTCTCTAAGATGCTTCTGGCGTATATCTCAAGGAGTTTTCCTTCCAGTTCCCGCGCGTCATCAATGCGCGCTGCGATAAGTTTTATTGTTTCGATATCAATATCAATGTTTCGCTCCTGTGCCTTAATAAGAAGAATAGCGCTTCGAAGCTCAAAATCTGGTTTCTGCACGTCAATAGTGAGTCCTCCAGAGAAGCGAGAACGCAAACGATCTTCAAGTCTTTCAATTTCCTTTGGTGGGCGGTCGGAGGTAAAGACAACCTGTCCGCCATTTTTGATAATTGTGTTAAAAGTGTGATACAACTCTTCTTGGATATAGTTTTTTCCTGCGATAAATTGAATGTCGTCCATAACAAGTAGGTGAAGTATTCGGTATTTCCTGCGAAAAAGCGCAGTGCTTTTTTCACGGATGGACTCAATGAGATCATTGGTAAATTCCTCCGATGTGCAATATAAGACTTTTTTTATGGAGTCTTTTTCCAAGACCGCATGAGCAACAGCCTGGGTAAGGTGAGTTTTTCCCACCCCCACCCCACCATAGATAAAAAGCGGATTGTATGCGACTCCTATATTTTGCGAAACACTTTTTGCCGCGGTATAGGCAAATTGGTTTGACGTAGATACTGCAAAGTTTGCAAAAGTGTGTTTTGCCTGAAGGCCAGATTTTCTAATGATTTCTTCTTTGGTTTCTTTAAAATCAAAAAGAGGTGTTGTTTCGATTTTTTTTCCTTTTTTTTTGATTTTTCCCCGCACGATAAATGTTATATGTATATCCTTGCCCACTTTTTTTGAAAAAGCACGTTCAAATTCTTTTTTTCTCGTTTCGAGGAAAATTTTCATGCCCAAATTCTCACATGAGACAGAGATATTTTTTTCAGAAAAATCAACAATAGAAGTATTTTTCAAAATAGGCGTCATAACAGGAGAAGGATTGTTTTGGGTAAAATACGCGATAAAATCAACCCATTCCTGTGTCATAAAATGAAGATATAAAATGTGGATAACTTATCCACAAATAGTAAATGATGTTTATCCACATTGCAACCACAATATACTATGAGATTTTTTACAGACAGTAAAATAATTAAAGGATTATTGTAAAATCATCAAAAGAATGCAGTGAAGTTTCCCATGAAGTTTTGATCTTTTTTATTGAAGATAATACATTGCCTAGCTCAATTCTTTTAATGAAAGAGGCAATGTTTTTTTCCTCGCCTTTCGCTACTATCTCCACTCCTCCAGACTTCCCAAAAATATCTGGTTTATCAAAAGTGTTTTTCACCCAGCCAAAAACTCCATGCTTTTGAGCTTGTAGTTTTACCCACGCGCGAAATCCAATACCAATAACACCATCAGAAATATAGATATGCGCCTGTTTTACCATGTCTTTTATAAGTTCCCTACTCTACCACAATGCTCCCAAAATCACTGGGAGACATATGATCGTGGTATTTCCACGTTCCAAGCGCGCTAAACGTAAAGGTATAGCTTTCGCCTTTTCCCATTGCTTTTAACGCATCAAATCCAGGTAGGTCTGTGTGTGCAGGATGTGGAGCTGATGCCACCCACATGGATTTTGCACTCATGTTGGTGAATGTGACTGGTGTGCCAACCTTGACCGTGAGCGATTTGGGTTCAAATCCCTGATCGGTATATTTGATAATGACCTTTTCCTGTATGATGCCATTTTCTGCAACGACTCCAGTTTGTTCGGTCGTGCTATCGGTTGATTCTTGAGTTGCGACAGATGGAGTTGTTGTTTCGGGAGACGTTGTTTTTTTCGAAAACACCATGTAGCCGCCAATCAGGACTACAATAACGATAATAATGATGAAAAAATTCTTCGACATCTTCTAATCACCTCCTTTTTATCTATATTACTAAAAAATAAGACAGCAATCAATTTGAATCTGGCAAAATATGTTGATTCGAGGAGATAACCCACTGTATGATAGAGAGTTTCGTAACGTATTACACGAATCAGGTTTCCATATCGTGGACCACCTGGTTCCTCTCTATCATATGGCAAGTTACCTTTCAAAATATGAGGGATTGTCTCAAGAAGCCAAGAGACGTCTAAAGCCGAGTGCGAACCCCGAAGGACAATCCGGTGAACGAGCGATTCAACAGAACGATACAAGATGAATTTATCAATCTTGGCAACTTTGCCACGGACCCAGTTAGGTTTAATTAGAAGTTGACGGATTGGCTGATTGAGTACAACTTCCACCGCCCCCATGAGACGCTTAATTATCAAACACCCGTTAACATGACTCAAGTGTCACTAATGTACCCGTCATGTACAATTAAATTATTTCAAAATGTGTAATAGTTAATTTCCCCTATGGGGACTTATTGATTCATGTCTCGAAAGTCGCTCTCTTTAAGCCCTGATTGAAACAAAATTGAGCGAAAAATTCCATAAGGAATCTGCTTCCTGCTTAGGGTGTCATGAGTGCTTAAAATCCTGCCTAATCGGGCTGGATTTTTATTTGCAGTCGCCACATACCCTGTCCACCTTTTAAATCCTCTCCACAATTATCGCTATACCTTGGCCCCCTCCTACACATAATGCAGCCAGACCATAACGCAACTTTTGCTTTACTAACTCATGTAAAAGAGTACATAAAATTCTAGAACCACTTGCTCCTATGGGATGCCCTAAAGCAATAGCTCCGCCATTAACATTAACACGCTCTTCTGATACACGAAGCTCTCTAATAACAGCTATACTCTGACTTGCAAACGCCTCATTGATCTCAAACAGGTCTATATCATCAGATGTAAATCCACCTTTCTTAATACACTTCAGCGCAGCATAGTACGCGCCCATGCCCATATAAGAAGGGTCACATCCTACTTCAGCATGACTTTTAATGAGAGCCATTGGTTTAAGTGAGTATTGAGATATAAATTTAGAAGACGCAAGAATAGTTATCGCTGCCCCATCACTTATAGAAGACGAATTGCCTGCTGTGACTGTTCCATTCTTATTAAATACTGGCTTTAATTGAGACAGTTTTTTTGCAGTAGTATTTCTTCTTGGTTCTTCATCTACGTCAAAATTATAAGAATTGCTTTTAATTTTTATAGGAATAATCTCATTTTTAAAAATACCACTATCAATCGCCTTTAATGCTTTTTCATTACTCTTAAAAGCATACGAGTCCTGATCTTCACGAGTAATTTTATATTTTCTTGCAATATTTTCTGCTGTCGCTCCCATCTGCGCTTTTATTAAGGAACAAAATAATCCATCATAGATCATGCCGTCTCGTACTATTTGATGCCCAAATTTTGTTCCAAACCTATAATTATCCAATAAATAAGGAGAACGGCTCATATTCTCCATTCCACCAGCTACTATCATATCCGCCTCTTTGTTTCGTATAATCTGTGAAGCGAGAACAACACTCATAAGACCTGAGCCACATACATGATTGATAGTAAAAGCAGGAGTATTGCTTGATATCTCACCTTGTATAGCGGCTATTCTTGCGGGATTCTGGCCTAAACCAGCTGATAATACATTACCGAGTATTACTTTATCAACTTTATTGTGGAATTCTTGATTTTGATATTGGGATAGTAACTCTTTTATTATAATTCCAGCAATAGTAGGGGCAGGAGTCTCAAGAAAACTGCCTCCGTATTTAGAAATAGCAGATCTTTTACAATTTAGAATATATACTTCTTCCATAACTAATTTCAACCATTATTTTTTAAAACATTTTCCAGCGCGTCTAAAGAATGTTTAAGTTTTTCATACCTTTCTGCAAAAGTAATTCTTAAAATGGGGGGTGTGGAATTATATCCATATCCACTTCCTGGCATAATTAACGTGCCTTGCTTCATAAGCTCCTCTGCAAGTAATAGATCACTCCCCTCGTAATCTATGTATACAGTCAAATTTATACAAGCATCGCGTGGATAAATAGCATTGACGTGTGGCATATTTAACAACCTATCAGTTACATACTTTTCTTTTTCGAGTAACTCCTTCCATTTAGATTCAAACAAATCTTTTCCAGTTTGTAACTTTTCTTTTTCTTTATCCATCAGAGTAATAAGCGCGGTATTTGCTGCGCGTGGAGCATTGCCCATTATTCCACTCATTCTTCCTACAATACCACCTATCCTATTGCCGAGTAATTTTGGATGAGCAATAATCCATCCCACTCTATATTCTGCTAAAGCGTATCGTTTTGCTGCGCTATCTACTCTTACAACCTGTGGCGATTGTATCCATGGCCCATAACAGAGCTCTGTAGTAGCTCGCAAAGGAAAAAAGTTCTGAAGTTCATCTATAAAAATATAAAATCCATACTCCTCTGCCTTTTCTACTAACTTTTCTAAAACTGGCGTGGGAAAGTACTTACCATCAGGATTGTTAGGGTTGGTAATGATAATAACACTTGGTTTTGTTTTGAGAATCTCCTCGATATCCTCCATTGATAATGGTATATGACTTGAGTTTGGTTTAACAAAATCATATGCTATTACCTCAATACCAAGCGATTGAATAGGGTAGTAAAACATTTGATAAAGCGTAGGACCTATTACTACTACCCTTCTTTTCTTAAGCGTACCTTGTTTAAACTGCAACACTTCTTCAAGAGCAAACTCTAAAGAGGCCCATGCTCCAGGCATCATTGCAATCCATTCTAAAGTATACTCTGTGCCATGACGCACATTTTCAACATCACTTATCTTCTCCCGAAGAATATAATCCCCTTTTTCTGGACCGTAAGCATAAGAGTGGCTGTCTCTTTTATATGCCAATAGTTCTATAATTTCAGAAGGCAATAGGTCTTGTGGTCTGACAAAAGCTCCTCTATCAAGCGAGCTTTTAATAACACCTCTTTTAACGTATTTATGCAGTAAATCATGGTACTCACAGAAATAACTTACAGCTTTTATAATATCCTCTTGCTCTCTCTTAAAAAATTTATACTCGGGTTGTGTTAAGGATTGTTCTTGCATAACAGTAATGGAAACCTCGGAGCAAGCTCACGAGGAATAACCTAATTTTAAGGATAAACCACTGAAATTGTAGCAAAAAATCGGTACATGTACAACTTCAGAAAACTATGAGGAAATGAACGGTTTATTCAAAAAGTCGGAACGAACCCCAAATTTTTGGACAAATCCATTTCCTTTTCTTTTTGCCCGCCGTGGGATTTTATGGCTTTGCGCAAGGCGCAAAGCCCGAATGCCGAGCGGCGAAGCCGCGAGGCAATCCTTTCCCAAAACGGCGAAAGTTGCGATTGGTGGACCTACGGGGGATCGAACCCCGACCCCGGCCATGCCATGGCCGTGTAATGCCATTTTACTATAGGCCCTCTTTGCCCTCACT
>DATDXN010000020.1:0-2879 GCA_035289305.1 Patescibacteria group bacterium
TCTCCACCTCGTATGCCAGTCTCTTGGGCAAACTGTGTGCATTTTTCCCGATTTTGCTCGTTTTCACAAAATGATTTACAAGATGAAGGAGAATCGCAACCTAAAATTTGTTTTGCTTTTTCAAGAAATCGCTGCTCTGACGGATTTGCCGTGTGGCCTCCTGATACATTATTTTTTTTCGCAAACGCACTGCATTTCTCAAAGTTTTCCTCCCTCTCACATACTTCTTGACAACTATCAGGTGAATTGCATCCAAGCTCTGTCTTGGCTGCCTCAAGAAGCTCTTGTTGACGACTCTCCATTTGTCCTTCTTTATAAAATCCTTTTTGCTTAGCAAACGTTATACATACATCTTTATGGGTCGGATCTTCACAATAATTGCGACATTCACCGATATTTGTACATCCTCCAAGTTCAGCGATAGGAAAGGTAACCTGATATTTTCTTGCGATGTCCTCTTGCGTTTCTTGTGCTTTTGTAAACGTCGCTCCGAGGGAAAATGCAGCCACAACAAAAAAAAGTATCAGAATCGTGTGTAATCTATTCATGGTTATTCAATAGAATCAAAGGGATTTTGATAACTTGAGAATGGATTGACATATTGGGTATTTTCATCGAACGGGTTTTGGTATTGCGTTTCAACCGGAACTTCTACGTTGCTTGTCGGACGAGGTGTGGGAAGTATGACTGTTTCGACATCAACGGGAATAAAAGGATTGGGTAACACCTGTATTGTCACAAAAAAAATCCACAACGATGCACCTAAAAACACTAATAAAATGATGGCAAATATACTGATGCGCTTATGGCGTACCTCGATTTCCTCCATTTGACCCATACTCTCTTTAGAGTACACTGTATGAAAGACTATTGTCAAGTAGATTAAGCCTTATTTCAAGTACTTATCGAAAAATTCGACTGACCTTTGAAGAGCTGTATTTAAGTTTGCTGAAATATTATGGTCGTCTCCGGGATATGTATACAATTCACCCGTCTTACCAGCATTTTTCAACGCTTCATGCAATTTCTCACTAAACAAAACTGGCACCTGCTCATCTTCCAATCCATGATGAATTTGTACTTGCCCTGAAATACCTTCCACGTGGTAAATTGGCGAGATTGATTGCCAAAAATCTGGATTTTTATCTGTATCTCCATATTTTTCAATTAACTCTTGCCTACCTGGCCTTCTAAATACCTGCTCTCGTTGAGACGGCATCCATGGCCGCGATCTTCTCCAGTTTTTCAGCATATCCTCATATGAACCAACAACCCCTGCCCAGATGACTCCGACTTTGATGTCCTGACTCACCACCATACTGCGAAGCGTGATGCTGCCACCCATCGAATGTCCCCACATCCCTATTTTTTCTCTGTCAGCTTCTCTATATCTTTTGATCGAAGAAACCGCGTTTAATATGTCAATTGTGTATGCTGGCGAATAATATGCGCCTTCTGGGTTTCCTTCAGAATTACCATGTCCTCGATAATCGGACTTGAACACTATATATCCGTTTCTGGAAAAAGCGTCCATGTATGCGACATATCGTTCTGTCGTCCTATATGCGGCAGGAGGAATATATCCATGGTTGAATATGATCACCGGCCAACCAGTTGCAGGTTTCGCACCGCTGGGGACAGTGAGAAGCGCGTATATTTTGAGTCCATCTGACCTATATGAGACGACGTAGCGCTTATAATTTGACCCATCGGAAAGCGTTTGTTCAATGACAATATCACTCCCTTCATATGTTTGCTTCTTCATATACTCTATCGAGAGTGGATGCAGCTTCTCTTGTATTCCTCCTTCATTTTCCTGCTTATCGAAACTCACCGTTTTGTTTCCTTTGTGATAATACGCGCCTATACCAAGTATTGCGATGATGACCACGATAATGAGTATTATTTTCTTCATATAGAAAGGATAGCTGATTTTCCTTAAAAAGAGCTGAAAAACTATGAGGAATCTTTATATAGATGGCATTTTTTGTATTTTTTGCCAGAGCCGCACCAGCAAGGCTCATTTCTCCCCAGTTTCCGTATGGTAGCACCAGGCACCCTCACCTTGATACCTTGATTTCGTGAAGGTGTCTCCCTACCACTTGAGGCGCCTGTTTCTTTTTTTGACTGCGCGAAGGGATTGACTGATGAAGCTGATTTGAACTCTAGAGACTTTTGCCTCTGTGGGCTCTCAATGTTTTGCTCTGCTACTTTCTGTTCTACTTGTATATGTAAAATACGCCGTGTGAATTCGTATTTGATATCACCAAGCAATTTTTCAAACATGGAAAAAGCTTCATTTTTGTACTCCACCAGAGGATCAAGCTGCGCAAACCCCCGCAGATTAATGCCCTCCCGAAGATCCTCAATCGCTGTCAAATGCTCTGTCCAATATGTATCAACGGTCGTCAGAAAAATACTCTTCGTGATCTCCGTCCACACGGCGGGTCCTACTTCTTTTTCTTTCGCGCGATAAAACGAACAGATCTTCTCATATAACGTTTCTTGCAGATGTGAAGATGAAAATGTCGCAATTTCCTTTAACAATTCTTTTTTATCAAGAGGGATAATGGTCGCAAAATCATTCGAGAGACTTTCATAATCAATATCTCTATCCTCAAATACATACGCACCAACTAAAAGATTAACTTCATCTTGAAATACCTTAAAAAAATCCTCATGGAGCGTTTTTCGGCGAAGTTTGTATAAGATTTCTCTTTGTTTATTGAGTACATCATCAAAATCCACTAGGTGCTTGCGGATATCGAAGTTAAATCCTTCGACTTTGACCTGTGCCTGTTCAAGTGCCTTCGATACGATTGCATGCTCAAGCGGTTGATCTTCGGGAATTTTGAAAAATGTCATGAGACGCGCCACTT
>DATDXN010000021.1:0-31542 GCA_035289305.1 Patescibacteria group bacterium
AATCCTCATAAGATCGTCCTCAAGCGACACGAAAAATCGAGTCTCCCCGGGGTCTCCTTGGCGACCTGATCTTCCTCGAAGTTGATTATCTATTCTTCGCGATTCATGCCGCTCCGTCCCCATCACGTAGAGCCCACCCAAAGAAACCACCTCATCATGCGCCTTTCTCCATTCCCTCATCTCTTTTTCATAGTGTCTTTCTGCATCTACTTTCAATTTCTGATTTTCGACTTTATATTTATTTGGCGGTTGTCCTCCTAGAATAATATCTACTCCTCGCCCAGCCATATTGGTCGCGACTGTCACGGCATTCTTTTTACCGGCATTGCCGATAATAAACGCCTCACGCTCATGATTTTTGGCGTTTAAAAGTTCGTGGGGGATGCCTTTTTTTTTGAGAAGAAACGAAAGACGCTCATTTTTCTCAATAGAGGTCGTACCGACAAGCACAGGCCGTCCTTTTTGATACTCTTGCGCAACTGTTTCAACCAATGCGTTAAATTTACCCTGTTCTGTCTTGTAAATAAAATCAGGATGATCGTGACGCACCATTTTGCGATGAGTGGGTAAAACGACAACATCAAGTTTATAGATTTTGTGAAATTCCTCGGCCTCTGTCACGGCAGTTCCGGTCATACCGGCAAGTTTTCTATACATTCTGAAATAATTTTGCAAAGAGACAGTAGCGAGGGTCTTTGATTCGCGCTTTATCGGAACTTGTTCTTTTGCCTCGATTGCTTGATGCAAGCCTTCGGAGAAACGCCTCCCATGAAGCAATCGCCCGGTAAATTCATCAACGATCACGACTTCAGTACCTGAAATGATGTAGTCTTTATCCTTCTTAAAAAGCGTGTGCGCCTTAAGCGCCGCCTCAATATGAAAAAGCGTATCAAAATCTTTCTCGTAGATATTGCTCACCTGAAGGAATTTCTCAATCGTGAAAATCCCTTCCTCTGTCAGATGCGCTGTGCGGGTTTTTTCATCCATCACAAAATCTTTTTTTCTGTCAAGACGGCCGACAATACGTGCATAATCATAATATTTACTCACATCTTCATCATACGGTGCAGAAATGATATGGGGAGTGCGTGCCTCATCGATAAGCACCGAGTCAACTTCATCAATGATCGCGAAATGAAAACCCCGCTGACGCATATCGTCCTTACGGTAACTCATGTTATCGCGAAGGTAATCAAATCCAAATTCTGAATTGATCCCATACGTGATATCTGCCCGATATGCTTCTTGTCGTGAAATTTCACGAAGATTGGCGAGCCGCCAATCGGAAATGTCTTTTTCACTGTAGGCGGGATCGTAGAAGTATGATTTTTCAGCGATAATTGCTGATATCGAAAGCCCTAAAAAATGAAAAATCTGCCCCATCCAGCCTGCGTCCCGACGAGCCAAATAATCATTGACGGTGACGAGATGCACTCCCTTTCCGGCCAGAGCGTTCAGATAGAGAGGTAAAGTGGCTGAAAGCGTTTTACCCTCGCCAGTTTTCTGCTCTGCCACTTTACCCTGATGGAGCACTATTCCTGCCATAAGCTGCTCATCAAAATGTCGCTCCCCCGAAAGTCTCCGGGATGCCTCACGAACAAGCGCGTATGCCCAGGGAAGCGCCTCATCAAGCGTTTTTTTGCCGCTTTGTATCGCTTCTTTCAGCTCATTTGTTTGAGTGATAAATTCCTCCTCTTTCAGGACGCGCGCTTTATCTTCGAGTTGATTAATTTCTTCAATTTTGAGCCGCAGCTTATTCACCTCCTGCGCATTATAATCAAAAAGGTTTTTAAAAAATGAAAACATACGATCGAAGATTATTATTTTTTGGGTGAAATCTTTTTAAATCCGGTAAATCGTTGAATGGCCTCGGGCACCCGCACGCTTCCATCCTCTTCTTGATAATTTTCCAAAATTGCGATCAAAATCCGCGGAGAGGGTAGTAATGTATCATTGAGTGTAAAACAAAAGTCCGTTTTTCCATCCTTTTTTCGATATTTTATACCAAGCCTGCGCGCTTGAAAATCCCCCATGATAGAATTTGACGCAATCTCTCCGAAATCTTGTCGGGAGGGCATCCATATTTCTGTATCATATTTTTTGATTTGCGGCTCACCCATATCTCCGGTGGACATAAGGAGCACGCGGTATGCAATACCAAGCTCTTGCAACACATCTTCGGTGTTTTGTTGTAATTCCTCATGTAGCGTTTTAGCCGTCTCTATATCATTTGGCGCAATAATTACCTGCTCTACTTTCCAAAATTCATGCAAGCGGTACAAACCCTTTGTATCCTTGCCATATGACCCTGCCTCTTTCCTAAAACAGGGAGAAAAAGCGGCAAACTTTTTTGGCAAATCTTTTTCATCAAGCACTTCTTTCGCGAAATATGCAGTAACCGGCACCTCTGCTGTTCCCGCAAGATAGCTATCCTCATCGTTGAGCGCATACACCTCATCTTTCCCCCACGGGAATTGCCCTGAACCAAAAAGAGTAAAACCTTTCACGATTGACGGGGCAATAAGTGGCGTATATCCGCGCGCTGCCAATTTGCCAAAAGCATAAAAAAGGAGAGCTGTATGAAGAAGTGCTCCCTCGTTTTTGAGAAAATATCCGCGAAAACCCGAGACTTTTACCCCTCTTTCAAGATCTATGATATCCAAAAGACTTCCCAGCTCAATGTGTGAGCGCGGCTTGAAATCAAACTGTGACGCCTTTCCCCACCGTCGAATTTCTTGGTTTGATGAACTGTCCTGTCCGACCGGCACCTCATCAAGAGGAACATTGGGAACGTATGAAAGAAACTCATCAAGCTCAACGGAGACCGTAGAAAGTGATCCTTCCAATTTTTTAAGTTCTTCTTTTATCGCTTTTCCTCTTTTTTTGACTGCTTCATCTATTGTCTGGCGCGCAAGAATATTTCTTTCCTCGTGGAGTTTTTGTATTAAACGAGTGAATTCTTTGCGCTTTTCATCGAGTGCAAGTATTTTTTCTATATCAACCCCGACTAAGTCGGGGTCAATCTTCCTGTTTTTATTTTTCGCTGCCGCGGCGACTTTTTCCTTGTTGTTTCGGATAAAATCTATGGAAAGCATAGGTGTACACCATTATATCACTTTTCTTCATTTCTTCACGAAAATATAGAGATTCTTTTCTGTGGTGTCTATTCTTTTGTAGACCATCCGATTCGGAGGGTAGAGACTATCCGCGATCAGACTTTTGATTTTTTCTCCCACTTCTTCTTCTTTCGCAGGCCAAAAGTTGTTTGGGTTTCCGCGATCGCCCATATCAAATACGATAATATCGGGTTTATACGCTTCATCTTTTCCTGAAAAAAGATAGACCTCTTCTTCTCGCGCGACGAAACGAGACAAAAGATTGTTTTGGCTCATAATACTACCTTTTTTGGGAACTTTTTGCAATGCTTTTGTCAATGCTTTGCGTTCTCCAAACTCTTTCCAGAATATTCTGTTTGTTGCAAGATTAAAGGGAGAAGCGGTGAATTTGCGACCAACAAAAAGTGCAGTTATCAATAGGTATACCGCGATAATCAATTCAACTTTTTTCTTGAAAGATGATTTGCGGGCTCTCCTTTTCAGCATGACGATCACAGAAATAGTCGCAAGACTGGAAAAAACTCCCAAAAAGACGTTGTAGTGCATGAGCAGTGTATAGCTTTGGAAAAATGATTTATCCGGAATAAATCGTATAGCAAATTCTCCTGCAATAGGCGTCAACCACCAACCAGATATGATAGGAAGCAGCCCAAATGACCACAGGGCGTCTTTCATGAGTTTCACCTTCGTTCCCACGTTGAAAAAATTTGTGATATACGCAGATGCTGTATTGGGAAAATCCGGTGTGTATAGGTATGGCTTTTTGGCAAAAAAAGGAATGAGGAGTTTTGTAGCTGCAAAAAACCAGATTACCGCAATGATTGATAGCACTATAATCTCTTTTCTCTTTTTTTTATAAAGAGGAACGCAAAAAAACACAACTATCAAAGAAAGAAATGTCAATACATTACTCTCTTTAAATCCCAGGAAAATAATAAAAATAATATATGTCAAGATTTTCCTTTTGGTGAATGAAAAGAGATAGAAAAACAAGAGAAGAAAAAAAGCCGCGGTGGGCTCAGCATGCCAATCAGTAAGCAGGGGATTTGAAACACCGGCAAATAAAAGATGTACGAAGGAAATAATAAGGGCCGCTACATATGATAATTTAAATCGTCTGGCAATAAGATAGAGCATGATTCCCTGAAGCATCGTGAAAAAAGCCTGCTCAACAAGAAGAATTTTCAAGTCTTTCGTGAGGAAAAAAAGAGGTGCAAGCAGTATAAGACTTGGGTTGAAATGATCCCCCAGAAAAGGAATATGCCCAAGTGAAATATGCGTGATGTATGGCATCTGAAAACGGGAGAGTTTGAAGATAATGCTGGCAAAAATACCAAAGTCATAAAAAAACGTCTGAAAGATATAAAACCGATGAAACGAGAAAAAGATAAAAAGGATAAAAATAGTAAGAAAAAAAATAACAAGAAAAATTTTTTTCATTCCCCTAGTTTAACAATTTTTTGAAGAAGTTTTTTGAGGGCTTTTTCACGATGATTGTATTTTTCGTGTTCTTTTTCTGTCAGTTCATCATAATATTTCTCAAGATCTGATAAGATAAATAGCACTTTGAAAGGATACCCTTTTTGCCAATTATTGCACGGATGATCTGCGATATAACCTTTGACACGCCCTTTCTCTTGTATGACGCGTTTCCCGTCGTAAAAGGTAAGACAGGTTGTCAAATATGCAGTTCTTTCATGTTTCAAGCGGTAAGGGCTGAGACGTTGTAGCGTATATGCGATAAGCTCTTCATCGCTTACCTCTTTCCCCAACCATCGCCGAGATCTCACTCCGGGCTGCCCATGAAGAATTGGTATTTCCAGTCCTCCGTCATCCGCAACGGTTGGCATGTGGGTTTTTTCAAAAAAATACCGTGCCTTCAAAAAAGAATTTTCCTCAAAAGTTTTTCCAATTTCTTCAATAGGATTGAGATTCGCGACGTCTTCAGGGAAAAAAAGTTGAAATGGTTTATATTGAAGTTTTGACAGCGCAGTAATAATACGTTTAAAATCGTTTTGCTTTGCGCGATTAAATGTCGCAATAAACAACTTCATGAATTAAAGTCCCAGCTCCATCGCAATCTCCTGCATGCTGATAAGCACAATTCCAACAAACTGATGAAGGGAAACGGAGAGCTTCGTTTCACAGAGCCTGATGCGATTTCTGTTTACTCCCGCCGCAAAAGATTTGCTCCCAAATTTCTTGAAGACCGAATCAACGGTAATTGAACTCAATTTTTTTTCGGGCGAAACAAGCGCGGTTGCAACGATCAGACCCGTCAAGTCATCACACGTATACAGTGCCCATTCCATATGGGTTTGTGGCGCGCGATATCCGTTATGCTCAAAATTATGTGCTAAAATAGCATCATACACCTCTTTTCTTGCAATTCCCGCCTCCTTCATCCACTCGACAGTTTTACTTGTATGAGTTGAAGGATTATCTTGCGTCTGCCCCCAATCAGAATCATGAAGGAGACCAACCAACCCCCACATATCAGGGTCGCTCGTATGATAACGACGAGCAAACGTACGCATTGCCGCCTCAACAGCCAGACAATGCCGGTAAAGGTTGCGATTGAGTGTATGTTTTTTCAAAATAGTAAGAGCCTTTTGACGGTCAATGCTCATGTGGTGTGCGGTAATCATATGTTTTTTACAAAACCTTTTATTTTTTCAATTGTTTTTTCCATACCCATATCTGCTATGAGCTCGCCGGCCTTTGGCCCATAAGTTTTTCCGATAAGGACTGTGTAAAAAGCCGGAAATACCTCCCGTGGTGAAAATTGCTTCTTTTTCAACAGGGAAAAAAGCGTACTTTGGATGGTTTCTTTCGACGGATGATGAAGTTTTTGCAGTTCTTTTGTAAGTTGCAAAAGGAATTCTTTCTGTTTTTGGGTAAAGTTCTGTGGGGAGGGAGCGGTTACTTTTCGCGCAGGAGAGATCGTATGGGTTTGAAGATACGATCTGGCACAGTCTATTCTTTCTCTGACAAGTTCTTTTTCAAAAACAGTTAATGGTTTTTCTTTTTGAGTGGTAAAAAAATGAAGTATCTCTCGCTCGTTTGCTTCTCTATTTGGACCTTCTCCTATCATGCGTATAATAGTCCTAAAGCGCGGTAAAAAAACTCGTCTTTTTGGTGCTTTTTTGATTATGGAAAGCTCAAAAATCCGAGCAAAATCGACGATCACCTCTCCTTGTTTTCCCGCAGGGACATTGCCTTCTTGCACAGTGTAGTACGCAGAAAAACACCGGTCAAAATCATCAAAAATATTCACAATTGCCTCGCTTCTCGGATCAAAATCTAAAGCAGTACGAATAGGCGTCCTGACAATAAAAAATCGCAGCACGTCACTGGGCAAAAGCTGTGAAACTTCATACGCTGAAGCACCAATACCTTTTGATGAGGACATCTTCCTGCCTCCGACCGTAAACCATTCATACGCAATAGGATAGGGAGGCTCGCAGTTCAATACTTCTTTGCAAACAGCAGAAGCAACATCATAGGAGCCGCCTTTTGACATGTGGTCTTTACCCGCTCCCTCGACTGTGACTCCAATCACTTTCCATTTCGCCGCCCACTCTACTTTCCACGGGATTTTTCCACGGCCGTCGTAGGGAGACATTTTACCTGTTTTTCCGCATCCGACAGCCCACGCTACCATCTGTGGCATACATCGATAATGAACATGCGTCCCGTCCCATTTCCATACCAGCGTCGTACCGATTTTTCCGCACTCCTCACATATAACATTAAAAGGGTGCCAATCAGCAGGCTTTTTTGCCTGCGCGATGCGCTCGTAGATTTTTCTGATTTTTGGCGTCCCGTCAAGCACCTCTTTGATGACAGCGTTCATTTTACCTGATAGATATAGCTTCGATCCCCAGATGATTTTTGGGTGACACCCTATTTTTTCAAAAACTCCCTGAAATTCAGATGCATAAAAATGAGCGTAGTTTTTAAATCCCGGGTATGGGGAAGGAATTTTGTAAAGCTGCATACCTGCATATTTTTCCCATTTTTTGAAATCAAGATATGAGGGAATAGCGTCCATCGGGTCATGATCCTCAAACACGTATGTAAATTTTGCGCTTACACCATTTTCACGAAGTGCTTTGTAGATAAGATCATAAACGACCACCCCCCGAAGTGCACCAACATGAATTCTACCCGAGGGTGTTTTCATATCATCTACCCATTCCAAAGGATACGCTCTTTCTTTGATTTTTTTTGCTTCCCGATCAACCCAAATCATAGGTCAAAAAAGTTTAATTGGCGATTAATTCTATTATATACAATCTATATATCATTATCATGATCGGATTGCAAGAATAGTATATGATACTGTTCCACCTGGAGTTTGCACCACGACTTTCTCTCCTGTTTTTTTACCGGTCAAGTTTTTGCCAAGGGGAGATGAAATAGAAAGCTTCTTTTTTGCAATATCCGCCTCAAGTTCACCAACGATCGTAAACACTTCCTTCACGCCCTGACTCTCCACTTCAACAACACTTCCCACTTCAACTACCTGATGACCCGTGTGATGATTGGCAACTTTTGCCTGTTTAAGTACTTCTTCAATAGTAAAAATGCGGCTGTCAATAAAAGAAAGTGCCTCTTTTGCGGCTGCGTATTCGCTGTTTTCCGAAAGGTCTCCCATTTCGCGTGCTTTTTTCAACCGATCAACTGCCCTTTGCCGTTCAATGTTTTTCAGTCTGTTCAGTTCATTGACCAATTTTTCGTATCCTTCTTGAGTCAAGACAGTGTGATTTGGCATAAAAAAAATAACCTCTATTCTCTTTTAAATAACCTTGAGGTTTGATACAATATACTCTATAGGAGAAAAAAAGTCAAACTAATATAACCTCATAAATACATATTCAATATGTATTTTGAAGATGGCGCTCTCATCATCTAGTGGCCTAGGATACCAGGTTCTCAACCTGGACACACGGGTTCGAATCCCGTTGAGAGCACACAGGCATGGCAGGCGGGGACGACACGTTCTCAACGTGTAGATCACCGGTTCGAATCCGGTCAAGGACACCAATATCACAACATTTAATATCTCTATTTGATTAACCTTAGAGTAAAAAATATGTTTTACCAGAAAATTGATCGGAATACGTATATCGCTCGGATGAAACGAGGAGAAAGGGTCATTGAAACGCTCAAAACGTTTTTCAAGAAAGAAAAAATAGTGAATGCGTTTTTTTATGGGCTCGGAGCACTTGATGAGGTGATACTTGCCCATTATGATATCTTGACAAAAAAATATGGCAATAAAACATACAGAAAACCTTTTGAACTCTTAAATATCACCGGCAATGTTTTTAGCTCGCCAGAAGATATCATTATTCATGCGCATACTACGTTGGCTGATGATGCAATGCAAACCCTCGGAGGACATTTCGTGGAAGGAACCGTATCCGGCACTGTTGAACTTTTCATACAAAATCTTCCAACAACGATCAAAAAACACTACGATATTGAAACAGGACTTAAACTTATCGCTCTCTCAAAAAAAATATAGAAAATTATTGAAAATAATTTTTACTCTTAGTATGATGTAATACTTATGCTCACTAGTGATGACATTACCGCCATCAAGAACTTGATCAATGAAGCAAATCAGCCGCTTAAACAAGATATTAATGTCTTAAAACAGGATGTAAAAACATTAAAACAGAATATTGACATACTGAAAAGTGATGTAAATACCTTAAAAAAAGATGTAGCTATTTTGAAGAAAGATGTAAGAAAAATGAAAAGAGATATTGCAACAATTAACAAAAAAATTAATACGATTATCGCTCTTTTTGACCGCGACTATATGCATATTCGAAAAAGAGTTGATCGCATCGAAACACATCTTAATCTTCCGCCTCTTGCCTGAAATCTGATAGATAATTTTGATCTATTAAAAGTCCATCTTTATCTATAGGAATCATCTTTCTTTGAGAAATCAAATAGCTACCTACTTTTCGCGCACTTTGGACATTTGATCGTTTTGACCATAACATAACAAGAGGAACATCAAATTCTGGAAGATATTTATTCTCTTTATGTAGATACCCTGAAAAAACACGATCTTGAATCTGTTGTTTTTTTGGACTATAAAAATCTTCAAGATAATGCTTTCCCTTTCTTATTCCTTTGATGTGTATAATTTCTTCTGCCAAAAACTCTCCAGCACAATCATGGAGTCCAAATCTTCCCTCTATCAATGTATGGAACGTTTCAGGATCGGATGCAAATCCTGCAATATGATCCCCTTTGGTAATGGACTCTACATAAAATCCTCCTTTCTCTATACGCAATCCCATATTAAGATAAACTCTATAAATAAATTCTTTTTTTTCTATAGAAGTATAGTGTCGTATTTTCTCAAGTAGGGAATAATAATGCTTCTGTTCACACACACATATATCAAAATTGCTTACATTAAAGATGCTCTGTGGTAGTACATCGTCGTATTCCCGTTTAATCTGATCAACTGGTATTTGGTTGATCCTTATATGCTCTGCAACAATTCTTGTGTTATCATCGGGTGGTGCAAACATGCGTTCATCATCTTGATAGTGAGCGTTATATACCTGAAGTAATGTAAGCATTTCAGGATATGCTCTTCTCTTTTTTTCTTCATCAATCATTGGTTGTTTTCCCTCTTTTAATTGATTGATAAATCGCAAAAAATCTTCCGAGATTAACTCGCATTCAAATACGTTGTTGCGCATTTTTTCTATCGAATTTACACCTCCTCTATCTACTAAAAATAATATTGGAAGATCTTTCCCAAAAAGCTTTCGGATACTTCGTATATCCTCTTCTTGAAAAGCGACCAAATCTTCATCCTTTTCTTTTCGCATCAAAAGAGCGAGTAGTAAACCACGTCTATTCAGTTTCACTGCTTCTTTGATGTAGAGACTTTGGTCTGTATCATCAGCTTCGTAATGAAAATCAGGAACGGAGATGACATTGCACTGCAAATCGTTTTGTAATATATACTCTAATGCTCTTTCTTGTTTCCTAGCATAAAGATTATCGTCTCTATTGAGCTCAAAGCGATGCGCGATATACGGACGAATTTCCATGATAAAGGGAATTATATCATAAAGAAGAAAGAATGAGTTATTTATCCCTTCATGAAGGCTTCAATTTCTCTTTTCAACGACTCATAGGGAAGCGCACCCTCAAAAGTTTTTGATTTGCCGGTCTTCACGTCAAAAATAATTCCTGTCGGTGTCGCACGCACGCCTGCTTTTCCTCCCTCCTGCGCTTGCGCGTCTACTCGACTTTTCGTCTTTGCCGAGTCAAGACACGAGGAAAATGTTTGTTTATTAAGTCCGATAGATGTTGCCAAATCAGGAAAATCACTAATCTCTACATCAGGCATTTTTTCAAAAATAAGATCAGTCATCTGCCAAAAACCGTCATTGCCTTTTTGCACACGTGCACACTCCACCGCCTCGGCAGATTTTGGCGCTTTTGGATGACCGGGGAGTGGAAAATGCCGATACACCCACGCAAGATTATCTTTGTAATCACTCATTACCTTGATAAGATCCGGGTGTATTTTTTTGCAAAACGGACACTCAAGATCACTATACTCAACCCATATATAACGCGCATTCTTGCTCCCTCGCCAATTATCCTCTGAAGCAGAAGGTTTTTCCACTTTATAGTCAACCACCTCGGGGTTTTGAGGTGTATTTTGCTGGGTGTTTTGTTTATTGTTGTCCTGAAAATTCTGAGCTGAAGTCCCTTTAGCATTTTTCTCCAACGTATTTACTTTATTCCAAAGATATCCTGCGAAAAACGCCATGGCGACAAGAATAACAATAAGAAGCGTATTTTTTCCTCCGGTCGAAGGCGAAGTGTTTTCACTCATATCCCCACACTGTACATGAAGAGGGATGGTAAGTCAAGTAAATATCACTATGGGTAATCAATTTTTCACAGGTGACGGAGGTTTTTCACCATTGGATTCTTTCGCAAGATGTGCAAATTGGAATTTATGACTGCCGACGTAGAGCGCCTCTTTGAGTGCTTCATCCATATGGGTCACGAAAATAAATCGAAGGTCCTTCAGAACATATGATGGAATATCATCCAAATCCTTTTTATTATTTTTGGGTAAAATAATGGTTTTGATACCTGCGCGATGCGCAGCAATAACTTTTTCTTTAATGCCTCCCACCTCAAGCACCCGCCCGCGAAGTGTAATCTCACCGGTCATGCCTATTTCTTTTTTTACCGGAATTTTCGTGAGCGAAGAAACCATTGCTGCTCCAATCGCGATACCTGCTGACGGACCATCTTTGGGCACGGCTCCCTCGGGCACATGCACATGAATATCAAGTTTGTTGAAAAACTCTTGTTTCAAACCAAACACTTGAAATCGAGAACGTACGTAACTTAAAGCCGCCTGACAAGATTCTTTCATGACATCCCCGAGCTGTCCGGTGAGCGTGAGGTTGCCACGACCGGGCATCTTCGCAACTTCGATAAATAGAATGTCTCCGCCCGCTTGTGTCCACGCAAGACCGGTAACAATCCCCACTGTATTTTTCTCCTCAATCATTTGTGATGTGTATTTATACGGACCCAAATATTTATGAATATCAGATACTTTTACCGTCTTCCCATTGAGATGTTTTTCGATAAATTCCCGCGCGACTTTGCGAAGCAATGCTGCGATTTGGCGCTCAAGTTCACGCACTCCTGCCTCACGGGTGTATTTGCGGATAATCAAACGAAGCACATTGTCGGTAATCTTGGTTTCATCATCCGAAAGTCCATGCGCGTCAAGTTGTTTTTTGACGAGATAATTTTGTGCGATGTTAAATTTTTCATCCTCGGTGTAGCCAGGAAAATGAATGACTTCAAGCCGATCAAGAAGCGCATCAGGAATGGTATCTAAAATATTTGCCGTGGTAACAAACATAACCTCGGAAAGATCAAAATCCACTTCCAAATAATGATCTGAAAAAGCATGATTTTGCTCTGGATCAAGCGCCTCAAGAAGAGCGGATGAAGGGTCGCCTCGATAATCGCGACCGATTTTATCAATTTCATCAAGCATGAAAACTGGATTTTTAGTCCCTGCTTGTTTGATACCTTGGATGATTCTCCCCGGGAGCGCACCGACATAGGTGCGCCGGTGCCCGCGAATTTCTGCCTCGTCGCGTATCCCACCCAGTGACATTTTGACGAATTTTCTGCCCAAAGCACGAGCGATTGATCGTCCGATCGACGTCTTCCCCACGCCTGGGGGACCGACAAAACATAATATAGTTGGTTGATTGTTGTGGGATTTTTCTTTTTCTTTGAGTTTTTTCAATTTCATGACGGCTAGATATTCGATAATCCGCTCTTTGATTTTTTTCAAGCCAAAATGATCTTTGTGTAAAATTGCTTCTGCTTTTTGTATGTCTACGTCGTTTGAAGTTTTTACATCCCAGGGAATTTCAGTCAACCATTCAAGGTACGTGCGGATATATGATGCCTCTGGGTTGTACTGCGACATCTGGGATAACCTCTTAAGTTCTTTAAATGCTTTTTCTTCAGCAACAGAGGGCATATGCGCTTTTTTGATTTTTTCCTTCAACTCTTTGATATCTTTGTCCTCACGCGTTTCATCTCCAAGCTCTTGCTCTATGGTTTTGAGTTTTTCCCGCAACACTGCATCCTTCATACCTTTTTCAAACTTTTGTTGCGTCTTCATGGAGATGTTACGCTCAAGCTCAAGGATTTTGACCTCATTTGCAATAAGCTCTGTTTCTTTTTTGAGCCTCCTCACCACATCAAGCTCCTCAAGAAGTACTTGACGGTCGGATGTTTTTACATCAAGGATCATGGCGATCTGGTCGGAGAAATCGCGCGCGGAGACGCCACTGATAATATTCATAAGGAAGATAAAATCAATGCCCTTTCCGAGATTGACTGCTTTTTTCAACTCATTGGTGATATGACGAACCAAAGCCTGTGTCTCCTGGTTTTCGAAGATGACCTCTTGGAGTTTCTCCACCCGTGCTTCAAAGTATGGCAGCTGTTTGGTAAACTCCATAATACGAACACGTTCCTCGCCTTTCACCAAGATACTTAACTCTCCGCGATCGCCTTTTAATATCTTCTCAAGCTTGGCGAGAACACCTACTGAAAAAAGATCATGGGGAGCAGGGTCATTGATATTTGGGTTCTTTTGCATTATAATAACCACTTTACTGTCCTTTTTGAGACTTTCTTGTATTGCGATGACGCTCTTTTCTCGACCAAAAAGGAGAACATTTTCTGTTGAAGGGAAAACAATACCATCTCTTACTGCGATGATTGGGTATATAGATTGTCCTGACAGCCCGCTTATAATTTTCATACTTTTTAGCAGTATAGCAGACTATTTGCTAATTGTCAATAGTTTTTTGCCTTGAACTATCTCAACAGTTAAAAATACTGCTATTGTTGAACTTACTTATACAAAATCTTCAAGCAAAGACCCGAAATCATCATATCGCGACCTCTCAAGAAGGGTGCTGCCGGAAAGCTGGGGGAGAAGGTCTGTGAAAACTGGCCGTTGCACTTGGTATAAAACCCCCACTGGAAACTTTTCAATATAGGTAGGCTCAAGTGACTTTGCAAAAGCCTGCGCAAAACTGGAAGGATCGTAGTCCTTCGGCATCTCATACACTTTTTCTCTATAGTACGCATAGGTATTTATCTTGTTAAACGTCACGCAGGGCTGCAATATATTGATGAGTGAAAAGCCTCGATGCTGTATCCCTTTTTTGATAAGGTCAATCAGTTGGGGAATGTTGCCGGCAAAACCCTGTGCTACAAACGTTGCTCCCTGACTGACCGCAAGACTCAAAGGATTGACCGGTATTTCAATGATCCCGGCAGGAGTAGACTTTGACTTAAAACCCTTTTGGGCAGTCGGCGCAACTTGACCAGTCGTTAACCCATACACGCCATTATCGTGGACAACGACGGTGATATCGTGGTTACCGCGGCAAGCGTGCAGAAAATGATTGCCCCCCTCTCCATAACAATCTCCATCACCTGCAATCACGACCACAGGAGTTTTATGGCGAGCAAATTTCATGCCAACTGCATTGGGAATACTTCTTCCATGGAGAGCATGCAGAGCATAGGCATTGAGAAAATCATTCATGTTGCCGGAGCACCCGATCCCAAACACAACAAATAGAGATGAAGGAGAATACCCCATCTGTACGAAAGCAGTCTTGACCGCAGCACCTATTCCCCAATCGCCGCAACCTGGACACCATGTCGGTGTATATCCTGAAAAATCCTGTATGGTTGTCATATTTTTGTTGAACGTTGTACGTCACGTGTTACATGATTAACTATTTCTTCTGGGTAAAACGGACGACCATCATATTTAAGGAACCTCTCTGTAATATGTATTCCTGTTTCTTGCCGAAGCAGTTTCGCAAGCTGCGCATGAGAATTGTTTTCAATCAGTATATATCGTTTCGGTAAACTGAACAGCACTTTGATACGCACTTCGTTGAGGGGAAACAAATGAGTAAAATGTATATACGCACTTGCTATTCCTTTTTCCTGAAGCGTTTTCATCGCTTCGATAATCGGCCCCTTGTTGCCACCCCATGAAACAAACACAAAAGATGCACTTTTGAGATCGCCTATGACTGTAGGAAGTGTAAAATGATTTTTGATATAGGTATCTATTTTGCGTCCACGCTTATTCATCTGCTCTATGCGGGTAGCAGCCTCCTCTGTCGTATGTCCATCCTCAACGTGCTCATATGAATTTGACTGATAATATATTCCTGTCTGCCCAGGAATAAGCATCGGAGAAATACCATCTTCAGTGATTTTATACCGAAGATATTTCCCATTTGTTTGATCCGCGGTGGGTTGTATTTTTCCTCTATCTGGTTTATAGGAAGAGAGAAGTGTATGAAAAGCAGCATGCGCAGTAGACCGATGTGATTCTGCCAAAAACCTGTCGGCGATGATGATAACTGGTGTCTGATATATATCTGCCAAATCAAAAGCCTTCATGGTGAGAGCAGCCATCTCGTCGATGTCTCCCGGTGCAAGAACAATCTTGGGGAATTCCCCGTGTCCTGCATGTACTGCAAAAAGCAGATCTCCCTGTTCTGTCCATGTAGGCATACCTGTTGCGGGACCCGGACGCATCCCCAAATAGATAACCAGTGGAATTTCTGCGACTCCCGCAAACGAGATAGACTCAACCATCAGTGCAAACCCCCCTCCCGAGGTTCCTATGGCAGCGCGCACTCCCGCCCACGATGCTCCAAGGACAGTATTGATCACTGAAATTTCATCCTCGGCGTGACGAACTACCATACCAAGTTTTTGTGCCCAGGAAGCAAGCGTCGTCAGAATAGATGATGAAGGAGTCATGGGGTAGGCCGCATATAATCTGCAATCGGCAGAAGCTGCCGCCAGACAAAATGATTCATTTCCGGTAATCACTATTTTTTTCTCATGTTCAACCTTGGGAAAGAGAGAAGAAATAAAAGTGGCGGCGGTATTTTTGATATGCGTGTACCCAAGCTGTGCTACTTTTTTATTTTGCTCAACTACTTGTTGGCCTTTTCGCGCAAAGTTTTTTTCGATAATGGCAGCGATGACTTCAAAATCCCATCTCATCATAGCAAGCGATGCGCCAAGTGCGATATTGTTGATCATGACTGCCGGACTCTGTGTCTCGCGAAGAATCTTTTTGAAAGGAACATTGATTTTCTTATATCCGTCATCTTCTATCTGAAAATCTTCCTCATCATATATTACTGTTGAAGGAACTGAAAGACGAGCGCGATGATTGGTAAATGTTTCTTTGTTCAAACATACAAGAAGGTCTATTTCTTGCTTTGAGGCGTGTACTTGACTATCTGATATGAGCACTTCGTAGGTATTATGCCCACCGCGGATAAGCGAGGGATATTCATTATAGTCAAACACATGATATCCCATGCGAGAGGCAATCTTTGAAAATAAAACGCCAGTCGTCATGATCCCAAACCCTGCCTCTCCGCCAATTTTCCACAAAAATTTCTTTTGCATAGTCTTTTTTCATTCCTATTTCATTTTGGAAATATTTTATTGCCCTGCGCATCTTCGATGATGATTGCGGCAACTGGACAACCGCGAGCTGCATCCAGGACATTTTGCTCGCTCTCTCCCTCCGCACTCTCCAAAATAATTGCCTTGGCCTGTGAATCAAGAAGAAATACTTTTGGGGCAATTGCAACGCATGTGGCAGCTCCAATGCATAAATCGCGATCAACGCGCACTTTCATACCACGCATAACAACCGGACCTGAAGGATTGCTTGCGTCTTTGACTTTTTGATTATCCATACCAAAAAAGAATAACAATTTTTAAATAATCTTGTGTAGAGCTTTCAGCGGTAAAAGCGCACACTGCATACGTATTGGACTTAATTCAATTCCCAATAGTGAAAGAATAACTGATTGATTGACTTTTCTCAAGTCGGATATTTTTTTGCCCTTTATATACTCGGTAAGCAAAGAGGCAGAAGCGCGGGAAATAGCACACCCCTCCCCAAAAAAAGCAACTTCAGACAGGGTGTTTTTTTTGATGATAACTGTAAGAACAACATCATCACCACATAAAGGATTGTACATACGAGCCGTATGTGTGGCACGCGCAATGCTGCCAAAGTTTCGGGGATTTCGGTAATGTTCGAGAATAACCTCTTGATAGAGTGAGTCTGTCATGGTTGTAATCTTTCTTTTACCTTTTTAAGCGCTTGCACTAATGCGTCCGCATCTTTTTCATCATTATAGATATAAAAACTTGCACGCAAAGAGGCGGGGATACCAAGACGTTTATGAAGAGGCATGGCGCAATGATGACCAGCACGTACTGCAATATGAAACTCATCGAGCATCTGCGCAGCGTCGTGTGCATGAATGTTTTTGAGATTAAAACTTACCATACCTGTCCTTTCAACTGTTTTACCATACACACTGATGTTACTTCCAAACACTTCTTTTAGTTCTTCAAGAGTATAGTGGGCGAGCTCCTCTTCATGTGTTTTAATTTCATCCAAACCAATAGTTTTAAGGTATTGTAATGCAGCGCCAAAGGCAATAACACCACTAATATGCGGCGTCCCTGCCTCAAATTTATAAGGAGTATCCCGAAATGTTGTTTTGGTGAGGGTGACTTCCTCGATCATACCACCCCCGTAATTAAACGGAAACATCGATGTAAGAAGTGATTTTTTACCCCATAAGACACCAACTCCAGTAGGGCCCAGCATTTTATGTGCCGAAAAAGCAACAAAATCAGCACCGAGATCGGAAACATTAATTCGTATAAATGGCGCAGCTTTTGCAGCGTCAACAATGACGATAATATGCGAATTAATTTTCTTTGCTTCAGTAACAATTTCCTTCACTGGATTGATGATGCTCAAAACGTTGGATACATAGGTAATTGCCAAAATCTTAGTTTTTTTTGTAACAATTCCTTCGAGAGAAACTTTTGCCTTTTCGCTTTTAATTTTTAATTCGCCATTTTCGTCAATATCAATGACTTTGAAATCTGCTCCTGCCTCAAATGCCAGCATCTGCCATGGGACGAAATTGGAGTGGTGTTCCATGATCGTCGTCACCACTTCATCTCCCCGAGAAACAATCTGCCTGCCCAGAGAATAGGCGATAAGATTGATTGATTCGGTGGCGCCACGCGTGAAAATAATTTCTGAAGGGTCTCTCGCACCGATAAAATAGGAGACCATCGTGCGCACATTTTCATACTCTTGTGTCGCGCGCTCTGCCAAACTATAGATACCACGATGAATATTGACGGAGTATTCATGGTAATATTCAATTTCTTTTTCAATGACGATACGAGGCTTGAGAGAAGTTGCCGCAGAATCAAGATACACAAGATCAGGATGATATTCAAAAATCGGAAAGTCTTTCTTTATTTTTTTTACATCTATCATAACCTTCCACCTCGGAGGTGCAATAAGTAGGACACCTCGGGTAATTGATTAACTTTCAAATCACGCATCTTACCTAATAAATCATCTACAAAACCCCGAACTAAAAGTTCTGCAGCTTGTGCCTTTTCCAGTCCTCTACTTTGAAGAAAATATAATTGTTCTTCATTTAATCCTCCTGTTGTTGACCCATGGGTACAAAACACATCATTTGCCAAAATCTCCAAAAAAGGCCGTGAGTCTACAAAACAATCTTTTGACATGACCAAATTCTGGTTTTTCTGATACGCGTGGGATTTTTGTGCTTTTTTTTCGATGCGAATCAAGCCTTCGTATATGAATTTTGAGCGGTCAAAAAAAACTCCTTTGATGAGAAGATTGGAAAAACTGTTACCTGCTCGATGATGCTGCACCGTCTCCAGTTTAAACACATCGTTATTGCGGCCTATAAAAAGACCAAAAATATAGACCTCTGTATTTGGTTTTTGTATCTCTATATAAATTTTTCCTGATATGTTGTGTAGGAAAAACACATATTTACCTTGTTTCTCCACAACATATTTTTCCTTTTTTTCTTTTGAGACATCAATAAAATACATACATTAACCAACGCTTCCTGACATTTCTAAGTTGATCAAGCGGTTCAGTTCTATTGAGTATTCAAGAGGAATCTCTTTGGTAACCGGCTCGATAAATCCATTAACCAAAAGTCCTTCGGCATCTTGTTTCGCGATACCGCGTGAGGTGAGATAAAACAATTTCTCCTCACCGAGTTTTTCAACCGTCGCCTCATGCTGGACCGAAACATCGCTCTCTTTGATACGCATGAAAGGATAGGTGTCGGAACGGGACTTTTCATCAAGAATAAGCGCATCACATGAGACGAAAACTGATGAGGCAGAGGCGCCGGGTGCAACCTGTACCAGCCCTCGATATGAGGTGCGGCCGCCATCTTTTGAGATAGATTTTGAGATAATGCGAGAGGAAGTGTGGGACGCGAAGTGAAGCATCTTGGCGCCTGCATCCTGATGTTGTCCCTCTCCTGCAAAAGCGATAGACAACACTTCGCCTCGCGCACCTTTGCCGTATAAATAGACTGAAGGGTATTTCATCGTGAGTTGGCTTCCGAGATTACAATCAACCCACTCCATTACCGCCTCCTCGTCTGCTCGGGCTCTTTTAGTAACGAGGTTATACACATTTTTGCTCCAGTTTTGGACCGTAGTATAGCGCACGCGAGCGCCTTTTTTGACGAAAATCTCAACCACTGCACTATGGAGTGAATCTGTCGTGTAAATTGGAGCGGTGCAACCCTCTACGTAGTGTACATAACTACCCTCTTCAGCAATGATCAATGTCCGCTCAAATTGGCCAAAATTTTGGGCGTTGATGCGAAAATATGCTTGAAGCGGTAACGTGACCTTCACTCCTTTGGGAACATAGACGAATGATCCGCCCGACCACACAGCGCTGTTTAAGGCTGCAAATTTGTTATCATGAGGAGGAATAAGCGTGCTAAAATATTGGCGCACCAAACTCGGATACTCACGCACTGCCGTATCCATATCGCAAAAAATAATCCCCTGTTTTTTAAGCTCTAGCCTCACACTTTCATAGACGACTTCAGAGTCGTACTGCGCCGAAACACCTGCCAGAAATTTTCGCTCGGCCTCCGGCACGCCGATGCGATCATATGTCTCTTTGATTTCCTTGGGTAGTTTTTCCCATGAGTTTTCCTGTTTGTTGGTGGCTTTGGCAAAGTAGATAATGTTGTTGAAGTTAATCCGTGAAAGATCTCCTCCCCATGTGGGCATGGATTTTTTCACAAAAATTTCGAAGGACTTCAAGCGAAACTGCCGCATCCACGCCGGCTCGTTTTTGATATGCGAAATTTCCGCAACGACACGAGAAGAAATACCTTTTTTCGTCTGATATACCGGCCTTTCTGGCATCGCAAACCCAAATTTATACTCAAAATCAAGCCCCTGCGTCTGTTGCATATAAATGGAAAGTTATGGTTATTCTGTCAAGCTACCTTTTTCTAGGGTATGAGCAATAACGCCATATCTTTGTATAATTTGCTCTAATCGTTCAGCGTATGTTTCGATTTGCTCATAGGTAATACCAAGTTTTTGTTCCTTTGCATATCTTAATTTTGATGATAAATACTTTTCTTGTTTCTCTCTTTCGAATGGATCTTGTAACAATGAGACAACATGTGCTTTTGAGCGGGTTAATGAATGAAAATACTTACTTTTTGGTTTTTTGATACCAACAAAGTTCTCAAAAATATTCTGAAATTCCCCATATTCCTTTCCCAACGCATGGATTTTACTTCGCCACTCTATAAAAGCTTTTGTCAAACCCACTTGTTGATCACGATCAAGCCATCCTTTTTCATCAAAATGATGATAAATTGCCGAAACTACAGGATCATGATATAGTTTTTCATTTTCAAGCTTAAAATTTGCGAAATCTCGCGAGCCCGGCAACATTTCTACTTTATGAACACCAATTGTCAAAAATAGATCTGGGTATTCTTGCATAGCTTTTTCTAGGCCTATCACTTCTTTTTTAAGACTTGCTTCAGAAGTGTTGATCCCTAAAACGAGTGATGTTCGAATTTTAATGCCGTATTTTTGTGCTGCTTTAAAACAACGTTCAACAGTATCCTCGTTATTGGCTTTATTTTGAATTTTCCATTGTTCTGGATCAAAGCTTTCCAAACCAACGTACACAACATCTATACCACATCTTTTTAAAAGTGGAGCGGTTTCTTTGCTTATATTCGTAATAGTAAGATAAGCGTATGTTTTTACATCTTTAAGTTCTGGATGTTTTTCTCTCTCTTCGGTAAATCTTGTAAGAAACTTAATAGCTTGAAGTTTGTTCTGCTCCAACAACTGATTACTGACATCAAAAATCCAATTCAAATCAGGGTGTAGTTGTTTTAAACGAACTAAATGTTGAATATATGTAGAGGTATCTTGAAAATTACGTGGATCTTCAACGCCAATAAGAGCGCAAAAACTACATGCGCCCGCATTGCCTGCCCAATCACATTGTCTGCCAAACTCTGAAAGTAGCATCACTATTCCGGAAACTCCATATTTTTTGGGTCCGATAACTACCTCTTGCATCGCTTCTTTACGTTCTTTAATAAAAGCGTATCTTTCGGGATCATATGAAGGAAGATCATATTTTAATGGTGTAAAGTTTTCTGCCTCTTGCCTCTTTTTTCTTTTATTGATCCCCACTAACCAACCTGCAACTACTTTATACTCGCCGAGTTGTCTTAATTTTTCTTTCTCTATTCTGCTTTTTTGGGTAAGAACGTCCTGATGGATAAAATTCGGATCACGCGCAACGAGATCAGTCCGCATTTTTTCATCTGTCAGAGTAGCTTTAAACTCCGTCGGAGTTTGCTCTTGATACCGCTGCATCATTGGCCGAAAAATAACTTCAGCGTCCCCTACTCCAACAATATCTATATATGGATTAGCAATATATGCTTTAGTTGCTCTTCCAATCAGTTGACCACCAACCCCGGTAATTATTTTATCACCATATTTTGATTTCAGTTTCTCCAAAAATTTTATTGAAGCTTCGGCGTTGTAGCTTAATACTGAAGCAAAAATACGTGGAGTCTCTCCAATTTTTATAAGCTCATCTACTTCTTTCTCAATTGCCTCTATCGTCTGAAGCTCACCAGGAAAAGTAGTATCATATACTTTTCTCCTCTCAATTCCCTCTTTTTCAGCACGGGCAAGTAATACTCCTATACCAGCATTAGGCATAACTAATGTGTCTCCTCGATTATCTAATTGATGTTCCATGTCGCTCCGAAATGGATCTTCCGAACTAAAATGAACACCGATAAATGGAGGTAAATTCTTTGTTTCAGGATTTTTTTCTGCCATATCTTATTTATTTATAACTACCCTATAGCCCTTTTTCTCAATTTTCTCTGCAAGAGAGGGGCCGTCTTGCGCGACAACTTTTCCTTCTTTCATGACAAGCACCATATCAGGCTTCAAATATTTCAATATTCTGCTGTAGTGAGTGATAATAACCATGGTTCTCTCTTTTGTCTTCATTTTTTTCAAAAAAAGAGCAATGGTTTTCAAGGCATCCACATCAACCCCCGTATCTATTTCATCAAAGAAAATCAGTTTCGCCTCGCCCATCACCGCTTGTAGCACTTCCATTTTTTTCTTTTCTCCACCTGAAAATCCGTCATTGAGGGATCGTGTCAGTAATTCTTCTCGTACGCCAAGTTCTTGTGCATATTTATTAACCAATGTACGGATTTTCAACGGGTCTTTTTTTTTATCGAGCATAAAACGTAAAAGCTGGTAAATACTCACGCCGGATAAAAAAAGAGGAGATTGAAATGTCATAAATATCCCAGCTCGCGCACGTTTGTCTGGTGATAGGTCGGTAATATTTTTGCCGCAAAAGATGATGCGAGATTTACCATTTACCGTATATGCCGGATGTCCCATCACGCATGAGGCAAGCGTAGATTTGCCCGAGCCATTGGGACCCATCAGTGCGTAGAGTTTGCCCGTATCAAGAGAGAGAGTAATGTCGCGCAAAATCTCCTTTTTCCCGACAGATGCAGTCAGATGAGTGATGGCGAGTATTTTTGGCATCGGTATATAAGATCATTATAGCAAAAACGAGGCGGGAAATCAACCAAACCAATCCTCGGGGGTTGGTAATTGGTAACGAAGTTCGTTATGTTAGTTTTTGGAGCAAACCAGCATAATTATATGACGTATAGGCGTCGTTTATGAATATAGGATAGTATGCACCAGTCAAATTAAGTTTCGCTCTGTCTTTTTTAGGTAGCTTCTGAAAAGCTTTCCATACAGGAAACTCATATATATTCTGTTGTTCTCTCGTTATCCTGTAACTGAATTTATACAACTCCGCCTCACTGTAGTTCTTGGAGGGGTCAAAATTTTTAAGACCAATTATCTTTTTTACCCAATAATCAACATTAAATTTGTTGCTATCAAGACTGATCTCTAGCGACAAACAACCTTTAACGTATTTATTAATACAATCATAGTCCGCAATAATTACCCTTCGCAAACCAAGATACTCTGATAGATTAACCGTGTTTTTCCAATTATCTCCACCGACAAAGCCACAGTCGTTATTTGGACAGTAAGTATTGTGAAAGTCGATAACAAAATCATAAGATTTACAAATCTTAATAATCTCCCGTGCTCTTCTTGATTCATAAGACATGCCACTTCCTGGGAAAACCCTATTGAGATCCTCTTGAATGAATCGTTTATTCTCTCTTATCGCTTTTTTATTGGCATAAAGAACATCAAGATAAGGAATACTAAGCCTTTCAAGTTTTTTACAAACATTAATTCCTAGAGGTTCGTTGCCATGAGTACCTCCTACTATCAAATATCTGTTCATAATTATTAAATTTTGAGAAATAGCACTCTATCGGTATTTTCTGCATCTTCAAAATTTATAATCCTACCCTCTCGTGGTCCCATAACCTGATTCATGCCAAATCGTGCAGCAACATATACCATGGGGGACTGATAATTCGTCCTCATAACGAGTGGAGAGTTTAATTTTTCGGCTTGTTTCACTACCTCACCAGAAAGCATATTACTCAACCCCTGCCCTCTATAAGAAGGAGCAACCCCGCACTCTGAAAAATAGAAAAACGAACCGCCAACACCAAACCCAATAAACAAATCAGTAAGCTTTTTTCTCATTTCTTTGGTTTTATATTTCTGGTCGGTAAAGCCAGTCGGATTCTCATATGAAAAACCCCACGCAAACCCTATTATGTTTTCATCCTTTTCAAGTAAGGTAAGCAGTGCATTGGGTCTTGCAAGCTCTTTCTTAAGATAAGAAACTGATTCATCGAGCGGATATGCTTCTTTGAGCATATCACCACAGTTCGGGCACATATCTCCTATTTTCGTATCCTGACCAAAAAACATACTACATCCAGGCGACCTTGTAAATTCATTCCAAGGCGGACCTGCGAAGATTTCTGCATAAAGACATGCTAAATTCGTCAACCTGCTTCGTTCTTTACTTTCAGGAAACTGATTTTCAGAGAATCTTAGTTTTTCCATAGTTTTTACATTTCATAAATTGATAATTAAAAAAATCCCCGCAGGTTACTGCGGGTATGAAAAAATGCAAATCTATACCGATCGTCAATCTATTCCTGACGATCGAGTATATGTCCGATCGCGGTCGAAAACGCAATCGGCATACCCCGCGCGTGGGCGGCGATGGTGTGATTGGTCTATTTTATTGATTGTTGTGTTCTGCATATTCGCTATAATCCTTTTGAGTTTCATTTAACTCATCATGCTAATATACTAATATGTTAACATATTAGTATTGAGTTGTCAAGGGGATTATGAAATGGTATAGTGAGGTTATGGCAAGAAGTGTATATCCCAAAAAAACAGAGTTTACTTCAACGGAAATATACCATCCGCGCAATCAAAAAGAGAAAAACTTAATTCGGGCTTTCTTGAGGCTGAAAAAAGAAACAGAAGTTGCGCGTTTTTTAAGAGATATTTTGACACTGCCTGAAATTGAGGAAATTGCCAATCGACTGGAAATTGCCACACTGCTCCTCAAAAGACACTCATATGCGAGGATCGCGCAGGAAACAGGGGTGTCAACGGCGACCGTAACGCGTGTCTCCCACTGGCTTTTCAAAGGCTGTGGCGGATATCAAAAGGTCCTACGCTAATCCCATCTTTTCCTTCACCTCTTTGATCGTCATTTGCGCAATCTTTTGCGCTTTTTCTGCTCCATCAGTTATTACTTTATCTATATATTTTCCGTTTTTTGCAAGCTCTCTTCTTTTTTCCTGAAACGGCTGCAGCTCTTTATATATCGCCGTACTTACGGCTTTTTTGAGGTTCATAAACTGAAGCGTACCTGCATGAAACTCTTTTTCAAACCGTGCTACTTCACTCTCTGGCGCAGTGAGTTTAAAAAGTGCAAATAAACTTTTTACTCCTTCATTCATTTCGCCCCCCGCGGCTGTTGCCGTGGGTATGCTGCGGACTTTCTTTTCAATTTCCTCATCACTATCCGTCAGATTGATATAGCTGCCCTCAACAGACTTGCTCATTTTACCCATTCCGGTGAGCGAGGGAACATACTCGCCCCTTGTGACAAAGCGCTGCGGCTCGGGAAAATCAGTACCATACTCGCTGTTCATCTTGCGCGCCACCTCACGCGCGACTTCAATATGCGGCTCTTGATCAACACCGACCGGCACGATCCCTGCCTTGTATATCAAAATATCAGCAGCCATGAGGATTGGGTAGTTTAAAAGCGCCATGGTCGTATGGTGAGGATATTGCTTCACCTTATCTTTAAAAGTCGGCAAATGCTGCATGCGAGCAATACTTACTACTGATGAGAAATAA
The DNA here is from genome assembly GCA_035289305.1 of Patescibacteria group bacterium. GTDB lineage: Bacteria > Patescibacteriota > Microgenomatia > UBA1406 > HO2-37-13b > DATDXN01. Next base: position 25,551 of record DATDXN010000021.1, read on the forward strand.
AATGCAAGCTCTGTATGCTCCGGCACCATAGACTGGATGAAAATCGTACTTTTTGCGGGATCCAGACCGCAGGCGAGATAGTCGATGATGACGTCTCGCACTGATTGCTTGAGCATACCCTTATCATACGGAGTGGTAATGGTGTGAAGATCAACCACCATATATAATGTCTCATACTCTGTTTTTTCTTGCAGCTCAAGCATCCCCTTGACCGCGCCGAAATAATTCCCCAGATGCAACCTTCCGGTTGCCCGAATTCCCGAAAGCACTCTCTTTTTCATAAGTAGTATTGTATACTTCTATCTATTCAAAATGCAAATGTAAGAACGGCGCTGATACAACAGTTCGTCATGCCGAATTTATTTCGGCATCTCGTTTAGTTGATTTCTGATAAAGAATAAGGTATGGTGAAGATATGGATCAACAACAATCATCATTGCCCCCAGGAACAGTAGACAAACGCATCAAACAGTTGACGAAAGCAATTGAACACGTGTATGGGAGTTCTTTCGGGATTGCATGGAGGAATTTTCTCGCAGGTTTCATGAAAGCTTTTGGAGGACTTATCGCGTATGTACTTTTTATCGTTGTTCTCTTTTTTGTCATTCAAAAAACAGGGGTCATCAAAAATATCCAAACTACCTGGCAGAACTTCACGAAAAACTTCGTCGGTGAGATCCAAAAAAACATCACCACTCCAAAAATTGACACAAACTTCATTCAGCAATTGCAACCTGATCTCGATGAAACAACTCCTCCTCCCAAATCTTCCCCTTAAGAGTTCTTTCTACTCTCCAAATTCGGCTGTGGAATTTTATATAATCTCTCTATGGCAATTATCACCAAAAGTAAACCATATACGAAGGAGGAAATTGAAAAGCTTAAAGAACTATTTGATGTATACATCAAAACCGTGATAGATGTGAGGGAAAAAGTATGCTCGGCTGGAGCGGATCGCCATTTTGACAACGAGCAAATTATGCTTCAAGGAGGATCCAAACAAGAAAATCTGTGGGGTGGCGGTATTGATTTGGAGACGATGAGTATTGACTGTTACTCAATGATCAATATTCGTCCACAGCAGGGAAATAGAAGTAACGAAATACAAGATGCTACAATAAGAAAAGAGTTTGAAACATTGATGAGGTATTTTTTCAGACAGTTGTATGAACAATAAGTACCTTTTGGAGTCCCTCGCGATGGATCTGAAACGAGTAGCAATGGGACTGCATCACGGCTCATATGTCATGGCAGAGCGGTTCATAAAAGAAGCATTGAAAAGAAAAGGTGAGATTGAGTCCTCCACTCTCCCCCCTTACATACTAAACATCCTCGGAAAATTACATGCTCATATTGATAAAGAAACAGCACTCATGTACAGCACGCTTATTCAAAACTACACGCAAAGCTCCCACTTGACAAACGAATTTAAAAAGTATAAAGTGTATGATACTGTATGAAAAGTAATAATATAGACGATCTCATACATCAGGCGGTATTTGGAAAAACAGAGGAAATACGAAACGCCACGCATCAGGAAATACGAGAAATTGCGAAGAAATGCGGCATCTTCAGCGCATCAATTCTCCCCCTCTATCACGCGGTCAGAAATCAAAAAGTATTGGGCTTTACCGTTCCTGCCTTCAACATCCGCACGCTTACTTATGACACTGCCGCAACTATTTTTTCCCTTGCACAAGAAAAAAGCGTCGGGGCATTTATTTTTGAGATCGCCAGGTCCGAGATCGGCTATACTGCACAACGCCCCATGGAGTTTGCAAGTGCGGTACTTGCCGGGGCAATAAAATCACGTTGGAAAGGTCCGGTGTTTATTCAGGGTGACCACTATCAATTCAAAGCTTCCTCATTCAAAAAAGATCCAAAAGGGGAGCAGAAAAAAATAAAAGAGCTGATCAAAGAATCCATTGAGGGAGGTTTTTATAATATTGATATCGATGCCTCCACACTCGTTGATCTTGAAAAAGAGACGCTTGATGCACAGCAAAAAGCAAATTATGAGGAAACCGCGCACTTAACAAGATATATACGATCTATCCAACCGAATGGGGTAAATATATCAATCGGCGGCGAGATAGGGCACATCGGCGGCAAAAACAGCACGGTCGCCGAGTTTGAAGCGTTTATGAAAGGGTATCTCTCGCGTATTGAAAAAGCCCGTCTTGAGGGAATAAGCAAAGTCAGCGTGCAAACTGGCACGAGTCATGGAGGAATTCCTCTGCCCGATGGTACCATCAAAGAAGTAAGTCTTGATTTTTCGGTGCTTGAAAATATTGGCCGAGCGGCTCGGGCAAAATATCACATTGGTGGGGCGGTGCAACATGGCGCATCAACCCTTCCAAGCGAGCTTTTTCACCGCTTCCCAGAGGCGCAAACGCTTGAAATTCATCTTGCGACAGGCTTTCAAAATATAGTTTATGAACATCTGCCCCAGGAACTAACAAAAGAAATGTATCAATACCTCAAAGAAAAGGAAAAAGATGAATGGAAAGAAGGATGGACGAGCGAGCAGTTTGTCTATAAAATGCGCAAAAAAGCATTGGGACCTTTTAAAAAGAAACTCTGGACTCTTCCCGAAAGGTCAAAAAAACCATTGCTTGCCGCTTTGAAAAACCAGTTCGCTTTCTTGTTTGAAAAGTTGCGCGTTTTTGATAGTCAAAAGATCGTCTCCACCTATGTATCATAAACCCACGACACTTACTGAATTTATTTTGGAGGAGGAACGCCGATTTGAGAAAGCTTCAGGTAGTCTCACACTCATTTTGACGCATATTGAAAATGTGGGGAAAATCATTGCAGCCCATATTAAACGAACTGGTTTGGTAGATATCTTGGGGAAAACTGGAAAAAGCAATATCCAACAGGAAGAAGTACAAAAACTTGATGAGTTTAGCAACACACTCTTTGTGGATACACTCCTTAAAACACAAGAAGTCTATGTGGTCGCGTCCGAGGAACTGGACAAACCAGTTTTCTCTCCCGCAAAAAAGGGGAAATACGTCGTATTTCTTGATCCGCTTGATGGATCATCAAATATAGACGTCAATATCAACACCGGCACTATTTTTTCAATTTATCACAAAAAAGAGTCGCTCACCTATAGGGGAGAAGAGCAGGTTGCGGCTGGGTACATTTTATACGGCTCATCAGTCATGTTCGTGTACTCATGCGGCTTTGGAGTCAATGGATTCACACTTGACCCCGGCATGGGGAGTTTTCTCCTCTCCCACCCGAGAATCAAAATACCGGAAAAAGGAAATATATACAGCATCAATGAGGGCTATGCCAACCTCTTCACGGAAAAAGTATCCCGCTATATCGCCTCACTGAAAACTGGTAAAAAACCATATAAACTTCGCTATGTCGGGACGCTGGTTGCAGACATGCACAGGACGCTCCTCAAAGGTGGAGTATACCTATATCCTGAAGATGTGAAAAATAAAGAGGGAAAACTGCGCCTCATGTTTGAAGTAAATCCTTTCAGTTTCATCGTAAAACAAGCAGGTGGAATGGCTGTGAGCTTGAGCAAAAATCCCCTCACCTATACTGCCCGTTCGCTTCATGAACGTGTTCCCATCGTCATCGGCAGCCCACATGAGGTAAAATACTACAATAGCCTATGATCAAAAACGGATTTTCCATCAAAACTATTGAAGATGAAAAAATCGAAGGGAAACGAGTATTGGTGCGAGTTGATTTCAACGTGAGTCTGACTGATGATTTCACAATAGCTGATGATGTGCGTATCAGGCAAGCTATCCCGACTCTTGAATATCTTTTGAAAAAAAATAATAAACTCATCCTCATTTCTCACTTGGGAAGACCAAAAGGGAGACAAATGCACTTCTCGCTCAAAAAGGTTGCCCTTCATCTTCATGACTTGATACCACAATATCAAGTGACACTCGTTGATGATTTTCTATCCGAAAGTGGACAAAAACAATTGGCGAACCAAAAAGAACACGAGATCATGCTTCTTGAAAACATCCGATTTTATCCGCAGGAGAAAGAAAAAAGCAGTGCGTTTGCTCAAAAACTCGCTCAACTTGCTGATATGTATGTGAATGATGCATTTGGCGTATGCCACCGTAGCGACTCTTCTATCTCTCAAATTCCCACTTTTTTGCCCTCATATGCAGGATTGTTGCTCAAAAAAGAGATTGAAACCATCTCATCCATCGTCAAAAAAGTGAAAAAACCGTTTGTAGCTATCATTGGAGGAGCAAAAATTTCAACCAAAATCAATTTTTTGTCCAAGCTCCTTGATGTTGCTGACTATGTGCTTTTGGGCGGGGGACTGGCAAACACGTTTCTACTCACCCAAGGACTCGCTATCGGCAAAAGTTTGGCAGAAAAGGAAGAGGCAGATGCAGCCAAAAAACTTCTATTCATGGCTGCGCAAAAAAATACGGCAGTCATCTTACCCAAGGATGCGGTGGTGGGAAATCCAAGTAACGGAAAAGATGGGGGACAGGTCGTAAAAATAGAAGACATCCCAAAAAACGCCTCGATCCTCGATATTGGCCCACAGACGCAGGCAATGTTTAGCAATATCATCTCACAAGCGAAAACAATCATATGGAACGGGCCTGTGGGATACTGTGAAAATAGCCAATTTTGTAGAGGTACTGATTTTCTCTACTATGCTATAACACAAAATAAAAATGCAGTCTCCATCGTCGGCGGCGGAGACACGCTTGCCACAATCTCAAAAAAAGAATATCTCGATCAAATCACGCATATCTCAACAGGCGGAGGAGCAATGCTTGAGTTTATCGAAAAAGGAACCTTGCCCGGTATTGAAGCGCTTTCTCAAAAAAAATCATAGTTTGACTGTCGTATAGCCCTCCCCTTCATGATTACAGTCAAGGCAGTACGTAGAAAACTCATCTTGTATTACGAGTTTTTCCTTCATTTCAGCTGCTGGATCATCAGCTCGCGTCATAAAACCAGTATCACGACTCACCGGAATGACCCGTTTCAAATTTTCTTCGGTTTTTGGCTCTGTCCCTTTGATGAAATACTCATATCGCGACGGACACGTTTCTGACCCATCTGGATTTTTCGTGGACAACACTCCCGAGACAGTACACACCTGTTTTCCTACAATGCCGGAAGGTTGTTTGGGCCACAGATCAGGTTGATCCTTCAGCACTTCTTTCATAATACCATTCCAAATAGGGGCTGCACCGGTGACGCCTGATGCAAGGAATGGATGCATAGGACTATTATCATTGTTTCCCACCCACACCGCGGTCAAAAAATTGGGCGTGTAGCCGATGGTCCAGTTATCTCGTTTATCATTGGTCGTACCCGTCTTCACTGACACGGCATGACGAGGGATACTCAAAAACCCCCCTGACCCAAATGCAGCAGACCGAGCGTTGTTGTCGAGAAGTATGTGGGAAATGAGAAAAGCAGTTTCGATGGAAACAGCTTGCTTGCCCGTGAGTTTCAGATAGTCAGGATAGGAAAGGGGTTTTTTGACATCTTTGACAATATTTGGATCGTCAAATGTATAGAGAAGCTTCCCTCGTTTGTCCTCTATTTTAAGTATTGAAACAAGCTCTTTCGGTATGCCTTGATTGGCAAATGCAGAAAATGCTGATGCCAACTCAATCATCTTCACTTCAGCCCCGCCTAGGGTCAGTGATAAACCATAGCGCTCTGGTTGTGAAAAGGTATTGATGAGAAAAGCAGAAGATGAGGAAACAAAATCAGAAACCCCGTTTAGTGCAAGCATTTTGACGGCAGGAATATTATAAGAATTACCCAACGCAAACCGGAGTTGCACGAGCCCATGAAATTGTCCGTCATAATTGTGCGGACAATATGATTTGGTACTGGATGCACCTCTAAAACAAATTGGCACATCGAGAAATACGGTTGAGGGTGTGACGAGTTTTCGCTCGATCCCGACTGCATAATTTAACGGTTTTATCGCCGATCCCGGCTGGCGCTTCGCGACTGTTAC
>DATDXN010000022.1:0-8959 GCA_035289305.1 Patescibacteria group bacterium
ATTAAATTTACGCGCCAGAACAGCTACGGGAAGCGGGCTTTGTTTTATCTGCCGTCTTATGGCATAATTGGTCTTAGCGTTTTGATGCAGTTTCTGTAACATTGTTAAGATTATCTCTTAACAACGTATCGTAGTCAAACAAGTAGGTGGATGGATATATATGATAAAATAACTTTATGAAACTTGGTATCATTCTACAATCAAACAAACCGGAACACGTATGGAATACGTTTCGCCTCGGTATTACTGTGCTTAAAGCCGGTCATCATGTGGAGATTTTTTTGATGAACGAGGGTTCAGAACTAGATGCTATCCCTGATAGCGAACATCTTGACATTTCCGTGAAAGTAACGGAGTTCAAAAATCTGAAGGGTGAAATTTACGCGTGCGGCACTTGTCTGGAGTTGCGTGGCAAGGGCGAAAGCAAGATTTGTCCGGTTTCTACAATGACTGACTTACTCAAAATGGTCGAGAATTCTGATAAAGTTTTAGTTTTTGGATAAAAATATGATGAGTCGTTAGCTCATAATTATTTGCTCCTTTTTTACCCTATTTGAATACATTATTACGCTTTTTGGTATAATGCAATACATTTATGTATAATAGTCCGTCTTTTGGCAAGCTCGATAGCGCATCTCTCAAAAAAAGAATTTCTGTATACATGACAGAAAAAAAAGAGGCAAATTATCGTATCATCGTAGGAGCTGATTCTCAAAAAGCTCGTGTCAACAACTATGATTTTGTCGTTGCGATCGTGATCCATCGTGTCGGGTCAGGAGGTATTTATTTTTGGAAACGAAATGTCGTCTCACAAAAAATGAGCCTCAAAGAACGCATGTATCAAGAGGCGATTTTATCGCTCCAATCAGCAGAGAAAGTGTTTGAGCTGCTTCGCGAAAACGGTATTTCAAAGTATAATATTGAAATTCATGTGGATATTGGTAGGAAAGGGGAGACCAGAGAACTCATCTCCGAAATCGTCGGGATGGTGCGGGGGAGTGGGTATAGTGTGAAAATCAAACCAGATTCTTTTGGCGCATCAAAAGTGGCAGATCGACATACTTGATAGTTATTCCTCCACGTAGTCTTTCATCGTTGCTTCAGTGATGGTGAATTGTTCTCCTTCTTTTTTGACATATTTATACGCGGCCTTTCGTACCATTTCCTCCACATATCGCGTGACACTTCGCATGCCCGGATCATATCCTGACATACGCGCAATTTTTTTCCACACTGTTTCGTCAATGGCGAGGCAATTTTTGGGAAGGCCACTCTCCTTCATAAGGCGTGGGAGGATATAGTCTCGAGCGATGACTATTTTTTCCTCGTCTGAATACGAGGGCATTTCGATGACTTCAAGCCTATCCATGACCGCTGCTCCTATGTGGTGCGTGGTATTGGCAGTTGCCACAAAAAGGACTGATGAGAGATCAAAGGGATAATCTATATAATGGTCGACGAAATGATTGTTTTGCGCAGGATCAAGTAGTTCGATGAGGACGCCCATGATGCCAGCTTTTCCCTCTGGCGCGATGCGATCAATCTCATCAAGAAGAATGACCGGATTGCGACTTCCGGTTTCATAGAGTGCCCGCATGATGAGTCCCGGAGCAGCCTCTGGTATGGTTTTTCTCCCGCCTCGAAGATCTGAAGCAAGAGAGAGTCCGCCAAAGGGAATGCGAGCAAACTTTTTCCCCAGAGCTTCTGCGATTGAGGATGTAAAGCTTGTTTTTCCCGTTCCTGCAAGTCCCACAAAAAGAAGAATAGGGGTGTATGTATGAGTAGTTTGATTTTTTTGAGCGAGGATGAGCACGGAGAGATATTCGAGTATGCGCTGTTTGATCGCATGAAGTCCATGATGATGGCTATCCATTATTTCCTTCGCGTGTGAGATATCAAGTATATCCTCGCTCGTCGTATTCCAAGGGAGATGAACTATCCAGTCTATATATTGAGCGATAAGATCAAGTCGAGTGCTACTTCCTCCTCGCTCAAGCAGTGAGGCGATTTGTCTGATCTCTTCCTCTGTTTTTTGCAAAAGAGGGGCGGGAAGTTGTGTGGTATGTAGTTTTTCAGTCAACCGCTGAATTTCAGGAAAAAGTGAAGAGCTCATTTTGTGTCTTATAGTAATTAGCAATTGAAAATAACGCTTGACAATTCATGTGTCGTTTGGTATATATATTAAAGCAAAAAAACAAATTTGTCTACTTGGGATATATAAAACTATATGAGTAGACGCATATCACATAATATATTATAAGTTTTTTTACCGATTTGTATGCATGTTAAAAATTATACAATCGGTACGTATTAAAAAAAAGGTATGAAAAAATCACATGTCTCGAGTGCTTCTCGTATAAAACCTCTTTTTGATTATGTACTCGTCAAGCCGCTTGAAAAAGAAGAGGTGACTGTTTCAGGTATTGTTCTTCCCGACTCCGCCAAAGAAAAACCGCAGATGGGGGAAGTGATGGCTGTTGGTCCAGGTGGCTTTAATAATGAGGGAAAAACTATCCCCATGGTAGTTAAAGTAGGGAAAAAAGTACTCTACAAAAAATGGGGAGGCAATGAAGTAAAAGTTGGTTTTGAAGAATGGTTGCTTTTGGAGCAAAAAGATATTATGGCGACTGTTGAGTAATACCTATTATTATTAGTTTATTCCGATTTAATCGGAATTTACATTATTTATAAAAAATATATGGCAAAGCAACTTAAATTTGCAGATGAGGCACGAAGTGCTCTTTCTCGGGGCGTTAATATATTGGCAAAAGCAGTAGTGACGACACTTGGCCCTCGTGGGCGCAATGTGGCGCTTGATAAAAAATGGGGGGCTCCCAACGTGGTGCATGATGGCGTATCGGTAGCAAAAGAAATAGAGCTTGAGGACCCGTTTGAAAATATGGGGGTGCAACTAGTCAAGGAGGCAGCCTCAAAGACCAATGATGTCGCAGGAGACGGTACGACCACCTCAACCCTTCTGACACAATCTATGGTCAATCTTGGTATGCGCAATATCACCGCCGGTGCAAACCCGATGATTTTGAAGCGAGGAATTGAGAAAGCAGTTGAAGCAGTGGTGGGCGAGATTGCAAAAATGTCCAAGAGAATTCCTCTTTCTGATGAAGAAGGAATTGCGCAAGTGGCGACTATTTCTGCAGCAGATACGCATATTGGCTCAATGATTGCCGAGGCAATCACTAAGGTGGGCAAAGACGGAGTCGTCACGGTCGAGGAAGGGAAAGGACTTCAGATGGAGATTGAATATAAGGAAGGAATGGAATTTGACAAAGGATACGCATCTGCGTATTTTGTCACTGATTCTGAAAAGATGACCGCAGAGATAGATGATTCGTATATTTTGATCACCGATAAAAAAATCTCTGCAATGTCTGACCTTTTGCCTTTCTTGGAAAAATTTGTCAAAGTTTCAAAAAATCTCGTCATTATTGCGGATGATGTGGATGGTGAAGCGCTTGCAACGCTGGTCGTCAATAAGCTTCGCGGCACGTTTAACGCGCTTGTTGTGAAGGCGCCGGGCTTTGGAGATAGACGCAAGGCAATGCTTGAAGATATTGCCATCTTGACCGGTGGGCAAGTAGTTTCAGAAGAAATAGGCAGAAAACTTGAGAATGTTGATATTGATGTTTGTGGAAGAGCAGATAAAGCCTGGGCAGATAAAGAAAACTGCCGTCTCATCGGGGGACGTGGCGAGAAATCAAAAATCAAAGCACGTGTTGCCCAAATTAGAAGAGAAGTGGAAGGAACAACCTCGGAGTTTGACAGAGAGAAGCTACAAGAGCGTCTGGCAAAACTTTCTGGAGGAGTTGCTGTGATTAATGTCGGCGCAGCCACAGAGGTTGAACTCAAAGAGAAAAAAGAGCGAGTCAATGATGCGGTGTCGGCGACAAAGGCAGCGCTTGAGGAGGGGATTGTCGCAGGAGGCGGTATCACGCTTCTTCGAGCACGAAAAGTCCTCACTGCCATCAAAAAAGCATCAGATTTTGAGGAAGAAAAAACCGGTGTCGACATCGTATATAAAGCTCTTGCAGAACCACTCACCATGATTGCTCACAATTCTGGAGCTGATGCAGGATGGGTTTTGAAGAAAGTCGAGGAGCAAAAAGAATACGACTATGGATTTGATTCGATGACCGTTTCTTTCGGATCAATGTTCAAAAAAGGCATTGTTGATCCGGCGAAAGTGGTACGCAGTGCGCTGGAGAATGCAGCATCAGTGGCAATAATGATCCTGACCACTGAAGCGTTGGTCACAGACATTCCTGAAAAGAAAAAAGACGTGCCCAGTCCCGCAGGTATGGGTGGTATGGGAGGCATGGGTGGAGAGTATTAAAGAAATAATTCGCGGAGAGTTAAAAAAGGCGGTCGGAAACGACCGCTTTTTTTGTGAGTGTGATGTAATATATTTCTATGCTAACTATTGGGGAAATGTTGAGAAAAGAACGGGAAAGACGGTCTTTGACTATTGCGGATGTTGAGCAAGCGACCAAAATAAGAAGGAAAAACCTTGAGGCGCTTGAGCAAGATAACTGGTCATTTTTCCCTTCAAAAACATATATCACAGGAATTTTGAGAGCATACGGCGCATTCTTGGGGATTTCTCAAGAAAAACTCTTGGCTTTTTTTCGCAGAGAATACGGAAAGAAAGAAGAATTTTCCTTCAAAAAACATATAGAAAAGAGTCGTACTCCTCATACAAAAATGATCTTCAAATATGTATTTGCATTCATTGTAGTTTTTTTCTCTCTGTATTTTGTCTACCAGCTCAAGCTGTATTTTAAAAGACCTACGATTGAGATACTTACCCCAAAGACTGCCGCTTTTAAACGTGAGAAAAAAATTGAGCTGAAAGGAAAGGTAGAGAAAGAATCAATCATCACAGTCAATGGGGAGCGAGTGTATCAAGATGAAGATAATATTTTTACTGTATCTATTCCTTTGCCCAAGTCACGCAATGAAGTGATCATAGAAGTCGTGGGGGCAAGTGGAAGAAAGACTGTTATGAAACGGATTTTCACGACAACCACGCCGGGTGAGCAAGATACCAATCGACCGTAAGCTTCAACGCTGTATCGAAGTCATGTTGCGGGACCCATCCAAGTTCTCGTTTGATTTTTGAGGCGTCAATCGCATATCGGCGATCATGACCGGGTCGATCCGTGACATGGGAGATAAGTTTTTCATCTTTGCCCATAGTTTTTAAGATTCGCTTCACGACGTCTATATTGCTGATATCTTTTTCTATTCCTCCAATAAGGTATGTTTCGCCGATTGTGCCTTTTTGGAGGATAAGATCGATCGTTCTCACGTGGTCATCTACATAGATCCAATCTCTCACATACAAACCATCACCGTACACAGGCACTCTCTTATTTTTTGCTGCACAAGAAATAGCAAGCGGAATAAGTTTTTCAGGATATTGATACGGCCCAAAATTATTAGAGCAATTTGATATCGTGATCGGCAGTTTATACGTGGTGTAGTATGCACGCACAAAATGGTCAGAAGCTGCTTTTGAAGCGGCATAGGGACTTCGAGGATTATAGGGAGTCTCTTCACTGAATTTTTCATGTGAGTCAAGGGTAAGCGCACCAAAAACTTCATCAGTTGATATATGATGAAATCTTTTGATGTGATGAGTGAGAGCTGCATCAAGCAACGTATATGTGCCACAGACATTGGTCTTCACAAATGCGGAAGGGTCGGCGATGGAGCGGTCCACATGGGTTTCGGCAGCAAAGTGGACGAGGATATCTGTTTCTTTCATGAGCGAGTTGATAGTTTCTTTATCACAGATATCTCCTTTCACGAAGCGGTAATTGCGTTTATTTTCGGATTCTTTCAAGTTAGCTTGATTCCCCGCATAGGTTAGTTTATCAATGACCGTGACAAAATCATGCGGGTATTTTTTCACCCAATAGTTAACGAAATTACTTCCGATAAATCCGGCCCCTCCGGTGACTAACATTCTCATATATATTTCATATTATATCAGGTGCATAATTTTTATCCGTTGACAAGTGAGTGGTTATTCGTAATAATGAAATACATATGTTAAATTACACTCCTTTAAATGAAGAGGTTTTGATAAAAAATACGAAAAAATCCCCTCTTAATAGCTATTTGATTATTATTGCACTGGTAACCGTTATCATTTTCAGCGTTTTGCTGTTCGTGCTCGTACAGAAAAAGCGCCAACAGGCAGTGGATACTGTGGTTATTCCCACCCCTGTAGTTCTCCCCTCACCCATTCCTACCGTACCTTTGCCTACCGTAGAGCAGACAGCAACTCCTACCCCCACCTTGAAAAAAGCCGCTCCCCCAGCCAAAGTTTCTCCGGCGTCTTCCTCGGGTGGAGTCATACAAGAGGAAGATATTTTCAATGGGGCGCCGCCTCCTGCGGTATCTGGCGGAGGAGGATAAGGATTTTTCATGTTCTACCTCATCCTGTTTTCAGGAGAGTTGCTGGTGCTTTTTTTCGTATCACGCAATCTGACGACATATCTTTTTCATTTTTTTCGTCTTTTTACGAAAAACAATCATGTGATATTTTTCGTTATTTCTCTTCTTTATTTTCCCGGTACTCTCCTTCATGAAATGAGCCACTATATAGTAGCTGTTTCTTGTATGCTCAAAGTAACTGATATACGGATTTTCCCGGTAATCCAAAGTGGTGCAGTGAGGCTTGGTTCTGTTTCTTTTGAGCGAAAAGACAGTATACGCAGTATTATCGTAGGAATTGCGCCTATTGCAGGCGGCATGCTTTTTTTTTACTTTATTTCTGTCTTTTCACTCTTTCCCCCTCATTCTTTTCCCCTTTCCATTTTTATAATCTATCTTATTTTTTCAATATCTTCCACGATGTTTTCTTCCAAAAAAGATATGGGCGATCTTTTGTATGCGATACCTTTTTTATTGCTGATAGGTGGAGCGTTATACTTTGCAGCTTCATATAGTCCTCGGTTTTACTATCTGGCGAATGAACAAGTTGGACAGGGTGTGATACAATTTATACAAGGAATACACAAATATATCATCATAAGCATTATTATCAATAGTGTTTTTCTTATTTCTGCAAAAGCAGCCATCACGATATGGAGAAAACCATGAAAATACTTACTCTTAAGGTAGGTGGTGTTGATATTACGGGGCCGCTTGTTATTGACGGAAAAAGTGATCCAACAGTGGCTGATGTGATTAATCAAGTGATGAAATTCCTGTACCCTTTTGCCGGAATTCTTCTTTTTATATATCTTGTATGGGGTGGGTATGATTATCTTCTTTCCGGGGGGAGTCCTGAAAAAGTAAAAGCAGGCAAAGCCAAAATCACATCAGCTTTCATCGGATTTATTTTGCTCATTCTCTCATATATTTTAGCCCGTCTCGCGGGTAAAATCCTAGGTATTACAGGGTTGTTTTAGATATATATTTTTTTATTGCTTCTCCATAATTTTCAGCGGTACCGACATCAAACCATTGATCCTCAAACACAAAGCCAGACAATTCCTTTTTACCAATAAGGTTTTGTAGAATATTTTCAAGCATAAACGCTGGTTTATTGGGAAAATAATCAAAGATTGCTTTATTAAATACATATACGCCAGTATTGACCAGATAGCTTTTCTCCTCTCCTTTTCGTGTTCGCTCATAAAAACCGACGATTTTACTGCCATGGAGTTCAAACTGACCAAACAGTGATGGGTCTTTGGTCGATACAAGCGCGACAGTTGCTTTTGAAGCTTGGTCTTTATGGAAGTTGATAATGTCGGTGAGATTGAGATTGGTTAAAATATCTCCATGTAGAACCAAAAAGGGATCATCCTTGACAAAAGCACGGATTTTCTTGATCGCCCCGCCTGTGCCCACGGGTGTTTTCTCTTCGCTGTATTGTATCTTGACTCCCCATTTTTTTCCATCCCCGAAATATTCTCGTATTTTATCCCCTAAATATCCGACGCAGAGGATTATTTCGCGCACATCAGCCATTCTTAGATTTTCTATCAAATGCTCAAGGATCGGACGGCCCTTTATGGGAAGTAGAGGTTTTGGTAATTCGTATGTGTATGGACGCAATTTTTCACCTTTTCCACCAGCAAGGATGACCGCTTTTCCTATATGGGGTTTGAGGTACTGAAGAAGGATATATTCAATTGCGTGTGAGCGGTTTCGAATTTTCTCTCCATCAACGAGGTGGTCAACATTCTCAATGAGTCCTTCTTGCAATGTAATAGTGAGACGTATTCTTCTCATTCTGATAAGCTATTGTACACCTTGGGTTGATTTTTGTCAAAGATTGTATTATAATACTCATTTAGTATGCAAAAAATCGAAGGATGCCTTGACATGTTTCAGAGACAATTTATTGTCTTTATATAAATTATTGACATAATACCCGCCCGACCGGCGGTTTTTTTTTGCACTATGTCTTTTTTTAAAAAGAACAAAGAGATTATCATCCTTTCAGTCGGCGGAAGTCTGGTATATCCCAATGGTGGTATTGACGTTGAATTTTTGTCAAAACTCAACGTTTTCGTCAGAAGTCATGTAGAAAAGGGCAGAAGGTTTTTCATCGTCGTTGGCGGAGGCGCTATTTCTCGAAGCTATCGAGATGCGGGAAAAGCAGTCATAGGTAAGATCACCAACGAAGATTTGGACTGGCTTGGCATACATGCCACACGTCTTAATGCACATCTCTTGCGAACTATTTTTCAGGATATTGCTCATCCTCGTATCATCGAAAATTACGATAAAAAGCTTATTTCATGGAAAGAAGCAGTCGTCATCGGAGCAGGATGGAAGCCGGGGTGGTCAACAGATTATGATGCAGTCGTTTTGGCCCGTGATTATCGCGCATCTCTGGTCATTAATTTAAGCAACATCGAATGGGTATATGACAAAGACCCCAAAAAATTTAAAGATGCCAAACCGATAAAAAAAACGA
>DATDXN010000023.1:0-5387 GCA_035289305.1 Patescibacteria group bacterium
TCTGTCATACTCAAAGTCTCGTAAGAATAAATAAATAAAGACTTATAATATTCTTCAAAACCAACCCTATTTTACTCCCTATCGCTTCAGAATACAAGCAAAAGAACTCTATTTATACATATCAGATATGTATATTTTATACGACCTGTAGAACTCATATTTTATATCAGTTATCAGCTCTATTTTGGGGATGTGTGATATACTATAAACATGACACAGAAACAAGTCCTCAATAATTTGCTCTTTACGTCAGGAAAAGATATAAAAGCCGCACGAGATTTGTTACGACTCAAGCATTATGATTGGAGTTTATTTCTCTGGCACTTGGCAGTCGAAAAAATTCTGAAAGCAAAGATTGTCTCATTAGGAAAATCGATATTTTATACGCATGATCTTGTCCGATTGGCGAAAAGAGCAGAAATCAAACTTGATAAAATATTGACCGCTCAACTTGATGAAATCACTACGTTTAACATCGAGGCTCGCTATGATGATTATAAACTCTCTTTTTATAAGAAAGTCACAAAAAACTATGCTGAAAAATGGGCAAAAATCTGTGACAAGATATACATATTGATTAAAACTAACCGATGAACAAACAAAACATTCAACACATCGTCATGCAATATATCAGCAATCTCAAACATCATGGCATTCCGGTGAAGCATGTTTTTATATTTGGATCAAGCGTGCGAGGAAAAACACATGCAGGAAGCGATATAGATACCTGTATAATCTCTCCAATTTTTGGCAAAGATAGACAAAAAGAACGAATACGTTTAATGAACTTGCGCCACGACGTCAACGATCGTATCGAACCGCATCCTTATTCGGAAGCCGATTTTCAAAATCCCTACGATTCTTTTTCTGTTCATATAAAAAAAACAGGAATAAAGATCGTGTAAAAGACACTGTAAAATAGTCTTTACACATATACGCAGATTTGTAAAAGCGCATTTACACGAGGAATATCTACTGAATAAAATTACTCGACTGACGTTGACGGATGTTCTGCGTCTTTTCCTTTAACTACCGCAATTGCCATCTCCTTCATTTGATCTAAAGCCCGCAATTTTTCCTCTTTCACCGAGAGCGCATCTTTTTCCAGTTGCGTCACTTGACTTTGCAAAGAAATACATTTTTGTTGCAGGAGTTTGATATCTGACTGATGAGCTTGAACGAGTAGCTTCTTTTCCATATCAAAATCTTTTTTAAGCTCCGCCGCCACCTGTTTTTTTGCATCTTCAATCGATCGCTCCAATTTATCGGAAAATGATTCAACCTGCGACTCTAATTCTCTATATTGTTTTGCTTTCTCATCAAGGTTTTTTTGTTGCGTAGCTAATAGTTCTTGCTTTTTGCTTTTTTCTTCCTCAAATTCTTTTTTCTGCGTCGCGAGTTTTTCATCAAATTCCGCCTGTTTCCTGCGCTGCGCCATAGATGTCGAAAAGACATCTTGTTCGCGCTGTTGTTGGTGCGCTCTTTTTTCAGTCTCCAGTTCTTCGTGGGTTTTTTTCTTGAGATCCTCAAGGCTGTTTATCTCTTTGATCAATAGATCAAAAAAAGTGTTTATTTGTTGTGCAACGTGTATGCGAAGTTGTTCAATGCTATCTGCGGGGCTTGTTTTTTTAATGGTTTTTTTTGGCATTGCTATGGTTGTTTGTTCTGGTGTTTGCTCCTCTGTTTCTGTTATTGTTTTCTTTCGGGGTGGCATATAAAAATACTATACCACAATGCTCCAAATTTGCAACAGCAAATGTGATGAAGTGTATACAACAACCTATAGAAATATTTGCTTGACAAAGGAAACGATTGTTTACTATGCTATACGCACCTATGAAAAAAGATTTGCTTGCCCTCCTCAAAACTTTTTTCCGCAAACATCGTCGTCTCCCCTCGTATGCCGAAATGCTCACGCTTTTTGGCTTTTCCTCAAAAAAATCCATCTTTGACCACGTGCATACGTGGATCGAGCAGGGATTTTTGAAAAAAGAGGCAGGGAAACTCGCCCCGACAGCACGATTCTTCAGCATCCCCCTCGTAGGGATGGTGCAAGCAGGCTACCCAATTTTGGCAGAGGAAAACCGGAGCTATCTCACACTTGATGAGTATCTGATTGACGATCCCAATACGTCGTTTTTACTCAAAGTCAGCGGCGACTCGCTCATGGGCGCCGGCATCTTTGACGGCGATCTCGTCATCGTCAAGCGCACTCAAGAAGCCCTGCCCGGCGCGGTGGTTCTTGCGGAGATAGATCATGAGTGGACGCTCAAAATACTTCGCCGCGAGAAAAGAGGCAAGAGAATGTACTTGGAAGCGGCAAACCCAAAATATCCCCCGTTTTATCCGCAAAAAGAGCTGTCAATATGTGGCGTCGTCAAGGCTGTTGTGCGCAAGCTTCGCGCTATACATTGATGACTTTGTCCAAAAACAACAGATTATTTCTTCCCCTGCGCACCTTCAAGACAACAGGAACCATATCAATGGTCAAACAGAGGTTAAAATCACGCAGAACACCTGATGCTTTACGGTTTTCTACAAAACCGCGCGCCGCAGGGGAAACGGTCAAATACTGCTTGATTTGCCGAAAATCCACCCGTTTCCCCTCAAGGGTATTTTTGATGTATGAGACGCAGAAAAGGTCTTCGTTATACCTATAGCGATCTTCTGTACATACGAGAGAAACTGCAGGCGAAGCGCAAGAAACAATGTAATCAATCACGGCTCCTGCATTGACAAAGGACGCTGCGATGATCTCCTGTGCATGGGTTGCCTGAAGAATACCCCTGACCCCTTCAGGCGCAAGCAAAACAATGGTTTTGCCCGTAAAATCAATCTTTTTGATCTCGACTGGAGAATCAAAATAGTCAAAACTTGGCGGTCGTATGCCGCCGTAGTTGCCCACCAATACCCATGCGGGATGTCGTTTTTTGAGCGTGTATGCCTCATCGATGGTTGCAACAAGCGCCACTGTGCCGCCATTTTGCACGAGAAAACAAGCAGTGGTAAAGGAGATGCATACATCAATGATAACTACCAGTCCTCGTGCATCGTGCGCATTCTTGTATGAAGGAATGACGCGAATGTCCATACGAAATTGCCGTATTTAAACACACTCAAGACATATTATCATTGACAGCGCTGTCAATATAGGGAAAAACTGGAGCGATCACCATTTTTATTCTTTTGATAATAAATGTGCATAACAATACGGATCTTTACCAATAAGCTTGCCATCTTTTATTTCCCCTCCGTATCCTAACACAGTCGCTTTACATACCCCTCTACACTGTCTCATATAATACGTGCAATCAATACAGCCTGTTTTTTCCGCTTTTCTGAATTTTTCTATGTTAGGATGAAACCAGGCATCTTCCACTGATGAGCTTATCATATTAGGACCAATAAATTCTCCATGAGGATCAAGGTCTAGCACAAAGGAGCAAGCAAAAACTCTTCCGTCGGGAAGCATGCTAATTGCTGTTGTCAGCGCTCCACATTCAGAATAGTTAAACGGAAATGGCTTATCTGACTGATCTTTATAATCTGGACAAAAAAGGTCTTTATATTTATGCCCAATATGTATTCCCGCATCTATAATTTGCGGATCTTCCCTCAATTTTTGAACCGTGCGGGAAAATTGCATAAACTCGTGCGTTGAAAGCAATGAACTTTGCAAATGATTTTTGGCTCTTCCGCTTGGTTTAAGAGGAATGAAATTGATGTTATATCCATATTGCGCCGCCAATCGTATCAAGAAGTCTACATCGCTTATATTATCCCTTCCCACAGCAACGTTAATAACGGTGCTAATTTTCTTATGCGGACTTGATATATTATGTGCGGCGATACGATCAAATGTTTCAATAATGTTTATATAAGCGCCTTTTCTTCTCCTTTCGTCGTTCACTTCCTGTCGCCCTTCTAAACTAATGACTATCTCACTCAATCCCGCGGATAGAACTTTTTGAGCAATTTTATCGCTCCACCACCCGTTCGTATTCAGACTAACATTCATGCCAAATCCTTTTACTATAGTAATGGCGTCAAATACATCGTGGTGAATAGTAGGCTCCCCGCCGGTGAAACGCCACTCCATTGTTCCTGCTTCATAAAATTTCCGCATGATTTCCGCGGTCTGTTCAAGCGTACGCCTTTTTTCGTTTATCAGCGGACTGCTTGAAAAATAACAATGAGAGCAACGTAAATTACACTGTTGTGTATAGGTATCATATACCCTAAGGGGCGCTACGAGACTCTTTTCTGGTAGCAGAGACGGTGGAGGAATGAGTCGAACATTGACAAATAGAAGACCGCTATCATCAACATCAATAAATCCGATATTTTTAAACCGCTCTACGCGCTCTTTGAGATGAGGATTTTTCTCAACAACTTGTTGAAAAACAACATTTTCAGCCGCAGTAAGATGGGATAAAAAATCATATTCTTCTGGTTGCAATAGTTCGTATTTTGTTGTTGAAACATCATGAACAAGTCCGCCAAAATATTCTTTTCTTAATGTAAATCGTGCTGGAGAAATTTCTTTCAACATATTCTGTTTCTATATTTGTATTTTCTTTAAATAGATAACTTCTTTCTCTTTTTGCGCTTTTACTACAAAATTAAATCTATCGATATCCATACAAAGGTTAAAGTCCCGCTTGGAATACTTTGTTAATGGATTTTTTAAAAAACCATGCGTTGAAGGGTGATTTTTAAGCTTATTTTTGATAGTATGAAAATTCACATGCTTATTTTCCAATATATGCTTGATATAAAGGGCGCACTGATAATCCTCGTTATCTTGATAGCGATAATCGGTACAAATTAGGGAAATATTTTTATGACTTGTTTGACTCCCAATATAATTGATCACTGCTTGTATATTAACGAAAGAAGCCGTTATGATTTCATCTGTTTTATCTATGGATTCTATTAGCCCTTTCGTTCCTGAACTCGTTGCTAAAATCACCATTTTATTTTGAAAATTAACGTTTTCGATCTCTGCGGGTGAATTATTGTGATCAAAACCCTCCGGTTTCACACCGTTTCTTTCACCGATTAAAATATACGAGGGGTTTTTCTTTTTTAAGAGATAAGCATCGGTTATTTCAGCTACGGGAATAATCGCATATGCACCGTTATACAAGGCAAAACAAACACTGCTAAAGGCTCGCAAGACATCTATTACAACTGCTAATCCATCTACTTCGTGAAAATTTCTGGAAGTAATAATCTGACAATTCATAAGGCTCTAGACTAGAATAGCATAAGCTATACTAGTAGTAATGATTGTCAGAGCAAGTAAAATCGGCGATTTCAAACTAAAAAAACTTATTTGGCATTTTGTTGTTGATATTGATGCTACAAAAACAAGTCTTATCGTA
>DATDXN010000024.1:0-8252 GCA_035289305.1 Patescibacteria group bacterium
TACGATAAGACTTGTTTTTGTAGCATCAATATCAACAACAAAATGCCAAATAAGTTTTTTTAGTTTGAAATCGCCGATTTTACTTGCTCTGACAATCATTACTACTAGTATAGCTTATGCTATTCTAGTCTAGAGCCTATGTTTTTAAATAGTTTTTAATGTATGCAAAAAAATGGGGAAGTCTTGTTCGTTCATGCAAAGGTATAAAAGGAGTAAGATCGAGGATAAAATCTTTCTCTGAAAATTGCGATATTCGTTCTACTATTTTTTCTTTCGTAATGTTTTCCAGTTTGTAGTATTTTGCTTTTGCTTGAACCAAATCACTATTGATTACAACACCACGTGTGGACAGATACCATAAATCATATATATCCCTACCTTTTCTCCTTGTTAGCAACGCTCGTATTTTTTCAGCAAAAATTTCTTCTTTTGAAAGGTGATAAAGGTATGAAGTAAAAATAACTGGATAATCAGTCTGAATAATTGATTTTTGAGGTTGTAGCACTTTCTCTCTGAAGGAAAAATCCAAATTGATAAATGTCTTATAGGGTAGTACGGAAGGATATGCGGTGAGTAAAAATCGTTTGCCAGCAATCGTTTTTCTCTTTTTAAAGTCAACATGTTCTTGAGAAGACATTCTTTGGAAAATGTCTTTAAGTAGAGACAAAAAAATATCTTCTTGCAGTTCTACAGTAAAATCCAAATCCTCTGAAAAGCGAGGCGCTTTGTAAATAAGATGAATGGCGGTACCTCCTTTGAAGAAAACCTTCTTGCTTTGGTTAAACGAATAAAGCACGTTTAAAAAGAACAGTTGAAGATACTCTCTATAAATGACTGATTCATTTATTTTGTGTTTTCTGCTTAATAAAACAATTTGGTCTTTCGTCATCATATTGCACTATGTTTTTTTAACTGTTTAACTATCTTTTTCCATTGCACGGTGTCTGGATATTCTTTTATATATTCTTTGAGTCGCGATACAGTAATAGCCGATAGATCATAGTCCTCGAGATCTGTTTTTTTTAGCCCTTTTGTAGTAAAATAAAGCTGATCAAGCAAAGCTTTTTCCGCAGACGCAATGAGAAAATCATCTTTTTTGTCATATCCCCAAAAAAGATCTTTTTTTATATGAAAATATGAAAATTGTTTTGACTCTACATTTTTCTGGATTGTTTTCCTTGTCGTGGCGCTGGTTACACCATAGGGAAATTGTGAGAGAATTCCGTGAAAGTTAAGCGCTGTTTCAAATGAAATATATGAAGGGTGATACAAAAAACACGCTAGTGAGAAATCTGACACTGATGCATCTTTAAGGATGTATTTATTTCGTTCAATTTTGTATAAAACATTCCCCCTGATTAATCTCTGGATAATATTAAATGTGGTGTTTTCTTTCCACACTCCCAGAATGTCTCTCAACGTCTTTGAAGTAAAAAGATGCAATCGAGAGTCATATATTTTTTTTGTAATCGAACTTATATTGTACGTTTCCATATACTCTAAAATATATCAAGTTCACGGAATCGTGTCAATGAGTAAATTATCATACTTTTATCTCTGATTTTACTTCTTCATCATTGGGATTGATATTTTCCAAAATATACATAAAAATCTCTTGCGCTTCTTGTAGTTTTCCCATGGCTTTTAATGTTGTTGCTTTCAAGAAATAGGCGTCGCGGTAGTTTTTTTTGAGCACAATCGCTTGATCCAGGAACTTTATCATATCGATGCGATATTTTTCTATCTTTTTTTTATCTTTTTCCTGCGAAATACGCAGCGAGAATATTACGGCTTTGAGATAGGGGAGTCGAGGATCAGTCGGGGAAAGATATAGGACTTTATCAAGTGCTTCAAGCGCAATTGCACTCTGTTTTTCATCCCCGGTAATTTGAAAAAACGTCGCATGGTTTAACACGCTAGTTTTGAGGTAAAGTGCATTCATCGGTGATTTCTTGAGTGACGTATTATTATAGTGCTGGGCAAGCGTCATCAGGCGACCTATCACATCTTCCCGATCGTTCGTATTTTTACCATTGGTGGCAAAAAATGACTCAACGACATTATTCGCAAGGACCCGAGAAAGTTTATCTTCATATACGTGTTCATTTTTATAGGAGAGAGCAGTTGTCAAATAACCTGCAGCATTTTGATAATCATGCGTCCGTTCCGCCGAAATTCCTTTTGCATAATACATATCTGCGATGAAATAAGTACTCACAAAGAATATGCCGCCTACTCCCACAACAAGAGGCAGTGCATACCACACATCGTAGAAACGGCTTGTTTTGTCTTTATCTTTCCTTCTATCTATTTGTTCACTTTCTTGGGCGATACTGACAAAAAATGCAGGAATGAGATAAAAATAGATGTTAATCGTCGTCGTGGAAAAACCGAAAAAATTGGTGATGAGGATAGTCACGTAGGAAAGAAGCAAACAAATCAGTAATTGTTGATTAGTGATTGTTAATTGGCGATTGACATCTTTTTTAAAAATTAAAAATTTAAAATTAAAAATTTTCGAGACAAATACCATGCATATAATTCCTATCATTAAGATGTAGGTGATTACTCCGATAAAACCGGTTGTGGCAAAATAGTTTAGGTACTCATTATGTGCTTTGTTATAAATAAAATCCCATTCTGACGTCACGTTGTGTTCCCTCGGTTTCACGAAATTGTACGCATAGGCAAACGTCTCAACTCCACTTCCAAAAAGTGGATACCGCAATCCCAAATCAATCGCTCCCCTCCAGACAATTTTCCTGATGTCAAATGACTCGGTCACCTGTATCTCGGGCGCTTCTGGTGTCGTCACTTTTGCAGAAAACGGCATGTATACGATCGCAAGTCCTACCAATTCCAAAAAAAGAATAATCGCACAAATTTTTACCCGCAAAAGTCGTCTCGTACGAATAGTATTAATGATGATATACACAGAAAATATAAGACTGGCAAAAACGACAGCGATGAGAGAAGAACGCGAACGAGTAAAAAGAATCGAGGAAAAGTTCAGTATGAAATAAACGCCAGAGGCGAAAAAAGGGAAAGAAAAGATGTTTGATTTCAACAAAAAATATAAACCAATAAAAAAATGTATTGCAAGGTATGCTCCTAGCCAATTAGGTTGACCAATCGTTGAGAACATTCGCTCGGCTGGCCGGAATTGCTCTGTCCAACAGGTATTACTGAAATCTCCGGCAAAAACAAGACATGACAGATCGCCACCAAACTTCCCCGGAATACCCCATATCATAACAATGAAAGAGGAAAAAAGAGAAATTTTCAAAAGTAACATCACCATTCTATGCGCCTTTTTTTTATCCAAAGAAATATTGGATACAAACGCATAGTACAAAATTATGTAGCTTATGACAGAAAGCAAACCACCATTAAATCGTCCATAATATCCAAAAAAAGACGTATGTCTATCAATCGAAAAAATAGTTGAAAGAAGCTGTGAAAGCAGGAATAAGATAAAAAAGATATCAAAAAGGCTTCTTTTGAGAATAATTTTCCTATACCATATCATACGCACCGTCCACGCGACAAGAACAACAACGGTCGTCAGATAAATAAAAAGCATCTTGTTAAATTCAAAAAGTTCTGAAGTGATAGGCAACATGAGAAGAGGAGTCACGAAAAAAAGACATGCATACGCACAGAAGAAAACTCGTTCAAAATGATCGGATTTTACAACGACAGTGCTTCTCATGGGTGTATAATGTACTACATGTTTACTTATCCAATTGTATCAAAAATAAAACATGTCATATCGCATATTTGGGGTGGGACGAAAATAGCGCTTGATCTTGGCACGTCAAATACGAGAATAGGTATTCATGAGAAAGGTGTAGTCATCCGAGAACCCACCTACATTGCTCTCAATACTAAAAATAGTGAGTATCTTTTTTTTGGGATTGAGGCAAAAGAAATGTATGGAAAGGCTCCTCATTTTATCCACATCATAAAGCCTATGCGCGATGGAGTGGTTTCCGACTTTGATGCAGAAGTAGCACTCATGCGGCATTTTTTCCAAAAGGCAGTGTATCCTTTTTTTTCGGGAAGAAATATCGTCAAATCAAAACTCATCGGCTATACTGTCGTTCCCACCTCTTCCACCGAAGTCGAACAAAAAGCAATACAGGAGGCACTCATAAAGGCAGGTTTGCATGAAGTACATCTGATCGAAAAACCTATTGCCTGCGCCCTAGGAGCTCATCTTCCTATTTTTTCAAACACACCGTATTTTGTCATTGATCTGGGAGGTGGACTTGTTGAAATGGTAGTCATCACCATGGGAGGAATTGTGGCACAAAAAATATTTAAAAACGCGGGCGAACACATGGATAAACTCATCCATAATTATATTCATCTCAAATACGGACTCCTCATCGGTGAGGCGACGGCAGAATTTCTGAAAACTACGCTGCTTCGACTTGATAATCAGGAAAAGGTGGAAACGGTGCGAGGCAAATCGCTCGAAAACGGCTTACCCAAATCAATTCGCGTCAAATCAGGCGATATTAAAGAGGCGCTTGTCTCACATTTTAACCACATCATCAATATGGCCAAAGAACTCATTGAGACAGTACCTCCCGAGATCATTGATGGCATCATGAAAAATGGTATCGTGCTCACTGGACAACTCGCACATGTCCCTGGTATCGAGTCATTTATTGAAACTGATTTGAAAGTACCGGTAAAAATTGCACCCTCACCTCAAGACGCGACAATTAATGGAATTCTTTTGTCTTTGAGCGATAAAAAGAACCTTTCTCGGCTACTGCTGGGATAATTTTTGCTCTTGTTTTTTCTCGAAATAAGCGATATAATACTTTTGTACTTTGACAATAAGAATGTGGTAGGAATTTTTTAAGAGTTTATTTTTTTAAGAGTTTGATCCTAGCTCAGGATGAACGCTAGCGGTGTGCCTAAGATATGCAAGTCGAGCGCCCGTTCAAATTTTCGCAAGAAAATTTGTTCGGGAGCGGCGGACGGCTGAGTAACACGTATGGACTTACCCCAATCTCAAGAATACCTCCGCGAAAGCGGGGCTAATACTTGATACCCTTGAAAAAGGAAAGGACGTAACTGTTCGGATAGGGAGAGACATGCGGACTATCAGGTAGTTGGTAGGGTAACGGCCTACCAAGCCTATGACGGTTAGCTGATCTTATGAGGATGGTCAGCCAGAGGAGCACTGAGACACGGGCTCCACACCTACGGGTGGCAGCAATCAGGAATAGTTGGCAATGGGCGAAAGCCTGACCACGCGACACCGCGTGCGGGAAGAAGCTCTCATCGAGTGTAAACCGCTGTGGTAAGGGAAAAAGACCTCCGATTCGGAGGTTCGATGGTACCTTACTAGAAAGTAACCGCTAACTGCGTGCCAGCAGCGGCGGTAATACGTGGGTTACAAGCGTTATCCGATGTTATTGGGCGTAAAGCGTGTGTAGGTGTCTTGATAAGTTTTTGTTTAAAGACCAAAGCTCAACTTTGGGAAAGGCAAAAAGACTACCAAGATAGAGTTTTCTTTAGGGAAACCGGAATTTATGGAGGAGTAGTGAAATGCGTTGATACCATAAAGAACACCAGTGGCGAAGGCGGGTTTCTGGAAGAAAACTGACACTGAGACACGAAAGCTAGGGGAGCGAATCGGATTAGAGACCCGAGTAGTCCTAGCCCTAAACAATGCTTGCTAACCGGGGTGAACCTTTTTTGGTTTTGCCCTGGTGCAGCTTACGCGTTAAGCAAGCCGCCTGGGAAGTATGACCGCAAGGTTGAAACTCAAAGGAATTGGCGGGGAGACACACAACTAGTGGAGCATGTGGTTCAATTCGATACGAACCGAAGCACCTCACCAGGGCTCGACATGATAGACTGTTAGGGCCGTGAAAGCGGACACCGATCTTGATCTAAAACATCGAGAATCTATCAAAGCTGTTGCATGGCTGTCGTCAGTTCGTTCTGTGAAGAGTGCCCTTAAGTGGGACAACGAACGCAACCTTCGTCGCAAGTTACAAG
Organism: Patescibacteria group bacterium; assembly: GCA_035289305.1. Lineage (GTDB taxonomy): Bacteria > Patescibacteriota > Microgenomatia > UBA1406 > HO2-37-13b > DATDXN01. Next base: position 6,025 of record DATDXN010000024.1, read on the forward strand.
TGTCTTGCGAGACTGCCCTATCATTTGATGGGGAGGAAGGAGAAGCAGACGTCAAGTCAGCATGACGCCTATGTCCTGGGCCACACACATGCTACAATGAACAAGACAAAGGGTCGCAACCTGGCAACAGTAAGCAAATCCCAAAAACTTGTTCTTCAGTGGGGATTGAGGTCTGCAACTCGACCTCATGAACGCGGAATTAGTAGTAATCGCGGATCAGCTATGCCGCGGTGAATACGTTCTTGTCTCTTGCACACACTGCCCGTCAAGCCAACAAAGTCGGGGGTACCCGAACCTCGCCCTTAGAGGCGGGGGAGGGTAAAACCGGCGATGGGGGCTAAGTCGTAACAAGGTACCCGTTCTGGAAGGAGCGGGTGAATCACCTCCTTTCTTTTAGAAACTGTTTCCGACATAGTCGGAACTACAGTTTCTTAAATCCGCCAAATTTAGGCGGATGCCTTCCTACCACTTTCTTGTTGTCAAATGTGAAGTTAATTTCTCACTTTGGACGTATTGCCAGATTTAAATAGGTGACCGACACTATTCACCCCAGGGGTGAATTCTTATTGACACCTTAGGAAAAGAAATATATTCTTAATTCATGCCACGAAGAAATGTTTTGCTAATTTCAAACGAAATTTATCATGTCTTTAATCGTTCTATTGCGAAAACCGATATATTTTTCTCCAAAATTAACTTACGGAGAATCCTTGAAACAATTGATTACTATCGTTATCGCCACATAATCAGATTGTCAAAATTTAAATCTCTTCCTCAAAAAATAAAGGAAGAATATATGCTGCGTTTTAAAAACACTGAACCGTTAATCGAAATATATGCATACTCAATTATGCCAAACCATTATCATTTTCTACTCAAGCAAATACAAAACGGAGGAATAGCAAAATTTATTTCAACAACTCAAAACAGCTTCGCAAAATACTTTAATCTAAAAAACAATCGAGATGGCTCTTTGTTTCAAAACGCATTTAAAGCTAAAAGAGTTAACTCTGAAGAAGAATTGATTCACATTTCTCGTTATATTCACTTAAATCCTATTACTGCTTGTTTAATTGAAATAGAAGAATTGACAGGCTCTACTTTCACTTCTTTTCCCTATTACATACATGAAGAAAAACACTCTGTGATAAACACACAGCTTTTATTAGGTATTTTTCAAGATGCTCACGCATATAAAAAATTCGTGTTTGACCAGTCTGATTATCAAAAAAAATTAGGTATGATAAAAAATCTTATAGGTAAATTTGAATATGAATAAAAGAATAAAAATACCTTAGGTGCAAATATAATATCACCCCTGGGGTGTAATTGTAATTTACGTATTGTGATAAAATCATACTCAATCATAGTCTACAAAGGAGGAATTTTTGTGAATAAGGAAATACCAATAATAAGAGAAATACGAGAAGAAAGACGCAAACCTGCGTATTATATTGAAGCCTTTAGAAAGAGCTTAATCAGCTTTAATCAATTGATAGACGTTGCGGTCGTCACGAGTGTAATGGCAGGAGAATTCAGGTATTATTTGTTACGCAACGACCCAGAACAAAAAACGTACCACGCTTTATGGAACAAGTATAGAGAAACTAATAAAGTACTTGGTCGTCATGGATCTTCTCAAACTGACGGATATTTACGCTTCATACGAGAATTTGGCGGCGGACACTTACTTGCAGGCCTTTTTAACTTCGAAACATCATCTTCTCAACCTGAAGAAACTCTTTTCCCATTTTTTGAAAAAACACCTATACAATCCCAGAAATCTTTACTTTTAGATCCTCCTGTTGGAGAAGAGGCATCTATTATGAAAATTCTTTTTTCGTCGTTTGAAAAAAATCCTGCAGAATTTCATCTTTCTTTAGATATAGCAATAATGGATCATTTTTATAAAAAATATATACCAGCTACTGTTAATAAAATTACTGATTTACTTATCTATACATACTGCCCTGATAAATTCAATTTTTCCTCTGAAACAATTTTTGCAAAATTTTCAGGAGAACAAGCCGACTTCAGAAATTGTTTTGGCATTCCGGAAGAGCGTTGGATTAATCATGGTATTACTCAAGGCTCTAGACTAGAATAGCATAAGCTATACTAGTAGTAATGATTGTCAGAGCAAGTAAAATCGGCGATTTCAAACTAAAAAAACTTATTTGGCATTTTGTTGTTGATATTGATGCTACAAAAACAAGTCTTATCGTACG
>DATDXN010000025.1:0-17521 GCA_035289305.1 Patescibacteria group bacterium
TCAATGGTTGCAAAGTAAATTTTATGCTACACTTAAAGGAATGCGAATGGAGATACGGAAAGAAGAAAGAACAGTTGTGCAAAGAGCTTATAGTTTTACTGAAAAAGTATCGTTTTGTTAGAATTTCCTAGTCTAGAGCCAAACATATTTATGAACTTAAGATCGTTTACCACGATATAATGAATAAAAGAACATATTTTATATCTCTATTTTTATTGACCTTGCTGTACACTTGTTTATTTTTTGTTATGCGGTCAAAAATGCTTTTTACTCCGGACTTTGCTTTAAGTGATACGTATCATAGTGGCTCATCACTTAAATACTTATTGGCTCAAGCTCTCAAACAAGGGAGAATTCCTTTTTGGACAGATGCTCTTCAAGGTGGACATCCTTTTCTTGCGGAATGGCAGACGGGAGGATTATACGGAATCAACTTGATAGTGTTCAAAATATTTTCTTTTACTGACGCCTATACTCTTCTTTTGATTATCAATTTTTTTTTGCTCTCGCTCGGTTTTTTTTTGCTGTTGAAAGAATTTAAAATTTCCTCTTTTATATCCTTGTTAGTAAGTTTGAATTTTGCTTTTAACGGCGCTATTGGTTTAAGATTAGTTCATTTCACTCTGATACAAACTTTTTCTCTTTGTCCGTTGTTATTTTATACAGCGCTCAAAGCTATAAAAACAGGAAAAAAAATATTTTTCTTGCTTTTTCCGATTATTCTTTCTCAAATGATTTTTGCTGGTTTTGTCCAAATCGTATTTATGGTCATTATAGGATTATTATTATTTATGCTTTTTTATTTGAGAATGGAGCATAAAAACAGCGTATATAAATGGCACCATGCTTATGGATTATTGTTCATCATGATCATGATTGGGATTGTATTGGCGTTGCCGCAGATACTGCCGTCTTTGGAACTTGGCCGGCTCATTGCAAGAAATTTGCAATTAGACTATGCATTTATTACAGGACTTCCTTTTCAATGGAGAAATATAGTCAATTTTGTTTTGCCTTACGCGTTTGGCAACCCCAAATACGGTACCTATCCTCCATTTTCTTCAAACTGGGGGGTATTTTGGGAAAATACTCCTTATATAGGAATACTTTTTGTAACGATATCTATAGCATGTTTTTTACTGTTTATGCTAAAAAAACAATTAAAACAAAAAAAATTTGTTATCGCAAATGTCTTGACCGCTTTACTATTTCTTTTGCTTGTTTTAGGCAAAAATTCTCCATTATACGTCATTTTCAATTTCCCCCCCTTTAATTTTTTTAGAGTTCCGTCACGGTTTTTGCTTGTGGTTAATTTTTTTATTTTTTTCTCCTGTTCTTTCAGCTTAGACTTTGTATATAAAAAATATGGACGAATAGTAAAATGTATTGTGTTATTTTTTCTTGTCGCAAATTTCATAGATCTGCTAATTTTTACGCGAGATTATCATTTATTCATTCCTGCCCGCACATTTTTGAAAGCTCCGCGCCTGGCAGAAAAGATAGACGCACGTAGTACTTATATGACTCTCGGACAGCCGCAATTATGGAATGGTGTTTTTTTAAAAAAAGGATGGGCGGAAGAAAAAGATATTTTGAAATATCTTTTTTTCAAAAATTTTTTGCACCCAAACAGCAATCTTTTCTATGATAGAAAAACGTTTGATATTTACGTGGATGGTAAATTTGTGTTAAGAAGAGCTAATTATTTAAATTCTTTAATCGTTAACGGGATAACGGTTGATCAACGCAATACAATGACCGTTTCTAAAAAAGCAGAACAATTGCTACGGTTTTTGGACATACGATATTTGATCGTTCCATGGAAGACAAATCAAAATAATTTAAAAGAAATAGATAAAATTTCTTATAGCGGCACTACAATATTTTTATACGAGATTGACGGTTTTCGCGAAAAGTCGTCAATTTTTTATATACCCACTAAAATTAAAAAAATAAATTACGTTACTGATTTTGAAAATCTGCTACAGACAGATAATAATTTTATAAACAATGCAGTGGTTGAAAACTCTCGTATAGCACAAAAATATAGTTCAAACGAAGTCAATTTTCAGGTTTTGGACTCAAAAACTGAAGAAGACTATATAGAAATAAAGGGAATCGCAGAAAAAGAAGCTTTGATCGTTTTGAAAAAGAACTGGTATCCCGAATGGCGTCTTTATATTGACGGTTATAAAAATCCCATATATAAAACTAACTTAATTCATATGGGATTTATCTTCCCGAAAGGAGAACATGTCGTTAAGTTGAAATATAAAAATTCTTTATTAAAGATAGGGCTTTTGATTTCCAGCAGTGTTTTTTTAATATACTGTTTTATCATAATGGACTTATCTTATATCGTTCCTTTTATAAGCCATAAGAAAAGATTGCATAGTTAAATAATAAAACAACTAATTCTTTCTCCGTGCGTAAGCACGAGGGAAGGAATAATTTTTTTAAATAAATTTAATAAAAGGACAGAAATAAATCTAAAGAAAATTGCTCCATATACTAAATAACTTACGACAAAAAAGCGTTTTTTTGAGAGGTGTTTTTTATAATATAAAAACATTGCTAGATGGAAAAGCCAAATGGGGCGTATTTTTGCCTTTTTAGTGGTAGCTCCATGATGATGTTGTACTTTTAGATGAGGATAGTAGATTATCTTCCAGTTGTTTTGTTTTGCTCTATAGCAGTAATCAATATCTTCTCCATAAATGAAAAAATTTTCATCAAGGAAACCAATAGTATGAATAACTTTTCTTCTTATTAGCATAAAAGCCCCCATAACACAATCTATTTCATGAATTTTATCTTCATCAAGGAAAGTCAAATAATAATTCCCAAATATTTTATTTTTTGAAAACAGAAAAGCAAGTCCAATTGTCTGAAAAAAAATATTGAGTAAACCAGGAAATGCTCTTTTACACGGCAAATCTAATTTGCCATCCATCTTTATAATTTTGCATCCAAGTATTCCTATTTTTCGATGGACATCCATATAGCCAAGAAGGGAATCCAATTGTGCATCGTGAGGGAATATAATATCTGAATTTAAATGGAGAATATATCTTCCTTTTGCTTTTCTTGTTCCAATATTATAACTTTTGCTATATCCGAGATTTGCACGGTTTCTTATCGTAATTACTTGTGGAAAGCCTGCACGAACCATCTTGATAGAGTTGTCTTGAGAACAATCATCTACTACAATTATCTCGAAAGTAATTTTTGTTCGTAGGCGGAAAATCGACGCAAGGTTTTTTTTTAGGAGTTCTTTTGTGTTATAATTACTAATTACTATTGTAAGGTCTATATCATGAGTTGACATATTTGTATATCTTACTGTTATGTTGCTTGTTAAAGGGAAATGTAGATATTATAATACCATATTATCTTGATATTATTATGTTTATAAATATCGTTAAATAAATAAATTTCATCAATGTCTATATGTGTAATATGGATTGTTTTAGATGGGTTGCAAAAAACTTATCAGAAAAAGAAATAAAAGGCAAAAAAATAATTGAAGTTGGTTCCTATGATGTAAATGGAAGTCTCCGATATATTATTGAATTGCTAAAGCCAAAAGAATATATTGGCGTTGATATTGAGAGAGGATCGGGTGTCGACATTATTTGCTCTGCTGAAAAATTGATTGAAAGATTTGGGAAGAATAGTTTTGATGTGGTTATATCAACATGCGTGCTTGAACACGTGCGAGACTGGAAAACATCTGTTTCTAATATTAAAAATGTTTGCAGAGAAAACGGAGTTATCATCATTATCGTTCCTTCTCAATGGGGTTTCCACCCATATCCGCAGGACTACTGGAGGTTTTCTAGGAAAGATATGCAGAAAATTTTTCAGGATTGCGATATTCAAGAATTAGACGAAGATATTAATGTACCATCTTTAGTGTATGCAAAGTTTGTTAAACCAAGAAAATTTGTTGAAAAAGATTTATCTCTTTTTGCTTTATACTCTATAATTACAAATAGAAAAATTAAGACATTAACTGACAAGGATTTCTATAATTTTCATTATAGATTTTTAACATTAAGGCATAAAATAATGAAATTAATTCTAAAGCTAGGAATATTTTTGTTTAGAATTGATCGATTGAGTAATAATATCAATGCAGTTGAATGATATGCTATTTCCTTACAATGATAATTATTACCAGAAAATGTATATTAATCCGATTCTGATGAAGTTGCGCATAGCAAAAATATATTATTTGTGGACAGCTTTTTTCTGTCTCATAAGATCATCAGGTGTTAAAAAGGATGAGAAAGTCTTAGACTTCGGCTGTGGTATCGGGAATCTGGTATGGGCATTAAGAAAGTTGGGTTTTGATGCAATGGGAGTTGATTCTTCAAAAAGCGCCAAAAAATATTGCAGGGTCCCGGAACACTGTTGCTATATTCAAACCGATAAGCTTCCATACAAAGATTCTACTTTCGGTTTGGTTTACTCCAATGAAGTGTTAGAACATATTCCTAGATCTCGACTAGATTCATATATTAAAGAATTATATCGAGTAAGCAAGGGAGCTATGATTCACATGATATGCGTCAAAGAAAGAGGTGAAATTGTCAAGCAAGACAAGACTCATGAAATTATAGAGAGTGAAAAATGGTGGGAAAACAAATTTAAATCGCTCAGCTTTAAAGTAAAAAAGGGCAATTTATTTTACTTTTTCCCAAACATTTTCTCAGGTAAACTGAAGCTTTCGGGCATAAAGAGCGGCTATTTCTATATATACAAAAGAAAGAAAAAATGAAGATTGTTTTCAAACTTCTAAAATTTTATCCGTATATAATACTATTTCTAGTTGTTTTGCTTTATTTTTCTCGTCTTTTTTATCCTCAATTGAAAATTTTTATAATTCCTGATATTGGTCAAAGTGATTTACTGCATGGTTATTATCCTATAAGATATTTGCTTTCTGCATCGTTGGAAAAAAATGAATTTCCTCTATGGACACCGCTTATGGCAAATGGATATCCTATATTTGCAGATGGACAGTTAGGTTTGTTTGCTTTACCTAATCTTATTTTGTTTAAATTCCTGCCCTTTTTCTGGGCGATTAACATTTCATATGTTTTGATTTTTTTCACAATAGGAATAGGAACCCTTTTATACGCAAGGAAAATTGGTATGAGGCGCTCACTTGCACTTTTTTCAGCTCTCGCATTTACGTTTGCAGGGTTTAACATTAATCAAATATCACATATAAGTCTTCTACAAACAATCTCTTTCTTCCCACTGGAATTTTATCTCTTAGAAAAATTGTTAAAAAAGACAACAGCAAATACTGTTTTTTTACTTGCAATTGTTGGGTCGCAACAGATATTAAGTGGCAATCAACAGATGACTATATATAGTATCTTCAGCCTTTTTTTGTATATGGCACTTACATCCTTGTTAAAACAAAAACTGGAAATTAAAAAGGTGTTTTTCATTTTAGTCGCGCTATTTTTCTCTCTCATGCTTTCCGCTATATTACTGTTTCCTTCTTATGAATTATTTAGAGTTTCTGAACAGTCTTCAGGTTCTTCGCTCGGTCTTTTTAAGCTCTATCCTTATCCTTTTAAGCATCTACTCAATTTTGTTTCCCCCTTTTATTTTGGTAGTCCAAAACTAGGCACGTATCCTTTACCTAAGGATGATTGGGGTATCTTTTGGGAAAATAACGGATATATGGGATTGATTCCTCTATTTTCACTTTTGCTGGTTTTCTTTTATAGAAATAAAAAAATTATCACTTTTTTGACATTGCTTTTTTTTGGTATTCTATTGATACTTGGGAAATATAGTCCTCTTCGTTTTACCTTTGAGTTCGTCCCACTTGTTTACTTCAGGGTTCCTTCACGATTTCTGTTTTTAGTAAATTTCTCTGTTGCAATTTTATCTGGGTTACTTCTTCAGGAGTTTATGATCAAGAAAAAAATAAAAAACACGCAAGCAAATATTATAGTTTTTTTTCTCATTGTTTTTCATATAGTGAATATTTTTTACTATTTCTATGACTACTATCCTGTCGACCGGCCTGATAGATGGTTTAAGAATACGGAGATTACTCGTTTTTTAAAAAAAGATACCTCCCATTTTCGGATATACACATTGGAAAATTTTGACGATTGGAATACAATTGAGTTAAAAAATGGGTGGATGCAGTATCATAAATATCTACCTTTTCAAGAGGGTTTATTTCTTGAATCAAATTTTTATCACGGATTGCCTAAAGCAAATAACGTCGCGAATCTTTTAACTCGAAGAGCCAGCTTCTTTAATACTTTCATTGATTTTTTTTTAAATACGGAAGAGCACGGTAAAGAAATGGAGATAATGGTTAAAAACCATTCAGCAAAATTATTGGGTTCAAATGCAGTTAAATATTTTCTTGTCCCCAAAAAAAATAGTATTGCTGATATGAGGATGGCAAAGGAATTCGATAATTATTCTCTATATTATAATCCCTATTTTATCGAAAGGGCATATGTCGCATACGATTTCGAAAAAACAGAAAATATTTACGATATCTCTTCATATATTCGATCAGATAGCTTTAATCCAAAAACTAAAGTAATAATAGAAAATGAGATAAATTATCAACCAAAAGAAAAATGTGAAAAAAAATCTTGCTCGTATTCAGTTAATTGGATAAAAAACACACCTCATGACATAAGAATGGATGTTTACTCAAATGAAGAAGGTATACTTGTGCTCTCTGACACTTATTATCCTGGTTGGAAAGTGTTTCTTGACGGGAAAAGAACAGAATATTTTCCGGTAAACATTGATCAGAGAGGAATATTGTTATCTAAAGGGAAACATACGATAAAATATATCTACAAACCTTTGAGTTTTACCGTTGGATTTTCAATTTCAGTGTTTGCGTACGGGTCATTATTCATTTTTGCAATGAGGAGGATTTTTATTCGAAAAAAATAAGTGAAAAGTGGTTATCTATAATTTCTGAATGGGCTGGAGAAGTGATTTTTCAAGTTTTTCGATTTTTTCTTTTATCCTTCGTGTTTCTTTTTCAGTTTTATAACATTTTTCTGCAATTGTTTGAAGTTCCTGCATATATAACAAAGTCGGCGATCTAGCTAGAGAAATAGCTTTATCCATTGCTTTTTCCGCATCTATGCATTTATTTATTTTGCGATTGTATACGGAAAGAAGGAAATAATTATAATCTTTATTGGAATTTAAAAATATCGCTTCGTTGATATGAGATAAAGTCTTTTCCAGCGATGTATCAATCAATAGATAATAATACGCGGTTTGCTGATGCGAGCTAAGATAAAAATTAATAATATCCGCGGTAAAAAAGTTTTGGAATTTGGGATTGTTGTTTTCCAGATCTTTTTTCATCTTGTTATAATAGGATTTTTTCCAGAATTCATCTATATTTTTCTGGTATTTGTCGTTTTTTACATCGCTCTTTTTTACAAGCTTGAAAAGAAGTCCTTGCGGAATCCATACATATTCTTCAAAGCCTTGTAAAGGATATTGCAGATCGCTATATATTGAAAATTGATTGATATTTGGTTTAATTACGTGTATTTCTAAATCAAACTCCTCCTTTTTGGAAAAATTAGCTACTTTTACTTGTGGATAATGAACTCCCATGATAGATCGATAATTGTCGACAAAGGTAAATTTTGGGGGGTGTATTAGAATTTTATTTTTTCCACGATTGCGATTTGTATGATAGATATATTGCGTGTTGAAAATGATAGTATCTGCGCCAAGCAAAATGATTGATTTATCGTCTGCGCTCTGTAGGGCATCCTGCGCAAAATTCTCCGCAGTACGGTCATTTTTCAAGCTATATATGATAGGAAAATTTACCATAAAAAGTCTCACTGGATAGATGAAAAAGAACATGATAACTAAACTATGTGTTAGTTTCTTCAGGAAGTCTTTCTGTATGCCGCGACTAATGATATGGCGTACAAATAGCGTATAAAGTCCCAGTATGCCAAAATAGATAAGGAAGGCGAAGAAGATATAGTAAATCAGCAAAAAAGTTTCAATCGTTGCGAAAATGATGTCTGACTTTAGTGGAAAATTTGCGTAAAAAAAGAAAAAAGGCCCATAGAGAACAATATTTATAAAAATAGCATTGCGGATGAATTTTTCTCGTTTTTCTTTCATCAACAGGCTAAAAATCAAGCCTATTGTTGCTAAAATTAGGCCGACGATCATAAAATCATTGGAGGTAAAAATCAAGAGGTTTTTCAGTTGCAGAAAACGGTGAGAGGCAATATTATCAATAAAAGGGCCAGGAACAAACGTGCCATATCCTTTTTTCAAAAATAGCTCAAGAAACCCAGAAATAGTTGTAGCATTTCCCCACATTACTTCTGACTTGAAATAATATGCCGCAGCGTCATATATAAGTGGGAGAAGACCTAAGAAACAGAATAAAGTTGCATATACATAATTTTTTCTTTTGAGATGTACATCTTTTCTTCGTTTAAAAATGAGATATGCGATTGATGGAATAACTAAAACAAAGGTATAGTGATGTGTGAGGCCAATTCCGATGAGAAACACTATAAAATAGAGATATTTTTTTTTGAGGGTTTTATAAAAACGTATGCCAAGATAAAAAAGAAGCAAAATGATAAGGCCGTTAAGAGGAAGTACTTCAATAACACTGCTGTAAAGCCATATAATGTAATTAAAACTCATGATAAGAAGAGCAGTGATGACTATAAAGGGGTTAAAGTATTTTTTTGGCGTACATTCTTTCACGATGAAAAAAAACACGATGATTGCGCCGATAGTTGAAAAAGTGGATATGAGAATTATTTTTCCGACAGGCGTCAGAGGAATAGGCAAGGCATTGAATAGAATTCCAAGCATAGTATAGAATGGGTAACCGGGAGGATGTGGGATGCCTTTGGTGATAATAGCAGATACCAGATCTCCTGCATCTCCGCCAAATATAGTATTAGAGAACGTATAGATATATATGAGCAAGATTGAAAAGACAGAGATAGCAACAATCATAGTGAAATATGAAAGTAAAGTATACCACAAAAAAAGAAACCCCTTTTTTGTAAAGGGGTTTCTTTATTAAAAATCCATCTCTTATTATGGACAGGCAAGAGTGAGGTTGGATCCTACTTCATACCAGTTGGTTGCACTGCCTCCATCAGCTGTATTAGTAATTTTTGACGCATTAGATTGACTTTCTTGACGCGCACAAATCTTATAGGTGCCATTTTGTGTAGCTACCCCATAATACATTATTCCAGCGGATGTAATTCCAGCATCGGTTGTATATTGCCGCGTGGTATTCACATTTGGGTCCTGCGGTAATCGTTGTGCATAGCCGCAGACGTTAACTCCAAGCCAACCAGTTGCGCAATCTCTACTGTTACTTCTCATATTACTTGAAACTGTCCCTCCTGCTATTAATGATGTCGTGGAAGCATTATCGTTTAAATATTGATCTACTATAGCTTGAAGGGTTGCTACGTCTTTCAAACGCCCCGTGTCTCTGGCTTTTCTCTGGGCTTCAGCTGGATTTAAGGCTAAAAGCACGGTGATTGCCAATACTGCTAATATACCGATAACAATTAACAACTCAATTAATGTAAAACCTTCATTTTTTTGTCTTTTCATATTTTATTTTTTACTCACCCCCTTTTATATTTCTAGTAAAAAATAAATGCTATTTTTTTACCGTATAACGTGTAACGTGCCACATATTTTTATCATCATATACATTTTTTGGATGGCTTGTCAAGGACTTTTTCAACTTCTACTGTATTGAACTCGTCAAATCATAAATCGGAGTGATGACTGCAAACACGATAAATCCTACCGCAAAGCCTAGAATAACGAGTATGACCGGTTCGATGAGCGTCGTCATTGCTTTTATTGCCATTTCAGATTCTGCTTCAAAATAGGTGGAAATGCGCATCAAGGTTTCATCAAGGTGTCCAGATTCTTCTCCTACTGCGACCATCTGCACCAAAATGGGAGGAAAAATTCCCTCTTCGTCAAACGAGCGACCCAGAGATTCGCCTTTCTCAATTTTTTTATAAATATTGGCGAATGCACCGCGGTAAATACTGTTGCTTGATGTTTCTTTCACGATGTTGATCGTATCAAGAATAGAGACACCGGAACCTACAAGAATAGAAAAGGTCCGAGTCGTATCAACAAGGAAAGAAATTTTGAGTACGTTGTTGATGATTGGTATCTTGAATACAAGATTATCAAACAGTCTTTTTCCCTGTGGAGTTTTGACAAAATTTAATCCTAATACAATAAGGATAGCAATCGCTATCAAGACGAGCGGCCAAAATTTTTGGAAGAAACTAGAAATACTGATAAGAATCATAGTAAGAGGCGGTAACTCTGCATCAAAATTCTCATAAATCTCAAGCATTTTGGGCACGACAAAGGTGATCATGATGAAAATGACAGTAAACATTCCCACAATGAGCACCGCAGGGTAAACGAGAGCTCCTTTGATTTTACCAATGAGCAACCTCTTTTTTTCAAGATTTTCAGAAAGCCGAAGTAACACCTCATCAAGTTTTCCTGATGCCTCTCCTGCCTTGATGAGAGAGATGTAGAGCGGACTAAACAAATGGCCAAATTTTTTGAGCGAATTTGAAAAGCTCGTGCCAGACCGTATATCATCATCAATTCTTGTAATGACTTTTCGAAGCGATGGCTTAGTAATTTGTTTTTTCAAAATATCCAGACAATTGATGAGCGTCAAACCTGCATTAAGCATGATAGCAAGTTGTCGAGTGAGGTTGACGACATCAGAAAAAGAAACTCTCTCAATGAGGGGAAGCAGAAATCGCAAAAAAGTTGATCCTTTTGGTCGAATTGCCACGACAAGCAGGTTTTCTTGCTTGAGGTATTGATTTACCCTCGTTTCATCAGTAGCTTCAATGATCCCGCTTACTGTTCTGCCGTTTTTGACTGCTTTATAGGAGAACTTCATTATTTAATGAGTTTTGTAATTTCTTTTGGTCGTATTGCATACGACAACGCTGTTTCTTTACCGATTTTTCCCTGCATATACATATTGTATAAGTATGTTTCAAGGAGTATCATTCCTTCGTCAGACGATGTTTGAATGACGTTATCAATAAGGTGTGTTTTACCTTCACGGATGATCGAAGAAATTGCGGAATTATTAATGAGTATTTCGCACGCTGGCAAGCGTCCGGTACCGGTAATATTGGGCACGAGGCGTTGGGATACAATTGCTTTCAGTACGAGTGATAATTGTATTCTGATCTGATTTTGCTGATGAGCAGGAAAAACATCAATGATACGATCTATCGTTTGTGAAGCAGAATTGGTATGAATGGTGGAAAAAACTAAATGTCCTGTTTCTGCGATGGTGAGTGCGATTGCAATCGTTTCGTAATCGCGCATTTCTCCAATAAGAAGGACGTCTGGGTCTTCGCGAAGCGCAGAGCGTAAAGACACACTCCATGCATGCGTGTCGTATCCGATTTCACGTTGCGATACCAATGATTTTGCCTCGGAATAGACGTACTCGATCGGATCCTCAATGGTGAGAATATGTCGAGAGTGTTTTGTATTTACTTCATTGATGACTGAAGCAAGTGTTGTTGATTTTCCCTCTCCTGTGGGACCAGTTACCAGGATAAAAGCTTGATGCAAGTCAGTGAATCCGTGAAGAAGCGCTGGGAGTTCAAGCTCTTCTATTGTTTTTATCTTTTTAGGAATGACGCGAAACGATGCGGCCATGGTGCCTTTTGAAAAATAGACATTGACCCGAAAGCGATAGCTTTCAAAACTGTAGCTTAAGTCAAGCTCTTTATTCACCATGAGGTTTTCTCTCTGCTCTTCATGTAAAATAGCCAAAATCATAACTTCTGCTGATTTTGGAGTAAGGAGTTCAAGCGTTCGCAATTGTATAAGTTGACCATTTATTCGTATCGCAGGATAATGATTCGGTACAAGATGCAAATCAGAGGCATTTCTTTCAATAGTGAGTTTTAAAAGTTTTTGAATGTCCATACTCTATCTTTACTCTAAAACTATTTATAATAAAAGTCAAATAGCAATTAATTCTCTATATCTCGGCTACTCGCAAGACTTCCTCGATGGTTGTGATGCCGTCAAGAGCTTTTAAATACCCGTCTTGTTTCATCATGATGAGACCTTCTTTGCGTCCTGCAACTTCGATGTCTTTGGCAGTTGTATGCTGTATGATCATCTTATTGACTGTATCGCTGATGGTCAGCACTTCGAAAATGCCGATTCTGCCATAATACCCAGTATGATTGCATTCAATACAACCTGTTCCTTTGTAGAGTGGTATTTCTTTTCTCTCACTCGTCTTTTTTGGTAAAAGATCTCCCAACACCTCTTTGATGTTGGCTACAAGTTCTGGTGAGGCAGTATAGGACGTTTTACAATGAGCACATATTCTTCGACATATCCGTTGTGCAACAGACACATTGAGGACCGAGGCGATCAAAAATGGTTCACCTCCCAAATCGATGAGACGAGGAATTGCCGTTGCTGCATCATTGGTGTGAAGGGTTGAAAAAACCAGATGTCCCGTAAGGGCGGCTTGTATAGCAAGTTGCGTCGTTTCCTTATCGCGAATTTCTCCCACCAGAATGATGTTTGGGTCCTGGCGAAGAAATGAGCGGAGTGCTGTGGCAAAAGTGAGACCAGCTGCGGGGTTGATCTGAACTTGGTTGACGCCTGGAAGCATGTATTCGACCGGATCTTCAATAGTGGAGATATTGACTGACGGTTTGTTCAACTTCGACAATACTGAATACAATGTGGTTGATTTTCCAGATCCGGTGGGGCCGGTGACGAGAATGATACCATATGGTTTGTTTATACCTTCGTCAAGTCTTTTTAGTTGTGGACCTCGAAGTCCAAGCTCCATAAGCGATGGAATCCCGCCAGTTTTTTTCAGAAGCCGCATCACGATTTTCTCTCCGTTGGCTGTAGGGAGTGAAGAGACGCGAAGATCAACCTCTTCAATGCCTGTTTTGAAGTTGAACCGTCCGTCCTGCGGTATGCGTTTTTCGTCAATTTTCATGCCTGACAAAATTTTAATACGAGAAATAAGCGCATCATGAAGTTCTTTTGGTAAACTCAATTTTTCATGCAAAATTCCATCAATTCTATAGCGAACTCGTGTGGCATTTTCCTGTGGTTCTATATGGACATCTGACGCTCTTCCTCGCACTGCGTACTCGAGTGTCGTGAAGACAATTTTCGCAATTGGCGCTTCTTTTATAATGTTCCCGATAGTTTTGTCGCTGACGGTTTTGATCTCTGGTTCTACTTCTTTTAAGGCTGCTGATACATCAGGGGATATACCCTGGCTATAAAATGTGTCAACCACTTTTCTAATATCCTCTCCCAGCCCCATAAACGGCACTATTTTTTTACCGGTTTTTTTCTCTAAGAAATCTATCACTTGCAGATCAAGAGGATTTTCCATGATAACGTTGACAGCATCACCTTTTTTATCCAACTCAAAGGGAATGACAGTATATTTTCGCGCGATTGACTCGGGGACAAGAGCAAGCACCTGGGGAGCAATAGGAATGGTTTCTACATTTTTCCATGCTGTGTTGAATATTTTTGCTTTTGCCTTAAGCACTTCCTCTCGTGGCGCTTTTGAGTTTGTCAAGGTATAGCTATCTATGGGGATATTTTTTTGAAGAGATTCGATCTCAAGGCGGTCTGCTTCTTGTTGCGATATAGCTTTTGCCACCACAAGGAGATTGAGAAAAACTTTCGTTGGAACATTCATATTTTTTCACTATAATGAAAAAAGGCAAAAATTGCAAGACATAGCATATGTCATTTCCTATAGTACTTGTTATACAAAAAGATACAGACTCTGAAGAATATATAGAGAGATTTATCAGTCTTAATAAGATTCAACCCTCGTATGTGTTTCGATATCGCAAAAGTGGGATGGGGATTACGATTGATCAAATACGAGAAATTGCTGTTTTTACTCGGGGAATAGCCACGATGGATAGGCTTTTTATCCTGTATGATTTTGACACTGCTCGCAAAGAAGCTCAAAATGCTTTCTTAAAAACCCTTGAAGAGAAATCAACTCATACATTTTTTATCATGATTATCCGCGAGATAGGAAAACTTACTCCCACGCTTCTTTCGCGGGCAAAAATAGTGAGAGTTAAAGGGGAAAAAACAAAGCATGATGCGTTTTCCTTTGCCGATATATTTTCCTTTCGCGATACAGTAATGACGAAAGAAAAAGCGCTTTCTTTGTGTGATATGATTCTTCATGCCTGTTCCCAGCATATAAAAGAAAAGAAACTACAGACAAAAACAGCGCAAGTCATTATTAATATGATAAAAGAGACCCTCCGTTGTCGAAGTCTGATACGTGATAATAATGTGCATGCGCAGATGACCATGGATCATCTTGCATATAGTGCTCGACAGCATTCTCTTGTTGACAAAACAATGACATAATCATGTAGTATGAGAAATATGAAGCATAAAAAAAGAAGTTTTACCCGCCGATTCGGCGGATTTACACTCGTTGAGCTTCTTATTACTATCGGCATTATTAGTTTTCTGATCATTACACTTTCGATAGCGATCGATATCTCCGCCATACGGAGACGTTCTCGTGATGCCAAACGCATCAATGATCTCAAAAAAATCGCGACAGCGCTTGAAGCTTACTTTAATGTAAATGGAAAATATCCAGAAGATCTCGATCATTGTGATACTTCAAAGGGACGAGTAGATTCATCCGGTAATGGTTGTAAAGATGCCCTTAAAGCATCTATAGGGACAACATGGAGCAGCAATCCAAAAGGCATCACCTTACTTGAGCCAAAATTTATGCAAGAAGTTCCTGTTGATCCGCTCAATACGTGGCCGCATGTATACTATTACGAACCTGTCAGCAAATCAAATCTCACGCAATTAGGCACTTCTTGTCTTGGAGCAAATGCAATATGTTCATATATACTTTCAGCCAAGCTTGAAGATGAGACAAATCAAGCGAGGATTCCTGCATGCAATGGATGTATGACTACGCATGATTATTGTGTGTCCGGAGGAAAAGTGTTATTTAAGGTAGATTGTACTCCGGGATATAGGCCCGAGTAATTTTATGTACAGAAGTTATTATGAAGAAAAAAACATAAGCGGGTTTACACTGGTTGAATTGCTGATCGTTATTGGAATTATCAGCTTTCTTATTATAGCGCTTTTTATAAACATAAATGTATCGACGATTAGAATGCGAGCACGTGATGCCAAACGCATCAATGACCTAAGAAAAATATCTACAGCACTCGAGGAATATTTTCATACCTATGGACAATATCCTCCCGACTATTTTTGTGATACGTCAAGAGGAGATAGTACAGGTCCATCATGTAATCCTACCGGCGTAACATGGGCTCCTTCTGGTTTGGCTAAAATCAAACCCTCGTTCATTCTTACACTTCCGCTTGATCCGCTCAACAATAGCGAGTATTACTATACATATGAACCAGTGGTAAACGAGATTAATTACAATGTTACTTCAACCAATAGTATCGTAAATGCATATATGCTTTCTGCTCGTCTTGAAGACGTAACAAATCCAAATGCGCGTCCCGGTTGTGACCAGTGTTTTCCTGATCATAACTATTGCGTAGCAGGCGGTGGAGCCGAATTTTTCAAACCATGCACATTGTGATTGTATTTGAAGAGAATTTTCTTTCCTTTTCTTATTGACAGTATGCATAAATAATAGTATGGTAATATATATGAGATATAAGAAAGGATTCACGCTCATTGAACTTTTGATTGTTATTAGTGTCATTGCGTTTGTTATCGCGTTTTCCGGTTTTGATATTGCGGGAGTGCGGGAAAATGCACGGGATGCACGGCGCAAATCTGACTTACGGCAAATACAAAAAGCGCTTGAATTGTACCGGCAGGATAAATATCCTCCTGAATTTCCCGAGAATGGTACATTTCTCGGCACACCAAATACCAGTTGTTGGTCATCGGGCACTCCGGGTATAAATGGCGAGCCAATAGGAACCTGTACGGGAAATATATATTTGCAAAAAGTCCCGGGAGATCCATTGAAAATTCCACAAGTCTATTATTATTATCGAAATGACGATCTAGGACTAGGAGGTAAAAAGCTGAAATATACATTATGTACATGTATTGAAAACACCGCAGATGCTGATAGTATTGTGGGAGATTGTGATGCTGCATATGTTTGTTCAAGCGGTAGAAAATATGAATTACATGAGCCATAAATTTTTATGAAAAAAATAGGCGGATTTACCAGCCGCGTTAGATGCGGTGGATTCACTCTTTTGGAACTATTAGTTTCTGTTGGTATTATCGCGCTTATTTCGACAATCGGAGTGGTATCTTTCACCACAGCGCAAAAAAAGTCCCGCGACGCAAAAAGAGTCACGCACTTGAGCGATATACAAAATGCGTTTGAGCAGTATTTCTCAATATGTGGATATCAGTATCCGGTGACTGCTGGTGGGACAAGCTTTCTTACGTCAGGCAATACCCTTACGTCATGTTCTTCTTCAGACGTGCTTATCACCTATCCCAATGATCCGCTCGTGACAGGCGGCTATCAATGTATCAATTGTACAGTTAGTTCCTATACAGTTTGCCCCCCTGATGTGGGGGGAGGCGCATATCTTGAGACTGCCACATCAAGCTGCAATACTACCAATACAAGTTGTTGTGTGAAGAACCAACAATAAACATGAGAAAACAAAAAACACGCGGGTTTACGCTTCTTGAGATACTGATTGTTGCTTCTATCATCATGCTTCTTGCTGTGGCAGGTGTTGTATCGTACTCATCACTCAACAGAAGCTCTCGGGACGCGCGGCGCAAATCCGATATAGAACAGATGCGTGCTGCGTTTGAACAATGGAGAAGTGACTATGGTTCATATCCTTCGGTGACAGTTGATTGTAGCGTGACGAGCGGATTAGTATCAGGATCAATTACCTATCTTGCCACTATTCCCAAAGATCCTCAATGCACAACGCGGAGTTATTATTATGTGACAGCCGCAAAGGCTGATTATGTTATTGCCGCAGCTCTTGAAATTCCTCCCTCTCCTGCCTCATGCGTATCCCTTCCTGGGGGAATTTCAGTTGTCGGACAGTGTGATGATCCAGGGAGTACAACTCCAATCAATTGTAATTACTGCGTTGGTCCCTATGGAGTGCGATGAAGTCATATATGTGTCAGGTAAAGAAAGGCTTCACCCGAACAAATTTTACTAAAAATTTGAGCGGGTTTACTCTTATTGAAGTCTTGATTGCTGCGGTCATTATCCTTGTTTTCTCGGGTATTTCCTTGGCGGGGTATTGGCAATTTAATGAGTCAAAGAAACTTGATGAAGAGACTAAAAAATTTGTTGAGACACTCATGATTGCAAAACAAAAGGCAATATCAGGAGAGGCACGCACGTGTGGCGATAACGGCTCGT
>DATDXN010000026.1:0-86328 GCA_035289305.1 Patescibacteria group bacterium
TCGTACGATAAGACTTGTTTTTGTAGCATCAATATCAACAACAAAATGCCAAATAAGTTTTTTTAGTTTGAAATCGCCGATTTTACTTGCTCTGACAATCATTACTACTAGTATAGCTTATGCTATTCTAGTCTAGAGCCATTAATATATTATCTGTCGGTTGATATAAAACAGCGTATTTGTCATAATCAGTGATAATATTGTGGAGTATCCATACATCTTTTATCGGGATCGCACCATCAGGATCGGACGTCGTGCTTAAAGAGATAGCTCTTCCTCCTTTTCCATATCCATCAAGCCAATTGCCAACAACATGCACATTTGATACCACGCGATCATTATCAACAGGATGTTCTCGCCCAAAGATAACTATTCCCGCTCCCTTAGGGAGTGAATATCCGTGGAGCATAGTGCAGCACAACGTGATCTATGGCCATAAAGTCCATTTTAGTGGTATTACGGTACAGAATGATTCAGACTATGTCAAGGTGTATGAAAACATCATTCATGGTCATGGAGGATATGATGATGGAATTGAATACAAAGATATGGGACGATGACCTTTGATGTCTATCCCATCTTCCCAATTGTGAGAAACTATAAGGTTTCGATCCACTAGATGCCCTGTACCCACTCCATCAATGATTGCTCCATCAACATTGCCCCCGAGGAGATTCTCTCGCAACGTAACTTCTGTGGCTTCTCCGCCAACAGAAATATCCGCAGATGCCGTATCATCTCCCACGTGAAGAAACATATTATGCTCAATAAGCACATCATGAGAATAGCTTGAACTAATAATAATGCCGCGTGTGGCAACGTCATGAAAGTATGAGTCTTTGATGGTAATATAGGAACTGCCGCCTTGAATTACAATTCCTTCAGCGAGCGGACTGTATCCCGGGTCAGTAGGAGGAAGCTTATGACGGGCGGTATTGGAATAGGTATGCGCAGGATCATCCGGATCAAGCGGATTGCCAATCGGGGAAGGGTTGGTCACTTGGACATTTTGCAGTACGACATAGTTACTCTTGTCAATACGAAGAGCTGCTGATCCTTTATTTCCATTGATCGTCGTCTCCAAATATCCAGAACCACATATGGTAATTGGCTCATTTGCTGTTCCCGATACTGTAATCTTTTTACCAGTCGGATAATATGTTCCTGCCTCAAGTTGCGCCACATCTCCTGGTTTCAGTCCACTGATCGCAGAAACCCAATCCGTGTTTGCCGGAATGGATACGATTTTTCCTCCTCCCTGCGGCAGTGGACATGTGCTTGAGGAAAAAACATACTGTTGTTTCCTCCCTCCCTTTAGGAAAAACGCTCCAAGCACGAAAAACCCTCCAATGATGATAATCAGCCATTTTTTCTTTTTCACAGCTTTTTTGACCCTTAAAAAAGACTATAACAGATCGAGAATAAAAAAATCGACATAAAATACATGTTGCTTATTTGCCTGCTATAATAGGAGGATGAATATCAACTCAAATAGCGCTATCGTCGAGGTTTCAGGAGGTGTCGGAGGAGAAGAAGCGAAAATCTGGGCGCGGGATTTGCTGCGCTCATATATCAAATATGCGCAGAAAAACAATTTCAAAACCACGCTCATTGACGAAAATGTCGTGAAGATAAAAGGTGAAAATGTATTCAATCTCTTTAAAAAAGAAACGGGCGTCCACCGGGTCCAGCGCATCCCCCAAACTGAACGCCGCGGACGGGTCCATACTTCAACGGCGATCGTTGTGGTGCTTCCCGAGATAGTACAATCAGACTATCGTATAAACCCCTCCGATCTTGAGTGGCAATTCACCCGAAGCGGTGGACACGGCGGCCAAAATGTCAACAAAGTTGAAACTGCAGTGCGCCTGACGCACAAACCAAGCGGCATCGTGGTGACATGCTCACAAGAACGATACCAACAGGCCAACCGACAAATCGCCCTTAATCTTTTAGCCGCAAAACTGTACCAGCTTGAAGAGGAAAAGAAAAAAGGGTTGGTTTTTTCATATGTAAAAAACGTCGGCACGGGCGAGCGGGCGGAGAAAATCCGCACCTACAATTTCCCCCAAAACCGCCTCACTGATCACCGCATAAATAAAAGCTTTTATAATTTGGAGGATGTCATCGGACAAGGAAGGTGGGAGAAAATTTTTGTTTAACACAATGAGCATATTTCTGCTATAATTGAGTGTATATGGGTGTGATATTTATCAAACTGATTGTCAAAAATATTTATGACACTATGAAACAAACAGAGGAGAATTTTTTAGTTGATTCAGGAGCTCATTTCACCGTTCTCCCCCTTGAAATTGTAAAAAAATTGGAACTGAAACCAATATACGTACAAGAATTTTCTTTAGCCGATGGTCGTTTGATCAAAAGAAAACTAGGAAACGCCCTCATCAGATTTGAAGATAAAGAACTGGCTGTTCCAGTGGTCTTGGGGAACAAAGGCGACACCGCACTTTTGGGCGTGACAACGCTTGAAAGTTTTGGACTCATGCTTGATCCATTTAAACGCCGTATTTACCATAGTAAATTAATGTTCGGATAATAATTTACACCCATGAAACCATCAATCCACCCCACTTTTCACACTGACACAAAAGTAGTATGTTCATGTGGGAACACCTTTGTGACGGGATCAACAAAACAGGAAATCCATGTAGAGGTGTGCTACAAATGCCACCCTCTCTACACAGGCGAAAAGCGATATATTGATACATTGGGACAGGTTGGGAAGTTTCAGAAAAAACAAGAAACAGCAACAAAATTGAAGGAACGCGTCAAGACGAAAAAGACGAAAAAGATAGAAAAAGAAGAACGCCGACCCAAATCCCTCAAAGAACTCCTCATGGAGGTTTAATCCCTTCTTACTGTTGATAATAGGCTAAAAATAAGGTATAATAATAATTATGCCTACAACATCTTCAAAGTCAGATTATGGAGCATCATCTATTACGGTCCTTGAAGGACTTGAGCCCGTCAGAAAGCGCCCCGCAATGTATATTGGCACCACCTCGCTCGCCGGCGTGTACCACTGTCTTTCAGAGATTGTGGATAATGCAATTGATGAGGCGCTGGGAGGACACGCACATCATATCATCGTACGCCTTGAAAAAAATGGATACCTTACTGTCGTTGATGATGGACGCGGTATTCCGGTTGACGCGATACCACAGTACAAAAAATCCGCTCTCGAGATCGTCATGACAAAACTCCATGCAGGAGGCAAATTCGATGGAAAGACCTATAAAATATCCGGAGGCCTACACGGCGTGGGAGCATCTGTGGTCAATGCGCTTTCAACCCACACCATTGTCGAGGTGAAACGGGGAGGAGAACTGCATCGCCAGGAATACGCAATCGGCATTCCCAAAACAGCTGTCAAAAAAGTTGATGAGGCCAAAATTCCAAACCCGTTTAAGCGCGGCACTGCCGTATCATTTCTCCCCGATAAAACAACTTTCAAAGAAGGTATCGAACTCGCATTCAAACAGGTAAAAAAACAACTGAAAGAGCGAGCATATCTTATTTCACATGTCTATTTCACCCTTGAGGATAAACGCGATGGGGAACTCTGCGGTTTTTATTTCGACGGTGGCATATTATCGCTTCTCAAGGACCTCAACAAACATAAGAAAGTACTACATGCGCCCCTTTTTATCAAACGACAGGTAGAAGATAAAGAAATTGAAATTGCGATCCAATACAACGATGCAGTCGCCGAAAACGTCCTTTCATTCGTCAATGTCATCAACACTCACGAAGGAGGAGCGCATCTTACCGGTTTTCGAATGGCTCTTACCAAGGCAATAAACGATTATGCTCGTAAAGAAGGCTACATCAAAACGAGCGATGATTCATTCACCGGCGAGGATGTGCGCGAAGGCCTTGCGGCAATTGTCTATATCAAAATGCCCTCAAGCAATCTCCAATTTGAAGGCCAGACAAAAACAAAATTGGGCAATGCAGAAGTACAAACTATCGTACAACAGGAAGTAAACAAAGCGCTTGATATGTTTTTTGAAGAAAATCCGCGCGTGGCAAAAGAAATCCTTGCAAAAATCCTCATTTCCCAACGCGCACGATTGGCTGCAAAAGCTGCCAAAGATGCAGTGCTTCGAAAAGGAGCACTTGAGGGAGCAACACTCCCGGGGAAACTTGCAGACTGCCAAGAAAAAGACCCATCAAAATCAGAATTATTTATAGTCGAGGGCGACTCGGCAGGCGGATCAGCCAAGATGGGACGAAACCGCCTTTTCCAGGCGATTTTGCCCCTTCGTGGCAAAATCCTCAATACCGAACGAAGCTATCTTGATAAAGTCCTTTCGTTTAAGGAGTTAAAAGACCTCGTCGTTGCCCTTGGCATGGGAATTGGAGAAAGTATAG
Organism: Patescibacteria group bacterium; assembly: GCA_035289305.1. Lineage (GTDB taxonomy): Bacteria > Patescibacteriota > Microgenomatia > UBA1406 > HO2-37-13b > DATDXN01. Next base: position 4,396 of record DATDXN010000026.1, read on the forward strand.
ACTATAAAAGACTTCGGTATCACAAAATTATCATCATGACCGATGCTGATGTTGATGGAGAACATATCCGCACACTCATTCTCACATTTTTTTATCGTCATCTCAAAGATATTATCGAGAAAAAACACCTATTTATCGCACATCCACCTCTGTATAAAATCCAACTGGGACGTTCTTTTTTTTATGCGTATTCTGATGAAGAAAAAGAGAGAGTCATGCACAGGGAGCTCAAAAAAAACAAATATCAACCTATCATCCAACGATACAAAGGACTTGGAGAGATGAATCCTGATCAGCTTGCCGACACCACCATGATACCGGAAAAACGACTGCTGAAAGTAGTCGCTATCGAGGATGCAGAAGAAGCAGATGCGACATTTTCAATGTTGATGGGGGATGAAGTGCCGCCGCGCAAAAAATTCATCACCACTCATGCGCGAGCAGCAAATCTTGATATTTAACGGTTATACATTATGCCGAAATTACTCGGCTTTTTTTTAATTTATAAAATAGTATGAAAAAACTGACTGCGGGAAAAAATCCTCCACACGAGGTTAACGTATTTGTAGAAATCCCCCAAGGCTCATCAATCAAGTATGAACTTGATAAAGAATCAGAGATCATTTTCGTGGATCGGTTTTCATATACTGCCATGCAGTATCCTTTTAATTATGGATTCGTCCCTGGTACGCAGGCGGAGGATGGAGATCCGCTTGATGTGTTGATCCTTTCGTCACAATCAGTTGCCCCCGGTGTAGTCATACCGTGCCGCCCCATTGGCATGCTTGAGATGGAAGATGAGGAGGGTATTGATACGAAAATTCTTGCTGTCCCTACGGTCAAAGTAGATCCTTTTTATGCCTACGTTTCCGATATCGATGAAATAGGAGAGGCAATCAAAAATAAAATAAAGCATTTTTTTGACCATTATAAGGAAATTGAGCCGGGCAAATGGGTAAAAACACGCAAATTTTTAGCAAAAGACGCGGCATACGCGGCAGTAAAAAAAGCGCTGAAATAGATCCGATTTAAGTAAGAAAAACCTATGGCTGAAGAACAAAAAAATATCGTCATTGAGTCAACCGAAATTTCATCGGAAATGAAACGGGCATATCTCAACTATGCCATGTCTGTCATCGTGTCTCGAGCTCTTCCTGATGTGCGTGACGGCCTCAAACCGGTACATCGGAGAATTTTGTATGCTATGTATCGGCTCGGACTCACTGCGGGAGCGCGCTTTTCAAAATCAGCAAAAGTCGTCGGAGAGGTGCTTGGCAAATATCATCCTCATGGAGATGCTCCAGTATATGAGGCGCTTGTCCGTATGGCGCAGGATTTCTCTATGCGCTATCCCCTCATTAAGGGACAGGGAAATTTTGGCTCGGTTGATGGAGATCCTCCTGCTGCCATGCGATATACAGAAGTCAAACTTACGAAAATCGCTGAAGAAATGCTTTTTGATATTGATAAAGAAACTGTTCCGGTCAGTGATAATTTTGATGGAAGCCTTACTGAACCGCAGTATCTGCCCGGTAAACTGCCCAATCTTCTTCTCATGGGAGCTGAAGGTATTGCAGTCGGTATGGCAACCAAAATTCCACCGCACAACATAACCGAGATCATTGATGGACTGACTCTCATGATTGATGCGGCAAAAATAGAAAAAGGAGTAAAAAAATCATCAGGGGCAAATTATACAGCCATTAGCGCAGAAAAACTGACCTTTGCCACCACACTTGATGAACTACTCGTCCACATCAAAGGCCCTGATTTCCCAACCGCCGGCATCATCTATGGAGCCTCTGATATCAAACAAGCATACGCAACTGGAAAGGGTAAAATTTTGATACGGGCAAAAATAGAGAGCGAAACGGTCGGCAAAGGTAAAGAGGCTATTATCGTCACCGAATTGCCCTATCAGGTAAATAAAGCCCATCTCGTTGAAAAAATCGCCACATTGGTGCGAGATAAAAAAATCGTTGGGATTTCAGATATTCGAGACGAGTCTGACCGTGAGGGAATACGTGTCGTGATAGAACTTAAGCGAGACGCTGCCTACAAAAAAGTCGTCAACAATCTTTTCAAATATACAGAACTTCAGACGAGTTTTCCCATCAATATGGTGGCGCTCGTTGACGGCACACCACACACGCTTTCGCTTCCCACTATTTTGGGCGAATATGTGAAACATCGGGTGGAAACTGTCACAAAACGATCAGAATTTGAGCTCAAAGAGGCAAAAGCGCGTGCTCACATCCTGGAGGGGCTTTTGATCGCCCTCTCCCACATTGATGCAATCATTGATCTTATCAAAAAATCAAAAAATGAACCGGAGGCAAAAATACAGCTGGTGAAAAAATTTAAGTTGAGTGAGATTCAAGCACAAGCAATCCTTGACATGCAGCTGAAACGTCTGACCGGTCTTGAACGCAATAAAATAGAGGATGAACTTAAGAGCTTGAGAGAGAAGATCGCTTATCTTGAAGGACTTCTTGCTGATGTTTTGAAAATTTTAAAAGTCATTAAAAAAGAACTGCTTGAGTTGAAAGAAAAATACGGCGATGAGCGAAAAACCAAAATCGTCAAATACCGCCCCGGAGAATTTTCAGATGAGGAACTTATAGAAAACAAAGAAGTTATCGTCATTTTGACCAAAGAAGGGTATGTGAAACAGATACCAAAAGAGACGTTTAAAGTGCAACAACGGGGAGGAAAAGGAGTATCCGGGTTTGAAACCAAAGAAGAGGACAACGTCTATTACATTACATCAGCCATGACACATGACTCTATACTCTTTTTCAGCAATAAAGGCAAAGTGTATCAGACGCGCGTGTGGGAGATCCCCACAGGGACAAGAACTTCCAAAGGAAAAGCTCTGGTCAACGTCATCACTATATCGGGAGATGAAAAAGTGACCTCTATACTTACCTATAATAGCAAAGAATTTCAAACGGCTGATCGCAATGCATTATTTACCCTCATGTGTACGAAGTTCGGGACAGTCAAAAAAACACCACTGTCGGAATTTTTTACCATCCGCTCAAGCGGTATTATTGCCATCAAACTCGAAACACATAAGACTAATGGAACGGTAGAAAATGACGAACTGCTCTGGGCACATATCACCAACCGTAAAAAAATGGTGGTTATTGCAACGCGAAGGGGAAAATCAATCGTTTTCCCTGAAGGAAATGTCAACCCAACCGGCAGAAACAGTATTGGCGTGCGGGGGATTGAACTTGAAGGTGGAGATTTTGTCACATCGGTGGACATATTTAATAAAGAAGAAGCAGATAAAAAATTGATCGTGATTTCCGAAAAAGGGATCGGCAAAAAAACATTCATCAAATATTTTCGCCAGCAAAAAAGAGGAGGAAAAGGAGTGAAAATCGCCAATATTGACGAACGCACCGGACAGATCATATTCTCCCAGATCATTGATGATGAGGAAAAAACCATCATCATTACTTCACGCAAAGGTCAGGTAGTGAAAACCCCCGTAAAAACCATTCCTACACTCTCGCGTACAGCAAAAGGAGTTATACTTATGAGATTTTCCAATAAATCTGATCGGGTAAGCTCCGCTACATTTATGTAGGATCGGTTTTGAAACAACTTTATGAAAATAGATGGGAAGAGAATCGCGGATATTTTGCTTTTGGATATCGCGAAAAAAATAAAACGATACAAAAAAAAGCCGACGTTGAGTGTTTTTCTGGTCGAAGGCGACAATAACAGTCTTTCTTTTGTCGATGCGAAAAAAAGGACCGTCAAAAGAATCAACGGACTATATGAACTTTCCCATTTTCGGTATTGCCCCGAATTTGAAGACTTCGCAAATACATTGAGAAAAACTGCAGCAGAGCATCAGACAACAGGAATCATCATCCAACAACCACTTCCCTGTTCTCTTGCTACAGAATCATTATATGACTATATTCCACGTGAGAAAGAAATCGAAGGACATAAGGACAAATCGCCATTCACTCCTCCTATCGCACGGGCAGTACTCACTGTACTCAAATATGTGTATATCCCGCGCAGTAAAGAAACGGCAGCCTCCTTGTTCTATGATGAAAAGAAGGATGGAACAGCTCTCAAGAGAGTTCTCAAGAGAAAAAAAATTGTAATTGTGGGAAGGGGCGAAACAGGAGGAAAACCCATCGCAAAAGTCTTTACCAACAATCATATCCATTTTATCAATATCAGGAGCAATACCCCAAATACCCAACTTTTCCTCAAAGAAGCCGATATCATCATTTCTGCGGTCGGAAAAAAAGTCATACGCGCAGAAAACCTCAAACAGGGAGTCGTCCTTATCAGTGTAGGGATACGAAAAGAAGGAGACATGTGGAAAGCAGACTATAATGAAGAGGAAATCAAAGATATTGCCGGCTTTTATACACCCGTTCCCGGAGGTGTAGGACCCCTTGATATAGCCTATCTCATGTATAACTTATATGAGGCACAAAAAATGCAGTTTTAGTTCTCTCACTTTTTTTTCACAACAAGAAACAACGAAGTGCCAAAAGGAAAATCAAGGTATCGAAAAAGTGCGTCTTCAAGACATTGCAGAAGGTACAAAAATCCATTAACCAAAACAGGAGGCAGTGTCAGATCACCTTTGGGCTTTTTTTTAGCTCTTTCCGTCACTTTTCTCATCAGCTTGATGAAAACAACCGGCAGAAAAAGAAAGAAAATGCGATAGGATGATTTTATCTTGTGCCATTTGTTTTTGGGAAAATATTCTTCAAGTTCGCGCCTGGTAAAACGCTTTACCCAACGACTTACTTCATCGTGAGAAGACCGTAAAAATTCAAATGCCGAGGCCTGAACAATCAGATATCCTCCCTTTTTCAAAACGCGATACGCCTCAAGAATTGTTTTTTCTCTATCGCGATGATGGAAAATGCCCAAAACATCACTCAAAAGAACAATATCAAATAATCCATCAGCAAAAGGAGTCGTACGCACATCATCAACCGTCACATCTGAAAGGCCGCGCTTTTTACAGAAGGAAACCGCCTCTGCCGAAAGATCAAACCCAGAGACAGCATATCCCTTGCTTTTCAAAAATTCCATGGTTTTCCCCGTACCACAACCAACATCGAGAATTTTGGGAGGAGAAATAGGTAGCCGTTTAATAGCAGAAAAAATAACGTTTCGCAGGCTCTTGTACCACCATAATATATCTTCAACCTCATACATTACTTTATACTGGTCTTTTTGCATGAGCGTCTTTTTCATATCGAGGTATCAAGGTTTAAATAACTTGAAAAAAACTTCCTTGGGAATTTCGACTCGGCCGATGTTTTTGAGCATTTTTTTACCTTTTTTTTGTTTTTCAAGCAACTTATCCTTACGTGTGCGATCACCGCCATATAGTTTACCCGTCACATCTTTGCGAAAAGGCGCAATGCGTTCGGAAGCGATAATTTTCCCTTTATATTGAGCCTGAATCTTCACCTCATATTGCTGGCGAGGGATAAGATCACGAAGCTTTTGTGTGAACTCTCGTGCACGCTCGAAAGATCGCTCCGCCACCACAAATTCAGAAAATTCACTGACGGGATCACCATTGAGAAGAATAGTCAGAAGATCTGCATCAACCGGCCGATATTCTACAAATTTCCAATCTATCGATGCATATCCTGATGTAATAGTTTTTAATCGGTCGTAAAAATAAGTAATAAGTTCAGCAAGAGGCATTTGGTAAACCAAATACGTATGTATTTTATTGTCCATCGTCAAAAAAACTCCTCGCGACTCCTCACAAAATCTCATGACACGGCCGGTAAATTCTTGTGGGGTAACGATGGTCACCTCAACAATCGGCTCTGCAAAGCTTTTGTGTTGACCTCTATTTGCGCCCTCTGTGTTTTCTTTATATTCAACTGATGGAGGAGTCAAGATAAGGCTCACGTGAAATTCACGCTCCAACCGTTCGCGCACCACATCAGCATGCAGCAATCCGAGAAAACCTGCACGCAAACCAGAACCCAAAGAAGCACTGTAAATAGGCTCAAAATCAACTGAAGCGTCACTCAAAACTAGTTTCTCCATTGATTCTTTTAATCGCACATATTCGTTTGGATCTGTGGGAAAAATTGAAGCGTACACCATTGGCTTCACTTTGCGATATCCAGAAAGAGGAGGGGAGGGATTTTTGTATTCCGTGATCGTGTCGCCAACTCGCACCAAATGAATATCTTTGAGATTGGTGACGATATATCCTATCTCTCCCTGACCTAACTTTTCCCAGCGCGAAATGTCAGGTGTGAAAATACCCACCTCCTTTATCTCAAAATCCGTGTTTGTTGCGTATAATTTCACGCGTTTTCCCGGGGTTACTTCGCCGCCAAATATCCTGACAAAAGCAATAACCCCTTGATATGAATCAAAGTAAGAATCAAAAATCAACGCCTGTATTGACAATCCTGGATCGGTTTTCTTTTGCTGATCTTGGATTTTCACCCCATGAGGAGCTGGTATTTTTTCAATTACAGCCTCGAGTAGTTTTTTTACTCCGTGACCCGTTTTTGCCGAGGTTTCAAAAATCGTTTCTGTCTCAACTTCCAAAAATTGCGCCAACTCTTTTTTTATCTCTTCAATATGCGCTCCCAGCACATCGATTTTGTTGATGACCGGAATGATCTTCAGATTTAGCTCAATAGCTTTGCGCGCATGCGCGATAGTCTGTGCCTGGATACCTTGAGTCACGTCAACGAGAAGTATGACTCCTTCCACGCATGCAAGCGTGCGCTCCACTTCATAGGAAAAGTCAACATGTCCCGGCGTATCAATCAAATTGAGAACATATCCCTTATACTCCATTCTCACGGGAGCAAGTTTGATTGTGATACCGCGCTCCCGAGAAATTGGATTTCTGTCCAAATACTGCTCGTTATGTTTGCCCTGTATAACAACGCCGGTTAACTCCAGAAACCTGTCAGCCAGCGTAGACTTCCCATGATCCACATGAGCAATGATGGCAAAATTGCGGATATTGCGCATAAGATATTTTCAATCTAACTATCAGGATAATCTTTAAAATTAATCAGCTTGCTTTTGATAATTGCCGCAAAATTCTCTGTAAAATTTTGCACAACGTCAGTTGATTCTATAAACGGCAGGAGGTCCGTATAAACACTCTTTTTATCAAGCATTTCTGTTTTCTTTTTTACCGCCTGCACTACCTCGTTTTTGGTCTGCAGGTCAAGCATTTTAAATATGCGCTCCCAGTAAGGTTGAAGTGAAAAACTTTGTTTTGCTGACTGTTCGATAAACCAAACTAAATCAAACACATCCCGTCCCTTAAAAGGGATTGATTGCGCGCTTCCCTTGAAAAATTCGCGAGACAAAAAAGCGATGATTTTATTGGCAAAAAGCGTCGGCAGATTATATGAAAGAGCATAAAAAGTAAACTCACCGGTAGAAATAGAGTTTACCTCCGTCTTAAAAATACCCGTAGTCTCTTTTGAAAAATCGCATCGTACAAAAAGCATTGATGCGTCTGATGCATTTTTTACCAACCCTATTTTTTCAAGAATAGGGAATTTAAAAAAAATCGTATTGTTATTGCCACTGATTTTTACTTTAATATCCAAGTACTGTAATTTTTCAGCGAAATACGTCTTTGTCTTTTGAGCAAATAATTGGATATCCAATTCACCTAAAAAATCAAAATCTAAATCTTCGGAAAGACGCGGCAGTCCATATATCTTACGAAGGCAGGTACCTCCGGTAAAAAACAGTTTTTTGTAGATCTGATCGTTATACATAAAATTCAATATATAATTCTGAAGAGCTTCTTTAAGTAAAGTACGTATAAAGAAACTATTGGTAGTGTTTTTATTTTTCTCAACAATACTGGTAAGCGCCTGTGTTATCATAGAAGGTGTTCTTTTTTGAGCTGTTCGGTTATCAATTGCATTTTTTTTGATGATGCGCTAGCAACCGCCCGCATAAAATCAATTGTGTCTTTTTCTTCAAAAATATCCCAATTAATTCTTCCCTCTTCTAATAAATATCTTTTCATAATTCCCGTTGTCTTAAAGTTTTTAAGATACAAAAAATCAAAAAGCGCTTTGCCTTTTGAAGCAACTCTTATTGTTTTATCCTTAAACGACTGATTTTCGTATCCAAAAAAAAGTTCTTCTTTTATGCTACGGTAGATAAATGAGGAAAACGCTGAAGAAAATACGCGTGAAGATTTGGTGGTGATTGAGGTTACTGCAAAGGATGCTTCGGGAATAATATTGTATCGCGAGAGAATAAATTCGAGCGAAACATATGAGGGAGAACGCAAAACATTAGCCAAATACATAAGATAAAGTTCTTTATCGGAAGGATTTTGAGAAATCATATCTTGATAGTACGATGAGATATACATGCCCTTTTTAAGAGTTATGAGCATTTTTTGAGCGCGAAGTTTTTTGATCCAATAATTCAAGTCTTCGCCGTCTTTCTGCAAAGCCAGCCCGATGTTTTGCTTGGTAAAATAGGGCGCACCTTTAAGCACTTCAAGCACTCGTTTTTCCATATTTATTCCAGAATTAGTAAAATTTACTACCAATTGTAGAATAAAATATCACTTTTGTCAACACCTTGTTACTCTGACCCACCTGCACTTGTTACCGAAATCTTGAATTTTTTGTATTAAATTCTCTGATAAATTCTAATTACCGGGTGGTCAAAGACTGTCCAGGTTTCCTCGGAACTTTCATCGGGAAATTCCAAAAGTGTTTTCCCAAAAAGCTCTATGCGAGGATGGGAAGTAAACTCTGCTACTTTTTGAAATCCAGAAACACCTGAAAAAAGGTTGTTATAATAGTTGGTAAGCAGAGGATATTTTTCCGCAGGGTGATTTTTGAAAATTCTTCTGGAGGGAATAAAAATATAATCTGCTCTCTTTATATGATTGTCTAATTGTCCTTGAAGAAGAGGATTTTCATCAAGATCATAGAAATTAAAACCGATCAATTGATAATTGTTTGTTGTTAATTGTTGGTTGCTTGTGGCGAAAGGAATGTCCACGACGTTTGCGGTTTCAAAGAGAATATACGCATTTTCTGGAATATGCTGATATATCCACTTGGATGCAGTAAATCTGACATCAGGCGTGCGATAAATTGTAAGATACGCAATACCGGGGGCGATAAAGGCAAAAATCAAAACGCACAATGTAAAATTTAAAATTAAAAATTTTAAATTATTTAAAAATTTGTGCTTAAAAATTGAAAATTGATACATATATGTATGTATCCGCAGTAAAAATAAAATTGAAAATACCGACATAATAGGAAATATTGGCGCCATAAATCGTGTCCATTTCGCGTAAAGAAGCGCTGAAGGAATAAAATATATAAGGAAAGCAAACCGAAGCAAATTGACTTCTTTTTTTCTCCATGGAAGCAGGAAAAATCCACATAGGGCCACTACATACTGCGGCCAACCCAATACATAGGGGAAAATTCGCGTTACCTGAAACCAGACTGGCATTATCCCTTCAAATTGCCGTGTATAGAAAACTTTGAGACTTCCTGTTGCTACCGAAGACTCATACTGCATACTGCCAACAAAATCCCTGAAAGAAATAAGATTGTGGGGAGAAAAAATAATTGAGAACAGAACCATAAGAAGCAGAAAGAAAATCACCTGACGCGTCACATACAATACACCATGCAGGAAAGATGTGCTTTGACGAGCTTGAGTATAATGCACACCTATACTCACCAACGGCGCAAAAACAAAAAGAAGTGAAGAAACTTTAGTCGCAACGACCAAACCGGAAAAAAGGGAGAGGAGAAAAACTGTTTTTGACTTTAATTGATCCCGATTGGATCGGGATTGATCAATTAATTGAAGCGATTGATAGATAATCAGTGAGTAAAAAAGCATGAGAAGCGATTCTGTCGTACCAAAGTGTGAAAACTGAATGAAATAGGGTTGAAAAATGAAAAATAAAAAAACAAGAATCGAAAATTTATTGGTTATTGATGATTGTTTATTGGTAACTGACTTTATTATGTGCATGAGCACAAATACTGTGATTATTGAAGCTGCCGCAGAAATAATTCTCAAACTCATGATCGCCTCAAAAAAATTGATCGGAAATCCTGTTTTTCCCGCAATGAGATGATATAGTTGAATCAACCCATATCCCAGATACAACGGAAACTGTCCATAAGCAAAAAAATGAGGATTAAAGCAATCTTTAATTGATAGTTGATAATTGGCAACTGACAAGTTCCTGCATGTTAATTGTTGAATTGCATTTGCCATATTGCGCTCATCAGGATGCATGGGGTAGGGGAGACCCCAATCTAGACCGATGAAACGCGTATATACAAGAAGAAGTAAAAGTACAAAAACAATAGCTTTTTTCATTCTTTACATTATACGGAACACTACAGTGAAATATTTATCTTGTTGACTATAGGATTTAAATATGATATACTTAATATATGTCAGAACGTTTAACCCACGGTCAAAACCATGAAGAACAAACTCACGTAGAACAACTCATGAGGGAATTTGCTGAAACGCCACTTAAGTTAGAGGGCGTTTCGCCATGGAAACCGAAATGGCAGCAGTTGGTGAAAGCCCGACTTTTAGGACAACATCCTTCCAAATATTTACACGCATTGACAATTGCAGCGCACGGCCTCTCAAAACAAGAAAATCATAAACAGAGAATAGACCACGAAAAAGAAGTTTTCTTAAAGGTGCTTCTCTTGTATGAGTTTGAACACAGAGATGATATACCGGCAAAAGCAAAAAGCTACAACAAAACCGTTTTCACTCGTCTTTTGCTCACACATCAAACAGACGATAACCAATTTGGAAAAACAGCGAAGCAATGCATTGATCAACTCTCGCTCAAAGAATTATCAGATCCGATGTTTCATCCTCCCAAAGGCATACCCTATACAACAGAAGACCGAATTGCAGTGAGCGAAATTGCGATCACGCGCTTGAAAAAAGAACCGGAGGAGGCAATAGTTATTTTGCAAAAAATAACAGCGAGTTTTGTTCATAAGTTTAATAATAAGCTCGGTTTCAGTCCTCACCAAAATAGCGAACTTGAAAAATTAGGTTTTATACTTCTCTACCCGCCAGATTTGCAGCGCCACATCCTGCAACAACTTGCGGTGGAAAATCCTGATTTTCTCGGCTATTTCTTTAGTCTCTATGAGAAATATAGAAACAAAGACCCAAAAAGTGCGACAAATATAGTAGAAAGACAAGCTTTAAACGGCATCAGCAAATCACCTATTTTGCAAGAAGCGTATCACACATATCAAGATGAATGTCAAAGACGAGAAATGGAAAAACAGAAACAAGCAGAATTAGCGCAACAAGAAGAAGAGAAACAGAGAGAATTCACCAGACAATCCGAACGAGCACAAGTATATATTAAGATACTTCCCGGAATAAAAGGCTATTCATTTCGCTTGCCGTTCGAAAGTCGTTTCCCAGAGTATTCTTTGGCTTTTTCTTCTATGACTTATTCCGATTCAGTGAAGAAACACGAAGACAGCGAGATGCTCTACGGACCAACTGACTCATTATGTTCTTTTGCTCAAGTTAATGAAGATATAACTTTGTTAGTTTCATCAGATAGCCTGATACCAGAAGAAATGAAACAAGAATTACAAACAATATTTGAAAAACATAGAGATAGACTTTTGCAAGAAAGTGAACAAGCATATCTTATAAACGCTCTTCCATTTGCTTGTGAAGCATTGAAGAGAGAAACAACCTATATTGAAAATAGCAGTTACGATGATATAAAATCTTTCAACACGCGATTTGAATCTCTCTATAGTACGATCGGTCAACAGGTTCGATTACTTGACCAACAAAATACATCGTCACATGAACATGCAATACGAACAATTTTTCAGACACTTCAAGAAATCCAACCAATTATCAATAACGCGTATCAAGCGGCACAACAAAGAGTTCTTAACGAGGTAGAAAAACAAAGAAAAACAGAAGAAGAGAAAAGAAAAAAAGAGTTACAAAGAGAGATACGCAAAGAACAAAGACAAAAGAAAAAAGAAAGAGCAGAAAAAATAAAAACAACTAAAACAGAGTATCTTTTGGGAGAAATTGAGCATAAGATGGAGTATCTCAAAAATTTATATGCGCTTCATACCGGCTTAAATCTCCACGATGTAGATGCGGAAGCGTTGGACGAGGATGGAACGACAATCGGGTCTGTATCGGTAACTGCGGGACGTGGTCAGGGTCTCAAACTCGGCCTCGAACAAAAACTGACCATACGGCAAAAACTTGAGTTTGCACATGATTATTTGCGACTTGAAATGGGAGAAGATATTGATGAAATTATGCGCAGATACGCAATGGTCGATTGGGTGACTTCCCATGAGGTTGCACATCTTGTTGACTGGGCATCTGATCATCCTACTTCCGCATTATGGGAAGATACGCCTCTACAGAAATGCACGGATGAACTTGTTGCAACATTTGATCCTCGTATGCAATCTTTGGCAATGGAGATGATAAAACTGTCTGCTCAAGAATCTTTCATTGACGGCATTGGATTTTACTGCGCCTCTACATACGGCACAAGTATTATCACGCATGATCACGACGAGCCTCAAAAGAAAGAAGACATTGTAACCGCGTTTGCAACGACTATGGAAATCGTGAGAGAGTTAGTAACCAAAGAGGCAAAAAATAAAGAAATAAAGTCACGATATCAAATCATGCTTCTTCGATTTATTGCGGGAGCCTCTCGTATGGGTTCAGATACACAAACACGTGAATCGCTTGAAGCGCTTTTTATAAGATTAAATCAACAAACTCTTCTTCTATCAGAAGATCAAAAACAATCTATCATCACCCTTTTTTCAGAGTCGTTTGAAAAGGGTCAACAATTTTTAGCTGCGCGTTAAACTTTGATCCTGAAGCGGCGGAGATATTTTTTACCCGACAGAAGTTCTATCGTTACCTCAAAACGCATATTGGTAATCCCCGTATGATATCGACAAACCCCTGCCGAACATGTACCAAAAAGGAGTTCCCGGGAAGTCGAGTTTGCAGCTGCAGGATCAACGCTGCCCATAGCTCCTTCATCTTTACCGTTGGTTTGGTAAATCAGCGCATAGCTTACACTGCGCACCTTACCCAAATTTCTGAAATAGACCACCAAGGCTTTTCTATCCTTTCGAAGCCGAGGAGTAACGCCCACCAATGAAGAACCTGCTGATGTTTTTTTCGCCGACGCAGCGGCTTTTGCTTGAGGTAGTGTTTTTGCTACTACACCATACGGTAGAAGGAAAAAAATGGCTGCTAAAATAACAGTTGCAATGTATAGTTTCTTCATGATAATGTATACATATAGAAATATCATAAAAAGTGAAAGAAAGCAAGTTCTTTTTGGAAGCATAGCATGAGAAAAAAAATTGTTATCATATTGATTATTGTAGCCTTCATCCTTGCCGGCATCTCTATATACTTTTTCGTATCTTCCTCAAACCCGCAAACAAAAGAAGAAACTGCCTCGCCGGTCGGCGAAAATGAGACTGCACAAGGGGAAGCGAAACAACCGCCTTCAACCGCGCTTAAAGAATATACGCATGAGGCGGGTTTTACCTTCAGTTATCCAGAATCCTTGACCATACAAGAAAAGCAAATACGAGATGAAGCAACATATGCTGATATTACTGTCTCATCTGGCGAGTCTTCTGGAGAAATTACCATAAAGGCAGAGGATAGTAAACTCAAAACTGCGAAAGAGTGGATAACCGCAAAAAAGATTGCTCCCATGCCAGAAGCAATCGAAAAAGTAGAGGTCGCAGACTTGAACGGAGAACAGTTTACGACCGCCACTCAAACGATCACGCTCGTTTTTGACCAGGGCATTCTCTTTAGTTTCATTCTCACAAATCCAGACAACGATCAAACCCTAGGGGTGGGCTACAAAACCATTACAGAAACATTTGCTTTTGTCGAAAAGGAAACGACTGAACAAACTACTTCTCAATCCCCAACGAGTGAAGGAGAAGAAGATATTATATCCGAGGAAGAAGAAATCATCGAATGAAAAACTTCCAGGCTCTATGCGAGGAATTACAACATTTATTTCGGGTAACGAGTTTTTGAAGGGTAGTTTTATTTTGACGGTTTTTACTTTTTTGGGAGGGTTTCTTAATTACCTATTCAATATGATGGTCGCCCGCGCGCTTGGACCTGCGGGTTTTGGCGAGATAGCGGCACTTTTCTCTTATCTCACCATTTTCTCTGTACCATTTGTCGTCATTTCCAAACTCGTCATCCAAAAAATAAGCAGCGTTGAAGAAAATCGTTATCATTTTGTTTTTTCTCTAGAAAAATTTTTTTGGGAAAAACTAAGACGTTGGTATTTTTTATGGATTTTTTTGCTGCCAATCATATTTTTCCTTCCGTCTCTTACTAATCTTTCATATATAACCGCGTATAGTCTGCCTTTTTTACTGATATTATCTTTTTTTTCCTCCTTTTTTGCTTCCTCACTACAGGGACTTCGGCTCTTTTTGCTGTTCGCGACCATAGATATCGTCTCCCTTGTCATAAAGCTTTTCGGAGCTGTTTTGGTGATGGCAGGGATAGATAGTATTACAACTGTTATGGTATTCCTCTTCATATCCATGATCACTGCATTGGCGCTCAACTACCAGGCAATTCAGACAAATTTCAAGAAAAGGATCTTACATGAAATAGCTCCCCTTGAAGCTCGCCTTATTCATCTGGTAAAAAATAAACAATTCATTTTTGCGGCAACTTCTATACTCGCTATAACTTTTTTAAATAATATTGATGTCGCATTTGCCAAAAAATTCTTTTCTCCCTATGAGGCAGGTATTTACAGTAGTTGGTCCCTTACTGCCAAAGTCATGTGGTATATTTGCACCCCGCTTATTTCTGTCAGCTTTATTTATTTTTCCGAACCAAAAAATAGCCCTTTTCAAAAAAATGTTGGCCTCATTTCCACGGTGATTTTGGCAGCGGTCGGAATAGTGAGCTTTCTGGGCTATCGATTATTTGATAAACAAATTGTTATGCTGCTTTTTGGAAGTCGATTTTTGGGTGTGGCGCCGTTTTTGGGATATGCGAGCATTTTTGGGTTCTTTTATACGTGCACGCACTTTATCAATAGTTACTTTATGGCAAAAAAGAGTGTGTTTTCGCTTGCTTTACCAATCAGCATTCTTTTTTATATCTTATTTCTTTTTCTTTTTGCCCGCAGCCTCGTTTTTATCATGAAGTTAAACGTTTTTTTCACTGCTGCCTTATTTTTTCTCCACATTATTCTTCTTTTGCGAAACGCGAAGACTCATCTGCTACAATAGAAGCGATATATGATGATGAAAAAATCGAGAAACAATCTCTTTTTCTTCTTTAAATATCGCGAGTTGCTTTTTAATCTCACCTATCGAGAGATAGCACAGCGATACAAACAGTCAGTCTTGGGATACGCATGGGTCATCATAAATCCACTCTCTCAACTTATTGTGCTTACTTTTGTATTTTCGACAGTTCTCAAAATTCCCTCCCTTGGCGTCCCTTTTATCATTTTTTTGGCGATAGGACTTCTGCCGTGGAATCTATTCACTCAAAGTCTTTCAACCTCCACTGGCGCCCTTATTTCACACAGTAACTTGATCACCAAAATTTATTTTCCCCGTGAAATACTTATATACTCTGCGATTCTCGCAAAAATTGTTGATTTTATTTTTGCCTGTCTGATCATTATTTTTTTTCTTTTTATATTCAAAGTAAAAGTTACCCTCATGTTTTTGTGGGTGCCGGCGATTTTTTTTGTTCAACTTCTTTTTATGACGGGATTATCTCTTATATCTGCTGCCTTTAATTTATTCTATCGCGATATACAATATCTGTTGCAGCTTATGTTACTGCTCTGGATGTATGTGACTCCGATCATGTACCCTGTCGAACTTATCCCCGATAGATTTAGATTTGCACTCTCGCTCAATCCCATGTCAGTTATCGTGAATGCGTATCGCCAGGTTATCTTGGCGGGAAAACCACCCAATTTTCAAAGTCTTCTCATTGGACTCATCACGTCGCTTATTGTATTTTTGTTGGGCTTTGTAATTTTTAAAAAATTAGAGGGGCAATTTGCAGATTATGTCTAATACAGCAAAAACCATTATTATCTGTCACAATGTGACAAAACAATATAACCTTAATAAGCAAAAGACATTTAAAGAGTTTCTTCCTGCTTTTTTCACGAGAAGAGCAACAAAAACCAAACTCAATGCGCTTAAAAGTATACATTTTAGTATCACGCGTGGGGAGTCTCTCGCAATTATTGGTAGAAATGGCTCGGGCAAATCAACACTGCTCAAGCTCATTGCCGGAGTAACACTACCAACCGCTGGAGAATTAATTGTTAATGGCATAGTCGCTCCTCTGATAGAACTTGGAGCGGGATTTCATCCCGAGCTTACGGGCAAAGAAAATGTGTATTTAAACGGCGCCATCTTGGGAATTAAAAAGAAAGAAATGGATACTCTCTATAAAAAAATCGTTGAATTCTCTGCGCTGCATGATTTTATGGACCAACCTATCAAATTTTACTCCTCTGGAATGTATATGAGGCTCGCGTTTGCCGTGGCAGTTGCCAAAATACCCGACATTCTCCTTTTGGATGAAATTTTGGCGGTTGGCGATAGTGATTTTCAAAAAAAATGCTTCTCCAAAATACAAGAATTTCAGCAAAAGGGATCAACTATCATCTTGGTCACGCACAACATAGAACAAGCGAAACGACACTGCAGATTAGGACTAGTACTTCATCAAGGTGAACAACTATTTTTTGGGAGAGTTGAGCAAGCTATCGCACTATATGAAAAAGAAAAATAGCGAGATAACTGCAGTCATACCAACCTATACGAATATATCTGGACTGCGAAAACTTATCCTCACCCTTTCATCAATGGGTATCCCGAGCATTATCGTTGACAATCAGCCAACACAAGAAAAAGAAGATATGGCGAAAAAATATTCTGCAATCTATCTACCACAACTTACCAATCGAGGCTTTGGTTTTGCCGTTAATAGGGGAGTGGAGCGAGTCAACAGCCAGTGGATTGTGATACTCAACGACGATATAGAAATACAAGATAAAAGACTCTTTGAGAGGATGCTTGACTATGCAGAAAAAAACAATTTTATCGCGGTAAGCCCAGTTCTCAAAAAACCAAACGGAAACGTAGAAAATCTGGGGTACAAAGTACTACCCTTTGGCAGAGTAGAACTGATCAAAGACGTTACCCAAAACGAGCTTGACGGCCTCACTGCTGCATGTTTACTGATAAAAAAAGCAGTATTTTCGTCAATTGGCGGATTTGACGAGCGATTTTTCGCTTATCTTGAAGATGTTGATCTTTTTCTGAAACTCAAAAGAAGAGGAGAGAAATTTGGCATTTGTTTGGAGGAAGAAGCAATTCATAATCATATGACCACTTCATCAAGAATGGGAAATTTCAAAGAAATGCAGGATGTAAAAAACTGGTATTTGGTAATTTTCAATAACTGGAATGCAAAAACGATGATAAAACATTTTCCCTCTATACTTCTGGAGCGCATCCGCAATCTTTCAGGGCTTGTGAAGAAAACAGTGAAAGTGTATATGATACAATTTCATAAATTCCGGTTGAATCGGAATAAAAAATATGAACATCGCCTTTGAAATAAGTCCGCTTATCACTGCCTCCGGAAGCTTTGGGGATAAATCAGGAGTGTATAGATATACCTACGGCCTCATCCGATCTCTGGTTAAGACCCTCAAAGAGGAAAATAAAAAGACAAAAATCCTTCTTTTTACCTTCAATATGGATCTTTTGAAACAGCCGATCAATCCTGAAATTTTGGAGCTCCTTGACGGAGATCATATCAAATTACTTGATCAGTATCCAAAAATCAATCCTATAACTCTTGAGGATCACGGGATTTTTGACAATGCGTTCCTCAAAATATGTGCAAAAGTAATAGATGCAATGACCAATGCTAAAAAATTGTATATAGATTACGTCAATAGAAAACGCTTTCATATATATACTACATTTCTGACGAAAGAATTTAAAAAAAATAAAATAAACATTATTTTTCACTCGCAAACTGGTTTTTTTCCCATGACAGGGTTTAAAAATTGTACAACGGTCTATGATTTAACTCCGATTTTCATGAGTGAATTTCACCGAGAAGAAACAAATGATTTGCATAAAAGAAAACTCGTCTTTGCGCGTCGTTTTTGTGATGGGATTACCTGCATAAGCAACTCGACAAAAAAAGATCTCCTGCGTTACTCGCCCCATTTTAGAAATAAAAAAATAATCGTAGGATATCCGGGACTTGATCCGCATTTTGAGAACAATATCAATTCTATTAATGATCATAATAAACGTTTTTTTCCTCTACTGAAGAATACGTACAAAAAATATTTGCTCTACTATGGCACTTTTGAACCAAGGAAAAATTTAGCATATCTCACCAAAGCCTTTGCTGATCTGAAAAAAAAAGGAGAGATTCCGCAAGATTTTGGACTAGTTTTGACAGGTGGCGATGGGTGGGGAGGAGTAAAAAATAGTATCGTCGCATTTATCAAAGAAAATTTTATCACACATAGAAATAAATCGATTGTCGTACTTGATTATGTAAATGATACGCATCTTCTTCAACTCATAAAAAATGCGTACGCAGTTGTGTATCCAAGTCTCTACGAAGGGTTTGGACTACCTGTTTTGGAGAGTATGGCTGTGGGAACACCCGTGATATGTTCAAATAATTCTTCACTTCCCGAGGTTGGAGGGAAAGCGGCTTTGTATGTACAGGCGACTAATTTTTTTGATATTAAACATAAAATAAAGCATCTTGTCAGTCATCCACGTTTAGCACAAGAACTCTCGCAAAAAGGTATCATGCAAAGTAAAAAATTCACGTGGGAAAAAACCGCGCATAAAGCGTTACGCCTTTTGGACGGGCTTTAACTATGAAAATCGGCGTTGATATCTCCATGCTTGTGTATCGGGGATCGGGGGTTGCAACATATAGCTATAACTTGGTGAAAAATCTCCTGATATATGAGAAAAATCATGAATATCGTCTCTTTTATAGCTCGTTGCGCCGTCTCGAAAACTTTTCAGTCCTTGATGAGTTTCGAGAATTGGGGGGGAAAGTGTATGACTTCCGTTTTCCCCCAAGAGTAATCAAATACTTTTGGAATAGCCATCATATTTTTCCGGTTGAGTGGTTTATCGGAAAAGTGCATATATTCCATTCTTCTGATTTTTTGCGACCGCCACTTCTTGAAGGGACGAAAGGAATAACAACCATTCATGACCTGACATGGAAAATATACCCTCAATTTCATACAGAGGATATAATCGCGGCACATGAAAAGAAACTCGAAAAAACGATTGCTTCTCACGACACGATCATTGTTGACTCACGCAACACAAAAAAAGATTTGTTAAAGTATTACCCGACTATAGAAAAATCAAATACAATATATGTTTTATATCCAGGCGTTGATGGACGTTTTAAGCCAATAGAAAATCAAAAAAAAATCAAAAAAGTCTTAGAGAGATATCATCTCCAATACCCGCAAAAATATCTTCTCTATGTCGGAGCGATTGAACCCAGGAAAAATCTCCTCGGAGCAGTAAAGGTATATGAAGAATTGATACGAGATCAAAATTATGCCGATTATGTGTTTTTAATCATCGGTAAAACCGGATGGAAAAATGAATCTTTTTTCAGATATGTAGAAAAAAGAAGACTCCACCAAAAAGTCATTTTTGTTGGATATGTTGAGGATGATGATCTTCCCTATTTTTACAGTGGTGCATCTGTTCTTGTATATTTGAGTTTGTACGAAGGTTTTGGATTACCACCGCTTGAGGCAGCCCGTTGTGGAACTCTCTCCTTACTATACAAAAACTCTTCCTTGCTGGAAATATTTCCTTCTTCTTATCAGTTTGCTGTACTCGGGAACGAAATATCTACCTTGAAACAGATTTTGAAAAACCCCAAAAAAATCAGTAAACAGTGGTTTGATCAGTTTAGCTGGAAATTGTATGCACGACAGTTCATTCAATTATGTCACAATGAGTTGGAATCTTGAAAAGATACCGTATAGAGAAATGCCGAAAGATCTCGCTTATCCAAGTTTTTGGGAAAAACATCAGCTGGTTTTATCGTGTCTGAAAATTTAAAAACGAGCCGATTGATGCCTTTTACCATGTGTGTATTGATAACAAATGAGTAGGTTTTTGGGTCTTTCTGCAAAAGAATTTCCGTGGTTTTACTTTTGTTGATGTATATCTCCATTTTCTGATTTTCAACGAGCGTATATGCCCGAAATTGCACGTTAATAGAGCTCGTATTATTAGTTTTAAACAACATACGCGCTCTTTTACCCACCACCCACCTCCCTGTAGGTTCCGCAGCAGTCCATCCTTCTGTCAGGTATAAATCACTGTGCTTACTTTCCAAGTCTATTTTTGATGGTGAGAGAGAATATTCTTCATTTTTTTTGTACAACAATAGATATCCATGATCTTCCATAACTTTCTGAAATCCTATATGAGAAAAGAGAGCATACGCTGTTTTTGAGTAAACTTCATCTGTCTTAAGCAGAATATAGTGAATATCAAAAAATTCAATTGACCGAGTTATCTCTTTTTGTGCCTTTTCTGTTATTGTTTTCTCTTGCATGTTTGGTTTATTGATAAGCCGATCTATAGATCCAAAAAGAGGATCATTTTTGTAATAATCAAAAATATCATCTCTGATACGGCCGCCATAGAGGCTGAAGATTTTTTGACCGTGCTTGAGTTGTGCCGTAGGCAACCATATCGAATTATAATCTCCCTGAAATCTCAATCCGTCTCGAACAGAAAAAGGAACCTCAAGGAGTGGTCCTTTTCCATGAGACTGTATATATGTATATATCTTTGGGGGTATAACTCTAAAATTTGGCATTGGTAAAACAGCCGTATACGATTGATCAAGAAAAAAAATGAGGATCAGGTTCAAAAAAAATAAATTCCTGCTTATTTTTACTTTGAGTTTATTTTTTGCAACATCATCAATGACGAAAGCGGCGATAATTGTTGCAAGAAATATAAACGGAACGATAAATCTGCCCGGCGAACGGGCCATATTGAAATAAGGCGTGATATGGAGAACCAGATAGGGTAAAGGAATAGGAAATTTTCTACCCAAAATGTGTAGGAAAGGGCCTAAGGCGAGAATCCAAAAAAAAATACTTATGACAAAAAAAGGCCACATTTTTTTTATCACTGATTGAGTAATTTGTTTTTTATAAAAAATAAAATAAAAATATGTTCCTAAAATCAAAAAACCCGGATAAATAAAGTTTTCAAAACTTGGCTTCATAAAAGACATATAATGTAAAGTTATAAATTGGAAAAACTCACCATATATAGGATTTGCACTTCCTGGCATAAAAATACTTATCAAATCAGCAGAATACGTTATACTATCAATGAAACTCACCGCATATACACGGTAGCCAAATAAAAAACTTTCATGCACCTTCATAAACCATGGGAATAAAAGAAATCCTATTGTTCCAAGTGAGATAAAGACCCACGGAAACAGTTGACGTAACCCGCGTAAAAGTTTCACTCTATCAAAAATAAGGAGAAAGATGGAGAAAGAAAAGCACAAAAAGGCTATCATGAGAGTATAATAAAGATTGGTAAGCACCGATACACAACAGATTATTCCAAGCAAAAATGCCCAAAATACCTTATTTTTTTTATTTTTGGTCTCCTTCATACAAAGGGCAAATAGGAAAAAAAGCGAGAATAGATAGAGAGCAAGATACGTGGGATGACCAAAACGGATAACCATAAATGGTGCATAACCAAAAACCAGACTCATTATGAAGGAGGTTCGCTTACTGACAGTAAGACGCCTCAATAACATATACATACTGATATTTGAAACAAAGATGCTGAAAAGCACAATGAATGCAAAAGACTGATGTACGGTAAAAAAAGGTCTGGTAAAGAGAAAATAAAAACCGTTGATTGGTGCCATATCCTCGAGGGCAAAATTCCACCCAAAAGGATACAGAACCTGCGTGATATCGCTGAAAGGATTTTTTCCTGAAAGAATATTTTTCCTTATTGTCTCCGCTACGTATTCGTAAATCGGCCACTCACCAAAAATCCCAATTCGATCTGGTAACTCTTTCAATATCAACTGTTGCCAAACGTAAAAATTGAATAAAAAATTTGTCCCCACATAAAAAAAGATTATTATCAAAAGATAAAATTTTGACTTGAAAAAATTAGACATAGCAGCTTATTTTACTCAATTCTAATAGATTTAAAATCTGCTGATAAAGTACGGTCATCTTGACTTATGCCTAATTTAGAGGGTTGATACAGATGAGAAAACGTCAATGTTACCCTATAGACGCCAGATTGTGGTTTTCTTAAGTCAAAGGAATAATCCTGCCAAACAGTGGATATATTTTCTTTTCCCACAAATTGGTCATTGAGGTAGACTGACATTTCTTGGGGTTGTTTTAAGGTTAAAACCTCCAGTTTCAGACGTGCAGCCTGACTGTTTTTGATTACTAAACGCAAAACCGCCTCTTTGGCGTTTGACCATCTCGAAAATGCTTCATTTACACTCCATCCGGAAACTAACAGACTGTCTTCATAGTTACTTTGACCAAAATAGATCGCCGACAGATCTTCTAAACGCTGTAATAAACAACGATCACTCATACAAAGTCTGCCTAAGATATAGTAGTTATTTTGCCATACAATGTCTTTAAAAAGTACACGAGGGGGTATATAATACCTTGGGGATTTTGAAAGTAAAAACAGACCATTTTCCAATGCAGTTTGTTTAGGCCGTGACTTGTCATCAAAAGTCGTTCTTATGTCTTTTTGAGGGGATAAAAAATATTCTGCCCACAGCTCTCTCCACCATGGCAGTGATGTATTGAGCAACCTTTCTGTGTAGATTGGTTCATGTATTTCTTGATTTTTCAGGCTCTGGAGAGAAATTAAACCTTTGTCAACGGCTAAATGATCTTTGATGAAACGAGCGTTTAATTTTGAGGAGGAAAATAACCCGAGAATGACTACCATGTCTATAAAGAGAATAAGCGACAGATTGATTTTCGGATTATTTTTGGTAAAAAAACCCGCCACTCCCACAGCAAATAAAAATGAAAACAATGGAATACTGTAAGTAACAATTCTATTAAAAAGCCAAAATTGCGGGCGAATCAAGACAGAAACAAACAACACGATATATACTGATACAAAACCTGCGATAAAAAGTTTGTTTTTTGACCTGAAAAATCCAATTATGATAATTAAAATTGTGGTCAAACTTAAAATCCAAGCGGCTACCGGCGGCAGGGGAGGGAACGAGTGAATGCTGTAAAATCCCATCATTTCAAAAGGGTTAGCATAGGGTAGACGGGGACGGAAAGGCTGCCAACCGATGGGTTCTGTAAATTCATTCACCCGGTAAAAAAGCATGAAATTAGCCGCATGAATAACTAAATAAGAAGCGGAAATAAAAACCAATGCTGAAATTTTCGCAATAGCCCACCAATAGGCACGAGCATAGTTTTTGACCAAAATGGAACGAAGTAGACAATACACACCAATAGGCAATAAAATTAAAATAACACCTTCATGATAAGAGAAATATAAAACAACAGCCGCTAACCCTATACTATAATCATATCTGTTAAACCTTTTGTCAAAAACAGCTTCCGAATGAAAATAAGAAGCAAAAAGAATGATGAGTACTATAGCAAAAGCAGTAAAAATAATCTGACCTAAAAAATTATGATACAACATATAGAGCAAATTGGCATTGAATCCCAGCAAGAACACGCTCAAAAAAGCAGCAGAAAAACCATTGACATCATTTTTATACAACGTCTTTGTCAAAAGATACACAAGCGGTAAAGTCAGGCTAAACAACACTACTTGAAAGATATAGAGGTATTGAAATCCTGCCAATTGGAAGAGATTTAAAAAGAATGAAGTTATGATCGATCCTCCCCATCGATATCCAAATTGAAGCAAAGTACCGACGGAAACGTCAACTTTACCATGAAGACTTTCTGCGATTGAGTGGTTAATCAAATAATCTGCTGATTGCGCATAAGCATGAATATCATTATTACCCATGGAAATAGTTGTGGCAAAACCTTGTGTTTTTATCAAAGGATAGAGATTAAAAACAATGTTAATTGTTATTATTACTATGAGAAACAGATCATTTTTTGAAATAGAAACGATTTTTCTTCTTTTTTTTAAAAAAACAAAACAGTCCAGTAAAACCAGGAATATAATAACGAATGGAGAAATACGTTTAACAGCAAGACCAGAGAGTCCTGCGAGGGTCAATGAAAAAATGATAAAAACTATCGCAAACCACGGAGACAACCAAAAAACATATGGTTTGAGCTTGTTGGGAATTAAGATCCACGTTAAACCATATCCCAAGAAAAAGAGAAGAAAAATAGTAGCAGTTGTATAAAAAAAAATTTCTATCATACATCCTTACTTAATCAAATTTAATTTCTCTAAAATCAGCCGACATTTCTCTTACATCTTCATGTATGCCTATATCAGATGGTTTATATATGTGAGAAAATTTAAGATCAATTATATGTATGCCATCGCTCATTTTTTTTAAGTTAAATCGATACTTCTGCCAGTTTGTGGTTATTTCCTTGCTACCTAAAAATTCTCCATCTAAAAAAACAGAGATCGTTTGTGGTGCTTTAAGCGAATGGGTATCTATAAGTAAACTTGTGTATTTTTTACGAGATACCAATCGTACTTGAGCGGTCAAACCACGTGCCCATCGATGATCTCCTTCGCTTGCGTGCCATCCGTCAGTGACTAAAGTATCTTCATAGTCATTTTTTCCCATGATGATTCCTGCTAGTTCATCCTTGAAGGCAGTCAAACAACGATCGCTTTGACAAAGACGACCCAATGCATAGTATTCATTTTCCCAGACTATACTGTTTATAAGCATTTTGGGAGGCTGATAAAAACGAGCTGTCTTGGAAAGTAAAACTAGACTACTGTCTTTTATTTTGTTTGTTTTTCCGTCAAAATTGAAGGGAGAGTAAATACTCTTATTGGGATATAGAAAATAATCTGTCCACATCTGCGGCCAAAGACTGATGAGTCCGGTGAATGCTTGTTCTGTGTAGATTGGTTCACGAATTTTTTTATTATCATTTAACTCACGCAGTGAAATGAGAGATTGATCAATGGCGATATGTTCTCTGATGAAGCGCTTGTTTAATTTGATTCCCGAATATAGTTCCAACCCCACTAAAATTATGAGCATTATCACGCGCAATAACTTATGTTTTCGCAAAAGATGAACAAAACCGATGGTGAAAAAAATGAGAAACAAAGGTAGGGTGTAGGTTACGACACGATTATAGGTGAAGAAATTCTTATCGAGAGGTCCTGTCCAGATAAAAAACGCCAAGAAAAGGATAAGATAACTTGCGCCGATAAGTCTCTTTTTTGACTTCCAAAATCCCACACCGACGATAGAAACAACTACCATGCTCAAAATGAGCGCAAGCGCAAAAGGCAGGGGAGAGAATGAGTGAATGCTGTAAAATCCCATCATTTCAAAAGGATTTGCATAAGGAATAAGGGGACGGAAAAGTTGCCAACCGATGACGCCGCCAGTATTGCCCGCTTGAAGAAAACTAAGTACAACCCCGTTAACAATAGTAAAAGAAACAGTTAAAGAAACAATTAAAGCGATTTTCATCAATAATGACCAATAAGCTTTGCTATTTTTACGTCCAAGGATTCTGAAAAAAAGCAGAATTAAAAGAGGTCCGATCACAAAAATTGCGCCTTCATGATAGGAAAAATAAAGCACGGAAATCATAATAGCGATTACATAATGATCTTTCGTGAGTTTGCGAGTGTTTTCTTCAGAAGAAAAAAAGTGGGTATAAAACAAAATAAATAAGAACAACGCCAAAGCCCAAAAAAAGACTTGGCCAAAAAAATCATGATAGATGATATAGAGAAGGTTGGCATTAAAACCCATCATGACTAACAGTAAAATTAATCCGAGTATCGTTTCTTTATAAAGCAGTTTCAACAGAATATAAGCTAAGGGTAATGTTAGGGAAAAAACAATCGTTTGAAAAAGATAAAAATATTGATAACCCTTCAACTGAAAAATATTCATGAAAAAGGCAGTTACCATCGGCGGCCCCCAACGATAGGAGGATTGATTAAGACCATATACCGCCTCAAGACCTGGCTTTAAGGAATCTTTTCTTTCAATAAAATTACTTACAATATCATGATCGAGAAAATAATCAGGAGAAACCACGTAGACGATCGCGTCATTGTTGCCAAGTGAAACTGTTGTCAAGATTTTTTCCCGTCTGATCAGCGGACTTATGTTAAAAATAACGCTTAAGACAACAACAAGAAAAATGATAACATCTTCTTTTACGTGGAAACGGAAGCGCTCTTTGGTTTTCCAAACTATCCATATATTAAAACCAATCATGACAACGATCGCCACAGGAGACGATTGTTTGACAGAAAAACCCAAAAGATTGCTTAAGACTAAAAAAAAGACTAAAAAAAAGATACTAAACCATGGTGTGAGCCAAAAAGCATAGGCTTTTAGTTTTGCGGGGATAAAAAACAAAGTCAACCCAAAACCAAAAAAAAAGACAGTCAGCAAAGTCAAAATCGTAAATAAAAATATACCGATCATATAAATACTAATCCGACCGCGACAGGATTGATAAGGACAGCTAAAATAATAATTTTGATGATTGAAAGAATCATAAACCAACGATCTTTTTTCAAAAACAAGCTGACTATTGTTAAAAAAAGAAATGCTGCTGCCGCTAATTTAAAACCCGGAGGATAAATCACCGCCAAAGAAGATAGAGTTAAAGCAGTCAATAAGTCAAACGTATTAAAATGCACAGCAATTTTGCCCGAACGAACGCCTAAAAAATACTCACGAACTAAAATAATCATTGATAAAAAGATTAACACGCAGAGAAAGAATGGAAACGTCGGTGGAAAAAACTTTAATAGTAAATAAAATAATCCTAGTAAAATTAATCTTATCGTTATAGTGAGATGCTTGATTAAAATAAAAGCCAAAGGAAAAAAAACAGTAAGATAAACATTTGGTAAAATTTGAACGATAATGCTCACATCTTGTTTCAAAAGTACCGCAAAATAGGCAATCATTGACGAAATCCCCACCAGATAATTATTATCAGCAAAGGTATGGTTGAATGGATACGTATCTAAAACGATATGTTTTATGAGAAAATCGCTATTCGTCAATAGGTCAGCATTATCCCAAGAAAGGGAGAAAAAGGGGGAAAGAAAAAACAAGAAAAGCCAAATCAGTAGGGTGTTTTTTGAGAAAATAAACGCGAATTTTCTCGTGAACAGCGCGTATAAAAAAAGAAATAATACTATAAAATTGATAAGATAAATTCCTTGATTCATTGAAAGTCTTCCAAAACTCGAAGCGGTTCCTAAAAGCGCGATGAGTATCGTACCATAGAGTGGCGCAAACCATAAAGTAATTTTCTTCAGATTTTTGGGAACAAAAATTGATATAAAAGCAAAACCAGTCAGATATAAAATAATCAGTATCTCAAAATGAAGTAAAGGGAAATTTTTCATACTTCTATTTGATTTCTGTTAAATAAATTTTCCTGAATTGAGCCGCTATACTCCTTTCATCGGAATTTCCAGCTATAATATTTTTGGGTTGATAAGATTTTTTGAAAATAAAATGAACAGTATTGATGTTTTTTGACCACTCTGTATCAACTGGCACTGTATACTCTTTCATATGTTTTCCCATAGTGAAGCTGGCAACTTTTTTATTATTGACAAAAATTGCTACTGGCTGTTTTTGATAAAAAGCACTAGCCTCAAAATGCAAATTAAATTTTCTTTCTTTATTGATTTTAAACATCACAAAGCTTTTTTTATCTGCCCAGCGAGAATTATTTTCTACCCCATGCCAACCGGCACCTAAAAACGTAACGTCGTTTTTACCGTCCATTAGAATCGTGAGAAATTCTTTTTTGGGCAGACTTTTCTGCCATAAACTAAAGGTTTGTTCCTTTGACTTCTTTTGAAAACCCAAATCAGATAAAATTGCTGACATGGTTGATACGTATAGTTTCTTTTCATCTAAAATGATGTATTTTATATCTAAAAAATCAATAACCTTTTGACTCTCAACAATGTTAATATTCTGCCAATTTACCAAATCGTTCTTATCAATAATTGGATTGATCTCTATTGTTTGATCAATGAACCTACCCAAGAAACCAAACAATGGATTGATACGATAATAGGTTTTTTTATAATCAGCAATTCGTCCGGTATATCCTCCAAGCACATTTTTTCGGTGAATAGCCTCGCCGATGATCATTGCCGTCGCATCACCATCACCAAAATAGGTGAAACCGTCACGAACGACAAACGGTATTTCCAAAACTGAAATTCTCTCCGGATCATTTTTAATCTCTTGGAAAAGTCGCCTGGGGTAGAATTTAGGCGGCGGAAATATATGATTGATATAACGATGATCTATAAAAAATAATATGAGTAATAAGACAAAACAAATCCTCCTTAATCTTTGTGATTTATTCTTTAAGAAATAATCAATCACATAAGCCACAACAATATATGCAAAGAAAATAAAACCTATAATTAATCTTCCCGGCGCTCTAATATTTTGCAAGAAGGGTACGTAATGAAAAACTATATAGGGGAGAGGCAGGACAATTCTAATTCCTTCCTCAACCGTAATCCCCCAATGACCAAAAACATGCAAAAACGGTCCCAGTGTCAACACTAAAAAAAAGAGACTCGTGAATAAGTAGGGTTTTACTTTTTGATGGACTGCCTGAAACGATTTTTTTTTGGATATAAACAAATAACTAAAGTAGCTTATGATGATAATCAAACCCGGGTAGGTAAAATTTTCAAATATACCTCGGGCGAACTTTAAATAGTGACTAATCACATAATCTAACTCTGGAATAAAATACTTGTATATCACATAGTTATATATGCTCGGGATAAAAAAACCAAAAAGATCTGACGAAAATTCAATAGCGCCGCCCCAGCCTTCAGTTTTAGGAATTTGATCAAAAAAAGTTACCTCATACAAAGCTTTAAACCAGGGGATAAGAAACAATGTAATGAACAAAAAGATTAAAAAAATGTATGGCCAACATCTCACCCACATTCTATGGATAATTTTTCGCTTAAAAACAAGAAAATAAACGACAAAGCTTGCTATAGAAGTCGATAAAATAACAAAGTAATAAAAATTAAGCCACAGAGTCAAAACAAAAAAGAAAGCCACGCCTAATGTGGCAATTATTTTACTCCTTTTTGTTTTCGCTTGAAAAAGAACGATCGCACAATAATAAAACCAGGCAAAAACAAAATAACACCAGTAGTTCAAATGACCGCCTCGGGGCATAATAAAGGTCGTATAACCAAAAGCTAAACCAATGACAAAAGAAATCAACCGCTCAATTTTCAATCTTCTCAATAGCATATACATGCCTAGACTGGCAGCCAGTTGCGATAACGTAATCACCACAGCCATAGATTGATGAGTAGATAAAAACGGTCGAAGTATGAGAAAAAAAATGCCGTTGCCGGAGTCGGTCAAACCAAGGTGAAGTTTGAAAGGATAAAGCATGCCATATACTAACCCAAAAGGATTTCCTCCCGCGATAATTGTCTGGTAAAATTTTTCCGTCGTCCATTCAACTACTTCAACTTCCCCCCAGACTGCCCCGATTGAAGAACGATCAAAGACAAGTTCATGCCAAAAAATATTGTAGTTGAAAATAACATTAACAAGAATAAAACCGAATAATACCAAAATCTTATTTTTCATATTCAATCAATACTTTAAGAGATCAGATGCAATACTCACCGGTTCAATTTCACCTAATTGGTAATAGTTATTTTCCCACACGATATGTTTATACACTAATTTTTTTCCCTCTCTCTCTAAATACTCTTTTTCCGCCAGTACCAGACGCACGTCTTGGAGATTCTTTTTTTCGTGCTGATAATTTTGTCTCGTTACAATGGACTTATCCATTAACAGATATTCACGCCATATCCTTTTCCAAAGGTCATATTCGCCCAAATATACATCAGCCGTAAAAAACGGTTTATTCATTTGTTTGTCTTTGCTCAAAGAACGCAAAGATACCAAAGAAGCATCAACAATATACGGATGCCAGTAGAGCTGATAAATAGTTCTGTATGCCGATCGGGCCGAAAAGATTAAAAATACTATTACAATGATAGTTTTTGTCAACTTACTTTTAAGAAAACCGAAAAGAAAATTCACTCCTAAACCAAAAAAAACCATGTAAAGAAATACAGTGTACGTGATTGCTTTATGATAAGTATAATAATTGGGAAAAACCAATCTATATATGAAATATATTAAGACAAAAAAAACAATATTCATGACTAGGAAAAGTTTGGCCTTGCTCCGGCTGATCCCTAAAATAATTACGATCACAACTGGCAAACCTAAAATGATATCAAATATCACGGATAAATCTCTTGAATAATAGAGATTATAAAAACCAAGAATCTCCAAAGGCGCCGCATAGGGGATCTTTTCCCAACCAATAAAAACTGCTTTACTTGTAGCTGCTCCCACCGCGCGTATTTGTCTCGTTGCTGTTCCAAAACTCAAGGGATTAATAAGAAAAACAAGTATACCAATCTTTGCTACCACAATAAGAAAAAAGAGTCTTTTTCGGAAAATAGAATCCAAAACGGCAAAAATCAAGAAGGGTACGGAAACAAAAATAAGTCCTTCTGGGTAAATAGTGGTAAGCGATGATAAACAAAGAGCAATCAAAAAATCCCATCGATTATATGATGTTTTCTTTTTCTTCTCATCAATATAGTCACAAAAAAGAATAGCCATAACCACAAAAATTCCCATAAAAATAAATTGAGCAAAAAACGCATTATAAAGCATATAAAGAAGTGTTGAATTGAAGGAGAAAATAATCGTCAAAAATAATGCGCTCCCCATTTTCAGCGCAGGCATCAAAACCTTCGCCAAAACATAAACCAAAGGTATTGATAAAACGAAATAAACAGTAATGATGATCGAAAAAATCTCGTACGATTTAAGAGCAAGCAGTTGGGCGAAAAAACTAAGTATGAGCGGACTACCCCAGCGAAAACTGGAATGTAATAGATCTCCCACCGCCCACAAATATGGTTTGTAATGCTCAAAGTCTTGTCCATCAAAGATCGTATGATCAACTAAAAAATCACCAACCATACTGTAAGTGATAGGGTCTAAATTACTTTTGGAGATAGTTGTGGGAAAACCGGCTTTTTTCATCAAAGGATAGAGGTTAAAAATCATTGAAGCAATGATTAAAACAGAGAGTAAAATGTCAACTCGGCTAAAATGCACGTTCAATTTCTTTCTCCACATAGCGGTCAAAAGAAAAACAAAAGCCATAAAAACAACAAAATATATGCTTTTATTCACGGGTATTTTTGCCAAATTAAACATGACTACAAAAACTGTCATAAGCACTGTTCCAATCCACGGAGTCAACCAGAAAGCATATCGTTGAAGTCTTCTGGGAATAAAAATATAGGTAAAGCCTATTCCGAGGAAAAACAGAACAGCAATAATCCTTAAAGCTAAAAGCATAATAATTATCATATTTAGTTAATACTTAGGGAAAAGAATTGCACCGCAAGATTTCTGTGATCTGTATTGAGAGATGATACCATAAAAGGTCTAAAGCTTTTGCTGAACTCAAAAAAAACTTCATTTACTCCTTTTTTGACTTTGCCAGAAATGTCAACCGTAAAGCTTTCTTTTTTAGTTGAGATCTCTTGTGATGCCACATATTTCCGATTAATATATATTTTCACCTGTTGTCGCTCGTGGAAAGAAGCTGCATCAAGGTGCAGTGTATTTTTTTTCTCATTGTTTGTACTGAAAAAAACTTGAGCGGATCTACTCTCTGCCCAACGAAATCCTTTTTCCTGCGGTCCTATATTTTCGCCAATATATAGAAAATCCTCTGGAGAGCCGAATGTAACTGAATCAAAATTGTAAAATGGTAAGGTTCTTTCAAATAAAATATATCCTGCGTCTTGCATTTTTGATGAGAAATCGAGACGTTTTAAGAGTTCTGCGACAATAGGTGTATATTTCTCATCTTCCTTTAAAAGGATGTATTTAATACGCAAGAAATTAATTTCCTTTTCTACCAATTTGATCGACCTGGTAAATGGTCTCACTTTCGGCTCCCGGGGTTGTTGTTTATAGAGCACAAAATTACCCTTATCAATAATATCCGCTACATAACTGATAAACGGTAGATTATCGTAGTAATTGAAAATTGAGGACGGAACCCTCGACACATATCCACCGATAATCGGTTTACCATGAAATAATACTCCTATCATCGGAGAGATTGCGTGAACATATCCTCGATATTGGAGTCCATCACGAATTGCAAATGGTATCTCCAAAACGGTAGAGTCACTTTTGTCATTTTTTATGTACCGATACAGCTTCAATGGCAACGTATGAGATGGATGATTGGGGATTATATAAAATTGATCAATAAAAAAAACAGCAAAAACAATGAAAAAAAACATCCTTTTTGAAAGGAAATTTTTTTGAAGCACGTAGTCAAGAAATGGGGCAACAACGAGAGAAGCAAAAAAAACAAACGGAGTGATGAATCGAGCGGGAACACTCACTACTTTTAAAAGCGGTATAAACTGGACAAGCAAAAAAGGAAGAGGAAAATAAACCTTAATTCCTTCATCGAGCATGATGAACCACCTATTAAAAATTTTCAAAAAAGGACCCAATGTCAAAACGAGAAAAAAGATGCTCATGAAAAAAGGCGCTTCCATCATAATCTTCGTTTTTTTTGGAAGTCTTTTCCGGAAAATAAGAATTAAAATATAACATACCACTATAATAATTCCCGGATATGCAAAACGCTCCCAGTTATAGAAAAAAAAATGTGAAAGTTTGAGAAATGGGTTTGCTGCTCCACTCAATTTTTTAAAAAATGCGCCGTAGAGAGAATTATATTCGCTCGGAATAATAAAGCTTAAAACATCAGCAGATAAAATAATTGATCTATATATACTTGTATCAGTAATAAAATTGCTATATTTTGCTGCTTTTTTTACTACAACAATCCATGGGAGTAAAGTAGTAATTGACCCTAAAGAAACAAGAAAAATAAAAAGAATAATTCTGCGCAGAGATTTTGTATGAAAACACCTGAAGTACAAACAATAAAGTATATACACAAAAATACTCAACATAAAAAAAATAAAGTAATAGGGATTGGCAAAAAATAAAAGGGCGATGAAAACGCCACTTGCGATCGAATAAATAATTTGCTTGGATATTTTTCCTTCACGTAAAGCCGTATGAAAAATTAAAAGCATGAGAGGAAAAAAATAGTGAGTTGTATAGGTATAATGCCCCTGAATGCGATATGATACAAAAGGACTAAAGGCGAAAATCACCGCGACCAAACTGCTTACCAATTGACTTATATGAAACCTGCGGAGTAACAGAAACATGAAAATACAAGCTAAAAATATATTTACGAATACAATAAGCACCGTTGCTTGATGAATGGAGAGAAAAGGACGGAAAAAAATTAAAAAAACAAGGTTGACTGCAGACGTATCGTTAAAAACACTATCTGTACTAAAAGGAAAAAAAAGTTTATCTGTTGACTCAAAAGGATTTTTGAGTTTGATCATCTTCTGATAAGCGGTCTCTGTAAGAAACTCTGTTACTATGCCATCATTGATAGGTATCATTGATGAATCAGCTTTTACCACTTCTTTGAGAAGGTGAAAATTCAAGATAACATTCAGTGTAAGAAAAAATGCAATAACAGCTAACAAGCGATATTTTTTTATCATACGTACGGTATAATACTTATATAATTAACACTCATTATTATAAACCACGAGCATGAAAGAACCATCTTTTTTCAAGAAAATCATAAAAAAATATATACGACCGCTGTATCGACGCATTATCAACCGTCTGCTTAATGATCTCCATATCAATGAACATCAGCGACTTTTGCATCATATCGTCAACCAAGGGGATAAACTTAGCGAAAATCAACGCACTCTCAAAGAAAAAGTCAGCGTATTGAGCCTGCTTTTATCAGGCGTTTATGAATGGACATCTGATAACCATTTACTAAATGAGCAAACAACCGAAGTTTTATATGACATATTCTCCATACTTCATGCGCCGCCAAAATCTCCTATTGTTATTGCTCGTTTTTTACCTGCGCTTGAGGCAGTTTCATTTCAGAACAAAAGCGTCTGCTTAATCGGCAGAAACCAAAACCTCTATTCAAAATACGTCAAAGATCGAGGAATACAATCGTTGCTTCGCATTGAAATGACTCCTTTTCTTTCTTCAAAAGAAACCCATCAAGAATGGCTTGGTGAAAAAACACACTATATATATCCAACACATATTGCTTCTTTTTCTTTTCCTCGTGTAGATTTTTTATTTATTCTTGATGAACATACAGCCTCGTTTCTCATCAAATATCACCTATTTCACTTGGGAGCAATGGTCAAGGAAGCAATCATCGTGATGCTTCCCGTGAAAATAAGTACTATTTTTTCTGATTGTAAAGACCCGGCGTTTTTTTTAGATTCAAATCAGAGAATAAACTCGTTCAATGATAATTATATCCGCAGCCAACTCCATCTGGCGGGTTTTTTTCACGTTGAATGCATCTATAGTGAAGGAAAAAATATCGCCGACAATTACTTTGACAAAAAAATTACTCATGTAAGCTATAAAAATGGATTCAGTGTCGTCAAAAAAAATCAGCAACCGAGAAAAAAAAACATACCCGATGATCGTATTTCTACAAAAATCTATGTAGCAAATAAACTACCGAGTTCACAAGTCATCAATCCTCATTCATGAAACAGACGATATTCTTGTTTTACGGATTCGGTTCGGAGTATGTGCTTCATGGTCTATATAAGGAAATGAAGAAACGAAAATACATATGTCTTGAAATAGATGTTCTTGCTGTCAAAGATTCCACCAAAATGATTCAAAATTTAAGAGGAAAGCAAGTTGTGTTTGTAACATCTGCACATTTTTTGTTGAATAAAAAAAACTTTACTGAATTTTATCCAAATAACAACATTTTTTACGGGGTGTTGGAAATCATACAACTCATAAAACCGATAAAATCTGTATATATACCTCATGATTTAACGCAACCGGTGATTGATAAAGAAATCGAATATCTCAATCAGTTCGACTTATTTCTGACGCCAACTGAATCGTTTAATTCAGTTTTTGCTGAATACTGCCGAACTGAAGAAGTGGGCTGGATTAAACTTTCAGAACATATGAGGAAAATCCAATTCAATAACTCAAAGACCGCTATTTGGCTGTTATCAGATTACGTACTTTACCTTAAAATGGGAAAAGAAGCCTCATTCAAAAAACTGCAACCTGTTTTGGATCAAGGGGTTTCGATTAAGTTCCCGTTTTGGATGGAGAGCGAATCATTTACCCAGTATTTCAAAAACAAAGGGGTTGTGGTATATTCACCGCAGGCAAACTCGATTGAACTTATCATGAAACACCAGATCATCATCACCAACGGTCTCTCTTCTATCAATGCCGAAAGTTATCTTATGGGAAAAACTACGATCAACATCGAGGAAGGATCCCATTACGGAGATAGCAAAACATATCTTACAGAACTTTTGCCAGATATTATGTTCTATGAAAAAATCTCCGATTTTAAATTGGCAGATATACCAATTTTGAAAAAATCATGTATGCTAAAGCCGTTTAACATGAAAAAAACAATCGAATTAATAATGCACACTTTATAATATATGATATGAACTATCATTTTGCTTTTGATCTTGATGGCACAATCACCAAAACTGAAATCTTGCCGGTGATCGCCAAAGATTTAGGGATAGGAAGGAAAATGGCTATTCTCACCAGAAAAACGATGAATGGAGAAATTCCTTTTGATGAGAGTTTTACTCGGCGCGTGGATATGTTGAAAAAAATACCAATTTCTCGAGTACAACAAATAATATCCACCATACCACTCAATCTCAAACTCGTCACTTTTCTGCGCAGCTATAAAAATAGATCTTATATTGTCACTCAAAATCTTGATGTCTGGATCAAGCCGCTTGTTGAGAGAATCGGCATCCCATATATATGTTCACATGCAAATTATGAGGGGGACAAACTCAAGGGAATTCGTACAATTTTAAGAAAAAAAGAAATCCATGGTAAAATCAAGCACCCTGTCGTTGCCATAGGGGAGGGATATAATGATTTTGAGATGATGCAAGATGCTGCTATCAGTATCGCTTACGGCGGCGTCCACAAACCAGCGCCATCTCTTTTGGAAATGGTTGATTACGCTATTTATGATGAAAAAACCTTATGTCAATTTCTAAAACAATTGTTATAAGCTGCGCGGGAGTAGGCTCAAGACTTGGTTTTGGGCATACAAAAGCTTTGCTCAAAATTGCGGGCAAACCGCTTATCATTCACCATCTGGAAAGATTGCGCCAGTTTGACGACGTGCGTATCGTTGTCGGTTTTAATGCCAAAGATCTCATGGATGTAGTTCTTTCTTATAGAAAAGATGTTATATTTGTTTTCAACCATAATTATTTGACCACCAGCACTTTACAGAGCCTGAATTCTGGCGTTGCGTTTGCGCAAGAATTTATTGTGTCATTGGATGGCGATCTTTTGGTTGCTCCCGATGACCTTGATGTGTTTCTTGAGGAAAAAAAGGAAGTGATGGGATATATCAAAGCTTACTCTGATGAACCAGTCTATACTACGATAGAAAAACAGGGAGGAAAAAATTATGTCACCGGTTTTAACAGAAAAAGTGGTAACTATGAATGGACGGGGCTCATTCAAATAAAGAAAAATAAGATCACTAATCAAGGAAAATATGTATATAATGCGATCAAGAATCATTTGCCTTTTCGGGCAAAATACATCAATTGCCGAGAAATCGATACTCCTGATGACTATAAAAAGGCATTAGCGTGGGCTAAAAATATCTTTAAATAATAAACTATGAATAGAAAAAAAATAGATCGTTTTTGGAAAGAAAGGACAAAAATCAAAGATCCCCGAGTAGCAACCCATTTCAAACATGACGATACTCATGTGTATGATCTTCGTTTAATCAAAAAATTAATAAAACCCGATACAGAGGTCTTAGATCTTGCCTGCGGCACCTGCTACATTTCTAATCAATTTGTAGATCAAGTCAGATATATAAAAGCCGTTGATAAATTTCCACAATTCCTGAAACGCTGTAAAAAAACTCCAAAAATGGAAACTGTAACCTGCGACATTCTTACTTTCACGGATCGTAAAAAGTACGACCTCATCTTGTTAATTGGTATTATGCTTTTTTTCGATTATCAGGATTCGGAAATTATTTATAGAAAATGCCATGCGCTTTTGAATAAGGGTGGAATTATGCTTGCGCGACATCAATGCGGAGTAAAAAAAGACGTCGTGGTGGATAAATATTCTCAAACTGTTGGTGGTAATTATTACGCTCAATACAAACACTTTGATAAAGAGCTTCAGATGCTTGAAAAAATCTTTAAGAAAGTCACTGTAGTAGATGTCTTACCCAAACACCTCAATCCGTGGCCAGATACCCATCATTATGCCTTTATCTGCAAAAAAACCTAAAGCTGAAAAAGTTGTCGGAATTCTGGGTGGTATGGGACCTTTCGCCACAGCTGATTTTTTCAAGCAAGTCCTTACACTCACACCGGCTAAAAAAGATTGGGAACACCTGCACATTTTAATTGATAATAATGTCAAAATACCTAGTCGAACAAGGGCGGTTTTATATCATGAAAAAAGTCCGGTCCCCGCAATGATTAAAAGTATTAATAGACTTGCTCAAATTGGCGCAGATTTCGTCGTCGTTCCCTGCAATTCCGCTCACTATTTCTATGAAGAAGTTATTCCTTTCATAAAAATACCCTGGCTTAATATGCTGAAAATCGCTTCAGAAACAATCTCTGTCAAAAAATTCAAAAAGCCTCTTGTTTTAGGTGGCTATATTACTACTAAAAATAGATTATACAGTCAATACTTTCCAAAGGCTGTCTATTTATCTGATCTGGAAAATCAAATCATTACCGCATTTATTGAAGAAATTAAACTAACCTCAAACTTATCGCAGAAAGCGAAAAAAGAACTGGAAAAAATCATTCATCAAAAGCGAAGTTTTGTCGATTGTATACTTCTCGCCTGCAGTGAACTTTCAATTGCGTACAAAGAGGGACATATCAACAAAATATCAACCGTAGATGTTGCTCTTGAATATGCTAGAGCAACAGTTAAGTTCGCTTTTCACTAATCCTTATGGTTAAAAGTATTAAAGAAAACTTTGCTTTAGTGGTGCTTCTATCGTGGGGGTTATTGGTGTTTATTTACTCATATTCTACGAATATCTATCGGCCTGGCGCTGAATCAAATCTTGGTTGGTATCAAACGTGGGCTGATCAAAAGAGATATTATACGCAAACCCAAGCTTTTGCCAGTTTCAAAATTAATTCCGACACCTTTCAGTTTCCAATTTTATATCCTTTGTTGGGTGCGTTATTATTGCCAATCTTGCCTCAAGATCCATTTCTTGTCGTAAACGTCATCCTTTTTCTCGGAACATTGTCTTTAACTTATTTTGTGATAAGCAAATCCTTTAGTAAAGAAAAAGGATTATACGGCATTATCGTATTGATTTCCATCAACCGCTTCGTTTACGACTTTGTAACTCCTTGGACAACTTCTTTGACCACGCCTTTATTTTTAGGATTATTTTCCATAACTCAATTTTACCGTTATACGTTAAAGAAATTGATCATTGCTACAGCATTAATCGGATTGGTCGGCTTGACCAGACCTCTCGACGTTTTATTTTGCTTACCTCTCCTTATTAGTTTTATCTTTAAGGGTCGACATAAAACCGTCAAAAATATCCTCACTGATTTCAGCCTGATCGCTTGTATTCTTCTCGGTTTTATTGCGATTTTTACCTTATTTAATCTTCTGGTCGCTGGCAATGTCCAAGGCCCTTATATAGAACGCATCACAACCCGATTTAAACCCGATATTGCGCCTTTAGTTTTAATAGAAAAAACCTTCGGTTATTTTTTAAACCCATACATTTTTCACCGGCAAATTGAATATTTTAGTACTCCTGTGGTCGTTGCCATTCCTATAGCTCTATTACTACTACTCAATGTGACTCGTGTATCGACTGGCACAATCATGATTAGCTTCCTTATCTGGTATCTTGTTTATATTCCCTATGATGTTCTATCTGCTTATACTTTAAAAAATCTCTCACTGCACTATCTGAAGCCTTGGTATCCGATCGGCGTTCTTTATGTCTTTGCCGTCTTGAACAAAAGCCAAACTCCGCGTTTGATCAAACGTAAAACTTTACCGTGGTATGTAGCAAGCTTCATTTTTCTTATCATACTGCCTTTTGCCGCTCAAAAACTTGAACCTCGTCAATTAACAAAAACTGATTGGATGGTTAAAACTTCAACCAACGACCAATCCGCCAATAAAATAATTGATAATAACAGCAATACGTTTTGGACCTCAAAAAGACCACGTAAGAGAGGAGATGTGATTGAGATTGATATGAAAAAAATTTTTATGGTCAGTCGGTTAAAACTTATTGACGAAATACCCGATGCGGCAACCGATTTTGATACTTTGCTTTCTCCCGACAGGAAAGCATGGCATAAATTAGCTCGTAATTATAGCTATAACGTTCGTTTTGAAAATGGTTGGTACATCGTTGGTTATATGAAAAAAGCTCGCTATATTAAATTAATGCTTAATGAAGAATCACCAACTGACGCCTGGCGTATCAAGGAGATTGACGTCTTCGGTTATTAGAATTTATCTTCTTCAAGATATTCAGCATCTTCGTTGATATTCCAAACAAGATATTTTCTATAGCCTACTAGATAATTACGCGCCGCTAGCAAACCGCTGTAGATAGCATGATCCATATTGTTGTATCTATACATGCCACCTCTACCTATAAGTTGAAGGTTGGTAAATTGTTCGGCGTAATTCTTGAGGATATCAAAATACGGTTTATGACCCAAATAGTAAGTCGGGTAAGCTTCAGTCTCACGAATTACAAATCCATCAAGCAGATCTTCTGGTTCCGTAAGCTTAAGATGGAACATTTCGCCCGTAGCAAAGCTTATGAGATCCTGATCATTCATTCGCCAAATATCATCCTCTTGAAAAGCAAAATATTCAACCGAAATCGCTGAATATCGGGGATTTTTTACCATCTCCTTGGAAAAATTATTATAATTGGTGATTCTGGCCATTTTAACTTCAGGAGAATGAACATATATCCAATGATCGGGAAAGAGAGGCGCCCTTTTGATAATGAGATTAACAGTGATATGATCTCTATAGCTTAACTTCTTGGCCGCTTCAATCACGATTTTGTCAGGAGCCGGATCAAGAGACAAAATAAATTGCGTAAGAGGCATGCTGGAAAATAAATAATCTACCGGCAAATCAAGTCTTTGTCCTTTTTGATTATACTCAACAGAGGTAATTTGAGAACGGGTATGAGTAATTTTTGTTACTTGACTTTGCAGGTTTATTCTCACATTGTGTTTATTAACATAATCAGCCATTTTCTTATAACAATACCCCGCACCCTTTTTAGGGTAGTAGAATTTATTAATCAGGCTTTTGGACTTCCTTGTTCTTTCACCAAAAATAGCTGTCTTTATCACCTCAATGAAATTTAAATTTTTAATCCGCTGGGCGGCCCACTCTGATCCAATTTTACTGCAGGGAATTCCCCAGACTTTTTCTGTGTATGTTTTGAAAAAATGCTGATATAATTTTTGACCAAAATGTTTTCTAATCCAATCCTCAAATGTTTTTGGTCGCAAACTGCGCAAAAATAATTTTGCTTTGATAAAACTCACTGCTGTTAAAAAACTCTCAAATATGCCCAGCTTGAGCACGACATCTTTCAACTGTACGGGATAATAGAAAAGTTTACCCTTGTAAAACATTCTTGTCAGCCGCGTTACTTCAATTAAATCGCGTTTTAAAAACTTACGCCATATATGCAACACTTCCTGGTTTTTAGTGTAAAAACGATGAGGCCCAACATCAAAACGATAACCTTTATATTCATACGTGCGAGCTAATCCGCCCACCACTTTATTTTTATCAAGGATCACAACGGCGTTTGGACTATTTATCTTCTTATGACAGGTTAACTCAAAAGCGCAGCTTAATCCCGCAGGTCCTGCGCCTATAATAACAATGGCTTCTTTGACTTTCACAGATTTATATCTCTTTCAACTTATAAATATCTAAAACTCCTACTGTTTCAACAAATTTATAGTAGGGAGAAACAGTTTCGAAAATCGCAAGAGAAGTACTGAAAGGAGTAAAACGTATTTTATCGTCGTTTTTATAGGAATCTTTTCCATCTATAAAAAGATATTGAGGTTTTTCTTTCATTGTGACTAAGTTATTTTTTACTAGTGTCAATTGATTCTTATAGATGATTTGTTCAAGCATTGGATAGGGAATAAAGTGAGTTTTCTCAGCCATGATCAATAACACCACGTCGTATCTTGATAGTAAAAATATTTTATTTGTGTTATTGGTCAATTCTTTAATCTTAGCAATTGAAACAAGGAGTTCCCTCGCCGTATAGCCTTCAGTTTCACTCCAACTCACCATTATAAAACCACGATTTCCAGAGTATTTTTTTGCCCTGATAACCTCCTTGAGCGCGTACAAACGATACTGAAAGCGCTTATATAAATAGAAAGTACTGATAACAACAAGTACAACAATCGATAATATACCAACAAATCGAAATATTTTCATCCCTATCCATTGGTTTTTTTTCGATACAGCAAGAAGAAAGATAACAAGTACTAATGCAGGAATGCTAACTACGGTCAAATTTGAATTATAACTTCGACTCATATAATAGTTCAGCAACAACAATCCATATAAAGAATACCCGACAGTGACATACCATATCCAATCGATTTTCTTGCGAGAATGGAAAACTGCATGCAGAATAATAATTAAGGCGATAAAGTAAATTATAATATGTAACCAATACCACCCAATAAAAGGAGTAGGCGCATTGTTGAGACCAGCTTGAGCAAGACGTACGAAATCAAGAAATAAGCTTAGTCTCGGCCAACTGCCGCTTGCCATTCTTGTATATAATGAAAAAAAAAGACCGATGGCTATAAAAACAATTAAAAACTGCAGCAAGTTTTGTGCAAAAATTACTCCTCTCTTTATCCAAGAAATTCCTTTAAGAGAAATGCTATAGATAAACAGAAGGAAAACAAAGGAAACGACCAAAGACAATCCTGTTTCGATATTATAGAAAAAAGCAATAGAAAGAATGAAAAAAATAAAAATATTTCTTTTTTTCGAGGTTAAAAATTTATTTCTCAAAATAAGAAGAAAAACTAATCCATCAAAAAAAAACCTCAAGGGGATTCCTCCGGGCCATACATAGTTTTCAGAGTATGGATAGACCGAGTAGTTAAATAACATATTAACACCCATGATAATGTACAAACCGATCAAACTGTATATGGTGTTTTTTGTTAATTCTTTCAAGAAAAAAAATAGGATGAAAAAATATATCCATGTACCAATCATGAGTAACAAGTAAAAATTCATATATGAGAAAGGGATTCCTACTTTGAATATAAGATACAAAAAAAGTGGGTAAAACAAACCATATTGATTGAAAGTATCAACTAAAAGGTGTTTACCGTGGAAAAGATCGTTGATCGTTGCGATTATGAAATTGTGGTGGTAATAATTCACCCAAATACCTGTTTCGATAAGATAACCGAAATTAATAAGCACAATCGAGAGCATAGCAACTAATATAAGCAAATAGTATTTTTTAAGAAAAGAGGCTTCTTTTTGTTCGGTCTGAAGCTGCAATGTGGGTATTCCTTTAGTTTGTGATTTTTTAGATTTTTTACCTATTTTTTCAATTAAAAAAGCAAAAAACAAAGTCGTTGATGGAATAAAAATGATAGATAAATTATAAAAAAGTTTAAAGTATTGTTTGGGGTAAAATCCCTGTCGCCGCCATGATACAAATATTGTTTTATCAATGCTATTCATGCTCTTTTCCAGACCCATTAACTTCAAAACAAAATAAACGCCCAAAAAAATGAAAAGAGCAATTAACGCACCAAAAAATAAAGACGCATAATACATCCGTCCATTTTGATTACTAAAGCGACGTGCCATAAATACCGTATTATATAATAAAATCCACATGCAGAAAAGAATACTCGTTCAGCCAAATCAAGCACTTAACATTAGTTTCATCTGTCTTATTTACCTGATGGTAAATATTGTTTTCAATCAGGTTTTATGGGAGCAGATTTTTACACAAGAAAACAGTCAAACATTGACAATTCAAGGTGAATCTTTCATCTATGAATATTTTGCTGAAACAGTACGACAAAATATTTTGTCTGGGAAAAACCCCTTCACTCCAACCACAAACATCTTATATCCATTTGGCTGGAGTATTACTTTCGATGACGTTGCACCTATTAACGGTATTTTTTTCCTGATGCTTCGACCATTTTTTTCCCTTCATCAATCACTTACGATTATTGTCGTCGTAAGCGTTTTCCTATCCAATATCAGTATGTATTGGTTATCGAAGATAATGGGAATTCGTACGAGAACGGCCTTTTTGAGCGGATTGATATTCGGTTTTACACCCTTTATGGGAGTTCGAATCGGCGCCCACCAAACCTATACTGCTTTATATCTTTTTCCCATGACTTTAATCCCCTTCATTTTGATGATAAAAAATAACAACCATATCATGAAAATGATACATGCGATTTTTTTGGGAGCGATGCTTGCTCTTTGTTTTTTTACTAATTTATATTATACAGTGATGCTTGCGGTAATGATCTTTTTGATGACCAGTTATTTCCTGTTTTTTAGACTACCTGCGTTATGGAGGCTTCTATGTAAGAATTTTAAATATTTGTCAATAACAGGAATAATCTTTTTTGTGCTAACAATTCCATGGATCCTTAAGGCCTATGAATATTGGCAGTTAACTGAATACACCAAACCAATTAGTCAATACGATGTTATTTTTCATTCAGCCGACCTTACGAGTATCTTTGTTCCAAGCCGTCTTAACCCGCTATATAAGCCAATTCTTACTCTGGTGGCAGAAAGTTTTCCAAAATTAGTCAACTTGTTTGAAAATTTTATTTACCCCGGGATAATCATTTTGATGTTTTATAGTA
Source organism: Patescibacteria group bacterium (assembly GCA_035289305.1). Classification (GTDB taxonomy): domain Bacteria; phylum Patescibacteriota; class Microgenomatia; order UBA1406; family HO2-37-13b; genus DATDXN01. The sequence goes on from DATDXN010000026.1 coordinate 48,984, forward strand.
TTTTCTGTATTTTTTTCAAAAAAATTCCCCGTTTTGTGAGAAAAAAAGTGTTTCCTTTTTTTACCGTAAGCATAGCTTTTTTACTTTTTACACTGGGGCCGCAACTCCATATCTTTGGTAAAAATGTGGACATTCCGCTTCCTTATAGCTTTATTACCAAACTGCCCATATTCCAAATGGCACGTGCGCCCGGAAGATTCATCGTACCGTTTGTCTTTCTTGCAACGATCGTGACCGGATATCTTATTGATTATGCAATCGAAAAAAAATATAAAAGTAAAAGAACCATATTATTTGCTCTACTGATTGCTGTTTTTTTTCTTGACCAATTCTATACAATCAGCTTACCCCCAACTATTCATATTCCACTCCCCACCAAGATCTACCAGTACTTAAAAACAAAAAATCACAAAACACCGATCCTTGAAATTCCTTTTAATATTCGAGATGGGCTGAAAAATCTCGGCAGCTTCTACTCACCATGGCTTACCTGGGCGCAGTTACTTCACCAACAACCAACGTTCAGTGTATATGGAGGAAGAATCGATAATCAGATTTTTGCTTATTACAAAACAAGCCCACTCTTTGGGCCAATCGGACAACTTATTGACCGTGATGTCAAAAATCTTGATGCAATTGCCTCTCAATTTGATATTGCAAAAATGAAAACAGCAATTGATTTTTTGGGCATTGAATATATAATCATCAAAGAAGATGAAAAATATTCTTATATCAGTCTATCATTGGTCGAAAAACTCGGCTTTGAAAAAATAAAAACCGACCGCATGTATAGTCTGTGGTATCAAAATACTCGCAAAAACATCGGCCCTCAATTTGATTTTGGATCAGACACTGATGATCTTTTTCTTGCCACCGGATGGGGTCCAAAAGAAGCTCGCGGACGTTGGATAGTAGGGAAAACCGCCACCGTGCTTTTGCATAAAAGAAATTTGGCAAAATCCCAGTCCATTAGAAAATTAAGCTTTGTCGTACAATCCTATCCTCAAAAACAAAGTTTAAGCCTCTTTATCAATAATAATAAAGTAAAGAAAATTAATCTTGACAAAAAGCCTCAAACACACACCATTGATATTAGTAAATATTTGTATGATGGATTTAATATCATCATTTTCAAATTTGCAAAAACAAAACAACCAACATATTTTAATCCTCGAAGTGCCGACACTCGTGAATTGGCTGCGTTTTTTTCAGATATAACAATAACACCCTTACTTTCTTCCAAACAGAACTAGATTACCGGGGTACAATTTGAGTGGAAAGGCATCAAGTTTTAACATTTTGATCATATCAATCAACCGTAGTTTCAACCAGTTTGGAAAAGGAAAAAGCCTCACCCAATAGCTTATATTGTGAAAATTAAAAGAATTTTCAACGGCAAGGACTTGAAAACCATGTTTTTCAAATAGCTGTCTCATAGTTTTTTTGCTAAATAAATACGTATGCTCTATATCGATGATTGGGCTTCTATTTTTCAGCAATCGGGCGCTCAATGACTCAACATCGTGATTTAGAAAAAGAACAAGACCTCCCTTTTTTAATACAAAAAAACACTCTCGAAGAACAGCATTTGGATCAGGCAAATGGTCAAGTGTTTGAAAACAACAAATGACATCAAAGAATTGTCGCGCGTACAATCCATGACGGAAAATATCAATTTTAATGCGCTTTTTAAGATATGAAGACGCTTTGGAAACTGCCTGCATGCTTGGTTCAACGCCATATACTTCCTTATATCCTTGGGCGCGGGCTTCTTCAAGAAAAAATCCGTTTCCACAACCAATTTCTAGGATTCTGCTTTTTCTGACGGCAAATTTTTCCAATTTCCGCAAATAAAAACCATATGTTTTTTGTAAATTGGCTATATGCTCGTCATAATCAAGCACGCTCTTTTTATACAATTTTTCTAGTATAGTATGATCTAAAATTGGATTTGAGTAAACGACACGACATTTTCGGCATTGCACAATACGGTAATGGAGTCGGTCGGGTAAACGGCGAGCAGAAAAGATCTTTTCATCTATCTGTTTTATATCAAAATTTGCTTTATATAGAATGCGAAAGTCATCTTTCTGGCAAAGTGCGCATTTTTGTCTAATCATATAAGTCTTTTTAGTATAATATAGTCACTTTTCTGTATGTATCAAATAGATTTTCGAAAAAAGATTTTACGCATAGCAAAAAGGGCGAACTCAAGGCACTGTCATATCGGTTCATGTCTTTCTTGCATTGATATACTTATCCAAACATTTTTGCATGAAATGCGTCAAAACGATAAGTTCATTCTCTCAAAAGGACATGCGTCTCTTGCATTATTTGTTATTCTACAACATTTGAAAAAAATCTCGGATAAAGATCTTGAAACATATTTGCAGAATGGCACCTATTTTGGTATCCATACGCCATCTTCTTTCCCAGAGACCATCCCACTTCCCACCGGAAGTTTAGGACACGGCTTGTCTTTTGCAGCGGGACTCGCATATGGATATAGATTGAAGAAAAATACTCCAACACAAAACGTATATTGTCTTTTGTCAGATGGCGAATGCAATGAAGGTGCCGTCTGGGAAGCTTCTCTTTTTGCCAGTAGATATAAATTAGATAATCTGATCGTACTTATTGATAAAAATAATATTCAAGCATTTGGAAAAACTGAAGAAGTGCTTGGCGATGCCGCCTCAAAAGAAAAGTGGCGCGCTTTTGGTTTTTCCGTTTTTGAATGTAACGGACATAGTCTGAAAGATTTGAAGCAAACATTCAAAAAAATCAAGAGGCTGAAAAAACAGCAGCCTCGCGTTATCATATGCAAAACAAAAAGGGCAAAAGGAATTTTGTCAATTGAGGACAAAGTCAAATCTAACTATGTCGCAGTCGACGACAAATTGTTTCATGAGTTAAACGTAGAAAAAGAAACATATGAGAAGTAAATACGCTCACGTTATCGGCAAAATTGCTCAAAAGGATAGACGCGTGGTCTTTTTGACCGGAGATTTAGGGTTCAATGCGTTTGAGCAGCTACGCAACAACCTTAAAGAAAGATTTATCAATGCCGGGGTTGCAGAACACAATATGATCACTGCTGCTTCAGGATTGGCATATAGTGGGTTTAAACCATGGATATACAGCATTGCGCCATTTGTCACTATTAAAGTATTGGAAGAAATCCGCAATGATGTCTGCGAAGTTTTATCAAATGTAAAAATCGTGGGTCTGGGGGGAGGATATGACTACGGCATTGCAGGACCGACCCATCATGCGCTTGAAGATATCGGCGTCTTACTGACTATTCCCCATATGAGAGTTTATGCTCCTGCCTTCTCTGACGACGTAGAAACAGTAGTTAAAAAAATGCATCGGATCAATTCTCCCGCTTATCTAAGACTCACTAAAGCTGAAAATCATAATTATTCTATACCTCCTTATGCAGCGTGCAGACACATGGCCAGCGGAAACAAGATAACAATGGTAGTATTGGGATCAATTGCCCATAAAGTCATGTGTGCATACAATGCACTAAGGAAAAACTATCAACAGGCAATTGATCTATGGATCATATCAGAATTGCCGCTTTCACTTTCTAAAAAGTTAACTACATCATTGCGTAAAACAAGAAAAATTTGCGTAGTTGAAGAACATGTTAAAAATGGGGGATTGGGTCAACAGTTAAGTCTATTACTCGTCGAGAATAATATCCCCGTTGATCATTTTGTTCATCTGTACGCACGCGGCCATCTGTCAAAAAAATACGGTGACCGTAATTTTTATCTGAAGGAAACTGGTCTTGATGAAGAAAACATCAGCAAAACAATAAAAAAACTCTATGGACAGTCGTGATAGTATCAAACGACTAAAAGGACCAATTGGCATTTTTGGAGCAGGTGGATTTATCGGAATTAATCTCCTGCAGGCAATTTTCACGGTAAGATCAGATGTTATCGGCTTCTCTCGAAATCCAAAACAATCTTGGCGCATCAATTCATGCAAAATACCTCGATCACATTTTGTGATATGTAATCTGCTGGATAATAAATCTATTCAATCTGTTATTAAAAAACATAAACCGCAGACCATTTTCAATCTTGGTGCATACGGCGCTTATCCGAAACAGAAAGATATTGAAAAGATATACCAGACAAATTTTCTTTCAACTGTTTATCTCATTGAGGTATTGAAAAATCATGGTTTTTCTGTATATATCCATGCCGGATCTCAATCCGAGTACGGACTCAATGCTACAGCTCCACATGAGAGAGATGAACTCATTCCAAACAGCCATTACGCTATATCTAAAACAGCAACCCATTACCTTCTCAAGTATTACGGCAGGGTTGAAAAACTTCCAGTCGCACATCTGCGCTTGTATTCTGTATATGGTCCGTGGGAAGAACCTGACAGACTCATTCCCGTACTTTTGCAAAAGGCAAAAGAAAAAAAGCTTCCGCATTTTGTGGATGCAGAAATATCGCGCGATTTCATTTTCGTCGAGGACGTGTTGGAAGCAATGATCGTAGTCGCACGACGACTGAAACCATCGTATTTCGGTGATACCTTTAATATCGCATCAGGAAAAAAGACCACTATGAAAGAACTTGCTACACTTTCAAAAAAAATATTTGATATTGATCAAAATCCAATTTTCGACACTATGAAACAAAGGAACTGGGATGTAAAAAATTGGTACGGTAGTGCTGCAAAAATGGAGAAAGTCTTCAGTTGGAAGGCAAAAACCAAATTGAAGGACGGACTTCTCAAAACATATGAAAAAATCAGTTGACTTCTCTATAGTCTTCCCTGTCATGAATCAAGCTGATCATATTGAACGGGTTATTCGTGCACATCATGGTATTCTCACAAGACACAAGATTTCATTTGAACTCATCGCTATGGTAAACGGATCACGCGACACAAGCTATCAAGTTTGCAAAAAGATTGCCAAAAAACTCGCTTCAGTATCGACATATGAATTAAAGGAGTCCGGTTATGGACTCGGGGTACTCCATGGTCTGAAACAGACAACAGGAAAGTATCTATGCTATGCAAATTCAGCTCGTGTGCACAGCGATGAATTGCTCCGCTGCATAAAATTCTTTTTGAAAGATCCAAACACTGTTTTATATGCTGCGCGAAAAAAAAGAGATGTATGGTATCGAAGATTCAGCTCTCTTATTTATAACGGATTTTGTACATTGTTTATGGGTATTTCTTCATCTGATATTAATGGAACTCCAAAAATATTCAAAAGAAGCATATATAAAAAACTTAATCTTCAATTCACCAATAGTATGATCGATGTTGAATTTTTTGATAAAATAAAACGTTTCGCTATTCCCGTCAAGGAATTTCCTATTTATAGGAATACTCGCCATGGGGGAGTATCCACATCAAGATTTTCCACTATATTCAGACTAATAAAAGAAGTAATCCACTATTGGTATATGACAAGAATACGGCATTAAGCTTTTTTCAAAAACTTTTCGAGAATCTTCTGCATGTATTTTATCATTTGATCCGTAATACCAGGAAATACACCAAGCCAAAATGCGTTATTCATTACAATGTCAGCATTTTTTATTTTGTCCGCAGTTTTGTACGTAATATCTTGATATGCAGGGTGTTTAAGGAGGTTGCCAGAGAAAATATTACGCGTCCCAATTTTGTTTTTTTCCAAATACTCTGTTAATTCATTGCGGCTAAATGGAGCATCTTGACGGACAATTACTGGAAACCCAAACCAACATGGATCTTCTTTTGGGAATGTCTTCATGAGTATGAAAAATTTTTCGTATTTTTTGAAAAAAACATACAGTTTTTTGTAATTTTCTTTTCTTTTTTGGATGAAGATGGGAAGTTTCTTAAGTTGCGCCAGTCCAATTGCTGCTTGAAAATCAGTAAGTTTGAGGTTGTAGCCAATTTGTGAATAGGTATATTTATGGTCATACCCATGGGGCAGATCTCCCAGCTTCCAACCAAATCGTTTTCCACAGGTGTTATCTCGACCAGTGTCACACCAGCAATCGCGACCCCAGTCGCGAAACTGACGAATAGAGCGATGGATAAGGGAATTATTGGTAATAACAGCACCTCCCTCTCCCATGGTGATCTGATGGGCCGGGTAAAAACTAAAAGTCGCAATATGTCCAAATGTACCAACTAATTTTCCATCATATCGAGATCCCAGTGCGTCACAGCAGTCCTCAATAACCCACAAGTTATATTTTTTTGCGATTTGTATAATTTTGTCCAAATTGTACGGATTGCCAAGCGTATGGGCAACCATGATGAGTTTTGTTTTTTTGGTGATTGCCGCCTCTATTTTGGAAACATCTATATTGAGTGTCTCAAGCTCTGCATCAACAAACACAGGAGTCAACCCATATAAGATACCGGGATTGACGGTCGTGGGAAAAGCAACCGCTGTAGTAATATACTCATCACCCCTCCTTAGTCTTTTTTCTCCAAAAACCCGGGAGGTGAGGCTGGCAAACGCCACAAGGTTTGCCGATGAACCGGAGTTCACCAACGATATATACTTTACTCCCAGAAACTTTTTGAAATCGCTTTCAAATTGTTTGCCAAACTCACCCTCTGTCCACCAACCATCACGTGCAACTTTTATGGCGTTATCAATTTCCTCTTGATCAAATACTTTACCTGATACGGGAATGTAGGTTGTACCTGGGATAAAATCTTTTTTCATTTATTGAGAATTTTCTCTATTATATATTTTGGTCGTTGCTTGATCTCTTCAAAAATAATTTTTAAATATTGGGCGATAATAGTAAAACAAATGAGTTGAACTGCACCGAGGAAAAAACTTGTGAGTAGCAATGTCTGAAAACCTTTGGGAACATGGGGATTTAAAAAGTATGAAATTGTATAACCAACAATGGCGATAATGGTTACCGTAATAGTCAAAATAGCAAGTAAAGAAATTAACTCCAGCGGCATGTACGAAAAAGAGAAAACAGCGAATATTGCCCATTTTACATTGTCAAGAAAAGAATTTGTTGAAAAACCTCTATATCTCTCTTTCCGTTCATAGGGCACACCTATACTGCGAAAACCTACCCATGCTCGCAGTCCACGTATATATCTATTTCTTTCCTGTAGTTGCTGAAAAACTGCAACTACTTTTTTATCAAGAAGCGAAAAATCCCCGGCATCAAGCGGGATATTCACGTAAGATAGTTTTTTAAATAACCTATAAAAGAGTTTGTAAGATATTCTTCTTACCAAACTTTCGTTTCTTTTCACACGTACGCCGTAGACGATATCATATCCTTTTTCCCATTGTTTGATGAGGTCGGGGATTTTTTCTGGCGGGTCCTGCAAATCTCCATCGATGAGAACAGTCGCATGACCTGAAGCTAAATCAATCCCGGCAGTATACGCTCCTTGGGATTTATAAAAATTTCTTGAGAGAAATATGACTTTTACTCTTATATCTTTTTTTGCAAGGTTTTCAAAAATACTATCAGACCGATCAGTACTACCGTTGTTGACGAAAATTATCTCATACTCATAGGATGATTTGCGAAAAACAGCAATAAGCCTTTTGTACATTGGCATGATGTTGTTTTCCTCATTGTAAGAAGGTATGATAACAGATATCTTTTTTTTATCCATGAGGTTGTTTTTTTACAGCGGATACGATTCTATCAACAATAGCGTCAACTGACAATCCTAATTTCCCTCTCAAATAGTCTTGCGAACCAATATGCGTAATAAATTCATCGTTGGTACCGAGCGAGAGAACTTTTTCGCAAAAGCCACCTGCTCGCGACAATGTTTCACACACAGCTCCTCCAAGACCTCCTATTATACTATGCTCCTCAACAGTTACCACTGCTTTTTTTCCTTGACTTACAGTGCGTACCAATTCTTCATCAAGTGGTTTGAGCGTATGCATATTGACCACTGTTGAGGAAACGCCCAAACGCCGCAATTTTTCCTCAACAGCCAAAACAACATGCAATATCGGTCCTGATGAGAAAATCACTACATCATGCCCTTTGCGCAAGATTATTCCTTTGCCGATATGAAGAGGGAAGGGGGTCTTAAATATCTGTTTTTCATCTTTTTTGCCAATGCGCATATATACTGGCCCGCGACGGGCCAAAACTTCCTTAACCATCAAAGAACCCTCAAGAGGATCGGCAGGGGCGACAATCGCCATGCGCGGGAGAAGACGCATAATACCCACATCCTCGAGTGCAAAATGAGTGCTGCCGAGAAGCCCGTACGATAAACCGCTTCCAACTCCCAAAATTTTAACATTGAGATTGTGATAACAGATGTCATCTCGTATTTGCTCAAAACAACGCATCGTGACAAAAGGAATAATGGAGTAGACAAACACCTTTTTCCCTGTCATAGCAAGCCCTGCAGCAATTCCCATCATGTTTTGTTCGGCCACACCGACATTAATAAACCTCCGTGGAAAATCTTTTTCTATCCCCTCGAGCACAGAATATCCTAAATCCCCCGTCAAAAAATATATCTTATCATTAGTTTTCATTAACTCGTGTATTTTTCCAATTATTGCACCTCTCATATCGCTTCTTTTTACTACAACGTACGCAAAATTTCTTTTTGGACTGACGCATCAATTGACTTATAATGAGACTCAAATTTTCCTTCAAAAAAAGGTATTCCTTTGCCCTTTATTGTATGCGCGAGTATAAAGTGAGGCTTTTGCACAGGATTTTTTTTTACCTTTTCAAATACAGCAATAAGTTCCCCGTGATTATGACCATCTACTTCATAGGTATTCCAGCCAAAAGATGCGAGTTTTTTTGTTACGGGCTCAAGATCAATCACCTCTTTTACTTCGCCATACCCCTGCATTTTGTTGGAGTCAACAATCACCACGAGATTTGACAAGAAGTGATGTGCTGCAAACATAAAAGCTTCCCAGTTTGAACCTTCGTTCAAATCGCCGTCTGATATAAGTACATATATGATACGGTCTATGCCATCATTGCGTGCGGCTATCGCATGTCCTACGCCAACTGGCAAACCATGGCCCAGAGACCCCGTCGATAGCTCAACACCCGGAACAACCGTAGTCACATGCTCTGAAAGCATCCCGCCGTTTCGATCATATGATTGCAAGATTTTCTTATCAAAAAAGCCCCTTTCAGCTAATGTCGCATAAAGGGCTGCACCGGCATGTCCTTTTGAAAGAATAAAAATGTCTCGCTTCCTGTCATCGGCATGATGAGAATCAATAGCCAGAATGTCAAAATACAAAACTACCAAAATATCAACGATAGAAAGCGAACAACCTATGTGATGAGACTCGTGGGGAACAAGCATTTCGATGATGTTTCTCCTCACTGTGAGCGCGTTTTTTTTCAAAGCCTCGATTTTTGAAGAGTCTGTTGAAATAAAATGTTTCCTCATAGTAAAAAACAAGTAATAGTGTACAATATACATAATCTAAAGTCCACTTTATGCATAATCCCGGTAAAAAAATCTCAATCGTCATTCCCATTTATAATGAGGAAAAAGTCATTCCCGAACTCATAAAAGAACTGGCGCGGTTTGCGGCCAAACTCCCTCTGTATCAATGTGAATTTATTCTCGTTGAAAATGGATCGCACGATCTTTCGCTGCAATTGCTAGACAAATACGCACGCCGCGACACTCGTCTCAAGATCGTTCAGCTGTCGAGAAATTTCGGCTGCGATGGCGGCATTGTTGCCGGCATGAGTTACGCGACAGGCGATGCATGCGTGATCATGATGGCAGATCTTCAGGAACCAATATCGTTGATTAAAGAATTTATTGCCACATGGGAAAAAGGATATGATATCGTCTACGGCATTGTCCAAAAACGACAAGGAAAATTCCTGCGCAATGTAGCATCGAAATTTTTTTACAAACTGATCAACCTTCTTGCTCCCACGAAATTTCCCGAAAACGCGAGTGATTTTCGACTCATTGATAAAAAAGTCTATCAGACTATCAATCATATGCCCGAGCAAAATAAATATTTACGAGGACTTATCATGTGGACCGGATTTCGTCACATCGGGATCCCATTTGACCGAAAAAAGCGCTTTGCAGGCGAATCAAAAGCCGATCTGAAGACGGTCATATATGTAGCCTTGAACGGTATTTTCTCATTCTCTTATCTTCCTTTGCGGTTAGTCTCGTATCTTGGTCTTGTTTTGACTATTGTCTCTTTTGCGTTGGGTCTTTTTTATTTGTTGCTTTTCTTTATCCATGGACGAGTGGCGCCGGGAGTTGTTACTATTATTTTAATTACGTTGTTTTTATTCGGGGTTCTTTTTTTCATTCTCGGTATCATAAGCGAATATATCGCGCGCATTTATGAAGAGGTGAAACAAAGACCAAACTTTATCGTCAAAAAAACCGTGAATATAAATCCTTAAAAATCAATTCATCCTTTTTTATTTTCCTGACTTCCACATTTTCAACATGAGAACCAAATCGCCAACATCAACTTCGCCATTGTTATTAACATCTGCAGCTTTTAACATAAGGACCGAGTCGCCAATATCAATTTTGCCATTATTATTCATATCTACAGTCAGGTTTTCTACATTTTTCCCTACTAGCACTTGAGACACATAGGTAATATCCGAGAAATCCACTTCACCGTCATTATTTACATCCCCTTCTAGTAAAGATTTTACATTTTTTATATACAACTTCCGGCTATCTGACCAAAGTATTTGATGAGTATCTATGTCTTCGATACGAGCTGTGATAGTATATATCCCATCAGGAACCATTGGAGGAATAAGCGAGTAGGATGAAGTGTAAAACGTATCACCACCTGCAACGACAGCCTCCCATTTCTGATCTTCAACGTCTTTTTTCCATGGATCATCTATCATGACTCGAATATGTCTAACAGGACAAGCATAAGGATTATTATTTTTTATGAATAGAGGAAATGTAAGCTCTAAATTATTTGTTCTGTGCGTTCTTTTTAAAATACATAAATCATTATCACAACTTATATCTTCATATAGTCCGTAAAAGCCAGGCACATAGGCGTATATATAAGCGCCCTTCTCAACAACAAAATTATCATCTACACATATGGGCTCTTTAAACTCAACATCAATTGTCCTATCATCAATATTAGTAATTGTCAAACTTGCTTTTTCATCTTGGAAACTTTGTCCCCGTCTAAGTGGTTCTGGTACTCCTCCTTTTGCATCTATCGGAACAAGAGTTAAGAGTCGCGTTGTAAGAGCTTGATTTACCCAATTAATGTGTATCCCATTACTAATTGACGCTCTTGTCTCTAAGTAATAAGTCGGGAAATTGGAGATTCCCGGACGATATATTTTTGCAACAACAGCATCTGAACTTTCAAGAGGTTGAAGAGTATATCTTCCTGATGAAGAAATGTTAATTATCGACTTGTTGAGCCATTGGAAAACTTCCTTAAAATAAGCATTAAAGTGACGTAAGGCAAACGATGCGCCCATAACATCAAATGTATTACCGTATTCATTATGTATGCAATTACCGTGCAACCCTCCTTGATCACACTCCCAGGAGTTTGCGTGATAGACACCCAGATTATGCCCTAATTCATGGGCAAAAACAAAACTCATATTTGATCCTATTCCAAAAACGCCGAGAGATATAAGAATATCACCATCAGAGGTAGAATAGGTGAATTTTCCCACAGTATCTGCCCAACCTCCAGAAGTATTATTATCTACTGCTCCTCCCACCATCACTCTATCAAATTGGGAAAAATCAATGTCAGAATCAGCGAGTTTGATAAATTCTGTACTAGAGGTATTAGAAACATCGTCCCATGGATCAACATTCAAATTCTCCAGCTCATACCATCCATACACCTTACTCTTTTCTTCATCAAGCCACATTTTGCCATACGAGGTTTCTTTAAAGAAGTTTAACACGTCTCCTCGGAAAATAATGTCTTCAATCTGTTCTTTGGAGTAATAGGGGATAAACGTACTGCCTTTGCTCCTCACAAGGATGACGGCAACGCGTTGAGGACCTGTTGCGTCGGGACTTGCCTCTTTGAGAATTTCTATACTGGTTTGCTCTGCATTCTCCTGCGCATATGTTTGCGGTACCAGATCGAACTTAAAAAAGCCCTGCTGACGGGGAGTAACACTTGCTGAAGGGACTCTAACTGGAGCCCCACCAGATTTGCGTGGCGGAATTTGAGCGCTGATAGCGTTTCCCATTTTATACCCTCTTATTTTGAGGATGCTTCCTGAAATAAGATTGGGGAAATCTCCTACAGGATAAAAACCATAGCGCAGGGAAAGATCAGTCTTTGTTTGAATATAATAGTCAAATCGCGATTGAGCAGGATTTTCAAAATTATCTATATGCATTACCTGTAGCTCTCCTTGTTCAATACTGATAGGAGACTCAAAATAGGAGGAAAATTCCTCACCAAAGCGAGCAATTGTGTTGAGAGATAAAACGTTTTCTAGAAAAACAAGAGGGTAAGATTTTATTGCCTCTTCCATAAGGTTTTTTCTATTAGTTACGAGTGTTTTGCGCTCGTCGATAAGGATATTTTTTATTTCAGTTTCGTTCTGTAACGTTTCATATGCATCTTGCAACTCTAGCAACTGTTGGGTAATACATTTGATTTTACGATATAACTCGAGCGCATTTTTATCTCTAAGGATATCGCTGTTTTGAGGAAAATAAGAGAGCTTTGAATCACAACCTTTTGATGTTTTATCCTGTTCTATTTCTTTCGCTTTTGAAAGGAGGCTTTTTTGTTGTTGATTGGAGATAATAACAATAGGAAGAAGAATAAGCAAGAAGAGAAGAAACAATAATAAAAGCCATCCAGTACGAGATAGACGATTCATAAAAGATAATATAAAAACCAGATTATCAGGTATTAGGAAAGATTTCAACAAGTAACTTTGATTTTCATATTGAAGCTTCTTTTTTAGTTTTGATCGGAGGAATAATCATATTTCTGCGAAATTCATCGCGGGGTAAAAGTGGGAAAAGATCTTCAATGGGACTGCCAAATGAAAGTTTGGGAATGATTTTTTGGTCATCATTAAGGTATACATCACAAAGCACCGGTCCTCTGTGCGAAAGAACTTCTTTTATTTTTTTTGACAAATGAGTATGTGAACGAATAGAAACAGATTTTATTCCATATGCTTGAGCAATCTTTATAAAATCAGGACAAGAGTAACCCTTTCCCGTCGCCTCAAATCTTGAATCTAAATACATTTCCTGGAACTGTTTAATAATGCCATATCCATGATTATTAAGGATAAAAATTTTTACCGGGAGTTTATGGTAAACCAATGTTTGAAGCTCTTGGATGTTTATTTGAAAACCCCCATCTCCATTTATACAAATTATTTCCTTTTTCCCTCGAGCAAAAGATGCACCAATTGCTGCTGGAAAGGAATATCCCATTGGAGAATTACCAAAGGCAGAAAAAAGCCTTTGTCCCTGTTTTAATTCAAACCCCTGCATAATCCATGTTAGAGTTGCGCCAGTATCGGGAATAACGATTGCATCATTCTTTAATTCTTTCGATAAAACTTGAGCAAATACATAAGGATTTACATATTTTTTTTCTTCATAATATTGGAGAAGAACCGTTGGATATTTTTCTCTCCACGTTGCACAGTGTTTAATCCATTCAACAGTACGTGATTTATTTATCGCAGGAAATTCTTTAATGAATGCTCGTAGGAATTCTTTTGCATCCGCTTGTATTGATACTGCAGGAGTTAAACCTCTGCGTTTATCAAGCTCGGTCTGGTCGATATCAATCATAACTATTTTAGCGGCCCGCGCGTACGTCTCTGGTTTCCCCCCTGTTTGACGTGTATCAAGTCGTGATCCGATACTAATCAGAAGATCACAATTCTGCACCGCAAAATTCGCTCCTCTTTCCCCATACACACCATGTGTACCAATAAACAAAGAATGATTGTGAGCAAAAAGATCATAACCACTCCATGAATTGACCACCGGAATGCCTGTCAGCTTCACCATCTGATGAATTTCGTTAACCGCACCAGCCAGTCTGATTCCACCACCGGCTAAGATAAGGGGACGTTTTGATTGTGCAATAAGCGTTAGTACCTTTTCTATTTTTGTTTTAAGTATTAATCCAGTATCTTTATATTGTTTTTCTTTTGGGGGGATAAATTTTTTAAGTGTTGAACTTTTTATTTCTGTTTTTTGAAGATCCAAGGGGATATCAATGAGAACCGGTCCGGGGCGTCCAGTTTTTGCAATATAAACAGCCTTTTCTAGTAGAAAACGAGTATCTTCTGCACGGTCAATCTTAACAGCAAATTTCGTAATTGGGCGAACTATATCAACAATTTCTGTTTCCTGAAAACCAACTTGCCGAACCTTTGAGATACTTTTTTGTTCGTATGTATTGACCTGTCCGGTAATGAAAAGCGTTGGAATTGAATCAAACCACGCACAACAGATGCCGGTAATTAAATTTGTTGCACCGGGACCAGATGTTGTCATTGCCACTCCAAGTCCTGGACCAACACGAGCATAGCTTTCTGCCATCATTGCTCCTGCCTGTTCGTGAGCAACACAGATATATTCAATATCATGTCTTTTTGAAAATGCATCCACTGCAAATGCAATAGCACCTCCGACCATTAAGAAAACATGCTTTACTTTTTGCAAAACAAGATAATCAAGAATATAATCTGCTACTTTCATACAAGGTAATAAATACTATACCATATTACAAAAAAGTGCGTAGCACATTATTTCATTGCTACTTTTTACTCTTTCCGATAATTTCATCGACAATATACACAGGTCGGGATTTCGTCTCCTCAACAATGACCTGAATATATTTACCTATGACACTAATAGCCAGAAGCTGAATCCCGCCAAAAAAAACAATAGCCAACATTAGGGGAATTGACGCATTTATTGGATTTCCTATCACTAAAACGGTGAAAAGATACATAAGAAAGAAAGCAAAAGAAAGAAAAACGAGGATAAATCCTCCATAAATCATGGTATCCAAAACTAGATATGAAAATCCAAAAAGTCCACGCTCGGCATGTTTAATGTAATCAATAAAACTATAAGAACTTTCTCCTTTGACTCTCTCTCGTCTCTCGTAAACAATATAATCTGTTTTAAAACCAATCCATGCCCTCAATCCCCTAAAAAAACGATATTTCTCAGGCAATGCTTTAAGCGCATTTAAAGACTTTCTATCTAATAGACATAGTCCAGAAGCGTTAGTCGGGATATTGATATTGGAAATTTTTTTAAAAACGACATAAAATAATTTTCTCATCACGAACATCAAAAGATTATCTTGGATCTTTGGGTGAAGACCAACTACTATATTGTTCCCTTTTTCCCACTTTTCAATAAATTGGGAAATGAGTTCCGGGGGTTCTTGAAAATCAGCAGCTATCCCTATTACCGCCTCACCAGTTGAATAATCTAAACCGGCCTGAAGAGATGCTTCTGGCCCAAAATTTCTCGAAAGAAATACGCCTGCCACTCGTTTATCTCTATGAATAATCTTTTTTATTACATCTTTTGTTCTATCACTGCTTCCGTTATCAGCAAAAACAAACTCGAAGTTATAGTGTTTATTACTGTCGGCAATGATTTTTAGAGCAAGATACATAGGTTCAACATTTTCTTCTTCATTAAAGCACGGCACCGTGATAGATAGTAATTTTTTAGTGGTGGACATCTTTTTTTAAAGATATAAACGCATAACAAACTGTATCATATATAAATTGTCCATAATGACGAAGATAAAAAGAATAGTTTGGACCATATTTCTTAATAAGAAGTGGGATTCTCCAAAGATCTGTTGATTTATGGTAAATGCAGATAGCTAATGTGGGGAGATGTGCCGTGATAGTTTTTTTTGCTCCCCGTAAAACATCTTCTTCTGCTCCCTCAATATCCAACTTAATGAGAGTTGTCCTCTTTTTGCGGAAGAATTTATCCAAAGATATCGCTTTGATTGTTGAAACTGACTCTGTTGTAATTCGAGATCCCAAAGTAGCATCGTTTGTAAACGCAAGGTATGTTTCTTTTTTCGCCAGCGCATAAGGATAAATCTTAATTCTTTTATCTTTCCATTTCTTTATATTTCGTTTTAATTTTTTAAATTGATATCGATCTGGTTCAAAAGCATAAATCGCAACGTAATTATCGCTTGTTACTTTCTTAAATTTTTTAACGGTATCACCGTCATACGCGCCACCATCAATAAGAATTTCTGTTTGATTTAAATTGATCAACTTCTTATCAAAATATTCCTTTTCTTGCGGTTGTTTTATTTTTTTTATACATTTTCTATCTAAAAATAATCTATATTTGATCAATTCCAAAAAAGTCTTTCTTGACATTTTATCTTTAAACAAGTCGAAACAGGCTAAAATTTTATCTTTATCCCGGAATATATCATCGAGTGAGTTTTGCCAATAGGGATTAGTGAATTTTCTCGGATACAGAGTGCAAAAAAACGAATGTGGCCATATTCGTGCAAATCCGATTTTTCTTAATTGATTTAATATTTCCTCATCATAAATTGAGGTTATAATAATCTGTATATCTTTGGGAAAACGCATTAACTCTGAAATGGAAATAATATCTTTGCCATCTAATTTTTTACCACTTTTTGCTTGATTGTTATCAACAAAAGCCAAAACGTTTATTTTATTTTTTTTGCATAAATGAAGATAAATCTTGCCCATCTGCGCGGCTCCGAATAAAATCACTGGTTTTTTAAAGTGAAAAAAACCAAAATTACTTTGCAAAAGATCAGCATAATAATTCCTTGGTTTATGAAGTAATATTTCTAGATTGTTTTTTTCCACGACTAAAAAGTAATAATTTTATTTTTTAATTTTTTTGATTTTATTTCATTGATAATCTCATCTTTAAATTTGAATGAGGATATAAGTATGGGTTGGGGATAAGAAACTAATTCGTTTGGAGATATAACCTTAATATTTTCAAAATTTTTCTCTATTATTTTGGCATTTCTGTCAACAAGTATAAAGATTTTTTTTCGAAGACTTGATGTATACAAAAGTCGTTTCGTCAATGCTCCCGCACCCCAAACGATAGTTTTCTTCGGTAGTTTATCAACTTTTTTCTGAATTTTATTAAGCTTTTGATTTGATAATTTTATGTATTTTCTGACAGAATTTTTCAAGCTGCCCGTTTTTTTCCAGACAGAGTAGATAACTATATGATTAGCCTCAAGATAAATGCAGGTAAAGTCTACGAGAAGTATCTCTAAAAATCGAGGAGAAAAAAAATTTATATGTTCGGGAGAAAATTCATAAAACGGCTCTTCAA
Organism: Patescibacteria group bacterium; assembly: GCA_035289305.1. Taxonomy (GTDB): domain Bacteria; phylum Patescibacteriota; class Microgenomatia; order UBA1406; family HO2-37-13b; genus DATDXN01. The sequence continues at coordinate 66,342 of DATDXN010000026.1, forward strand.
CTTCCTCATAAAATCTGCTTGCGTTTGGGACGCTTATAAAGAATTTTCCTTCTCTAGCAAGTAAAGTAGTTATTTTTTCTATAGATCTTTTCAACTCTGATAGATGTTCAAGTACTGTGGCTAGAATAATAAAATCAAACTTTTCTCTAGATTTAAACGAGTCAATCGTCTCTGTTTTAACGATAACATTATATTGTTTCCTAGCAACTATTCTACACTCTGGCGCCGGATCAACTCCCATAAGATTTTTGTAACCTTTCTTTTTCAAGAGATATAAAAGATGACCTGTAGAACAACCCACGTCAAGAATCTTATCTGTATAGCGTACATGTTTGGCAATTATTTCAACAGATGTATCGTGAAATTTTTGATCTCTGGTGTATTCATATTTGGATAAGTCTTTGTAGTATTGATTGTAATAAGACTGGGGGTTTGCGTTTCTTACAAAAACAAAGCCACAGTTATCACAAGAAACAATTTTGTTACGTAGAATTTTGGAATATGATTGAACAAATAAAGTCTCGCTGGAGCTACTTGTACAAATTGGGCATTTGTTTGTATTCATTTTGTTAATTTGATGGCAGAAATATTCCGTCTATACCAATTATAAAGTGAGCGAAGCGATACGTCAAAAGGCGTGAATCTGAAATGTCCTAACTCTTTCATAAGCTGAATATTGTTACAGGTGTATTCATTATTTAACCCAGAGTTTTTGACGATAATTTGACTTTTATGCGTAGCAATATCATTTATTTTTTTAGCGATAGACAAAAGGTTTATTTTTCTGCCTGTTCCTATGTTATAAAATTTATGTTTTATGGCACGATGTATAAAATGTTCAATAATTTTTATAAAATCATTGATATATACATAATCAAAGTAAACGTTTTGATTGATCTTTATTGGCTGTCCAAGTAAATTCAAACAGATCGCATTTGATATAAACCGATAATGGTAATCCTCGTATTTACCAAACATTCCAAATATCCGCAAAGAAACAATATTATCCATATTTTCTATATATTTTGAACACAAATATTTAAAAAAACCGTAGTCGTCTTGAGGGACTCTTTTATCGAAGTCTTTTTCTTTAACTTTTTTGATCGGCTTCGTTTTATCATATTCGGCTCCTGAACCAAAATAGATTATTTTTTTAACGTGTTTCCTGTTTTTGATAATGTTAAAAAAAATTCTTAAGTTATTTTTTAAAGAATCTTTTTCATATTCTTCAGTTCTACTTCCTCCAACTACTGCTGCATGTATGACAAGATCGATTGTGTTGTGGAATTTAAAATATGATAGAGTAGCAACGTCATCAGCTAAATCAAGTTCAGCATGTTTCGGTGCAAGAATATGGTATTTGTTCCCAAGTTGTTCGATGATGTTTTTTCCAATAAATCCACTTCCACCTGTCAGCAAAATCTTTTTTTTCATACACCATCTGATAAAGGAATAATCATATTCTCCTCTAATTCTTTTCGACTCAAAAATGGAGCCATATCTTCAAGCGGTCGGGAAACAAACGATCCGTCTGGTAATTTCATAGATGCAGCCTTGGGCCAAAAGCCCTGATCTGGCGAAACCATAATTTCACATAAAATTAGACCTCTACGTGAGAGAACCTTTTTTATTTTTCGTTCCATCTCTGAATGATTGCTAATTCTTTCAGTTGCAATACCATAAGCTTTCGCAATCTTTATTATATTGGGCCAAGAAACACCACTATCAGTACTTGTCGCAACGAACCTTCCTTCGAATAAACCCTTTTGAGTTAGGCGAATTGATACATACCCGGCATTATTATAAATAAATAATTTTATTGGAAGTTTATTATGGACAACTGTCTGTAGTTCTTGTAGGTTAAGTTGAATACTCCCATCACCTTCCAAACAAATAGTTTTCTTTTTACCACGAGCAAAACACATCCCTATTGCCGCAGGCAATCCATATCCCATCGGCGCCGAACCAGAACTCGTCAGAATCCTTGTTCCTTGCGGAAAATCTAATGCCTGGTACGTACATATTGAAGCGGTAGCATTGGCGAGAGCTAAACAATCTGTCGGTTTTATGTATCTTGACAATACTTCGATAAAACAGTATGGGTTGACATATTTTTTTTCCTCCCAGTATTCCGGTAAAACAACTGGATATTTCTTTTTCCATTCCTGAACTCGTTTCAACCAACCATCAATTTGAAAATTCGTGGATTTTCTCTTTATCTGATTAATCGTTTCAATGATAAAATCTTTAGCGTCATAATTGATCTTCTGGTCTATTTTGAGAGTGTTTTTATTCATCTCCTCTTTATCAATATCAACCATGATTTTATAGGCAGCTCTCGCAAAAGAAGAAAAATTGAAACCTATCATTCTGATATTTAATCTCGAGCCTATGATGAGTAATAAGTCTGAATTTTGGAGGGTAAAATTAGCCGCTCGCTGCCCTATGGTCCCTGGTTTTCCAGCTGAATAATGATTTTTCGGCGAGACAATATCCATACCGGCAAAACCGGTGAGAACGGGAATCTTTAAGATTTTAATCAATGTAAGAAACTCATTTACTACTCCAGCGTATCTGACCCCATTTCCAACAAAAACCACCGGTCGTTTAGCTGATTTCAGCTTATCAATGACATGGGAGACAAGTTGTTTTAATTTTCCTTTGTCTGTTTCATACGGTGGTTTTATTTCGGAAGGATCAAATTTCCTCAATTTTTTTTCATCAATGTATGAACCTTGTATGTCAAGCGGGATGTCAATCCAAACTGGACTTTGTCTACCGGTAGTTGCCAAGTAAACTGCTTTTTCCAAGTGGTAGCGTATATCGTATGGATCCATCACCATTACTGCATATTTAGTGATGGGTTTTATAATATCAATGATATTTATTTCTTGATCTCCCATCTGACGAAGTTTTTTTCCGGCCCCTATGGTCTCTCTTCTGATTTGTCCTGAAATAATTAACATCGGTACGGAGTCTAGCCAAGCACCCATAACTCCGGTCACGGCGTTTGTGCCGCCCGGCCCTGTCGTGACAATACAGGCTCCGATTTTGCCAGAGGTCCTTGCATAACCTTCCGCAGCTATCGCACAGGCTTGTTCATGATGATTACAGACAAATTGCAGTCTCTTAGCTTTTCCTATAGAATCAATCAAGTGTATACATCCCCCCCCAGATATGAGAAAAACATCCGTCACGCCAAGTCTTTCAATAAATTCAATAACGTAATCGGAAACTTTAATTTTATTCTTCATAATATGATTGAGGAAAATAATGCAAATACTATAATATAAAAGTAGAAAAATCAATATGAACCGTAAAGAAAAGCTTACTCAACAAAAACTTGAGGAGATAAAATTGAAATTAATGCTCATTGCCACGGATTATGATGAAACGTTGAGAAGTAGAGTTTACACGGATTTTAATGACGACCGAGCCATCGATTTAATTAAAAAAATTCTCACTCATCATGCTCTCCTCATAATCACAGCCAGAGGAGCTACCATTATCAAAATTCTATTACCTCATTTTGGCCGAAATGCTAAACAGGTACCGCGACACAGATTTTTTTTGGGTACAGGCAATGGAAGAATACTCTATGAAGTAATAAACAAACATCTCAAAGAAATCTATAATCACGGTCTTACCGCCTTAGATGTAAAATCGATATTGGAAGTTTATGAAGAAGTATTTGATGGATTGAAAATTAAAAAAAAAGAGCTTCTTCCAAAGGGACTAAAAACATACCAATCAATCATCTTGCAATTGAGGAATGATCGTATACCCCGTCAAATTTTCAAGCAGTGTTTTAAATACAATGGTGGAGTTTTTACTGAAGAAGCTAAGGTTGGACTCGTTCAAATCAAAGATCAAACGAGAAATAATAAGCTCATTTCTCATCTATCCCATTCTCTAGACAAAAAGCATCCAAATAAGTTTCAGGTGATCAGGGGAGATATTGATATTCATATCGTCAAACAATTGCCCGAAGATGGGAAAGTAACTGCGACAAAAAAAGTCATAGATTTGCTTGCTGTTAAATTAGGTCAAGTTGCTGTTTTTGGAGATTTGCCCAATGGAAATGACAAAGAAATTCTGACGAGTTTCCCCTTTAGTTTTACCAACGCTATAGATTTCTATAGAGAAAAAACAGAACCTACATCTTCTCCTTTTCTTTTACCAGGAGCATTAGAATCTCCTATAGGCAGTGTACACAAAGCGATCCATTTCTTACTAAATGATACATAGATATTTATACTTGATTTTTTTAGCAAGATTTACTATGATTCTTCCTACCATCTCCATGAATCAAAACACAATTTTTGAAGACTTGTTTGTTCTTGAGTTGGCCAACAATCATTGGGGGAGTCTGAAACGGGGACTCAAGATTATTAATGATTTTGCCAAGATTGTCCGCTTCAACAATGTCCGCGCTGCAATAAAACTTCAGTTTCGAGACGTAGATAATTTCATTCATAAACACTATCGCAATCGTAGTGATGTCCGCTACATCAAAAAAACAATCGCAACAAAAATGTCTGATGAAGATTTTGCCATTTTGGTCAGAGCCATAAAAAAAAGCGGCTGTATACCGATGGCGACTCCTTTTGACGAACGGTCAGTAGAATTATGTGTCAATCTCGGTCTTGATATGATCAAAATTGCAAGCTCTGATATTAACGACTGGGTACTGATTGAAAAAATCGCGACTACTAAAAGACCAGTCATCGTCTCAACTGGAGGATCATCTCTCAAAGATATGGATGATCTGGTAAAATTTTTTGACAATAGAAATATTCCCCTTGCCATCAATCATTGTGTTGCTCTCTATCCTTCGGAAGACAGTGAACTGGAGCTTAACCAAATAGATTTTCTCAAAAACCGGTATCCTCACCATGCCGTCGGCTTTTCCTCTCATGAGTATCACGATTGGAATCGATCAATGCTTATCTCTTATGCAAAAGGCGCACGGACATGGGAGCGACACATCGATATTGAGATGGACGGCGTACCTGTCTCGCCGTATTGTTCACTTCCTCATCAGATAGATACGTGGTTTAAGGCGTATCACAAAGCACGAGCAATGTGCGGAGGAGCTGCCATCAATAAACGTGTTCCTCCTCCACATGAGATCAAGTATTTAGACGAATTAATACGAGGCGTGTATGCAAAAAAAAACATGCCAGAGGGACACGTATTGTCAGAAAAAGACGTATATTTAGCCATACCGCTTCTTAAGGGACAAATTTCCTGCCGGGAGCTCATGGATGGAGAAGTTTTAATTAAACCATGCAAAAAAGATGAACCGATTTTCATCGATATGATTGACAGTCCTTATGCATATAATAAACAACTCAAAAACTTTATTTATGAACGGGGTATAAACGTAAGCCAACCTGAAGAAACTATAGAAAAAATTTCGCCCTCTGTCAAAAAAAACGGTGAGAGGAAAAGACGCTATAAAACACTTAAATCACACCTTTGATATCACCCACGTATAGATTTTAAGTACCACACATATATTTTATTTATCATATCAAAAAAATCGTGACGAGGTTTCCATCCGACCATTTTTTTTATCTTTGACCAATCAAGCGATTGATAGGGAATTTCGTTTTTTGCCGTGTTCAAAATACGATATTTCAGCTTTTTCTTTACTATTTTCTCTATCAATTTCATAAGTTCCAAGACTGATAACGTTTCGCGTGAACCAAAATTAAAGGCTTCTCCTTTAACCTTTTCAATATTTTCTGCAAGCGCTATATATCCGGCAACAACGTCTTTGACATAGAGATAATCGCGTATGTATTTCCCATTACTGCGTATTTCCAACGTCTCCTGACGTATCAGCGCTTTCATAATGCCGGGAATAATGCGTGAAAAATTCAAATCTCCTTCTCCATAAATATTGCCAAAACGCGTGGTAACGGCAGGAACGCCATAGGTTTTGAAGTAAGAGTAGACGATCAAGTCAGCCGCGGACTTTGATACTTCATACGGATGGTCTCCTTTGAGCGCGTCTTGCTCCGTATACTTTTTCTTTCCATGCTTCCCATATGCTTTATCAGAGGAGGCGACAATAACTGCCTTCACGCACGGGAAGAGCCGAGCACTCTCCAGTACGTTAATGGTCCCGAGAATATTGGAGTACAGTGTTCGTTTGGGATTATGGTAGGCGACGTCAACCAATGGTTGAGCGGCCAAATGAAAAATATACTCGATATCAAACTTTGTGACAATGTCAAATACTTTTTCAAAATTGCACACATCAACATCAACCATGGTAACTTTTTCTTCAAGCTTTTGAGTAAAAAAATAGGAAAGGGGACTTTGCGTTTGAAACGTTGTCACAACATGAACATTTTGCTTCACGAGCGCCTCAACAAGGTGCGACCCGACAAATCCCGTTCCTCCCGTCACCAGAATATTTCGACCGCTCATTTCCATACTCTCCACGGTGGAGCGCCAGAATTCCACAACTTATTCAGATCCTCAACTTCCTTATACGTATCCATGCAAAACCAAAATCCTTCATGGCGATACAGTGAAAGCTGATTTTCTTTGGCCATGCGCCGCAGCGCAGGATGTTCTGTCTCCCCGGGGCGAAGATAATCAAATACGCGCTTGTCAAACAGCATGAATCCACCATTCACCCAATCGGGAAGGACGGGCTTTTCGACAAAATTTTTTACGAGATGACGATCATCGATTCTTACTAAACCAAACTTCGATCTGGGATGAACACCGGTGATAGTACCGATGGTTTTTTGTTTTTTGTGAAATCTGACCAATTCAGTAATATCAAGGTCCGTGACACCATCTCCGTACGTTGCCATAAAATACTTGTCTTTCTCCGGAATATATTTTTTGCATCGCAGAAGACGTTCTCCCGGCTCTGTATCAACGCCCGTGTCAACGAAGGTAATCTTGAAACTATCAATATCATTCCTCTCCTCAAGGAAAAATTTTGCTTTGTGATTTCGCGTATTGAGGATAAAATCAGCAGTAAATGCTTTTTGATTAAGAAAATAATCCTTGATATAGTCTGCTTTGTATCCAAGAGCGAGTATGAACTCACTGTAGCCGTGATATGCATAAATTTTCATGATATGCCATACCACCGGGTGTTTTCCCACATATACCATTGGTTTTGGTTTGAATTCAGTTTCTTCCTTGAGCCTCGTTCCTGTCCCGCCGCAGAGAATAATGACTTTCATACACGATCATCATTATACCCATTCATTTTCAGAATGCAATCTTTAAACTTTTTATACGTCAATACATCTTTCTTTCAACACTCGAAGATGATTGTCTCTCTGGAGCGATTAATGCTCCTTCTTTCAAGATGAACTTCGAGTCAAACGATAACCACCATGCTTCGCCTTTCTTCAGGTAATGTTTATCTCGTGCAACACTTGGCACTTCATGTCGTGGATGAAGTAACCTATCCATATAAACTCTCGTTGCATCGCCATGTCCTACGATACCAATATGTTTTCCTTTTTCTTTCACAAGAATTTCTTCTATCGCCGTTATAATCCGTATTGACATACCACATAATGACTCTTGATCAGGAGTCAAAGAAGGAACATCGTAGATATTGCCGCCAACTTGTTCCAACTCTTCCATTGTGCGTCCTGCCCATCCAGGAGCTACTACATCATGAAGATTTTCTCCGATGGCATGTTAAAAATAGCAAGTTCAGCTGCGATCAGTGATGCACTTTCTTTCGTTCTCTCATAGGGACTCGTATATAAAACATCAAGTCTGACTCCTGTTCTTCTTAAGTGTCTACCTAGACTTCTCATCTGTTCTTTTCCCTCCGCGCTCAAATGCGCATCAGGGCCATAAATTAATTTTCTTCCTTCTTCATCGTGTTGATACTCAACCTCTCCGTGGCGAATAAGATAAAGCACAGTATTCATATCGACTGTATTATACTATATATGTCTACTCACACTCGCTAATTTTTTCTTCCATACCCATATTTGATGTTGAGGTGTATTCAGAAACCCTATTTTTCCCCATTATCACGGCTATTCAGAAAAAAATTTTGGTCAAAAGCATCGAGGTTCCCTTTTCGTATCCTTACATGCAAAAAATAAACGAAGAAAAGGCTTCACGTGAGTTGTTTGTGCACAAAAGAAAAGTGCAAAAAATGATTTTGATCATCGAGCTTTTACATTTTGTGAGTTTTCTTGAGCAAAACCAGGGAAGCAGAGTAAAGAGGAAAAAAATATCGTTTAAAAATTAAAATTTTAAATTAAAAATTATTTTTTGCTATACTTCCTCTTATTCTATGTTTTTGGTAAAACCTGCATATGCCAATTGTCCTGTATGTATCGTGACGGTGGGCGGCGGACTTTTGATCGCCAAAAAACTCGGCGTTGATGATTTGTTGGCCACCATTTGGATCTCGGGACTCAATACCGCTATTGCCTTTTGGATCGCCACACGAATAAAAAACAAACTATGGGGAAATCCTATTCTGTGGTCTCTCTTTTTTTTCGCAACGACGATCATATATTTTATATGGAGTAAACAGACGGGCGGAAAAAGTAATATGATATGGGGTATTAACAAGGTGTTTTTAGGTACCACAATTGGCATACTCGTTTTTTTCCTCGGTGTATTTTTTGATAAATTCATTCGGTACAAAAATCACGGGAAAGTGCTTTTTTATTATCAAAAAGTAATTATTCCATTGGGACTATTGATTGCAATAACGATTATTTTTAAGTTTCTTGTATAATTTCCACTATGCACGCTGATGAACAGATCAAAAAATTCATGGACACTGTAAAAAAATTGGAGAAAAACGAAAAACTTGATTTATCATCCGATGAGGATCTTTCAATTGCAGTCATGAATTTGATCTCGATTGAAGAACATCTTTTTTTCTCCGGCGGAAAAACCGGCAAAACTCACTATTTTGATCTATTGAGCGAAGTACGCGACATGCGAAAACAGCTCCTGAAAATGCTTATCAAAAAATATGAGGGAGAAGTCTGGTGCATCAGCAAACACCTCCTTGCCGCATCCATGCGCCTCATGGAAGTGGGAACGAAAGCGCAAGGAAAAAGAGAGACGGAAAAAGCACATGATCTCTTCAAAAAATCATATGACCTTTACAACCTTTTTTGGAGTTTGAACCTCGGGATGATCAAAAAAGAAGAGCTCAAGGATATTGATGGAGAAAAAAAAGAAACACCTATCGCACATAAAAATACCGATTTCTTGGGTAAAATGAGTGGGTTTATCGGGAAAATCCTTGATTGTTGTAAAGAATGACGCTATGTGCTATCTTAAACCATTGAAAATAAAAGAAATTAAAAAAAACATTGCCATTTTGGATAATGGGATACGGGCGCGAATTGACACAAAAAATATGACACTGAAGGAAAACGACCGCGTATTAGTATTTGGAAATCTCATCGTCGAAAAAGTATGAACAAAACACTTTTGAAAGGAGTATGCTTCGCACTTTTAACCGCAATTGTTTCAGGAATTGCGCTTTTCTACTCAAAACTCACTATTGTGAGAGTCCCACCGATCCTTTTCACCGCCTCACGAAATACCTATGTCGCCATTGCTTTTCTGTTGCTTTTTTTATTGGGACGAAAAATCAACGTCAATGAACTGAAAAAAGCGAAAAAGAAAACGCTTATTCTTTTGATACTGGTGGGCATTATCGGGGGAGGAGTACCGTTTTATCTTTTTTTCACCGGACTGCAATATACCCCAGTGGCAACAGCAAACCTCATCCACAAAACGCTCTTCATCTGGGTTTCGATTCTTGCAATGGTTTTTTTGGGTGAGAAATTTAATTTCATGTACTTTGTAAGCTACTTGCTCATTGTGGCCGGTAGTTTCTATATCCTTCCGGTACATTTCTCACTTTCGTTTAATAAAGGTGAACTGATCATTTTCGCCGCAACTATGCTCTGGGCGATTGAAAACATCATCGCGAAGCGAGTTTTGAGGGAGATTTCTTCAAACACGGTAGCGCTTGCTCGCATGGGAATTGGATCTATCATACTTTTTGCATTCTTTTTTGTTGGAGGAAAAAAAGCACCACCTCTCCTTTTCGATTTTGATCATCTGACAACGCTCATCATCGGCGGAAGCCTTTTGTTTTTTTATGTGTTCTTCTGGTACCGGGCGCTTAAATATGCGCCGGCAAGCATCGTAACGCTTATTTTGACGTTTGCGACCATTGCGCAGAGCCTGCTCATTCGTGTCTATACTGGCGTCCATTTTGCCAAAAACAGTATCTATTCAATGCTGCTTGTGAGTATTGGTATTGCGCTTATTTTCGCCTTTGCCATGGCGCAATTGTTTCACTCAAAGACAGAAAAACCTGTACGACATGGATAAAAAAGGGCTTTTGTTATGCGCGCAATATGCCGCCTCACCGAATTTCTTTGGGTTTTGTGGACCTTCCAAAAGTAGTTCTCTGATAGATCATCTTGTTGAAAAACAGGCAGATGGTGAAGTTTCGTATATCTTGTCGGAGTTTGAAACGCTGTATCCATATCTGCGGCTTATTGCGCGTGAAAACAGTATAGCTGATTTTTTTGATAGGAAGGTCGTGGAAGCCTACTGGATCGGTAATAACCTCCTGTGTTCTGTGCGTCAACAAAATGATTCTTTTTTTGATCAATGCTTGGGGCTTGAGAGAAAAATAGAGCGAAAAAACTTTGCGGCATTTATGCGCAAAATTCGTCTTTTTAATTATCTTCCTCATCACGCATTTCATGTCATGAACATTTTCAAACGAACCGGCAGAAATCCTTCTGTCCATACCATCGAGACAATGGATGCGTGCAAAATCGGGTGGGGGAGAGTGATTGCAATCAACGCAGACTCTTGGGCAATCGTGGCGACAAAACCTCTTATCATGAAAAAGAATAAACTTGCGCTCGGAACTGCCATGCAAAAAAACATACAGTTTTCGTACGGGAAGAAACAGTATATGAAGAAATTGCTGCATGGGTCGTGGGTGAGTTTTCATTGGGAACATGTGTGTGATATTTTGACCGAAAAACAAGTCAAAAATCTTGCATATTATACGCAAAAGGCAATCGATTTTTTCAATAACCCGACAAAAAGATATGAACATCTACGTTTTTGGCAATTCTTTGGTTAAGGAAGACTCTATGGCTCTTCGAATCTTGCCAACAGCACAGAGAGCTTTTCCGCAGATCGATTTTAAACACGTTGATCCGCAGGAAAATTTCCCACCGCGCAATGAAGCGCATCTCACTATTTTGGACACGGTGCAGGGGATTACTAAACCGATGATATGTGATATCGACGACTTTCAAAAACAGAAATCAACGCCTATTTCTCCCCATGATTATGATCTTTTGTTTCATTTACTTCTTCTCAAAAAACTTAAAAAAATCCAAAAAATCACCATCATCGCAGTACCGGAAAAAGGAAACGAGGAAAAAATAGAAGAAAAAACAATATATCTCATTAAAACTCTTATGCCTTCATCCACCGTACTTTCAGGAAATGCGCAGCGCAGGACATACAGGGGTCAAACGCGCGGATAAGTTCTTCGATATGATCAACAAGTTCTTGTTTTTGCGCCCCCATATCAAGTTTCTTTTGCGTATACTCAAAAATCGCCCGCTCCATAAGCACCTGATTTTGCCCGGTTGGCACGATGATCTCGCCTTTTTTCACCGTACCATCTTCTGTTAGTGTAAGCATATAGTAGAGCGTCCCGCGAGGAGCTTCAATCACGCCTATTCCGACTCCCGCGCGAGGCTTGATTCTGGCGATAGGTTCAGGTTCTACATGCGTCAAACCGTCAATAATATCACATGCACTATCCACCGCATGTAACATTTCAACCGCTTGGGCGAGATTATTGTGAAATAAATTTTTTGATGGAAAAAAAGCCGTCCCCAAACTTCCATCTTTTTTCGTCCGCTCATGCAGGTGTTCTTTGGCCATATTGAGCCGAGATAAAGCTCCCACCATCATGAAGTTTCCATCAAACGTAAATCCTCGTGCCTGTGAATAGGGAATGATCACAGCTTTCAAATGAGCTCCCAGTTCTTCTTCGGTGAATACTTTTCCATCTGATGTATAGACATTGCCATAAAGAAATGAAAAATCAGACGAAAGAAGAGCGTTATAGATAAGAGAACGGGAGAAAGAAAAAGAAAAGGGAGCGGAGGCAAAAATCCGTATAAGATTGATGACCCGCGGTCGTATTTCCTCAAGTTTGACGCGTACTTTTTTGAGATCGTCAAGAGACGGATATTTCAAAAAGCCCCCCACCGTAGGATAGGGGGCATGTACAGACCGCCCTCCCACGGCGATAGAGAGTTGATTTCCCACTTCCTTGACCGCGAAGGTATCATGAAGAAGCTCATGCTCCAACTCATCATGCTCATCAAAATCAAGAATTGAGTCTTTTCCAAACAAATCCGGAAGAGAAAATACATACAAATGAAGCCCGTGATCGCGAATGATAAGACCATAGTACAAAAGTTTCCTCAAAAGCATGGTTTGGGCTGTCACAGTAACAGAAAAAGCATTCTCAATGGCTTTGGTACTTGCCAGAAGATGCGCGTTGGAACAGGTACCACAGATGCGCGCGACAAGTTGCGGAATAGCCATCGCATTTTTTCCCCGAATAGCCTGTGTATAAAACCGTTTCCACTCGGAAATACCAAACTTGAGATCTACCACTTTATTATTTCGGACGGCAATATCAAGAGACGCAGCTCCCTCAATTTTGGAAATTTCTTTCAAGGTGAGATTGAAATCGCGCCCAAAATCAATGGTGTGCATACAAATATTTTTTCATTACTTGTAAAAATGCTTCTTCATTCATTGGGCAACCGGGAATTTTTTCATCAACAGATACCACATCAGATACTTTAAGGATTTTTTCTTTGTATTTGAATTTTTGCAAAATGGGAAGAATCTCTGCTATATTTTCTTGCGCAAAAAAATTGCGCTGATTTGAAGGAGCGCCTACTACTGCACATGCTCCCACTACCACGAGCACTTTTGCCTTTTCGCGTATTTTTTTGAGTTTTTCCTCTTGAATATCGGAGGAAATCGCACCCTCCACAAATGCGATATCCATCTCACGCATGTTTCCCTCATCTCCTTTTTTTAAAACTCGTGCATGGACAAATTCGAGCCGCGGCAGCCACTCGGTATAGTGCGTATTTAAAAGTTCAGTAAAAATGATCGTCGAGTCTTCACAACAGGTGAAACTAAACCAGCCAACTCGTATTTTCTGCTGCATATTAACAAGCATGCGGCTCTTCTTCTTTATAAACGATGCTGCAGGAGGAGCACTTCGCCCGCTTCTCAAATGGACGGCCTTTATGCGGACATCCCTGCGCACCACATGCTTTCAAGCCTCCTTCATATCGCTTTTCATCTATACACGCTCCGCATCCACCTGTACACACGTACATGGGATCATTCATATATATGTATCATACAGTCAACTTGTAACATTTTTTTACCCCCGAAGCAGCATCCCCACACCTCCGATAATCGCCACAATCGCCAGTATTTTGGACATTGTCAACTTTTCTTGAAAAAACAACACTGAAACAATAAGAATAATCACATAGGTCATGCTCATTGAGGGAAACGCAACAGAAAGGGGAAATTTTTTCAAGACAAAAAGACCGAGGATGGAAGAGATAAAATAAGTAACATAGCCCAAAAAAACATACGGATTGAAAATAGTTTTTATGATTGAAGGAACAGTGAACTGCAAAGGAGAAATAGAAACCCCTTTTTTCAAAAGAATCTGCCCAAGAGACAATGATACAATGGTCGCTGCGAGCATGACATATTTCATGCTTTATATATTATCATATTTCCTGTAGACAAGAACAGAAAAATGCACGCTATTTTTTAAATACAACTACCTCTTTTGCCAGTAAATCCATTGTTTTTACCAGATTCGGATTTCTTTCAAATTGGATTGGATGCTCAAACCCTAAACGCATCCAGCTCGTATCGGTTTTCTTTATTTCATTTCCATTGGCAAACAAATCGGGGTGTTCAAGAGTAATTGGACATCTATTATTCGAAAGCGGTGATCTTTGTGTTAATCTTTCTTTTGACATAGTGCATAGTGAAAAAACGTTTAACAGTTTAATCATCATACACTATCATACATTTCTTGTCAATACTTTATTCGCATATTTTCTCATGATTTTTTGTGGGCCAATTTGAATTGTTTCCCTACTATTTTTTGAGCGGCTGCGATTACTTCATCAGGAGCACTACATATCAAAATAGATTGACGAGTCAGTGACTGGAAAAATGTTTGTGCTTTTGTATTGACATTGATGAAAATCAGAGGTTTTTTAGCTTTGATGGCGAGTGCGACCTCGCAGGCCGTCCCCGGATTCATACCACAAACAACCACAACATCCGAGGAAAGAACATTGATACTATTTCGCGCATCTCCCATGCCGGTAACAATAACCATATCAAGACCCGCCGAAGCAGTAGAACTGTCAGGAGTCGGCAGGATACCGATAGTCAAGCCGCCTGCTGATTTTGCCCCGCGACTTACCCCATCCATTACTCCTACATTGCGTCCTCCGCTCAAAACCACCCACCCTTTCTGCGCGATCAACTTCCCTAGTTTATAAGCAGTTTGTATATCACTTTTTCGAGCGTCATCACCTGGACCCATCACACCAATAATTATTTTTCTCATAAGAATTACAGTCTTTCGCCAAGTATATCGACAAAACGTTGCATAGTAAAGGTTTTTGCTTGAGGACTCATGAACAATAATGGCTCTACACTGGCTAAAAGACGAAATTCGGCATTGCCCAAACCACCTCGTCTTAGGGCATCTGATATGTGGGTAGGTATATTGATACCTCCATCGTACATGCTTTTCAAGTTAACCCCCATATCACGACAAGGAACATGATCTATCATTGATCCAACAGTAGTGCTGTCTTCTCCTATAGGAATGATCGCTTCTTGTTCTAAAATGTGTTTTTGTGCATTTGACCAAAGATTTTGACGACTTTTTACCTCATTGAACAATAACTTTTTAAAAAGGTGGTTTTTCATATACATGGGTAAAATAACTACCTGATGATCTTGAAATCGATCAATCAAATCTTGATACACATCGTGGAGTTGAGGACTCGTACATGTCCCGAGAGAATTACGAACCATTCTTATCTGTTCAATCAACGAGGAAGTGTTATCAACTTGAGATTCCAAAGCATACAACAAACTTGCTTGGGAGGTCATTGATTCAGCGCCGTCATCGATATGCACATGAGCTTGAGATTGGTTGATTAATCTGTAAATTGATGGTTTATTCAATGTTAAGGGCACAAAATCGACCCACTCCGTAAGGTGAGGATAGTCAACAGCAGCTTTCATAATAGCATGTAAAGGCGCCAATCCCCCCATAGGGCTAGCTGAAACCGAAACGCGACCAACTTTTTGGGTCAGCAGATCTATTGTCTCAAGTGCGGTTTGGACATAGTTCTTCACGTGGGCTTGCTTTTGTTCCTTAGTCAAATGCACCGTGAAAAGACTTTTTTGTTCTGATGGGGATAGTTGATGGATTGCCGCAGACACATCCCAAACCGCCCCGCTACATTTCAAAAGCAGAGCTCCATCGACACCTTCACCACCATTTTTTTGTTGGACGAGAAGATCTGATTGTTTAATATCTGCAAATGGCACAGGATTAATTCCTACTGGCGGTCGGTACGGCTCGTTCAATCGGTGAAAAAACTCCTCTTCACGTTGTCCTTTTAATCGCTCCATAGTACTTTACTTTAACTACTTTAACTATTTTCCCTATCGGGATATTGTAGCAAATTATTTCCGCTGCCATGTTTCCAATACCAACCTCCTATATGTTTTCTTATGTAAGATACCATACTTCTTGTTAAGCAGTACGCGCTGATACTCAATGCCGTAAATATCGCTGGAGTAGGGGAGTATCATAATTTCTTTTTCCGAAACATTCATGAGTTCGCTCAAATCTTTGATACGTATATTTTTACAATAATATTTCATCGCGTCCGACGATGCATAAACCATATACACGCTCTTACATTTAACGACGTCTTTTGCAAGTGTCTTCCAATCTTCTCGATGAAACGCAGAAATAAATACATATACTGCTCCCGCACTAACAAAACCAGCAAGCAAAACAAACCGCATTGGTGATTTATATGTCGCATATACAAACAAAAGGCTCATCAGCGGTATCGCGTAGATAAATCGAAAGTATTGGAGGAGGGGAGTGAACAAAGAAAAAACCACTCCTAAAAAAATTGGCATGAAAAAGAAAAAAAATATTTTTTTATTTTTTACTCCTCCTTGTAGAATAAAGTAAAAAACAATAAGCGTCCACAAGCCAGCTATAAGATAATAGGGTGTTTTTGGATAAAAACTGATACGACCTATAGAAAATTTAAGTGGAATCAGCAGAAGGTTTTTAAGGGTAATTTTTCCCAATACCATTGACCAATTCGAAACTGCCACAAGTTGTATTTTTG
Source organism: Patescibacteria group bacterium (assembly GCA_035289305.1). Lineage (GTDB taxonomy): Bacteria > Patescibacteriota > Microgenomatia > UBA1406 > HO2-37-13b > DATDXN01. Next base: position 82,886 of record DATDXN010000026.1, read on the forward strand.
CATGTATAAACTGTTGGTAAAAAAGAGGGGAGAGTATAATAAGACCTATAATAGATATAGAGAGAAAAATAAGTACTTTTTTATACTGTTTTTTTATCAAAAAATACACGATGGCCGACCCTATATAAAAGAGAGCGCCGTAAAAGGTAAAAAATGCGACCGCTGCAGAAACCGCACTTAAAAAAAACCTGCGCGAAAGGAGAAAATAAAAGCTCGCCGCGATAAAAAAAGTTGCCATCATATACATGCGGGCTTCTTGCGAATAATAAACAATGAGCGGATTAAACAGAAAAAAAGCGCTTGCCCATAGCCCAAAATGTGTGTCTTTCAGTTTCTTTCCTATACGATATACCATCCAACCTGCAAGGAGCGAAAAAATGATGGAGGGAAAACGCACAGAGATTTCAGATGAACCAAAAATAGACACCCATGCCTTGAGCATAAGGTAATATAAAGGAGGATGAAAATCTGTTGGAGAGAAATCACGGATAATCTCACCAAAGCCTTTTTGCATCGCGACATTTGCAGATATCGCCTCATCAAGCCACAAAGATTGATCCAAACCGACAAGACGGAATAAAAACGCGGCAGCAAAAAGAAACACGAGCCATTTTTTCATGAGTCGCTACTTATCTTTCGAGTAGACGTGTAATACTTTGTGCAGTTTGTCTTTCACTGCGCGCTCGACATTGACGCGAAGCGTGCTTGCGAGTGAAATGGTGCCGAGTATGATATCAGCAAACTCTTCGTAGAGATTTGTTTTGTCAAACCGGTCAAGTTTTGACTTACGCTGCAAGGAAAGTACTGAAAGGATATCGTTTGCAAGCTCTCCCACTTCTTCGGTGAGTTTGACCGTCTTGGCGAGGATGTCCTTTTCCCGCTTCGTGAGGGAGACAAACTGTATTCGCAGTTCCCGTTCTCGCTCGCGGAGCCTTTTTTGCAGTTCCGCAAGAGAAAGTATGTTGTGTGTTTTCATATCCTCTATTATACCTGAAACGACCTTTTTCTGCTATAATGAGAAAGATTGCGCGAAGCCAAAGCCCCTGTGGCTCAATTGGATAGAGCATCAGCTTGCGGAGCTGAGGGTTGACCGTTCGAGTCGGTCCAGGGGCACAAAAAATGAGGGGATATAGTGTTAATGGTAGCATAACCGTCTCCAAAACGGTTGGTTCAGGTTCGAATCCTGATATCCCTGCATTAGAATTTCTTTCCAAAAGGAACTTTTGGATTAGAAATCCTTATGTCCGCCGTAGTGAAGTTTCGGCTACATGGATGTAAACCATGAGCCGAACCTGAACGAAGGCGGACATCTTGCATTCTATGAAGAGATGCGGTATCATGCAACGAAATGAATGCAGAAAGAGGTTCAATCACGGCTAAATTCGGCGGAAGTTCACTCGCGAGCGGAGAGTGCATACAACGAGTCGGTGAAATCGTGAGGAAAAATCCTGAGCGGCAATTTGTCGTTGTCTCAGCTCCGGGTAAAGATGAAAAACATCCCCAAAAAGTAACTGATCTTCTATATGAGGTCTCTGCCGCACAAGAAGAAGGTAGATCGCATATCCAAACATTTGAGCGAGTAGCTCACAGATTTGAACAAATAGGGAGAGAACTACATTTTCATAATCCTGTTGTGGGATGGTTGAATACAGTGGAGGAGGGTATACAACGTGAAAATGGACAAGATTGGATTGTCTCGCGCGGCGAGTGGATGATGGCGCAAATTTTTGCCCAGTTGATAGATGGTGAATTTCACGACGCTGCTCCACTCATCAAATTGGATGAAAATACTGGATGTGTCCTTCCGATGACATACGACCTCATTAGAACCCAGCTTTTACCACGGGAAGGAATATATCATGTCATTCCTGGTTTTTATGGAAGTATTGATATGAGTATTACCAATCCTGATTATGTCATAGTCAAAGTTTTCCCCCGCGGCGGGTCAGATATCACAGGCGCAATCATCGCCAAAGGGACAGAGAGTCGTGTGTACGAAAACTGGAGCGATGTGCCAGGAGTTCTCGCTGCCGACCCAAAAGTGGTGGAAAATCCAAAGATTATTCCTCGTATGAGTTACCAACAAATGCGTGAACTTGGCTACAGAGGGGCAAATGTGCTCCATTCCGATGCTATTATCCCGGCAGCTGAAGCGCATATTCCCATCAACCTGCGCTCTACATTCGAGCCCGAAAACCCCGGCACATGGATTACACAAGAAACAAACAAACAGCCTCCAATACTCGGTATTGCGGGAAAAGCGGGGTTTACGTCGTTTCATATAGAAGAAGTTGGTTTGAACGCGCGGCCGGGAATAGGTGAAGCAATTTTAGGAATTTTTAAAGAATATGGTGTTTCTTATGAGCATTCACCAACCAGCATTGACGGATTTTCAATGATTGTGGATGAAAAATATCTGAATGGAAAAGAAGGCAGTATTATCGGGGCATTACAAACTCTATTTCCTCATGGATCTGTCACGGCAGAACATGATCTCGGTCTTGTGTGTGTGGTGGGGGAGGGGATTAAAAAAAATCCCACGCTCATTCATGCGAAGTTTTATATGGCACTTCAAGCACAAAAAATTGTCACCAAATGCGAAATATATCACATAGGCGGCAATAATATCATCATTGGTGTTTCAGACAAAGACGTCAACCGAACGATCCAAGCACTGTATGATACATTTATTAAACCCCGATAATCTTACAATAATAAAATCTAGTATAATACTCTTTAAGTAACGTACTTTATCAATAAGATTTTAAACACGTACCACTTTAATTAATTAAATAATTAAAGTGAATGGTTCAGTGCGGAATTAGTTGAGCGGTTCAACGCCACTCTTCCCCGCCTGCCAAAGCCTGCGGGTGTGGTTCAATGGTAGAATGACTCCCTTCCAAGGAGTAGACGGCGGTTCGATTCCGCTCACCCGCTCCATACAAATTTGATCGAACTGGCAATTTTTAGCTTCAAAAAGCTGCTGAAGTTTGTCAAAATTTAATTCCATAACCTAATACCCTAACGGGACTCGAACTAACCACAAGCTTGTTATTTCTTCTCTTGATCAGATTCTTCAAAATCTCCCATCCACTCTGACCCATAAAAGTGCTGCATAATTGCACAGCTTAATAGATAGACAACTTCTTGTATCTCTCTTAGTTCATCATCGGATAGATTTGGATAGAATTTCTTTATCACATCCAAAGGTAACATTTTAACTCATCACCTCCTAAAACAATTTAAATTTTCTATTGTACTTAAAGCCCTATGGTCAATTTTGTCTATAGGTAGCAAAATGATATAGGCTCTAGACTAGAATAGCATAAGCTATACTAGTAGTAATGATTGTCAGAGCAAGTAAAATCGGCGATTTCAAACTAAAAAAACTTATTTGGCATTTTGTTGTTGATATTGATGCTACAAAAACAAGTCTTATCGTA
>DATDXN010000027.1:0-26534 GCA_035289305.1 Patescibacteria group bacterium
TACGATAAGACTTGTTTTTGTAGCATCAATATCAACAACAAAATGCCAAATAAGTTTTTTTAGTTTGAAATCGCCGATTTTACTTGCTCTGACAATCATTACTACTAGTATAGCTTATGCTATTCTAGTCTAGAGCCTATAGTATTATTGAAATGAGGCGTTTTTCTATGAAAAATCTAACGGTGATTTTGATTATTGTCATTGTTCTCGTTCTTGGAGGAGTTGGTATCTCTATAATGAGTAGGAAAACCAGCGCTCCGCCTGAAACAATGACGCAACCGCAAAATGTCGCGCCTCAAGATAAAACAGCGAGTGAGGGAAAATATGTTATGTATACTCCTTCAATTCTTGCCGACACAGCGAATATGAAGCGAGTCCTTTTTTTCTACGCACATTGGTGTCCCATATGTCAACCAGCAGATGCTGATTTTCGAGAAAACACACACAAAATTCCTGCTGATGTAGTGGTAATTCGGGTAAATTATAACGATACTGACACTGATGAGTCGGAGAGAGATCTGGCGAAGAAATATGGAGTTACCTATCAGCATACATTTGTGCAAATTGACCAAAAGGGGAGCGAGGTGACGAAATGGAATGGCGGTCAGACCGCAGAACTTTTAGAAAATCTCAAATAATCTATGGTGCTCCTTATTATTTTTGCTTTTCTTGCCGGAGTCGTCACTATTCTTTCGCCCTGTATCTTACCCATTTTGCCCGTTATCCTTTCCTCATCAGTTGATTCGTCCAAAAAAAGGAGACCTTTTGGAGTAATTGTGGGGTTTGTCGGGAGTTTTACCTTCTTTACCTTATTTCTTTCCATACTCGTGCGTTTAAGTGGTGTCCCAGCTGACTCGTTGCGGACGGTTTCGGTTGTCATTTTGGCTGTTTTTGGTCTTACATTGCTTATTCCAAAAGCACGACAGATGATTGAAGGACTTTTCAGTGCGCTTGCCCGATTTGCTCCACGTGGCAAACAACACACTGGATTTTTGGGAGGATTGGTGATTGGATTTTCACTGGGATTATTATGGACTCCGTGTGTTGGGCCTATTCTTGCTTCAGTTATCAGTCTCGCATTGACTGGTACAGTTACAGCTCAAGCAGTCGCAATCACCTTTGTCTATTCACTGGGTACAGCTATTCCGATGTTTGCGATCATGCAGACAGGCTCATCAGCTCTTCAGAAAGTGCCATGGTTAGTCGCTCGCACTCCTGCTATTCAAAAAGCTTTTGGAGTGTTGATGATGGTGACTGCTCTTGCTATTTTTTTTAACATAGATCGACAATTTCAAACATGGGTTTTGCAAACGTTTCCTCAATATGGCATAGGATTGACCAAGTTTGAAGATAATATCCATGTCAAACAAGAGTTGAAGAAGCTGACGAAACAGCCCATGGACGAGACGATTATTGGTAAATCTCTATCTAATGTGACGCAACCAAAAGGAATTCCTGCTCCTGAACTGATACCAGGTGGCGAGTGGTTTAACACTACCCCTTTTACTTTACGATCACTGCGTGGAAAAGTAGTGGTGATTGATTTTTGGACGTATTCGTGTATTAACTGCCAACGGACATTGCCATATCTGCGTTCATGGTGGGAAAAATATAAAGATAAGGGATTGGTGATCATTGGAGCGCACGCACCCGAGTTTGAATTTGAAAAAGATAGAGATAATGTCGCTCAAGCAATCAGTGATTTCAAACTGAAATATCCGATCATGCAGGATAATGATTTTGCCACGTGGCGTGCATATGACAATCATTATTGGCCTGCCAAGTATTTCATTGATAAAGACGGTTTTATACGTTATACCCATTTTGGCGAGGGAGCCTATGATGAGAGTGAAAAAGTGATACAGCAGCTTTTGGCTGAAACAGGAATCTCTACATCAGCAAGTAAAATTGCAAATCCTTTCTATCAGATTTATGCCAAAACACCTGAAATATACGTAGGATATAGTCGGATTGATTATATTGTTTCCCCGGAGCAGATTGCCGAAGGCGTTAAGGCAACCTACACTATGCCATCGACAATTCCGGTGCATACGTTTGCCTATGAGGGTGGCTGGACTATTATGTCCGAGTATGCCTCGCCCACTCAAGGCGCTCGGTTATATCTGAACTTTGAAGCAAAGGAAGTTTTTCTCGTCGCACGGCCCAAAAATGGGTCTTCAAAATTCAGCGTATATCTGGATGGTAAAGCACAAGCATTTGGTGAAGATAATGCAAACGGGATAGTCATGGTGCATACCGATCGTTTATATAAACTCATTAACTTACCAGCTCCCGGTCGTCATATTTTGAGGCTAGAATTTGAGGATGACAGTGTTGAGTTGTATGCATTTACGTTTGGATAATCACTGAAATATGTACACATTTTTTATTCTGGGTTGAAAAAGAGTGAGGTGGGTATGTGGTATTAAAATACCGCATAAAGGTTGCCGTATGGTATATAGTGATCAAAAATCGTGCCAGATTCTTTATCTGTAGTGGAATATGTCGGTTGTTCATTTCCGACTGCATAATCTTTTCGTTGCGCATCAGGATGACGCACATGAATAACTTTTAAATTTTCAATGCCTCTTTCAAATGCAAGTTTAGTATACGGAAGTATTTCCTGCGGGTTATCGTCATAGACTCTTATAGCCATATGCTGAAATTCAGGAAATAAACGAGATAAAAAAAGGATTGCTTTTACTTTTAAATCATTTGTATATATGACGAGGTCTATATTTTGATCCATAATACTGGAGTGAAGCTTATATACCTGACCTAAAGGGCCCTCTATCTTTCCGCGAGTGACAATTACCTTAAGGTCACGTCCGACGATAACATTGGAAAAAAGCAACTCAATAGCTCGATCATATCTGAAAGCAGAGGGAGTGTTATTCGCAAATATATCAACAACATCTTGATCAAAAGGAAAACTGCTTAAAAATTGTTCATTTGTTCGGGAGATGAGTTCATTTGCCAGTTTTTTTTCTTCAAGTACTTGTGTCCATGCTTGACTTTTATCTGCGCTTTTTTCCAATAGAGTAGAAAGACGTGTTAAAAGTAATAAGTTTAAAAGCGGGGTATAGCGAGGTTCAAGGTCAACTTTACCTGGTATTTTAATTTTTGATAATTGATATAGTTCTCGCGCTTCCTCTTGTGTAATATGAATTCCTCTTTGTTGTAGACGAGGACTCTTTTCAATAAGTTCATATTCTTTCTTATGCCATTGAGTACTCTTAAATAAAACATCATCATAGTCAATAATATCAGCTGCATGAGTTAGTTTTTTGCGGAAGTCGGGATTTCGAATTTCAAGAAAGTGTTGTCCATTGTCAATAATAAGCCACTTACTTTTCTCGATAGATTCTAATGTTTTTTCGGGGAATGCATTATGATATAGCTCGAGTTTTCTTCCTAAAACCAAATGGGAAATCTGCTCAATGGAACTATATTCATTTATGATATGATCTCCTTCTTTATCCCAGGGACCTCGATTTAATTGCAAGCCTGCACCAGCAATTCTTTCCGCCTTCATAAGCGATCGTTATTATAACATGTTACCAGAATTTTAATGAAAAATTGCATTTTAGATATAATATACCTTTATTACCTGAGAATGCAAAAAGCTGGACACCTCGGGGGTGATCGGAACGAGCTCCCCCGAGGTGTGAAAGTTGCACATTCATTGACGATGGGTATAGAGAAAAATTATGCGAGAAAGAGTAGAAGCATCCGCACCGGCACGGATATGTTTTGGAGGAGAAAGTCTTGATTGGATGAAGAACGGCCCTTCGATTGTTGGTGCAATTACGTTGCGAACGACTACGTCTGTTGAAACATTGCCGACAATTGGAGATCATTATATCGTCTATTTAGAATCTCGATCGCCTATTCCATCCAAGACGCTACGATTATGGAAAGATGCATCCTGGTATACGGACCCCTATCTTAAATTTGTTGAATCTGCTGTTCATCTAGTGAAACAGGATGTTAAAACACCGCAATCTTTAGCAGTAACTATTGATAGTGAAATACCTGCAAAAGCAGGAGTAAGTAGCAGTGCTGCGGTGACACTGGCGACTGTAGCTGCAGCAGGAGCTTTTTTTGGATTAAGAAAACCGGTTATTGATATTTGTGAAATGGCTCATGAAGTAGAACGTGATAAATTAAAAACAGGAGCAGGAAGAATGGATTTTTACGCCTGCGGAATCGGAAGTCTTTTATATCTCAACTGTGGAAAGGTTCCAGCGCATTTTGAACCATATACATTTCCGGATGAGTTGGGAATTGTACTGGTTGATACATTGACTCCTCACGAAACAAAAACATCTATTTCACCAAAAAGACAGCGTTTTCACAATGGAGACCCAGATATGGTTTTCTATGCAGATCAGGCGGAAATTATGGTAGAACGTATTCACGCTCTTATGGATAAATTCAATGACAATAGGGAAGAAATTGGTGACCTAATTAATAGATTTCATTGTTTATTAAGAGATTATGTGAGAAGTTCTACTCCATTACTTGATACATGTGTTGCGACAGCAAATAAAAATGGGGCATTGGGAGCGAAGTTAACAGGATCAGGGATGGGGGGCTGCATGTTTGCGCTTGTTGAAAAAGAGCATTTAGAAAAGGTTGCGCTGGCTCTTCAAGAACTTCCAGTCCGTGTATATGAAACTACCATTGTTAATAAAGGTGTTTTAACATCTACCAATTAAGGTAATTTCTGAAGTTGTATGAAATGTCGTTGAAGTATCTTTTGTTAGATATTGTTGTTTCATCTATGTTCAACTCTTTGGCGTGGGGATAAAGACGAGAGAAAGGGAATTGATACAGTGACGAGTGTTTTTGGGAGTGAGTTGTTCGCCCTCAAAAACATGTCCCAAATGTGCCCCGCAGGTCGCACATGTGATCTCTATGCGTCTGCCGTCTGCGTCAGGAGTTCGTTTTACGCGTCCCGGTATTTCTTCATCAAAGCTTGGCCATCCGCAATTTGAGCGAAATTTACTTGATGAGTGGTAGAGTGGAGTACTACATCGTCGACACATGTATGTGCCTTCATCAAATACGTTATTATATTTTCCGCTAAAGGGATGTTCTGTTCCCTTGGTTATAATGATGCGTTCTTCTTCTTGAGTTAAAGGGTTTAGTTTCATATGGTGATTAACCATTATTATATCTTATATAAAGATAAGTGGTGTATACTTAAAAAATAATATGTATCCTTTTTCACGTTCATCAATGTGGATAGTGGTGATTGTCATTTGGGAGACAGTATGGAAGGCTATTGCGCTGTGGAGAGCGGCACGCAAAAATCAGCGCAACTGGTTTATCACGCTTATCGCTATAAACAGCGCAGGGTTGTTACCGATTATATATCTATTATTCTTTTCCAAAAAACCTTCGCACAAGGTTACTGATTAGTCTCCAATGGTTTCCCATGGATATTCTCCGAAGAGTTTACGTTTCCATCCTCAAGTATTATTTGTGATTTTCCATCGACCTAAAATCCTTTCAATAATTTACGAGCAAGATATAGTTCATGTAGAATGTAGAACTTGTTTTCATCACAGGCGTAGCCCACCATAATTCGATGAGCTTATTAGTGTGCATATGATTTTACTGAAATGTATAAAAGCTCTTTATTATCAAGAAGTTCCCTTATCGTTTTTGGCAGAAGCACCATGTATGCGGGCGCATATTGGTTGCTGGTGGTTCATTGAGCCAAACCTCTCACCACACTCTTGATAAAAGAGTCAATAATAAGTGTAGCAGATTTTTTCAAAAACAACGTGATATAATTGAAAACTACCACATATGTCATTCCGAGCGAACCCGCCGATTCGGCGGGGAAGTCGAGGAATCTTCCATGCATCCCGACGTTGCGTCGGGATTTAGTCGGAATGACAAAACACGGGTTTGCAATGTGAAAGCCGAGAAGTATACAATCGTAGTATAAGTATGACGATTTTTTGCTTTTCTTATCAGAAAGAAGGTGAGAAAAGATGAAAAGTTATTTATATACTATTCCCAATGCTTTAGCACTCACGACTGCAATTATTTATGTTGCCTGTCGGATACTGGTTGCTTTATTTCCAGATGGTTTTTTCGCCATTGGACAATCATGGTTTCATGGAATTGTGCTCAATAGATTGGATACTTCAAGCCTCACTATGACATCATTTATCGTCGGCCTTATCTCGTCCACGATTGCCGCATGGATCATCGGCTATATATATGCAAAAGCGCATGAGATGTTCAGTAAATAAAAGAAAATAATATGAGGGCTGTTTTTTTACGTGTTTTTATTATAGTGATTTTGGTTAGTGGTGTATTTCTTATCGTGAGCAAAAGTACTCAAAGAAAAAGTCCATCTTACACTCCCAAAACAGAAAAAACACCAAATGGAGGTCTAGAGATTCCAGATGTATCTGTCGTTGCACAAAATCTTGAGATACCATGGGCTCTGGCGTTTCTGCCGGGTGGGAGAATTCTTTTTACAGAACGCCCCGGGAGAGTGCGTATGGTTGATGAAAAAGGTACTGTGAATACTTCACCTATTATTACTCTTGATCATGTAAAACGCATCGGCGAGGGCGGACTTTTGGGAATTGCAGTCCATCCTGATTTTGCCCATAATCGCTTTGTTTATCTCTATTACACGTATTCAAGTACGAGAGATGATACGTCAAATAGGGTTTCACGGTATACATTTGAAAATGATACATTGACTGATGAGCGCGTCATAGTTGATGCAATCCCGGGAGCTTCAAATCATAACGGCGGTAGGATCAAATTCGGGCCTGATGGATTTCTCTATATCACCACGGGCGATGCACAAAATCCCTCAAGAGCGCAAAATACGACTTCTTTGGCAGGGAAAATACTTCGCGTTACGGATGATGGTCAACCTGCTCCCAATAATCCTTTTGGTACGGTTGTTTATTCTTTTGGCCATCGCAATCCACAAGGATTGACATGGGACGCACAAGGAGCGTTGTGGGCGACGGAGCATGGGAGGTCGGGAATACAATCTGGCCTTGATGAACTCAATCTCATTGAGGCGGGCAAAAACTATGGTTGGCCCATTATTCAAGGAAATGAAAAAATAAGAGGTATGGAATCTCCTAAAATTCACTCTGGAGATGATACATGGGCGCCAGCGGGGGCAGCATTTGTGGGAACTTCGCTGTTTTTTGGCGGTCTTCGAGGACAAGCGCTCTACGAGGCGGCAGTACAGACAGGGAATATAACGCTTCGCACGCATTTCAAACAGGAATTTGGAAGAATACGAGACGTTGTTTCAGGGCCAGATGGAATGCTCTATATTACTACAAGTAACCGCGACGGAAGAGGTTCTCCTGCGGCAGATGATGATAAAATCATCAAAATTAATCCCCTCATGTTTAAGAAATAACAGTTATTTTTTCTGATAGAAAAGAGGGTGATTCTACTACTTTTTCCTCATGGGAGACGCGAGAGTTTGGAGAAAAATATATAAAAAAAGCGTCAAAATATACAATAGGAGAAATCTCTCTCTATAAAGCCGTGCGGGATTGAAAAGGCTATATACCGAGGTGTCATATTTATTGCACCTCCGAGGTGTGTTTTATACATAAGTTATATGTATTTTTAACAGTTCAAAAAACAAAAATTATGCTTATTTTTTTCCACTATTTCCATTAGTTTACATGTAGACTGTTCTAGTAATCTACTAATAGTCTTGACAAATGATGATATATATTTTTTAATGAAATATACGTATATGAATAAAAAGACGGTGGGATTGGTAATAGGAATATTTATTTTGTTCTTTTTATTGGGAGGATTTATTTCAACGGTCAAAGCTCAAACACTGCGTCGTTTCTATGATTGGAGTGCAACGTTGGAAACCAATGATGAATCTCCAATCTTGGGAGTACAGGTTTTTGCTCAAGAAGCTACTACTTCAGTAGACAATCAACAGAAAGAATCAACACCTTCTTCTGTATCTTCTCCCAGTACTGCGACTTCACCAGGAAATTATACTCAATTTAAACAATTTGATAAATATATTTTGGGAGGCAATCTTTTACCTAACAGTCCGCTTTACTTTATTAAAACTTTTCAAGAGTCAATGCAATTGGTTTTTACCACCAATCCCCAAGCTAAAGCAAAATTGAGAATAGCTATTTCGGGTGAAAGAATTTCTGAAATGCAACAGTTAGCTACGCTAAAAAGCACCACTGTTGCATCAGCCGCTGAAAATTATCAAAAAATAATGGATGATATGACAGAGGGACTTACCGGTTTTGACCTTAAAGATCAAGAAATCAAAGATATTCTTAAAGAAGTTGAAAATGAAACAGCAAAACACAGTATCATTCTTGAAAGAATTGCTGTTCAAATTCCTGATGAGGCCAAAGATGCCATTGAAGCTGCTCTTGAAGCGAGCTGGAAAGGAACTGATACGGTTGCTGATCTTGAAGGTCGTCCTGCTGTACCAGCTGATCTTGTCGCTGCTTTTGATCGTCTAAAGTCTCAAGGACTTGTCACTGAAGAAGAAGTAGCAAAATTGATTGCGATAAAAACCCGTGAAGAGGCCCGACAAGAAAGTATGAAATATGTAAAAGAAGGTATTATCCCCGAGGCAGATTTCCTACGTTTCAACGAGAATATGAAATCTCTTTACCCGGATGAGTTTTTTAAACTTCACGAATTGAAGCGTTTCTATGAAATTCAAAAATACGAGACGCAAAAACCAGACGAGGTTACATTATCGCGCATGCAAGAATTTGCTAAAACATACAAATCAGGAGAGATAGTCCCTGAAGACATACGTAAATACTGGGCACCAGTGGTGAGACTTGAAGAATTGCAAAATACTCTGCGACCAGACTTAATTGATGAGAATTTGTTTAAAAGCCGTCCGAATGATTATAAACAATTTACTGCACTAGTGGATACGTTCAAACCAAGGCCGGAAGATATTGCGTATTTGAATACCTTTCTTGCCAAAAATAACGCTCATATAAAAACACTTCCTCCAGAGTATCAGCGAATGTATAATCTTGGTCAAAAATATGGCGCTCAATGCGGTGTTGGTTATCGATGGGAGCCGCTTCCACAGACAGGTGGTGTTTGTGTGAAAGCGGGAGACGATATACGAACATTAAACCTCCCTCGTATTGAGGAATTTGCACAAGGGAAGTCATGTAGTGGTACGATTGTTTCGGCAAAAGGACCAGGAGAGATTTGTTCTGCGTATCCTTCAGATTGTGTCCCGCCAGGATGGTCGAAAACTACCACGTGTGTTGAAACACCCGAGTCGGTAGGAAATCGCAATTCGGTTAATCCTCTCAAATCGCAGTGTCCTTCAAACGCACATTACGTACCGTTTATTGAAGCATGTGTGCCCAATTATACTCCGACTGAAAACATCATGAGTTCGGGTGGTTTTATTGAGTCTGCGTGTCCTGCAGGATATCATAGAAACTATGCGGGAGGTGCATGTATGCCTGACTATACTGGGGGAGCAACGATAACGAGTATCACGACAACATTTAGCTCATATACTTTGCCACCTCTGACGCAAACACCAGGCACATACCCGAGTCCTTTTTATTCTCCTATCAAATGTGCTCCACAAACTCATTGGGTTCCTGAACCAATTAACCAACAAGGAGGATATTGTGCGCCGGATAATTATACTTACGGAGGAGGAAGCTCAAATGTTTCTTCCGGGCAACTGTCGTGCCCACCACCTGCCAGTGGTTGTAGTGGCGGCACAACATGGGATACAGGAACCTGTACATGTAAACCTGCTTGTCCCGCGGGAACTTCATGGACTGGCGGGTATTGTATGCAAGATACGGCTGGTACATCTTATAGTAGTGGAAGTAATAGTGGATCTTCATGTCAGTCTCCGAGTAGCGGGTGCGGCGCAAATAAATACTGGGATTATACCTCATGTGTGTGTCGTGAGTCAGGAAGCTATCCTTCATCATGTGCGTATCCGTCAGGAGGATGTGAAAGTGGAAAATATTGGGACAACGGTAGCTGTTCATGCAAATCATCAAGTTCTGGCACTGGGTCAACAGGAACATATGAGACATCCGGGACATCGACGTCTTCAACCTCGGGTTCATCAAGTTCATCAGGATCTAGTTCTCAACCTCCATCAGGATATGGGAGTTGTCCATCAGGACAATACTGGAATGGCAGTGCATGTATGACATCAACGAGTGAGACAAGTAGTTCAAATACAAGTGGCGGGACGAGTTCATCGTCGTCAACGAGTACTACTACTTCTCCTCCACCATCAACTGAAACTCAACCTCCTCCACCATCAACTGAAACTTATTCTCCCCCTCCTTCAACTGAAACTCAACCTCCTCCACCATAATCTGTGATGTACTTAACAGCAGATTGGTCATTTTGGAGAGCTGTTTTTTTACCCATTACCTCCATGGTTTTTTCTTCTTTTATGTTCAACATTTTCCAAAAGCTATTCGGTCGGTTATGATACGTTTTGCCGCCAAAGAAAGCGCAGAGCTTACGGTATGTTCTCCATACATATCATTAATATGGTCAACAGCATCCGTGACTGCGTGTAGTTTATTCCTCTTTTCATCAAAAAGACCCATCTGTAAACTATGTCTTTCAATAAGATGAAATGATCCGACTGAAAGTTTACGCACTGCTTTTCCTGCGGGTTTCTCCCGCATAATTTCTACGGCGTGTGCAAAAAATTCCTTCACAGCTACAAAGGGTTGGGGAAAGGTTTTTGATGTATGCCATACGGTATGATCTGCAAAGAAAAAACAGAGAGATACTCCTTGCGTCGCATATCCGTGTTTTCGCAGTCTCCTTACCACTTTTTCACATAAGTGTATGAGAAGAGAGGAAATTTCCACATATGAGGAGAGTGGCTTTTGGGAGGTATATTCATGAGAGAAACTTTTTCGCTTATGACACGTATCATCTATTTCCCACCCGCGAAGTTTCATATACCACAAATAACCAGTAATACTCTTGAAAACCTTGTGTCGAAGGAGACAGTAAGGTGCATATAAAAATTGAAGAGGAGTGAAAATATTATATGAGGCGAGTCGCATACTGTTTGCTGTATTTATGCCGGGAAGTTGGCGCAGTGTAAGAACAGCATATGTTTGCTTCACGTTTTTACTATTTAACACGTATAGTCCATCGGGTTTTTTGAAGGAAGCGGCAATTTTTGCAAGAAATCGGTTTGTGGCAATGCCAACACTTCCCGTGATCCACTCTCCGATATCACGGCGTATATCCTTTTTTATTGATTGCGCAGTCAGAATAAGAGTTTGTTCAGATACGTCTTCTCTGTGTGACATATCAAGAGCTACTTCGTCAATAGAATAAGGGAATATGTGCGGGGAGTATTGCCTACATATTTTTATAAATCTATCATGTACGTCTCGAATGAGTGCAACATTAGCTGTTTGTGTGATAAGGCGAGGACACAGGAGTCGAGCATCGCTGACCTTCATGCCTGTTTTGATGCCATATTTTTTTGCTTCTTTTGAGGGTGAGAGAATACAACTGTTTTCCTGTGCGTAGGCGACGATTGCAAGAGGTTTGCCGCGCAAATGCGGATATGATTGTTGCGTGATGGTCGCAAAACACGAATCAAGATCAATATAAAGCAGAGTAGGCGAGCTTTGATTAATCGGTGTTTCCATCATATACTTCCTCAAGTGTCCACTCCAACGATTCGGTATCGAAACACAGTCTGAAATCCATTTTTTCACTACTCAAATGAAAGATATGAAAAAGTGTTCGCCCTTTTCTTATCGCGTGGTGGTAATTGTATTTGGTGAAGATATATTCTCTTGCCTGCCATTTCATTTTCCTCGGCGTTGAGGATAAAGATGGTCGGTAGATAACCACGACACTGACTTTCTCGTATACAGGAATGTTCATATGATGTTTTAGTAAACTATCGTTTACCATCATAGTAAACATTTGTTTACTTTGTCAAGGAGGAAAAAATACTACTTGAAAGTGTTTATATATTCTTGTTATTCTCATATGTAGAAGTCTGTTTTCATATGAAAGGAGGTGAAAGAAGATGAAGATGACCACGCTTGATACAGTTGCAGTCGTCCTTATTGTTGTGGGTGGGCTGAATTGGGGATTGGTTGGACTTTTCAACTTTAATCTCGTGTCGATGCTTTTTGGTGAAATGACATTACTGACAAAATTGGTATACGATGTCGTTGGCATATCGGCACTTTATTTGGCAGTAAAGATGTTGACGAAAGGAGAGAAATAGAAGGCTCGTTATGTTGTTGGGAAATGACATAGGTGAAAAAGAGATAAAAGGAATTCAATATAATCTGTAAAAATAGTATACATAAGGAATATGCGTAAAAGAAAAAAACAAGTGCAAAGAGTAAAATATCTTTCAGAAAAGAGAAAAAGAATATATGCGCTCTATGCAATTATTCTTGGAATGTTTGTTGGTGCTGTTGTAGTGTCATTTTCTACCAGAAAAAGAATCTCTGCTGCGTTTGACTATCAACAAACCGATGTACTGGAAGAAAGCCAACGGTATGTTAAATAACCATGAAACCATCATATAAGTTTTTTATTTTTATTTTTCTAAGTACTATTGCCGCGTTGCTTTTTTTGACGACGTATATCTTCGTCTATAAAACAAAATATCAACCTTTTACTGATACGAAAGAGGTAAAAAAAGGGAACGTACTCGCAGGTACTTCTTCATGTCCTTCTCCAGTTGGCAATGGAAGAATTGTTTCAATCCCGACAAGCCTCGGCTGGGAACAAACAGTAAATACGCTTAAGGCAGGAGATGTGGGTATGTTTTCTGCAGGCACTTACGTGTCAACGATCGGTAGTAAATATTACATTACGCTGAAGGGCACGTCAAGCGAGCCCATTGTTCTTTGTGGGGCGGGGTATCTCGAAAGTATTATTGACGGACAGAAAAAAGGATACGCTATGAGACTTGAGGGGGCGGAATATGTCATGATTTACAATATGCAATTCACCAACCCTTCTCCAATTGGTAATCCGCTTGATCCAGACGATCCTTCGTATACCTATGTGGGTAGTGGTTCTCGCAATCATCTTGATCCCAAAGACCCAGAGTATAGTACCTTGGCTGAAGGACTGATGATTGCCGGTGGTTCTCGCGAAATTACCGTGCGTGACTCCTACTTTCACGATATAGCAACCCGCGGCATACAAGTAGGTGCAGGTGGGGTGTCGGGACTCACGATTGAGCGCAATATATTTGTGCATGTTGGGGATGATAGCGCATCCGGAGATATATCGTATGGCAATGGATCAACGAGAGCAGTCATACGAGAAAATCTTTTGGGAGGAAATGTTGATGGAGTAGTATTTACTGCAGGCGTTGGAGCTGAAAACCTCGTTGAGCGAAATCTCATTGTTTCACATAATTGGGAAGATGGGATTGATATAAAGAGTCATTGGCAAAGGGGTACGGAAAATCCATGGAGTATTATCCAACACAATGTAATTTATGCCCAGTTGGCGCGCTTTTCTGGAATTACGGTACAAAATAGTTCTGATAATATCAAAATTTACGGAAATATTATTCATGGTCATGCCGGTCAAGGGGATCCCACGAAAAATGTTTCTCTATGGCTTCATGGTCGCACGGAAGATGGACTAGATCCTTCTTCTCCTTTGGCCCCGGTTGAACATATTGAAGTGATCGGCAATTGGTTTGACACCTATACAGTTCCCGGTAGAGGTTTTCAAATTTCTCAAACAAGTGACACTACGCGGCAAACAATCGTACGAGACGTAAAAATTATGCACAATATCTTTACTGGCTATAACCGACCCATCTATCTTACGCAAGCGTATGAGACGCACTTCTACAACAATATTTTTGATGCTTCAACCTATACGATCACCGAACCCCAACCGTTTTATGTCAATACGGTCACTACCCAAATCACGGTTTCCAATGATTTGTATAATATATATACTCCATGGATAACTGATACAAAAGCCTTAATTGGACAACCGCTGTATGCTACTTTACCAATTGATGTGTTGGCTGCTGGTTCACCAGGGAAAGATCAAGCAGTGCTTATTCCCAACTATGATTACGGAAAAGATATAGGGCTTCCCGTGTGGCCCTATACATTGACTCAACTTGAACCATCTATCCTTGCGGAGCTTGAAAAAGTATTTGCAGAGGCAGAAATCAAAAAAGTAATGGAACAAGGAGGACTCACCTATTCCAAAACAATTTCACCTACTCCAATTCCTTCTCTTGTGCCTCCACAAATTGTTATATCGAAGCTCGCAGATACAGCAAGAGCCCAACCTGGCGATACCATCACTTATACTATTTCTTACGAAAACACGGGGCAGTCAACCGCACAAAATGTAATAATTACTGACGTTTTGGTTTCCGGTGTGACATACAGTATTGGTAGCGCAGTGGGAGGGAGCTATGATGATGCGACGCGAACGCTCACGTGGAATATTTCATCACTTGCTCCAGGGGAAAAAGGAACGGTACAGTTTCAAGTAAAAGTTAACTGAAATTCCCATTAATACGTATAAAATTTCACTGCGTATGCTACCAATGCGATAGCAGCAAGGATCAAAAATACAACCCCTACTTGCATGATGGCATTATTAGTTGACGTATGATTTTTTCTTTTTTTCATATTTCAATAATAATATCTGTAAAATGTATAAAAGTGAACTCTATGTCTAGACTAGGGTATTTTTGTGCATTTGTCAATATGTAAAAAAGGGTTGACTTTTTGTTTTTTCTTGTGTATAATAACCCCACAATAAACGCAAAAAGTATCTCACTTTAGTGAGAAAAACTTTCCTAAAAGGTCGTTTTAGACGGCCTATTTATTTTGTTCTATAGGAAAAATTCTTGTAAGTTGCGTACCACCAACTGCTGATGGGCAAAGCTACTCCTCTTCACAAAAATTTGAAAAGTACCAAAGATCACAACAAGACAGGTACGCATAGAAAAAGGATATTTCTAGGGAAAAAAGATGCTATCGAAGGACTTGATTTTATCGAGATCCAAAAAAAGTCATGGGAAAAATTTCTCACAAAAGGTCTCAAAAGCGTACTATACGAGTTCTTCCCAATAGAAGATTACACAAAGAAGAATTTCGTTCTTGAACTTGAAAATGTATACTATGGAGAACCTCGCTACAGCCTTGAGGAATGTATTGAAAAGAAACTCACCTATTATTTCCCCGTCTACGTGAAGGTCAAACTCATCAATAAACGGAAAAACACGGAAAAAAAGCAAGATGTCTATTTTTTCAATCTGCCAAAAATGACCGAAAAGGGGACGTTCATCATCAATGGTATTGAGCGGGCAGTCATCAGTCAGATTGTGCGCTCACCCGGCGTGTACTTCACGGCAGAGATTGACAAAACCACGGGAGCGACAGTGTATAACGCAGAAATACGGCCTTATATTGGTTCATGGATAGACTTCGCTATCTCGAAAAATAATATCATTGAGGCGAAAATCAATAAAAAGCGGAAGTTTTTGGCAACATCGTTCATCCGCGCTTTTACCGATCTTTCTGACCAAAACATTATTGATCTTTTTTCAGATCTTGACAAAGAATTGGTCAGTAAATTTATCGTATCAACGCTTAATAAAGATTCATACAAAACTAAGGACGAGGCAGTGATTGAGATGTACCGGAAACTCAAGCCCGGTGAACCTCTGATTCTCAAAAATGCCTATGATACGCTCCAGAATCTTTTTTTCAATGTCAGGCGATATTCGCTTGCTGATGTGGGTAGATATAAAGTCAATAAAAAATTGCAGCTCTCTGTCCCGGTAGAAAAAGAAAATTTCATTATAAAACTTGAGGATATTATCGGAACGATCAAGTATTTGATCAACCTAACCGTAGGAAAAGGCCAATTTGATGATATTGATCATCTAGCGAACCGACGAATCCGGACAGTTGGTGAACTTGTTGAAATGTATGGCGTGCGAGTGGGTATGCTTCGTACAGAGCGTGAGATCAAAGAGCGGATGAGTATGACGATGTCTGATGCAGATGTTCTACCCTCCCAAGTGATCAACAGCAAGTCACTCATGGCTGCCGTTAATTCATTCTATCGTACAAGCCAACTTTCTACTATTATTGATCAGACCAATCCACTCTCCGAAATTGATAATTTACGTCGTTTCACGGTAGGTGGACCAGGTGGGATTGAAAAAGAAAGAGCTTCATTTTCGATCAGAGATATTTCTTCTTCTCAATATGGGCGAATCTGTCCCATACGATCGCCCGAAGGTCCCAATATTGGTGTCGTGACCTATATGGCGCTTTATGCGCGTTTGAATGAATATGGTTTTTTGGAGACGCCGTATAAAAAAGTGGCAAAACACGAAGTCGGTGGTCAAACAAAAGCACACGTCACCAATGAAGTAGTATATCTTCAGGCAGATGATGAGGAAAATTATTACGTTACTCACAACAGTGTTGTCACTGATGAAAAAGGAAACATTCTTGACGAGCGCGTGCCTGCGCGTTACAGGGGCGAAATGGTTGAAGTCTCTGCTTCAAAAGTGGATCTCATAGACGTATCTCCCCGTCAAGTAGTGGGGGTTGCAGCTTCTCTCATTCCTTTCCTACAGCATGATGATGCAAGCCGAGCTCTCATGGGTACGCACATGTTATGTCAGGCAGTGCCGCTGGTTAAGCCGCATGCGCCCTTTATTGGTACGGGTATTGAAAAAAAACTAGCTACCTCTCTCGGGAGGACCATATACGCGAAGGAAGATGGAGTCGTTGAGTATGTCGATGGAGAAAAAATCTCTATCAAGAATACTTCTGGAAAGATAACAACGTACGTACTTGATCGGTTTAGAAAAACAAACAAGGATGTCATTTTCGATCAGAAACCGCGCGTTTCCTTGAAAACACGAGTAAAAAAGGGAGATATAGTGGTTGACGGTCCTGCTACAGATCACGGAGAGCTTGCTCTTGGGCAAAATCTCGTCGTCGCATATGCCTCACTTGATGGTTTAGGGTATGAGGATGGTTTTGTTATTTCAGAGAGACTATTGAAGGAAGATGTGTTTACGTCAGTTGCCATGGAAGAATTTATCGCAGATGTCGTTGATACCAAATTGGGACAAGAAGAACTGACGCGAGATATTCCCAATGTGCGAGAAGAAATATTGTCAAATCTTGATAAAGATGGACTTGCAGTTGCCGGGTGTGAAGTCAATGGAGGAGATGTGCTTGTGGGGAAAGTTGCTCCCAAAGGTGAGCGAGAATTAAGCGCTGAAGAGCGGCTTTTGCGGGCAATATTTGGTGAAAAAGCAAAAGATGTGAAAGATACGTCTCTTCGACTGCCTTACGGAAAGAAAGGAATAGTGGTGAAAATCAACACAATTGATGCAAAGAAAGACCCAAACGAACTTGAGCCGGGTATTATCAAGCGGATTATTGTGACTATTGCGTCGCTTCGCAAAATCTCCGTCGGGGATAAACTTGCGGGACGGCATGGAAATAAAGGTATTATCTCAAAGATTTTACCCATGCACGATATGCCATATTTGGCTGATGGTACGCCGGTTGATGTACTTCTTTCTCCTCTTTCTGTATTGTCTCGTATGAATTTGGGTCAATTATATGAAGCAATTTTGGGAATGGCAGCATACAAAAAAAAGGAAAATTTTGCTCTTCCTGTCTTTGAGAGAGTTGCAGAAGAGACTATCAAGGAAGAGCTTGTGAATGCAGGTTTTTCAACTGATGGAAAAACAATCATGTATGATGGGAGGACGGGCGAGGCATATGAAAAGCCAGTGTTGGTGGGTGTCGGGTATATTATGAAGCTCATACACATGGTGGAGGATAAGTTCCATGCTCGCTCAACCGGTCCCTATTCGCTCGTTACCCAGCAACCCCTTGGGGGCAAGTCGCAAATGGGTGGTCAAAGAGTCGGTGAGATGGAGGTGTGGGCGCTTGAGAGCCATCGTGTGCCCTATGCCCTACAGGAAATGTTGACAATCAAATCAGATGATGTACAAGGTCGCACCAAAGCGTTTGAGGCCATTATCAAAGGCGTTGACATTCCACAATCAACAGTTCCTGAATCATTTAATGTGTTGATCAAAGAACTCAACGCACTTGGGCTAGACGTTAAACCAGTACTGGAATAATATCTATGGATAAAAACACACAGAAAAAAGAAAGCAAACAAGATGGAGAAGGTTTTAGACTGTTTGATTTTTCAGGGCTTCGTCTCACGCTAGCCTCACCAGAAGTTATCATGTCGTGGTCATCAGGTGAAGTGATCAAGCCCGAGACGATTAACTATCGTACCTTCAAGGCTGAAAAAGACGGTTTATTTGATGAACGTATTTTTGGACCAACAAAAGACTATGAATGTTACTGCGGTAAATATAAAAGAATTCGATACAAAGGGATTATTTGTGATCGCTGTGGTGTCGAGATCACCACAAGTTCAGTGAGGCGCGAGCGGATGGGGCATATTAAACTCGCATCTCCTATTGCACACATTTGGTATTTCAAAGGTGCCTCATCCCCTTTAAGTCGTCTTCTTGACATCACGTCCAACAATCTGGAGCGAGTGATTTATTATGCACTGTATTTGGTAAAAGACGTGGATGAGGAAAAAAGGAAAAAGGCTGTTTCGGCCTTACATAAAATAATGAGTGAAGAGTTAGTGCTGCTTGATGATGAACGCCAGGCAGAGCAAGAAAAATTGGATCGACAGGAAAATCAAGAAAAAAAAGCCCTCGAGGAAAAAGTAAAAAGCAAAGAACAAAGAGATCTGGTACTTCATGAAATAGAGTTTAAAATGAGAGAAAAGTGCGCAAATATAGCCAAAAAATACAATAAACTGAAATCAGAAAAACAAATTTTTTATGAGCGTATTATTACCGTCGTATCGACTGTTGAGCCTTTGAAAGTCATTGAAGAAGAAGACGTGCTCTTTTTGAGAGAAAAAGAGTGCGTGGATTTTCTTTCGGTTGGCATGGGTTCTGAAATAGTTTTGGATGTACTTTCACATCTTGATCTCCAAAAACTCCATAGCACTACCATCAAAAAACTCATACAAGCCAAAGGTGACAAGCGCATAAAATTGGTCAAAAAACTTCGCCTCATTGAGTCATTTATCAAATCAGGAGTATCTCCCAAATGGATTATTATGCTTGTTTTGCCGGTTATTCCTCCAGATCTTCGTCCAGTCGTGCAACTCGCTGGTGGGAAATTTGCCACATCAGACCTCAATGATTTTTATCGAAGGGTCATCAATAGAAATAATAGATTGAAGCATCTCATAGAGCTTGGAGCGCCCGAAATTATTCTGCGCAACGAAAAAAGAATGTTGCAAGAGGCAATTGACTCTTTGATAGATCTTCAGAAATCTCGTGGACGCGACAGCCGGCGAGTATCAGTCAAAGCACTCAAGTCCTTATCCGATATTCTTCGTGGGAAACAGGGACGGTTCAGGCAGAATTTACTCGGGAAGCGAGTTGATTATTCTGGTCGCTCCGTCATCATAGTGGGGCCAGAGCTTAAGATCAATCAATGCGGTCTACCAAAGGAAATGGCTCTTGAACTTTTCAAGCCGTTTCTTTTGAGAGAAGTGCTCATACGTGGACTTGCCCAAAACATCAAAAGCGCAAAAAACTTCCTTGAGCGAAAAGATCCCCTCATCTACGATATTTTGGAGGAAATCACGAAAAATCATCCGGTAATGCTCAATCGTGCGCCCACACTTCATAAACTTTCCATTCTCGCATTTTACCCAGTGCTCACTGATGATTATGCGATCAAACTCCATCCGACTGTCTGTCAGGGGTATAATGCGGACTTTGATGGAGATCAAATGGGAGTTTTTGTTCCTCTTTCAAAGCGGGCTTTAAGCGAGGTGCAGGAGCGAATGTTTGCAGAAAAAAATCTCCTCAAACCTTCAGATGGTATGCCCATTGTACTTCCCAATAAAGAGATGGCGCTTGGGTGTTTTTATTTGACGACTATTGATACAACATATGCGAGCAAAAAAGATGAAGAACTCAAATTCTTTGCATCAGGCGATGAGGCCATTCTTGCCTATCATAAAAAAATCATTGCCACACGAGAACCAGTATGGGTGCGTATTGGAGAGACAACAATCAAAACGACCGTGGGTCGTGTTATGCTCAACGCCAAAATTCCTGAAGAGCTTCAATTCATAAATAGCGAAATAAAAGCCGCTGATCTCAAGACCATCGTCATGAAAGCGTTAAAGATCTACCGCAATGACTATCGAAAGGTAGGCGAACTGATTGATGCTTTAAAAGAAATTGGATTCTGGGGAGCAACTATTTCAGGTGGTATTTCGGTGTCAGTGTTTGATTGTACGATCATTGATGAGAAACCACGTTTGATTGAGCAGGCAGAGCATAAAATACGAGAAATAGAGGAAAACTACTACAAAGGACTTCTCACCGAAGAAGAAAAAAAACGCTCTTCAAATAACGTGTGGATAGAAGTCTCGGAGGATATCGCAGACAAAACATGGTCTGCTATTGCGGAGGAAAATCCCGTCAAGATTATCATCAAATCAGGAGGCGCTCGTGCATCACGCGAGCAACTGCGTCAGCTTTCTGCTATGAAAGGTCTCGTGATTGATCCCATGGGAAAGATTATCGAAGTGCCTACCAAATCCAACTATCGCGAAGGACTTTCTATATTCGAGTACGTCATCAGCACCAGGGGCGCACGCAAAGGTCTGACTGATTCGGCACTCAAGACCGCAGATGCAGGATATTTGACCAGGAGACTTGTTGATGTGGCGCATGATGTCATTATTAGAGAAAAAGATTGCGGTACCGATGAAGGACTTTCTATACATACGGTAGGGGAGAGGGGCGATAAGTTCTTTGAAAGAATAAAGGGAAGATATCTTTTATCAGCTTTAGTAGATGAGGAGACGGAAAAAGAACTGGTGGAAAAAGGAACGCTTATTGATGACGAAATACTTGATATGATCAAAAAACACACAGTGCATAAAGCACTCGTGAGAACTCCTCTATACTGTAAAACAAAATATGGCGTTTGCCAACGGTGTTATGGCATAGATTTGTCGACAAATCAGCTTGTTGATATCGGAACTCCCGTGGGGGTCGTTGCGGCACAATCAATCGGAGAGCCAGGAACACAACTGACCATGCGGGTGAGACACTTTGGTGGTATTGTTATTGCAGACGTTACGCAGGGTTTACCGCGCGTTGAGGAGCTTTTTGAAGCTCGCACGCCCAAAGTAGTTTCTCCTATTGCAGATATATCAGGGAAAGTAAATATACAAGAAGATACAGAGAAGGAGAGTTATATCGTCAAGATCAAATCTGTGAGTGCCGATACGCAAGAAGAGAGAGAGTTTATTATTCCAACCGTCAAAAAGCTTAAAGTAAAGGACGGTCAACTGATTGCCACAGGACAATCTCTATGTGAAGGGTATCTTGATATCAAAGATATTCTGGCGATTAAAGGGCTCAAAGAGGCGCAGATTTATCTCACCAACGAAATTCAAAAAGTCTATGAATCTCAAGGTATCATGATTCATGATAAACATTTCGAAACCATCATACGCAAAATGAGTGACAAAGTCATCATTGATAATGAGGGAGATACTTCATTTATCGTAGGTGAGGTGGTGTCGCGATTTAGATTCCAAGAGGAGAATAAAAAAGTTCTTTCTCAAGGAGGAAGACCGGCAATCGGCAATGTCTCAATCCTCGGAGTCACACGGGCGGCAGTACACTCTGATTCATGGCTTTCTTCAGCTTCTTTCCAAGGTACTACAAATGCGCTCATGCAGGCTTCCCTGAAAGGGCAGGTTGATGAACTCATTGGGTTGAAAGAAAATGTTATAATTGGGAGGTTGATTCCTGTCACAGAGGAGCTTCTCCATGCCTATTACGGAGAAAAAGAACCTGACGCTAAGGACGCTGTCGTGACGGAGTCAGCATAAGCACTTATGGCAACCATCAATCAACTGATACGGGGCGGACGAAAGAGACGCCAGAGAAAAAAGAAAGCAATTGCACTCAAGACCGTCGTCAATACACTGACCCGGAAGAGGCGGGAAGCATTCGGTCCATTTAGACGGGGAGTATGTACTGTGGTGCGTACCATGACGCCAAAAAAACCAAATTCAGCCTTGCGGAAAATAGCCCGTGTGAAGCTTTCAAATGGCATGGAAGTAACTGCCTACATTCCCGGTATTGGCCATGAACTTGCGGAACACTCGATCGTACTTGTGCGGGGTGGTCGTGTCAAAGATTTACCAGGTGTGAAATATCACGTCGTGCGGGCAACATTTGATACGACAGGTGTCGCAAACAGGAAAACATCGCGCTCAAAATACGGCGCTCGACTTGAAGCAAAAGCAAAATAATTGCATCTTAAAAAACATCTTATGCCAAGAAGACCATACAAAAAAATTGGAGTTGAAAAAGACAAGCTCTACAAAAGTGCTGAAGTAGCAAAGTTAATCAACTATATCATGCGCGACGGCAAGAAATCCGTTGCTGAAAAAATGGTATACAAAGCACTCGCTGCGATTAAAGAAGGTGATCCCGTCGACGTATTAAAGACCGTTATTCGCAATGTGGCGCCAACGCTTGAGGTAAAGCCAAAGCGGGTTGGTGGAGCATCATATCTCGTGCCCGTTGAGACGCGGCCGACTAGAAGGATTTTTTTGGCGTTTAATTGGCTTATCGAAGGAGCTCAATCCCGCTCAAACAAAGAATATGCTAGTTTTGACAAAAAGCTTGCTGCAGAACTCAAAGATGCGTATAAAAGAGAGGGAGGAGCAATTGCAAAGAAAAAACAGGTTGAGAAACTCGCTGAAGCAAATAGAGCTTTCGCGCACTTTAAATGGTAATTCTTCTTTTTATCTAAAAAAATGGCCCAACAAAGTATTATCACGAAAAATCGGATGGTTTCGATAGATAAAATACGCAATATTGGTATTATTGCGCATATTGATGCAGGAAAAACCACGACGACCGAGCGTCTCCTTTTTTATACGGGGCGAACTTATAAACTTGGTGACATTGATGAGGGAACGACACAGATGGACTGGATGCCACAGGAAAGGGAGCGCGGTATTACAATCGTGTCTGCGGCAACGACCACATTTTGGAAAGATCATCGCATTAATATCATTGATACTCCTGGTCATGTTGATTTCACTGCCGAGGTGGAGCGATCTCTTCGCGTTCTTGATGGGGGTGTTGTTGTTTTTGATGCAGAGGAAGGAGTGCAAAGTCAGTCAGAGACCGTCTGGAGACAGGCTGATAAATACAAAGTGCCTCGTATTTGTTTTGTCAACAAAATGGATAAAATCGGAGCAAACTTCGAAAAAACTATCAGTGACATTAAAGAACGCCTTGGAGCGCATCCAGCAATCATGGTTTATCCTATCGGCAAAGAGCAAACGTTTACGGGTGTGGTTGATCTTTTGACGATGAAATCATATATCTGGGGGAAAGATGCAACTGGCACTGAATATGAAGTGCGCGATGAATTGTCAGCGGATATTAAGGAATCTGCTTCACAAGCTCGTGAGGCGTTAATTGAAACTATTTGTGAGCACGATGATATACTGCTTGATAAGTACCT
The DNA here is from genome assembly GCA_035289305.1 of Patescibacteria group bacterium. Lineage (GTDB taxonomy): Bacteria > Patescibacteriota > Microgenomatia > UBA1406 > HO2-37-13b > DATDXN01. Next base: position 23,676 of record DATDXN010000027.1, read on the forward strand.
GCATGGAAAAGAAATTACGGTCGAGGAGCTCAAGAAGGCTCTTCGCAAAGCAACAGTCGCGTATACATTGATACCGGTACTTTGCGGTTCGTCTCTTCGCAACAAAGGGGTGCAGCTTGTTCTTGATGCAGTTATCGATTATCTTCCTTCACCGCAGGATTTGCAGGAAATCAAGGGAATTGATCCGACAAGCGGACAAGAAAAATCACGAAAACTCATAAACGAAGAAAAGTTTTCTGCAATTGCTTTTAAAATCCAGCTTGACCCTCATGTTGGTAAGCTGACCTATGCACGCATTTACTCCGGAGAATTAGTTTCGGGGTCGTATATTTACAACGCCTCAAAAAGAACAAAGGAGCGAATTGGGAGACTTCTCATCATGCATGCCAATCAGCGCGAAGAGATTGATAAAGCATATGCGGGTGAGATCGTAGCGCTTATCGGTCCCAAAGATACAAAAACTGGCGACACATTATGTGATGAACAGGATCCCATCGTGCTTGAGCAAATTACCTTTCCAGAGCCGGTTATATCTCTGGCAATCGAGCCCAAAACTAAAGCAGATCAGGAAAAACTTTCATACAGCCTTCAGCGACTAGCAGAGGAGGATCCGACATTTAAAGTCAAAGTCGATCAAGAGACTGGTCAGACGATCATGTCGGGGATGGGAGAGCTACATCTTGAAGTTTTGGTAGACCGCATGAAGCGTGAAATGGGGATGAATGTGAGCGTAGGAAGGCCGCAAGTCGCCTACAAAGAAACAGTCGCGAGGTTTGCCGAGGGTGAGGGAAAGTATATCCGGCAGACAGGAGGACATGGACAGTATGGCCATTGTTTGATCAAACTCGAACCCAAAGGGCGAGGAGAGGGCTTTGAATTTATAGATAAGATAAAGGGTGGAGCAATACCAAATGAGTTTATTCCGTCGGTTGAAAAAGGTGTCATTGAGGCAGCAGAAAAAGGACTGCTTCTGGGGTATCCGATTGTCGATATTCAGGTCATGTTATATGACGGCACCTATCATGATGTTGACTCATCTGACATAGCGTTTAAGATCGCAGGTTCTATTGCCCTTCAGGATGCTGCAAGAAAAGCAGAGCTTCTTCTTCTTGAGCCTATCATGAAGATGGAAGTGGTAGTACCTGATGAGTTTATGGGTGTTTCAATCGGTGATCTTTCAAGCAAGCGGGGGAAAATCTTGGGGACAGAAAAGCGGGGAAATGTCGTCGTCATCAAAGCCTATGCCCCACTGGCCGAGCTTTCTGGATATGCGACAGTCATACGATCGCTCACGCAAGGAAGAGGATTTTTCTACATGGAGCCTTCACACTATGAAGAAGTCCCCAAAAACATTGTGCAAAAAATGGTGGAGGAAAAAGTGTAGTTGTTTTTTCAAGGAATAGTAATAGTGGTTAAACGCACTGTAGCGAGAATGCTAAAATCTTCAGGTATATCAGCAGAAAGAGTAAATGTCGTTATTCCTACTCCCTTTGCAATTTCATAGGTGAAGAGATCATCAGTCATTTCATTAAACGAGGCAAGGACATCTTGGGTGAATACCAGATCGGTAGTAATTGGTAGAGTAGTTACTGTTTTATCCTGATTTATTGTCACTTTTTTTTCACCCTTCGTCTCATAATGGACTGTTGCAAAGGTAAAATTTTCGTCCCATGTCGTATTTTCTGTGAGCTTTTCCGAAGAAGGGAGAAAAAGAAACGATGAGGAGGGGATAACCGAAGTTAAAAATGCAGCTTCGCTTGCAGTTTTATCAAAAAAAACCTCAAGAGGAAACGGCAAGCCATATACACCATTCTTTCGACATGAAAGCTTTGTCGTGATTTTCTCTTTTTTTCCCTGTATAGAGGTACCGATGAGCACTGATGAAGGCGATGCTTCTTCTATCGTCGAGGAGAAATTGTTAATGATTTTTGATGTTTTTTCCTCTTGTGTCGCGGTAACTTGAGTCTGGTATTTCCACGTGGTTCCTTTTTTGAAGGAAAAATATGGATGTTCACAGGGAACTTCAGGATTTGAGGGAATGGGTTTTTGAGTTGGGATTTGTGAAAGGGAGGGCGCGATAGGGATTTCCTTTTTTTTGAAAAGGTAATCTTTTACTCCGAAGATAAAGATTCCTACAATCGAAACGATGATGATTCGATTGAGCCATCTTTTCTGCATGTAGATATTCTATACAATTTATGAGCGTTTTTTGGTACAATAGTTGTGTAGTGTCTAGCGACTAATGACTCAAGACGAATGACTAACAGGGTCCATAGCTCAACTGGTAGAGCAACTCCCTTTTAAGGAGTTGGTTCAGGGTTCGAGTCCCTGTGGACTCACCATTTTGGAAATGGCAAGAGAATTGGGGGCAGCGCTGGCTGCGCCTTTACCCTGAGGAACGTAAGGCGCCTCCGCAGACAGCGCTGCAAAGGGATATTTTAAGTCCGGCCGGAGTTGCCGATTAAATAAAGAATAGTTCGAGCCGACAGTTTTTGCCATGTTTGCTAAATCATGGCACTCATTTTTTGCGCGCGCGATTTTTTGCGCCCGCAAGGCGCTAATTACGAATTCCCTCATAGGTTCGAGCCAAGAAGAACCACTTTTTGAAATTCTGGCAATTTGCTCGGTAATTTTTAGCTTTTCGTCAAATAGTTCGTTCTTCTTTTCTTTGTAAACTTCCGGTTCCACTACTTGATCCAGATAACCATCAAGAAGTCGATTTAATCTCTCTTAGGGTTTAATTCCCCGACGCTCTGCGTCGAAAAAATAATACAATAGATGCGTGAGTATCTATATACACAAAAGCCATAATGTTACCGTACTTTTATATCATGTCGTATTTCCAACCAAATATCGTCG
>DATDXN010000028.1:0-18785 GCA_035289305.1 Patescibacteria group bacterium
TGATAAAATTTTCTCTCCCATGCTTTTTTCTCACGAGTTTTTTCAATTGAGGCGACAGCGCGAGCTACTCTTCTCCACATTTCTTCTGGTCTTTTCTCAATTGGATTGCCTTTTTTGTCCTTGAGCGCATATCGATCAAGAAACACCTTTTCTGAAATGCCCGTGAGTTTCATAGGTCTTTATAATAATTTTTTAAGCTCAACTTCAAATTCCTCAACATCTACAAACCGTCGAAAAACTGAAGCGAAACGAATATACGCCACCTTGTCAATTTTTTTGAGTTTGTCCGCAACAATATTGCCGATAAGCTTACTGGCAACTTCAGGCGACTCTTCTTCTTTGAGGCGCCCTTCGACTTCTGCCACTGTTCGCTCGGCATCCTCAAGCGTCAGGTTTGTCTTCTCACATGATTTGACTATTCCCCGCTTCAGCTTGTCTCGATCAAACCGCTCGCGACGACCGTCTCGTTTTACCACAATGATCGAAAGCTGTTCTATCCGCTCGTACGTGGTAAAACGCCTGCTACATCTACTACACTCTCTGCGTCTTCTCACCGTCAATCCGTCATCTGCAATACGTGTTTCAACAACGTCAGTGTTGTGGTGTGTGCAAAAAATACACTTCACTATATAAAATGAGACTGTTGCAACAATCTTTAATAGAACACACAATATCTTGTGCCTTTTCTAGAGTAATACACTATTTGTAAGAAATCAAGAGATACAATTAGTACAAAAATAGATCACTCTCAAAAAGTTGAACAATTTAGAAAATATAGATGAGTGAAATAACGATAAGTCCCCACAAAATAATCGTCGTAAGAAGCGGTGCATCTTGGGTAATGATACGTTCCGGGCGCTCTCCTTGCTCTCTTTCATAAAGAAGCTGGGCGTAGCGCGAGATCCCATACACGACGAGAGGTATGGTCACCATAAACCATTTTCTCGCCTCAAAATCAGGAAGAATTGATTCGAAATAAAAAGAAATATGCGTCTCGGCAAGCGGAGGTCTTTCGAGAAATGTATAGAGAGAGTATGAGATGATCGTGGCTGTCGCAAACGTCGTCGTCAGAAAATCTAGCAAATGTCCTTGATAAAAGGATAAAGAAAGACGCGTATCCCGTCCGTGGACCACAAGCTCTGCATGCCGTTTGACTGTGGCGATAAACAAAGAGATGAAAAAGATCGTCAAAAGAAGCCATATTTGGATATGGTAACCGGTGATGACCTGACCGGCAAACGCCCGAAGCATAAATGAAAAAGAGATGGTGAAAATATCAAGCACGGGGTATTTCTTAAAATGCAGTGAATAAAAAAAGTGTAGGAGCAAAAAAACAAGCGCGAGGATAAAAAAAGGAATAGAAAACAATAAGGAAATAATAAGAACAACGAGCGAAATAAAAAAAATAGCGAACGTGGCATCGGCGACCTGGAGTGTACCGGCGGCTATGGGCCGATGGCGTTTGACCGGATGTTTTTTGTCATACGGGTAGTCAATAATATCATTGAGCATGTAGGAAATGGATGAAAGAAGGCAGAAAATGAAAAACCCAAAAAGAGTTTTTGAAAAAAGCGCAATATCAAAGAGTTTGCCGGAGAAAATAATCGGGGTGAAAATAACGAGGTTTTTCACCCATTGATTTGGACGCGCTGCTATGAAAAAAGCTCGTAACTTCTGCATATGACGTATATGTATTATACCATTGACTTTTATTTTTTCACTTGTTACGATCAAAATATACGTATGTCAAAAACATTATCTACCATTGTCATTATCGGTGCCACAATCGCCGTTTTTATTCTTACCAAAAATCCCTTCACATCGGTATTTAAACTCCACATGGCGCTGATCGCCATTCTTGCACTCATCATCTATGGATACTTTATGAGAAAACACGCATCACAAACAAAGCAGATTAAAACATTTGCCATTGCTGTTTCTATCACTGTCCTTTTCATTGTTGCTGCCACCGGATGGTATTTCTCACCGTTTTTCTTCTCGCTCTACCTTCTTGCTATTTTCCTGTCTTTTATGTTCGCACCGTTGACATCAATAGGCTTTGTGCTCACTCTTGTACTCCTGTTTGCCTTTGATGTAGGACAGATCAATCCTGCATATGATTATCTCGTTTTATTGTCCCTACTGACCATCATCCCCCTTTCTTTTTACCTCAAAAAAGAATACCTGCGTTTGAAGGAAGCAGAAAAAGATATACTTATCATGAAAAAAGAAAAAAAAGCATATAAGAATAAAGTGGATGACCTCCTTGCTAATAAAGTAAATAATCTTGCGGTCAACCTTCGTCAACCAGTGAATGATATTAAACAATTGGCATTTCTGCTGAAAAAATCACCCAGTAAGGAAGAAACACATACCTATATTGATCGCATTAGCACATCAAGTGAGGAAGCTATTCGGATATTGAACAAATTTGAAGAAGAAGCAACCGGTAAAAAACTTCTGGAAAATCCTACGTAGACAGAAAATGTTCACATATCATCGGGAAGAAGATGATTATGATGCTTTCTTTTTGCTATCAAATCTTTTCTCAGTATTCCATTAAAGGGGACTATGTAGCAGGAGATAATATCTTTCACATCTATTCCAGCGTCCTGCATTTGTGATATTTTATCTGGATTATTAGTGATCAAACGAATACTTTGTATACCTAAATCCCTGATAATTTCCGCAGCGGGGGTAAAATCGCGAATTTCACTTGGATAACCAAGCGCCTGAAAGGCCTCAACCGTATTCATTTCATCATGCATCATCATCTTCAACTGCTTTGCTTTTGCAACGAGTCCGTTTCCTCTCCCTTCCTGATGCAACCAAATAACTCCTCCAAAACCCTCTTTTTCCGCGATGTTCATTGCCATCTCAAGCTGTTCATGACAATCACAGTTTGAAGCATGGAAAGACTCTGCCGTCAAACATGAAGAGTGAATACGAATAGGAACATCTTTTCCATCCTTTATATCTTTTATCATCGCCACATGTTGTTCGCCTGTTGTTCTATCTCCGTATACATACATGGTAAATATAGATTCCTTCGAAACGGTAATCTGAAACTCTCTGTTATTGCTCAATCCAATTTTTTCAAGCTGTTCTGGACTCAAAGAAATAGGATAGTGGAGTCTTACAGGAACGGGGCAATATGCTAATCTTTCTACTAAAGAAATTCCACTTTCCTTCAAAATCCTTTTATGGGTTTCAATAACGGCTGCAGGATTATTCCAAAGAGTGTGCAGAAGAGAGGCTAAAGGACGGTAGGATTCGATATCTAAAGATTCTTGCGATAATTCCTGTGGTCCTCTTTCGGGCATACTAGTATGTAAGTATAGTAAAAATAGAAGTTCTGTCAATAACAAAAAAGGAGCATCTTAAAAGCCTAAAAAATTATTTAATAATTCTAACCTTCGTTTCACATCTTCATATACACCATCGTCAATTTTGCCTATCCGAACAGAAAAATCTAGTATTTCCTTCATGGTAAATGCGCAATGAAGGTGAAAACCTACATCTTCTAATTGTTCTCGACCCCCTTGTTCTCTATCAATCAAAACCACAATATCCCGCACTACTATGCCGTTATCGGTAAGCACATTAGCTGCCTTTAGTTTGGAATCTGCTGTCGTTACTACATCATCAATTAAAACTGCTGTTTTTCCTCTATCTGACTCTAAAAGTCCGTCCACTTTTACCCCAGAACCATAACCTTTCTCTTCTATACGTGGAGTTATCATGCCTATCCCCAGTCTATCTGAAAGAGAAGAAACAAGTGCTGTGGCTGCCAAAGGAACACCGGCCAACAGGTCGAAATGTAAAGGTTGAATAAGTTCTTGATAAACATCCAATGCCTGCACCTTTACCTTTGGAAGTCTCTGAAGAACTCTTAAATCAATATAAACAGGAGAAAGAGGCGCTTCCGGATTTTGATCGTGCAATTTCAATCGAAAGTCGCCAAACCTAATCGCTCCAATATCAAGAAGGTGCGGTAGTAATCGCTCCCGAGCCTTTATCAAACCTTCTGTGTATGAATATTCACCTCTTTTTACCTCAATCATCATAGATTTACCTGAATCTGTTAATCTCCCCTCTCAATTGCTCCGTAGCTTGCCTCGCTGCTTGCGCAAAACCTGCGCCTTTTGAGGCGAAAATAATTCCTCTTGAGGAATTTATGATCATACCCCGATTATGCCTATCTTTTCCTGCATTGACAGTAGCTTCAACTTCGCCCCCCTGCGCACCAATACCAGGAATGAGTATGGGCATGTCGCCTACGATTTCTCTCACTTCTGCTAGTTCTCTCGGGTGAGTTGCCCCGCCATCATACCTTCAACAGATACCGAACCTTTCAGTACTGAAGGAATTTTAGCGAAGCCGGAATCAAGTCCTACACAAACGAAATTACCCTTTTGCCATTGATTTTCAAGTCTTAAATAAAACTCTGATTTAGAAAGTATTTCTGATTCTGGAATTCTTGGATTAATCTCTTTCATTTTCGATTTTAATCGATATCTTATATAAATTATCTGTATAAAATCAACTAGTATTTTAAGTGCTCATTCAAATCAACTTTGTTGCAATTATAAACCTTATATAGTAACCTATCATCACATGAAATTTATCACAAAGCTGATCTCTCGTCTTGAAAGTGTAAATTCGCATGTATGTGTGGGCCTTGACAGCCGCTATGACAAAATCCCCATATTTCTCAAAAAGAACTCATCCATTTCAAAAACTATTTTTTCTTTTAATAAGAAAATTATTGAAGCAACGCATGATATTGCAGTAGCCTATAAAAGCAACGTGGCGTTTTATGCGGGATTTGGCAGCGAAGGCCTTGAGGGACTGCGTCTTACTAATACCTACCTTAAAACACATCATGCTTCCATCCCCCTTTTTGCTGATTGTAAACGGTCAGAAATGGGAGAATCCGTAGCTATGGTAAAAAAGGAAATTTTTGATTGGCTGCTTTTTGACTGCGTCATGGTCACTCCGTGGTTTGGCTTTGATACGGTACAGGACTATCTTGATGAAGAATCACATGGAATAGCTGTGTATATCCATGACAGTAATAAAACTGCCGAAGAATTTCAGGACCTTGAGCTAAAAAATGGCAAAAAACTCTACGAATTTGTTGCAGAACGCGTTGCGAGAACCTGGAATACAAATGGCAACATTATCGTAGAAGGAGGAGCTACATATCCCAAACAACTTAAAAAAATACGTGAAATTGTTGGAAAAGAAATGCCTATCCTCACTGCAGGAATTGGTATACAAGGAGGAAATATCGAAGATCTCAAAGTCGTATTTGGAAAAAGAAAGAAAAGATTGCTTGTCAATAGCTCTCGCGGAATTATTTTCCCACAGACGAACAAACACGATCAAACATATTTTGAAGTCGTGAGGAAAAACGCACAAATTTTGCAGAAAAAACTGCTTGAGACAGCTGTTTCTTGAAGAAAATTCTATATCACCTCAAACTTCCCTCTATACATACCCATACCGCAGGAGAAAACAAGGGGACCTTTTTCTTGTGGTGTGAATGTAATGATATTTTCTCCTGCCTCAAGTCGTTTGGTAATCCCCAGCTTTGGTACGACGAGAAAGCTCTGACAACCCAACACATCAGTGCCTTTGATTTTCCATACAACCGGAATATCTTTTCTGACGGTCAAGACCGCAGGACTATACCCACGACTGTCAACTTCCATTTCCACGATCTGCTCCTTTTCAGTAAATACTCCCTCTACTTGCTTTCCTTGCTGTTTTAAAAAAGGCGCAAATCCGACAAGCGCTGCGCCATTTGAAATATTATAAAAGGAAAAAAACAAAATAAGGGCGCCTGAAAAAAACGAGGCTGAACGCGCATATGACTTTCCCGCAAGGTTAGACACCAGACTTATTCCAAAAAGAGACGGCACCGTACCAAGGGCAAATACGCCCAAAAAAGTCGCTCCTTTCAAAAATCCTCCTGATTGCAGAGCAAAAAGTTGCAAACTTTGGGTGAAACCGCATGGCATAAAAAATGTGGCGCCACCTAAAATAAATGGCGCAAAACGTGGATATTTTTGTGCATAATTGATGCATCTATCTACTAACCGATGCATATTCAACCTCCATGAAAAAAAGTGAATGTTCAAAAACGAAAGCGCAATCAGTATCATAAAAAAAGAAATAATGATCGTAAAAACACCGCTGACGCGCGGATCAATCATAAATGACTTACCAAAAAATCCGATAAGACCGCCAAAAAGTCCATACGAACATACTCTACCGAGAGAGAAAAGACTCGTGAAGGAGCGACTTTTTTCGGGTGTTTTCCCCTCTGCACGAGAAAGCGATAAGAAAAAAACACCGGTCGTTGCCATACAGGTCGACAATGAAGCGACAATACCCAAAAGGAGCGCCACCATAATACTCATCTCTTGAAACGCAAAATTTTTGCCCACTGTCGCATTAAAATATTTAAACAGCGAAAGAGCAATAAGCAGTATAACCAGCAAAAACCCGAGTTTTGTTCCTGAAAACGGATTGGTCGTGCGGGTTTTTGCCTCGGCGGAAAACAGCGTGTATCCGTGTTTTTTTATTCTTTCGTTGATTGCGGCAATATTGACATGATCGTCGGAGGTGATGCACACTGTTTTCTTTTTGTGGTTTGCAACAGCCGAAAATACCCCTTTTTCTTTTTTGACCTCATGCTGTATCACAAACTCACATGAGGCACAATGCATCCCCTTGACCGCAAATGTATGTGATTTCATCTCAAGTCATAGTATAATGGCAAATTGAGCCCTACGCAATACCTATGTTTTCAACCTTTATATTTTCTTTTCGTGAGTTTTTTGAAGCTTTTATTATTGTTGGTATTTTTCTGGGAATATCAAAAAAACTGGGGCTTGCGCGTGAAAAAGAAATCCTCTGCGCGACTTTATTGGGTATCGCGATCTCGCTTTTACTTCCCGTTGGTGCGTTTATGTTGGGAGAGAATGCCCGCTATGTCCTCAATGAACGAAACGCAGAACTTCTGGAAGGATACCTCATGATTTTTTCAGGGTTTTTCATCGCGTATGTCGTGTTTTCTCTCCATGCATTTTTCGTGCGAAAAAGAGCACATGCGCTCATTGGAGCTCACCGGAAACTTGAACGCAATATTTTTGATGTTTCCCTTTTTGCAACTATTGTTTTTTTTGTCATCCGAGAGGGCTTTGAAATTGCACTTTTTACCGGCACAGCTTCGCTTTTTTCTACCTTTCTTGAAAATATATATGGGCTTTTGCTAGGCTTTGCAGGAGCCTCCGTGGTCGGTGGACTTACCTTTATAGGATATCTGACCATACCTATTGGAAAAATCTTCAAGGCCACTGAATATTTGATCCTTCTTCTGGGAGCTTCTTTTGTGAAAAATGGCGTAAGCGAACTTATCGAGGTATACTCAAGTATCCACATTAATAGAGTTTTCACCTTTTCTTTCCCTTTTCTCCCCCACCCGGGAAGCTTTCTCGGATCATTTATCAAACACATTATCGGTATTGAACAACGTATGGGACTACTTCAACTCGTCATTATGGCATCTTACATGATCGGTATCTATTATTTCCTCATGAGACAATCAAGACTACCGTCACGACCGTCCTCCACAAAATATCCTCTATGAACTACCTCAAACAACGACAATTTCTTGCGCGTGTTAATCAAAAAGATGTCTTTCAAGAAAATATCGAGAAGTGGGAGGCGCATAAAAAAGGAATTTTGCACAGGAGATTCACTATAGCTCTCACTCGCTCCGTGGGTAAAAAAACTAGTTAGATTGTTATAGCAATATGTTCGGTAATTATTCGTTTATTATGCGGGAAATATGAACATTGCAGTTTTAGGAGGAGGAGTCGCGGGGTTAACGGCCGCTTACTACAGCGCAAAAAAAGGCCATAGCGTGACTCTTTTTGAAAAAAGCGCGGCGCTTGGCGGCCTTGCCGCAGGGTTTAAAGCGCCCCTTTGGCAATGGGCTCTTGAGAAAACCTATCACCACCTTTTTACATCAGACACTGACATTCTTGAACTTGCCGCAGAAATTGGTTTTAAGGGAATATTTTTCAAAAGCCCATCCACCGCATCTTTATATGAAGTAAGAGCAGGAGAAAACAGCATCTTGAAACAATACCCCTTCTCTACTCCTTTTGACCTCATGCGTTTTCCTCTCCTTTCTTTCACTGATAAAACACGCATGGCAGCGGTCATGGCATTTCTCAAGGTATCCCCTTTTCTTTCTTTCTATGAAAAAGAGACAGCGCATGACTTTTTGAAAAAAACCATGGGAAAAAATGTATGGGATATCATCTGGGAAGAGCTTTTTCGGAAAAAGTTCGGGAAATATGCGGAAAATATCGTAGCCGCTTTTATCTGGTCGCGCATCAAAAAAAGAAGCGCTCAACTGGGGTACATTGAGGGTGGGTTCCAATGCTTTGTTAATTTTTTAAGCAAAAGGTGTGAAGAACTGGGAGTATTGATCAGGAAAAATTGCTCAATCGAGCGCGTTGAGAAAAGGAGAAAAGGATTTATCATGAATGAACAAGTATATGACACAGTCATTTCGACTCTCCCCACGCCCATTATGAAATCTATCACAAAAGATTTATTTCCCCACTGGTATCTCACCCAGTTGTCTCGTCTCTCCTATCTTCATGCGGTCAATCTCATCATTGCTTCAAAAAAAGCGCTCCTTGATACCACCTACTGGCTCAATATTGAGGCACAATCGTTTCCTGCCACCGTCATTGTCCAACATACCAATTTTGTCGATAAAAAACATTATGGCGATGAACATATCACCTATATTGGAAACTACAATGACGAAAAAAACCCCCTTATGAAAATGACCAAAAATGAGGTGCTCTCATACTTTTTACCGCACATTTCCCGCATTTCTCCTGCATTTCATAAAGAGGTCGTCCGAACATACCTTTTCAAAGGACCCTTTGCCCAACCTGTTTTTGACAAAACATTCCTCAAAAATAAACCACAGATGGAAACGCCGGTCAAAGGCTTTTTCGTCGCAAATCTCGATATGACCTATCCGCATGACCGCGGCACCACCTATGCGGTCAAATGGGGCAGAGCAGTGACTAAATTGTTTTAATATGTGTTATATACTTATATGAAAAAAGCAGATGTAAAATATACATTATCGCTCACCATTCTTAAAGAAGGCAAGAATTTTATTGCATATACTCCGGCTCTAGATATTTCAACTGTCGGAGACACTTTCGAAGAAGCTAAAAAAAGATTCGGGGAGCTTGTTCAGATTTTTTTTGAAGAAGTAATAAAGAGAGGAACGCTGGATGAAGTATTGAGCGAGCTTGGATGGAAAAAGCAGGAAAAGACGTTTATACCACCTGTTGTTGTATCGCATGACGTAGAAACATTTTCTATCCAAACTCCTGTACATCTAAGATATGCCTCGCTTAACACCTATTCACTGGAAGGAATTTGAGAAATTTCTTTTAGATGTCGGATGTAGATTTATGCGACAGAAAGGCAACCATAGGATCTATTGGAGAGTTGGATTGGAAAGACCAATTGTTCTTCCTACTTATAAAAATCTTCCCATCTTTATTATTCGTATTTATTATTCGTAATAATTTACGAATACTAAACATTTCAATCCAAGAATATCTACAAATCTTAAAGAAAATTTAGATCCTTCAAATTTCCTCCTATTTATCAAGCAACATGCATAGCTGCCAACTCGCCAAGTTTCGTCAAATAGCGACGCATTTCGCCTTTATCATTTTTACTGACAAACTTGTGTTCTCCTCTTACATAATGTAATGGAAGAAACGCACATCCATTATCAAAAGCCTGTTGATAAGATATGTTCCTCTTCGCTATGAGGAGTAGGAGATCAGTTTCCATTGAATATAATCTATAAAATTCGTCTACTAACTCTTTTCTCTTTTTCTTGTTTTGCTCAAAATCAGTCCTTGTTTGTAATTCAAGATATCTCCTTTTTAAAAAGTTTGCCTGTCGTATTAAGTGACGAATAGGAATTTTATCCCACTGGGTTGGCTTTTTTGTTAAATCTGCAGCCAACCATAATATTTCTTTAGCAGCATTATCCAGCACGTTTGTATTTTGAACAACTACGCCTATCAAAGAAATATCCACTCCCTGTATTTTTTGCTCAATCACCTGTTTTTCTCCTACATGCAGACCATCTTGATCTTGTTTTTGCACGGCGCTCATGTAGGCAATTGATTTGAATCCATATGGTTTGAGCGTAAATACTACCTGCTCTAACGTTTTACCTCCAGAGATTATTGTATCCAGTACAACAACGTGCCCAAATTTATTCTTTAACAATCGGTCTAAGGCGGGAGTATACATTTTATTCCTTTTCCACGTGGAAATTTCACCGGCAGGCCGATTGTCTATCACGTTCTCTTCTAAGCTTGCTTCCGCCCACATCGTACGTAATTCACCATCAGTGTCAAGTCTACTATCTGTAGGTAATCGTATGCTTAAAGGACAGATGCCAAAACTTTTTCTTAACGCAGTTCGCATATAGAGATCTAAAGTCAAACCACTTCGCCCTGGAAAACAAAGCACAACGTCTTTATCAAGTTTTATTCCTTTTTTTTGTAATTCTCTGAAGTAAGTAATGACACCAGACCCAAAATGAAGCATATCTTGCTCAAATAGACTTTTATTATCAAAAAAATCTTCACCATAAAATCCGCTCATACGTTTCATATCATCAGATAAACCAAGATTCAGACTATCTTGATGACCCTCAATCAAAAAAGAAGCGGGGCTTTTTGTGTTTTCCTTTTCTACTATAGTTTTTTATCAAAAAACTTCGTAAAAGATCCGAAAAAAAACCAAATTAATAAGAAATTTGTTTCAATGAATCAACTGCGATACCGTATTCCTGAAGTTTTTCAACAGATTCATCGTCAATTGCCTTCGCCACCTTCAAACCAAAACAATCCTGTTTACTACAAACATCAACATCTGTGACACTCGACCGTGCAAGCATTCTATATACGTCGTCAACATTTCCACCTGTCCACACAACAAGAGGAAGTTTTTCATTTTTTGCCTGCGTTTTAGCTTCTTGCAATAATCCAGTATCAACAGATTCATTTTTATAGAGCGTCCCAGCCCAATCAACAAACAACCCCGCAACATCCATGTGGCTTTTTGCTCGAAACGGCACTCCTTCCATGACAACCGCTATGACTTCTTCGTCACTTCCCGTAAGTTGCAATTCTCTACGAGCACGCTCGATGAACTTTTGTTGGTCAAATCCTTGATGCCCAGAAAGTGCATGGCGAAGATCATGGCGAATAAATGATTGAGTCCTCTGAAAAGCATCATTTGTAGTTTCTTGGGAAAAAAGAGATTTTCGAGGAGTATCATAGGCAGTAAAAACATCCTGTACGAAACGCAAGGCATCAATCACTCGTACATTGGGAAATTGCGAGATAGAAACGAGTGAAGGATTTCTTCCAACCGCATACTTAAGCGTACGCTCTCTCATACCGGCTATATCAAAAAGCACAACGGGAACAGCTGGGTTTTTGATCAATTCCTGGTGAGCAAAATTTATTTCACCTCCTCTTGCATCATATAGAGGTAGAGCGACAAAAGCAGCTCGAGCAAGACGCGGGAAGGTATCATTATCAACATTAAAAAACTCAAGAACTTGAGAAATAGCGTAGAGAGTCAGACTTTCCTTTTGCCATGGCTTGATAAACGGACGCACTGGTCTCGTATTGATTTTTTCAGGAGCTCGTTCCATATAAAATAAGTATACCATACCAATACCCATAGTACAACGGAAAATTTGCTTTATAGTAAACTTACGCGGAAAAATTGGGGAGGAGAGTGGAGGAGAGATAATCGGCAAGACCTTTTCGCACACCTTTGAAGGCAATACGTTTAAAGGGAAGTTTTGTCTTTGAGAAAAACTTCCACTCGGACGCATCATCTGCAGCCGTGATAACGCCATCAACAAAATCCGCAGTTGCTATAATACAGAGCGTATAATTGATAACTCCCTCAAAAAGATAGGTGTCTGTATAAATACCAATGAGTTTTTTTGGAGAAACAGTGATATTGAGCTCCTCCTTCACCTCCCGCTTGATCGAGCGCTCAATGCTTTCCCTCGGCTGGATAAACCCACCCGGCACATCCCACCATCCCCTAAACGGCGCAAATGCGCGCCGCACCAGCAAAATCTCTCCTTTTTTATTTTCAATAATCACGCCGTTTGTGGGAAAAGGATTGATATATGTATGGCGAGAACAAGAAAAACATGCAAGGACATTGCCCTTTTGAGCAACAAGGGCATGACCGCAAGAAAAACAGTATTTATAAGCTTTTTTGGGATTCATAGAAATGCTGGCGTATGAACATATCCATTAACAATTTCATCAAGCTTTTGCCACCGAGATTTTTTGACAGCGTGGGGAACATCATCTGTGAAGACTTTCGTCGCGGCAGTGAATGGACGAGGAGAATACATGGCAATATATGCTTTCTCAAATCCCACTTTTCTGCACAAATCAACCGTGTTTTCAAACTCCTCATCGGTTTCTCCGCAAAATCCCACGATAATATCTGTTGTTAGTTTTACATTTTTAATTTTCATTTTTAATTGTGCGATCAGATGTAAATATTCCTCTCGCGTATACCATCTATTCATGCGCCGAAGCATGTTTGTATCTCCTGACTGCACAGGTAAGTGTATGGTACGGGTAATATTTTTGTTGCGATATATCACATCAATCAATGCATCGGAAAAATCCCATGGGTTTGATGAGATAAAATCAACATTCTCAAAACCCATCCGCGCCACTTCCTCAAGAAGATGGGGGAAAAGGGTGGGAATACGGTAACGGCCAAGATGTTTGACATACACAGGCTTATTGGCAAGATTTTTCATTGTGTAATTTTTACTTTTAAAATACGCGCCTTTTGGCAGATCGCGCATGACCTGTATATTTTTCTCTCCGATAAGTAAATCTGCACCATAGGAATTTACATTTTGCCCAAGTAGCGTCACACTTTTATACCCTTTATCTTTAAGCTCCCTACACTCCTTGATAATATCCTCATACGGACGACTGATCTCACGACCTCTCGTGAAGGGCACGATACAAAAGGTGCAAAAATTATTGCACCCGTTTGAGATGGGTACCCAGGCTGATGTCGTATTCACTCGAAGGGGCGCATGGTCAAACCCAACTTCTTCAATGGGCATAAATTCGTCAACTGTCGGCATGATATTTTTGAGCCGCGATAGAAACAGCCCTGTTTTATCGCGAAATGCAATTCCCACCATACAACCGGTAACAATGATTTTAATATGAGGATTTTTTTCTTTAAGAGACGTGAGATTGTGAACAAGACCGTATATGCGCTGTTCTGCCGAACCGCGTACCATGCAGGTATTGATAACGATATAGTCTGCCTGCGCGTAATCGGATGCAGCCTCCATACCCCGCGCGGCAAAAGATGCGGCGATGCGCTCGCTATCTGCCTCATTTTGCTGACAACCAAACGTTTTGATGTAATATTTCATGTTGACATTGTATCACAGGGCTACTCCCACTCCATAGTGCCCGGAGGCTTGTTGGTCACGTCATATACGACGCGATTGACTGCGGGAATTTCATTGACGATACGGGTTGCGATCATGTCCAATATGTCGTAAGGAAGTCGTGCAAAACGTGCAGACATGCTATCACGAGCTTCAATCGCGCGTATTGCAATGGTTTCTCCATACGCGCGTTGATCCCCCCGTACACCTGTCGTCCTCACTCCGGCGAAAACGGCAAAAATCTGCCAAAGCCACGTTTGACGTGGCCAGAGTGGCGTTTGATGAGCTTTTTTTATTTCCTCTTGTATGATATGATCTGCCCCGCGCACTATTTTCAATTTTGTTTCCGTGACATTACCGATAATCCTTATAGCCAAACCCGGCCCGGGAAATGGTTGACGATCGACAATTTCGCTGGGCAGACCTAATAATGTGCCAATTGTGCGTACTTCATCTTTGTAGAAACTGCGCAAGGGCTCAAGAAGGGTCACATGCATATTCTTCGGCAATCCGCCGACATTGTGATGTGTTTTTATTTTATGACTATGTTTTGTGCCGGCGCTTTCAATCACATCAGGATAAATCGTCCCCTGCACGAGAAATTGAGCGCGAAGTTTTCTTGCTTCTTTTTCAAATACCCTAATGAAGGTCCGTCCGATAATGCGCCGTTTCTTTTCAGGATCGACAACTCCCTGAAGAGCTTTGAGGAAGATGGCGCCTGCGCGGATGATTTTAATCTTCATATGAAAATGGGCACGAAAGATGTTTTTCAACTCTTCTGTTTCATGCTTACGCATCAATCCCGAATCAATATATATGGCCGTTAATCTCATACCAATTGCTTTATGGACCAGAACTGCGGCGGTTGATGAATCAACACCTCCTGATAAAGCACAGATCACACGCGACGAAGCACCGACAGAATCATGTATATCTTGGATGAGTTTTACAATCTCATCCTTTGTTAAAGGTTTTTTATGGGGGGATAAACCACATATAGTGGCAAAATTGGATAAAATAGCTTCACCAAACTGTGTATGTATGACTTCTGGGTGAAATTGTATGCCGTATATTTTTTTGCTCGGATGAAAAATGTATGCATGGGCAATGGTATCAGTCTTGCCCGCGGTCATAAAACCCGAAGGAACTTTCATCACTTCATCTGCATGAGACATCCACACGACAAATGATGGAGGAACAATCTCCTCTGTAAGAGGCGACGCATGTGTAAGCCGGAGCCTTGCTGGACCAAATTCTTTTTTGTGTCCTACCGTAACCTTACCACCTAAGACATGTGTAATAAGCTGAAGTCCATAACAAATACCAAGAATAGGAATACCTGTATTAAAGATTTTTTTATCTATAAGCGGCGCGTTTTTTTCATAGACTGATGATGGCCCTCCGGATAAAATAATACCTGCTGGTTTTTGTGCCGCAACAACCGTGAGAGATTTTTCAGGAAGGACAATTGTCGAAGACACACTCATCTCCTTTAGCCTTCGGGCAATAAGATGCGTGGTTTGGGAACCAAAATCAACGATCACAATCATATCGTATAGTTATCCCCGGGATCTTTGATAATGACCGAATGCGGATGACTCTCAACGAACGCAGCACGACTTACCGGAATCGCAACTGCTCTTCGAGCAAATTCCTCTATGGTATGCGCACCCAGATAGTAGAGCGAAGAACGCAAACTCCCCTCAATTTGATAGAGATAATCACTGACTTTACCCTTATAGGGAACCATGCCCTCAATCCCTTCGGCAATTAACATCCGCGATGTTGCCCGCGTCGATTGTCCATATCTCTCTGCAGCACCTTTTTTCATCGCAGCAATTGATCCCATGCCGCGATAGCGCTTATAGCGTTTGCCGTTTATCGATATAACTTCTCCGGGCGATTCATCAAAACGCGAAAGCAAGGAACCAAGCATAACCGCTGATGCACCAAACGCCAGCGCTTTTGCCATATCACCGATTTGGCGCACACCACCATCTGCCACAACCGTCACCGCATTTGACGCGGTTTTTGTTGCTGCCTGCACAGCTTGGGAAATTGCTGTCAGTTGGGGGACTCCCACGCCAGTGACTATCCGCGTCGTACAAATGCTTCCTGGCCCCATCCCCACGCGAAGCACATCGACACCAGATCGTATGAGATCGCGCGCACCCTCATAGGTGGCGACGTTTCCTGCCATAACCACCACATGTGCGTAGTGTTTTTTGATAGACTCAACTGCGCGCATGATAAACGCAGAGTGGCCATGACCCGAATCAAGAACGACTATATCTGATCCTGCTTCTATCACTTTCTTCACCCGGCTCTCAAAGTCATCTCCCACTCCAACTGCTGCCCCGACGAGCAATCGTCCCTTTATGTCCAAGGCTGCACTTTTCTTGTCCGTTACTTTTGTTCGTTTTATTTCCTGGATGATTGCTGCTTGTTTTTCTATGGGTAAATTTCGATGAATAATGCCAAGGCATCCATGCTGGGCCATAACAATAGCCATCTGCTTTTCAGTCACGGTATCCATCGGTGAGGAAATGACGGGAAGTTTTAATACAATCTTTTTATGAATTCTCGTGGTCAAATCAACATCTTTTCTTTTAAAATCTGTGTATGAAGGGAGAAGTAGAACGTCATCAAATGACAATCCTTCATGGGGGAGTATTTTGTTTTTTGTGTGAGGTGGTGTTTCCATATATTAGTATGGAACATGAAAGGATATTTTGCAAGTGGTTTTTTTCTCAATTCACACTATGAAGATATAGACGGGTACAACAATGAAAGTCGGGATAATATGCGTTTTGTGTCAGCGCGCGACTTGAGTTTCCCAATCACCATGCCCATGAGACGTTTGGGAGTCTGTTCAAGAACATCTCTATGCTCCTCCACCATAGTCCTAATTTCACTTGTCAACTCTTCATCCGAGAGTTCTTTGGGAAGATATGCCAAAAGCACTTCGCACTCTTCTTTGTTTGCCTCTGCCAAATCATTTCTTTCTGCTTTTTCAAAAAGTATGCGCACTTCGTCGAGTTTTTTTACTTCTTTACGTACGATAGCTATCACTTCCTCGTCAGTCAATTCTTTTTTCACCGCAATAGTCTGATTATTGATTTCAGAAAGAAGAAGTCTTAAAATCGAAACTTTTTTGCCACTGCCTGCTTTTAAAGCGGCAAGTATGTCTTGTTGTATTTTATCTTTGAGCATAGTATGATTATATACTATGACACCGCAACACAAAAATAATGTTCTTCAGCTTATCCAAAAAGTAAAAAAAGTCATGCAACGACAAGCTCCCCCTCAAGAACAAATGATGCAAGAGGTAAAAATGATGAACTTTAAAGTTCGACCGCTCTTTGGCGACATATCGCTTCTCATGAGGAGGAAAAGCGGCTTCCTTGAGGCGGTCTGGCGAGTGGGGAGTATTGAGGAAACAGTCGCAAAAAATATCTGCAAACTCGACAGACAGGAACAAGAGCTATTTTTCCGCTATCTTGAAAAACTGCGTGGTCTACCGCACTACGCTCCTCTCTCACCAGCTGAAATATCAACATCTCTTTATCAAAAAGGGGATGAAATCATTGAAGTTGAACTCATTAAAGAACATACACATCAAAAAATTAATCTCAACTAGCGACAGTTTTTTTGATTACTACCATGAGACATCCCCTGATACTCGATCTTGAGACACAATATACATTCCGAGAATTTTCTGATCCCAAAAAACTCGCTGTATCAGTAGTTGGCATATATGATTATGCAGACCGCCAGTATAAAACATATATGCGGCACGAACTTTCTCAACTTTTTCCCTTGCTTGAACACGCCTCATGCATCATCGGTTTTAACATTGTAAGTTTTGATCTCGCAGTACTTCAGGGTCACTATCCAGGACATGTATCGCAGTTTAAGACATTTGACCTGCTTGACGATATTAAAAAACGGCTGGGGAGGCGGCTAGCCCTTAATGATCTTGTTTTCGCCACATTGGGGAAGCGCAAATCCGGACACGGACTTCAGGCTATTGAGCTTTTCAAGGAAGGGCGTCTTAATGAGCTCAAAAAATATTGTCTTGATGACGTCTCTCTCACGAAGGAACTTTATGAATACGGCATCACGCATAAAGAAATTTTTTATCTTCATGGAATGACAAAGCAGAAAATACCCGTTGACTGGAAAATGCCACGCGAGGAAAATAATGGGGGAGGAGTAAGCCTAACATTGCCGTTTTAATTTTCCTGAATACCTAGCATTATTTCTTTCACCTGCGCATCACTCACCTGTGGAAATTCCTCATAAAATTGAGAAATTGCGCGAAAATCAGCTTCTTGGTGAAGAAAATACACACCGTCAAAGGACGTCGCGTCAAAATCTAGAGCGATGACAGGAGAAGCGAGAAAAACTGCACGCGCTCCTTTTTTTCTCAAAGCTGCACCCGCCACATTTACCGTCGCTCCCGTTGCCACCCCATCGTCAATGAGAAGCACCTTCTTGCTCAAAACATCAAGCTCACGGTCTCCATATATTTTTTTGTAATGAGTTATTTTTTGTTCTGCTTTTTTGATTTGATCGTCAATGTCATCTTGAGGAATAGCTTGGATAACGTGTTTATCAAAGAAGTATTCCCCTTCGCATACTGCCCCAATCGCAAGCTCGCTCTGCTTCGGGTGAGCAATTTTCGCGACGATGATAGCACAATGAGGGATGGCAAACTTTTTTGCAACCTCAACTCCCACGACAATACCTCCGCGCAAAATACTCACCACCACGAGACTTTCCTTATCGCGGGCGATTTCTTCCCTCTCAACAAGAAGGGCGGCTAATTGTCTTCCCGCATCCACGCGGTCTTTAAAAAGCATGATATAATTATACTAACGCCTTTTTGGGCCCGAAGTTTACCTGGTTGAACGTCTGGCTGGCAGTCAGAAGGTAGGGGGTTCGACTCCCCCCGGGTCCACCAATAGGAACTTTCGCCGTTTTGGGAAAGGGTTGCCTCGCGGCTTCGCCGCTCGGCATTCGGGCTTTGCGCAAGGCGCAAAGCCATAAAATCCCACGGCGGGCAAAAAGAAAAGGAAATGGATTTGTCCAAAAATTTGGGGTTCGTTCCGACTTTTTGAACAAACCGCTTCATTTCCTCGTAGTTTTCGGAAGAAGCCAAATTTTTGGCTTTTTT
>DATDXN010000029.1:0-8257 GCA_035289305.1 Patescibacteria group bacterium
TCGGGATTCACATATGGCGAATAAAGAGTTGGAGCTTGAGGAAGACCAGCAAGAAATGATGCTTCCGGAAGGGTAAGGTGTTGTGCTGATTTGTTAAAGTAGGTTTTGGCTGCTTGTTCAATACCATAGGATGATCCTCCATAGGGAACTTGGTTAAGATACATTTCAAGGATTTGATCTTTGGTGAATATCTTTTCTGTCCAGAGAGCAAGAATAATTTCTTTGACTTTTCTCTGGATGGTACGTTCTGGGGTAAGCAGTGCAGATTTGACTAATTGTTGAGTAATGGTTGATCCTCCTTGTAATCGTTTTTTCAGTATCATATCTTTTATGGCTCGTATCATGCCTCCTATGAGGGATACTCCTTGGTGACGATAAAAGTCTTTATCTTCTATAGCGATGGTTGCATTTTTTATATAGGGGGGAAGTGATGAGAGGGTGATGGGGGTTCTGTTTTGGTCGTGGTAGATTTTGAATAGGAGCTTACCATTTCTGTCAAGTATTTCACTTGAGACAGGAATTACTTTATAGTTTTTCAAAAGTGCTGGATTGGGGAGACCTCGCAAAACAGACCAATAAAATAGTGCAAACAGCGCTAAAAAAAATGCTATAATTTTTTTGTGTGGTATGCGTTTCGTATAATGGGTGCTCAATTCCCAGAAGCGAAGCGTATATTTTTTGACTAAGGAAAACGCCATATAGGTTACATTCTATCAAAAATACATGATCGACACCATCATATCGACATATTCGCTGCATGGCAACTGGATAGACCTTTTGTTTATTCTTGTCATTATTTATTTCGTCATCACCAACGAAGGACTCGTTCCCACGTCTTTTGATCTTGTTGGTCTTTTTTTCTCGTTTATATTTTCTTTCAAATTCTATCCCTTTTTTGCAAAAATTTTCATTGCTAATTTCTCATTTTCACAAGGCATTGCAAACGCAATTGGCTTTTTTTCCGCATGGGTCCTGTCGGAAGTTCTCTTTTTCATACTGGCAAAATATATATATAGGAAAATCCCCCCACGGCTTTTCAGAAATACTACCCTAAACAAAGCATTGGGGGGAGTTCCCGCAGTAATGCAAGGATCAATTCTTTTCGCCTTTATTCTCACGCTTGTTTTCACTCTCCCCGTACGGGGAGACATCAAAAATTCTGTTTTGAACTCAAGAACTGGTCGTCCCATTATGGGCATATCGCAAAAACTTGAATCACGTCTGCAAAATATTTTCAACTCCGCCGTAGTTGAAACACTCAATTTCTTGACCATCAAGGAAAACTCTGAAAAGAAAATAGATTTGGGCTTTAAGGTAGTCAAAGAAAACCTCAAAAAAGATGCCGTCTCTGAAATTGCGATGCTCAATCTAGTCAATCGGGAGAGGCAGTCGCGCGGACTTTCAGCGCTTCAATTTGATGAAAGCTTGCGCAAAGTATCACAAGAGTATGCGCAGGAAATGTTTGTCCATGGGTTTTTCTCACACTATTCGGCGGTTGACGGCTCATCGCCGGCAGATCGGATCGAAAGGAACAATATCGATTACAAAGTAACCGGCGAAAATCTCGCATTTGCTCCTGATGTCCAGATCGCACACAATGGTCTCATGAACTCCGAAGGACACCGAAAAAATATTCTGTCTCCCGAGTATAAAAAGATGGGAATAGGAGTAGCGGATGCCGGAATCTTTGGCAAAATCTTCGTCCAAGAGTTTACGAATTAACTCTCGTTATGTATTTGCTTCAGAGCCTTGAAATGGTATAATATACTCCACTATGGAACGTCAGCGACCAAAACATACTGAACCAAAAATTCAGCGAAAGGGGAAACAGCCGAACAACGAACTACAAAATAGTAAACAACTACAAAAGATAAACGCTTCTGTGCTCAAAAAAGAAATAAATCCGGATGCGCTTACCGCATATCTTCAAAACACCACTCGTTATCCTCTACTAACGAGACAAGAAGAGCAAAAATTAGCACAACAAATAGAAATAGGCGATGAAGAAGCTCGACAAAGACTTATCGAATGCAACCTTCGTCTTGTAGTAAAGGAGACAACACAATATTACGAGAAAGCCTCTTCCGTCCCTTTTGAGGATCTTATCGAAGAAGGAAATACTGGGTTGCTGCAGGCAGTAGATAAGTTTGACTACCGCAGAGGACTCAAATTTAGCACTCATGCAACATGGTGGATCAAACAGGCAATTTTGCGCGCATTAAGTAAACAATCACGTACAGTCAGACTTCCTGAACATGAAATAATAAGAGAGCGAAAAGTAAGAAAAGTAAAGGAACAAAATGAACAGGAAGGAATAGATCAACATCTTAGTCTACAAGAAATTGCAAATATTACTAATCTTCCGCTATCACAAATAGCTGATGTTCTCTCTGGCAAAACTGCACACGCTCAAAATATAGTCTCGTTTGATGCAGCGCTTAATCCCGACGACCCACGATCAGGAACTATCGAAGATACAATGCAAGATCCATCTATCAATCAGGAAGAGTCGCTCCTTTTATATGAAAAAAGTCAGAAATTACAAAAACTCCTCGATCTACTCCCAGAAAATTACAGAACTGTTATCCGTATGCGGCTCGGGCTCGATGATGGAGAAGAACACTCACTCGCTGAAATTGGAAGAATACTAGGTGGTATTTCTCGAGAACGAGTACGCCAAATAGAGGAAGCAGCAATAAGAATGCTTCGACAAAAGGCCTTAAAAATTCCCGCGGTAATAGAAATATTCGGTCCTCCTCTTGATCTTGATGCTAAAGACCCCGACTAACTTTCACAACTTTCACCCCCCGAGTGTGATGAGTAGACACCTTCGGTAAAAGTGTTTATTGGGCATATAGACGAATCATAGCAGAGCCTATTTTTTTGGTTTTTATGATTTTGAGGGGTCCAATTTCTGATGTGTTTGAAACATGTGGCCCACCGCAAAATTCTTTGGAATAGGCGGTCGAAGGATCTCCTTCAGATCCTCCAATAAAATAAACTTTGACCATATCTGCATACTTTTCTTTAAAAAAAGAAGAAGCTCCCAAAGAATGGGCTATTTCTTTTTTCAGTATTTTGAAGTGAACGGGAAGCGCTTCTTTTATTTTTGCGTTGACAATTTCTTCCATTTTTTGTATCTCTGGTTGAGTGGGACTTCGTGAAAGTTTGAAGTCGAAACGGAGCCTTTGCGCAGTAATATTTGACCCTTCTTGCCTGACTTCAGCTCCAAAAACATCTTTGAGCGCACGGTGGAGAAGGTGAGTAGCTGTGTGGTATTTGATTACTTGCGCCGAATGATCAGCCAACCCCCCAGTAAACATACCAGATGAGGATTTTTTTGACAACTCCCGATGCTTGGTAAACTCTCTTTTAAACCCTTGCGTGTCAAGCGATATATGTTTCTGCAGACATATCTCCTCGATGATTTCCAAGGGAAAACCATAGCTTTGATACAAATCAAACGCGGCCTTACCGTCTATTTTTTGCATGGTCGAAATCATACTCATGCCTGTTTTCAGGTTTTTCGCAAACCGATCTACTTCTTGCTTTACAACCGAAGATATGAGAGTTTTATGCGATGTATTGTTCTCCAATAATTTTTTCAAAAACGATACATCCTTGTATGTTGGAATGACGCCATCAAGACAGACAGAAATAAGCGCATCTGACGAAATGGTACCAACAATATGATGTTGTTTAAGCATGCTGCGGCGAAGTAGACGCCGCAAAACATACCCTTGTTCTTTGTTAGACGGAGTGACGCCCTCAAGAATAAGAAGTGTTGCAGCCTTGAGATGATCTGCCACTGCGCGTATGGAAGACGCATGTTCTGATATGTAGTTTTGTCTGAAGACTTCCTCAATGTTACCTATTATTTTTGAAAACACGTCTGTCTGAAAAATATCTGGATTGTTTTGCAAAGTTGCAAGTATGCGCTCCAATCCTCCACCATAATCCACATTTTTCTGCGCCAGCTCCTCAAGCGTGCCATCAGCTTTTTTTCTATATTGGATAAACACCGAATTTCCAATCTCCAAAAATTTCCCGCAATCACAGTTTGGATGACAGTGTTGACTATACCTCACATCATGGGGAACATCAAACTCAAAAAATATCTCGCTGTCAGGTCCTCCTATCTCACCAACTGGCATCTCATCGGGTACCCCGGCACGTGACCACCAATTTTTTGAAGCAGGATAGGGAATAATCCGATTCTCTGGCATACCGAGCTTTTTCCATATGGCGGTCGATTCTTCGTCTTTCGGGACTCCGCAACCTCCTTCAAAAACCGTCACATAGAGCTTTTCCTTGGGAAGACCCAGAGTTTGAGTAAAAAATTGGAAGGCCCACGCCAGCTGATCTTCTTTGAAATAATCACCCAAAGACCAATTACCCATCATTTCAAAAAATGTGGTATGTCTGTTGTCGCCAACTTCCTCAATATCAGATGCCCGAAAACACGGCTGAATATCAAAAAGTCGTCTCCCCAACTCATGAGGCATCCCTTCAAAATTCCTCACCAGATGCTGCATGCCTGATGAAGTAAAAAGGGTGGTGGCATCATCTTTTGGCATAAGAGACGCTACCTGGACCTCTACGTGACGCCGTGGTGGCGAAATCCAAAACTTGGAAAATGCGCTTCGCAGCTCTTGATGGGTCATTTTCATGATATACTTATTATATACTATGGATATTTCCACTATAGATATTGACCTAATACGCCCGTATATTAAATGCATCTCTCTTCCGCTTTCCCACTCTCACAAGGGCGAAAACGGGAAACTGCTCATTATCGGCGGCTCCTCACTTTTTCATGCTGCGTCCCTTTGGTCAGCAAGTATTGCTTCACGGATTGTTGACATGGTACATTATGCTTCGACAAAGGAAAATGAAAAAATTTTCCTCAAACTCAAAACATCGTTTGTCGATGGAATGGTGATCAAAAGAAAAGACCTCGCGCAGTATGTGAAAGAGGATGATTGCATACTCATGGGCCCAGGAATGGTCAGAAGCGAAAAAAAACCACTCCCCTCCTCTTCTCCACCTATTAATACATTAAACGACGTCTTTTTATTAAAAGACGAACCGCTCTATACTTATCACCTGACTCATCTGCTCATCAAAAATTTCCCCGATAAAAAATTCGTGTTTGATGCAGGAGCCCTTCAGATGATGGATCCTTCCTGGCTTCTCACTCTTGAAACAAAACCCATTCTGACACCCCACATACAAGAATTTCATCAATTATTTGGCACCGATGTCACAAAACTCCCACTACCTCAAAAACAAGATGTTGTTGTGCGCACCGCTCGCCAACATAACTGTATCATCTTGCTCAAAGCTATTGAAGATATAATCTCCGATGGAAAAGAGCTGATAACAATCCACGGTGGTAATGCAGGGCTTACCAAAGGAGGAACAGGCGATGTGCTTGCTGGTCTTACCGCAAGCTTTAACACAAAATCTGATCAACTTGCGGCGTCTGTCATCAGTAGCTTTGCCCTCAAAAAGGCAGGAGAGAAACTCAACAAAACCGTTGGTCTTTTTTACAACACCACTGACGTCATACATATACTTCCGAAAATCTTGAACGAGCTCTTTATGGTATACTAGAAAAACCTATGAAGAAAGAAACACTTATTACAACGGTTGTTGGAATCGTTTTGGGCTTTTCGACTGCTCTTATTATACTTTTCACTACAACTGAAAAGAAGAAAGTACAAGAGGCAAAAAAAGTTATCCAACCGAAAATCACTACTTCTCCTCCGTCGCTTAAGGAAGAAAAAAGACAACAACTTACCTTATCGGAGCCTGAAGATGGCCTCACCACAACAACCGCCAAGATTAAAATTAAAGGGCAAGCTGAAAAACAAAGCATGATTATTATTCAATCTCCTGATTTTGAAAAAGCCCTCAAAAACGAGACGGTTGATTTTGCAATCGACGTCCCATTGATACTTGGAGAAAATACCATTCGAGTAACTACATATAATCAAAAAACAACGGAGGAAAAAACATTAAAAGTCTATTATTTTAACGAACAATGAAAAAAAACCATCAACATATCGTAATACTACTGGGAATCGTTATGACAATGCATATGGGTGTACCACGCATATATGCCCAAACAGGTACAGCAACACCATCTGCCAAAGTCACTCCTGCCGAATCTCCCTCGCCTGTTGCCACAAGCAGTGTGGAAATTTTTAAGGAGAAAATTGCACAGAAAGTGGCAGAATTGAGCAGAGATACAAAAAAAGCACTTGCGGGATATGTGACAAAAATAGAAAAAGATATCCTTGAAGTAACCACTCATGAAGGAAAAAGTGTCAAAGTGATCATCGATGACACACTCACCAAAATATATACGGCGGGAGGGACAGAAAAAAAAGAAGAGGCCATAACAACAATCAAAAAAGATGCATTCGTTGTGGCTTTTGGACCCATCATTGAAGATTCTCTCAATGCCAATTATATTTACAAAACAAATGAGTACATCGTAGGATCTGGAAAACTTACCAGCGTAGATAAAACCGCCTATACTATCAAAGTCACAACAACCGCAAACGAAGAATATACATTTGATGTAGAAACATCCACAAAACAGCTTATTCTTGATACTCAAACGCTCAAAATCACCACGTCAGGATTTTCAAAATATAAAGAAGGGGACGTCATACACTTTGTAGCAAAAAAAACCGTTGACACTGCACAGACGCGTCTACCTGCAGCTTCCACCCTCATCATCCCTCAAGCATACTTCACGCAGGAGTATTAATATATTACTGGTGTTGGAGTCAGTTTGTACCAGGTTCCTTTGCACTGCGCACCTTCTGTTCCTTCTATAAAATACTCAACGCGGCCGTTGTAACAGTCCTGCTTTACAATACCTTCAGGCTCTGTAAATTCCTTTTTAATCGGTGATACATTGTATCGTGAAACGGCCCCATCAGACAAAAGCTCACTCATGACTTTATTCCAGATCGGCGCTGCACCAGTGATACCTGATGTCAGATATGGATGCATGGGAGTGTTGTTATTATTTCCCACCCATACGCTTGTGAGGAATCTGGGCGTATATCCTGTCGTCCAATTGTCACGTTTATCATCGGTGGTACCTGTTTTGACTGCCACTTTTACCCCCTTTACTTCAAGCGCAGAACGTATACCAAACGCAAACGACCGTGCATAATTGTCAGAAAGAATATCTGATATGATAAATGATACCCCTTCCGACAATACTCTTTCCTTCTTAACCTTTTGTTTCAAAAGCGTTGAACCATGATAATCTTCTATTTTCAAAAACGGGTTTATATCAACTTTCTCGCCCTTATTTGCAAAAACTCCAAAGGCAACTGCTGCATCAGTCATTTTTATTTCTCCTCCCCCGAGCACAAGAGAAAGTCCATATCTTTTGGGGGAATCCCATGTCGTGATACCCATTTTTTGAGCATGTGCAATAAACGCAGGCATTCCAATCGTTGCCAAAACTTTCACCGCAGGCACATTGTATGAGTTTGCAAGCGCATAGCGAAGGGGAATTCTTCCATGAAACCTGCCATCGTAATTGACAGGACTGTACGGACGACTACCAAGAATAGAAAATACGATTGGCGTATCCTCAAGAATGCTGGCAGCAGAATAAACACCTTTCTCAAGCGCAAGTGAATACATCACTGGTTTCATCATAGATCCTGGTTGTCTATGGGCAGTCGTCACATTAAACGCGCCGCCGGGGGCAGTAAAATAGTCTTTTGAGCCGGCCATCGCAATAATTTCTCCACGCGAAGGTATGGTCACGAGGACTCCGCCGTTTTCCACACTTAAATGCTTGATTTCATCAAGTTCGCTCTGAAGGATGTCTTCAACTTTCTCTTGCAGTGAAAAATCAAGCGTGGTCGTCACCGTCAAACCGCCCTCCTCTACAAAGCGGTTGCCATACATTTCCTCAAGCAATGAGCGCACATAAAATACAAAATGAGGGGCTTTGATGTAGGTTTTGATAGGAGCAACAATAAGCCGTGTGCCGATGATTTCATCATATTGTTTTTGTGTGATAAGTCCAATCTCTTTCATTTTCAAAGCGACATCATTGCGCCTAAAGATTGCTCCTTCGGGATTCACATATGGCGAATAAAGAGTTGGAGCTTGAGGAAGACCAGCAAGAAATGATGCTTCCGGAAGGGTAAGGTGTTGTGCTGATTTGTTAAAGTAGGTTTTGGCTGCTTGTTCAATACCATAGGATGATCCTCCA
>DATDXN010000030.1:0-34950 GCA_035289305.1 Patescibacteria group bacterium
ATGGACATCGGAGCGACAGGGTCAGGGTGCGCAATGCCGCGCTATCTCTCTACACTCTACAGGAAAACAAAAAGTCCAGTAGAGATTTCTCTCATACTGGGGTGTGGGGGGAATTCCGCCGCGCCCGAGCGCAGAAGCCCCGCCGCTCCGCCCGAATACTTGGAGGGCGGAACCGAGCAGAAATTTCCCCCTTCCCTTTTTGAATTTTTTTCAGGGGGGGCGCGCAAAAGAAAAATTGTAAGGGAAAATTTCTGCGAGGTTGCCGCCGGAGCGTTAGCGGAGGCGGGCGGCGGGGCGGGTCATCGTCCCTCGAAAAAGGTTCGCGCAAAGGATATAATTTCACCGCCAATTTTCACTTTTTGTGAAATCGTAAGAAACAGCCTCGGCGCAACGCGCCGAGACAACATCTTTCAATTTCGCTGAATGTAAAACTTGGCGGTGTTTTTTGATTGATGTTCGAACATTTTTTGACGAAAATCCTGAAAACTAATTTGGACTCGGCAGGGCGAAACTATTTTTCTGGGGGAATGGAATTGCCCTGCCTCGGCTTTCGTCCCGCCCGCAGGAGGGGTCTGGGGAGGAATGCGGGCGGGTTTCGCTTTCTTTCGGAAAAAATTTGCGGCTATCAATTCCATATATGGGATTATACTTCCATATTGAAGAGAAGCGCAATAGTTGATAACATGTTAATATAAATATGTCCCAAACTTCCAAAAAACTTGGCGAAAACATCAAACGAATACGGCTTCGCCGTAAAATGTCGCAAGGCGACATTTGCCGAGCAATAGAGATGGATAGGAGTTATATGAGTGCAATTGAGGATGGTAAGGTACATGTTACTTTAACGATTTTAGAAAAACTTGCGCGTGCGCTTGATGTTTCAGTTGATGAGCTATTGAAATAATTTTATGGAAAATTTTGAATCACAACAATTTAGAGATAATCTCGCAAAAGAGATAAAAGAAGCTCCGAAAGAAGAGCGTAAAGAGATTTTAGATATAGCTAAAGAAACTCCAGAATATCAGCAAGCAAGAACCGATAAAATTAAAGAGCGACAAGATAAAGGAGAGAAAGCTAAACAACTTCAAGAAGAATTAAACCAAATGAAAGAATTGGCAATTGCCGATGGCAAAATGTTTTACAATGAAAATGGCGAGTTCGAATATGCTCTCGCCCCGAACGGGGAAAAATCTCGTCTTGGTGAAAAGCAATGGTTGGAAGTCAGAAGTAGTTTTTTCAAAAATTGGTATGGCGATTGGGAAAACGATCCCGAAGGAGCGAGTAAATTTATTGATGTGAATGGCGAGCCATTGATTCTCTATCATGGCACTACAAGAAAATTTGACGCTTTTTCTCATGAAGCACCTAAAACTTTTGATTTAGATAATGTCAAAGGAGCTTTTTTCCTAACTTCCGATAAAAATTTTGCTGAAGCCGAATATGGAAAATTCAACGAGGTATTTTTTGAAGGAAAAGCTACTGAATGGGGCGTTTTGATAGACAAATGGAATACTTTTGTTCGATCTGCTGGAACCGAAAAAGTTAATTTTAAGAAAGAAGTTTCTGATAGGAGAGGAGGACATTATAGTTGGACTATGGTTGAATTTGACGGAAAACCAATTTTTCCTACAGAAGAATTGGAAAAAATTTGGGATAATAAAGTTCCTGAAAATTTTAATGAGCAAGATTACGAAGTTGATCATTGGGAAGGCAAAGAAATTTTATTGCCGAAAAATTCAAAACAAATACTGATGGAATTATTTATAAATTCGAGAAATCCAAATTATAAAGAAGTGAAAACTGGAGATGATCGATTTGAAATGGACGGGCTTTTCGCTCAAGGTATGATCGAAAAAGGTGTGTATGCGACAGATCAATCAACGCAACACATATTAAGTGATCCGAGTTTTCGTTCAAAATCCGAAACTGATTCTGTGGCCGTAAAACTTAGTAATGGTCAGCTCGCTGTCGCAATTTTTGAGGCAAGTCAAGCAAAATCAGCTCGCGGTAATAATGGACTTTTTACTGGCCAATCTGCTAATATTTACGAATAATTAGCCGCAAATTTTTTCCGAAAGAAAGCGAAACCCGCCCGCATTCCTCCCCAGACCCCTCCTGCGGGCGGGACGAAAGCCGAGGCAGGGCAATTCCATTCCCCCAGAAAAATAGTTTGCCCTGCCGAGTCCGCATTAATCGTTTGGATTTTGCTCGAAATAGTTTCGAACTTTGTCCAAAAAAACACCGCTTTCACCCGCCGAAGCCCGAAGGGCGAAGGAGGGCTTCGTTCGGGTTCCAGCGGATGCAGTCCGCCTTCATGATGTATGTTTTACTACTTTTGCATTCTCCAATAAATATACTGCCTTTAACTTTGAAAAATACTTAAAATCTGGTTTAGGGAGGGCGTTTATAAAAAAACACAATTTAATGAAAAATGAAATGTAGAAACCAACCCCGAGGGATTGGTTAAAAAACGCGTTAATGAACTCCTTTCACAACTTCATTATATAGATCGTTTAGCGAAGATATATTTAGCAAGATTACAAATTGTAGGAGGATCCCCGTAGCCGCGGTTACACAGTTATCAAAAAATCATTAAAGTTCAAAAGATGAATGCTTTTCAGACTCAAAAAAGAACTCCGTGATTTTGTTTCAAAAGAACGCGCTCGTGATTTGGGGCGTTTTTTTAAAACAGGGAAGCTATGCCATCGAGCATTTTCCGACAGATGAGCAAAAACGACTGATGAATATGTCAAAAAACAGGGTGGATGTGTTATGATATATATCATGAATGAAGAAGAACACCTGCCTCAAACCAAACCTATTTCTAACATGGAACATTCAGAGTTTGAGTCTATGAAACAAATAAAAGATTTGTTAAAAAGTGCTTTTAGCATACTTCCAGAGGAAATTTATTTTCCCGAAGATCACAAAATACAACCAGACCTAATAACTGCTTATGAAGAACATGATCGTGCTATTCAATATGAAGTAGATAAGATTTTAAATACTATAACCAAAAGAAGAAAAAATTTTGTGATTCAGCGATTAGGACTTGCGCACGCGATACATAACATCCCGATATTAATGACACGTGGATTTGACCATTATTTAGCACAGATAAAAATCAAGGATTATTCCAAAAATTTTTTCCCAGCGTAAAGCTACTTAGAAAACTTGGTATTACAAGAGTTGTTTTATTAGATGAGGCCCCACTTTCAGCTTCAACGAAACAACAGGCAAGAATTGATAATCCACCACAAGAATGGGATAAGTCTAAAATTTTTTCAACACTGCGTGAATATAAAAATTCTGGATTCACTGTAAATGCTTTTGGTGTAGACCCAAGAGGGGGAAAAGAATACAAAAAATAGATCAGTTCTTATCCGAGAAAACTTACCATCAAACATCTACGATAAAAGCCCGCATAAAACCTTCCTTTTGTGGTATAATGATATATTAACACGCTGTGTGTAAAGAGCGTGTTTTTTTCTATGATCATCAAAAACGTTGCCATTATCGCACATGTTGACCATGGTAAAACCACCTTGGTTGATGCGATTTTGAAGCAGACACATACATTTCGGGAAAATGAGAAGGAAATGGGTGAAACGCTCATCATGGATCAAAATGCGCTGGAGCGGGAAAAAGGCATCACTATTCTGGCCAAAAACACCGCGGTGTTTTATAGGCAAGCGAAAATAAACATCATTGACACGCCGGGACATGCAGACTTTGGCGGCGAGGTCGAGCGCACCATCAATATGGCAAGCGGCGCTATTTTACTGGTTGACGCAGCCGAAGGGCCCCTTCCTCAAACAAAGTTTGTTTTGAAAAAAGCTATCGAGGCAGGACTGACAATCATATTGGTCATCAATAAAATTGATAAAAAAGATGCACGTCCCGATGAAGTGATGAAGGAGATCGAAGACCTTTTTTTGGAGCTTGCACGCGATGAGAAAACACTGCATTTCACGACACTCTACGCAGTCGGTCGAGACGGCAAAGTCTTTTTCGACCTGCCAGCACACTACACGCCAGAAACGCTAGGAGATCTTACGCCTCTTTTTGAAACCATCATGAAAGAAATTGAAAACGCTGCCACCGGGCAGGATAAACCGTTTCAGATGTGCGTCTCCACACTTGACCAAGACGCATACGTGGGCAAACTCTGCATCGGCAAAGTCACCCAAGGAACCCTGATCAAAAATCAGATGGTAGCTCTGGTTGACGAAGAAAAGATCATAAGCACGCATAAAGTACAAAAACTCTACACTTTTGAAGGCTTGCATAAAAAGGAAGTTGATGAAGTATCTGCAGGCGATATCATCGCCATCGCCGGCATTCCCGAGCTGACCATCGGGCAAACCGTCACTGATCCGCAACATCCGGTGAGTCTCCCTAAAATACAAGTGGAGGAGCCGACGATAAAAGTGACGATCGGTCCAAATACCAGCCCGTTTGCCGGCAAAGAGGGCACATTTTTCACGTCACGGCAAATCAAGGAACGACTTTTGAGAGAGAAAGAAACCAATGTCTCATTGAAAATAGAGTCAGACACCGACGGCGCCAATTTCACGGTACACGGACGCGGGGAACTGCATCTTGCGATTTTGATCGAGACGATGCGGCGGGAAGGATTTGAACTCCAAGTCACCAAACCGCGCGTCATAGAAAAAACCATCGGAGGTGTCATCCATGAACCGTTTGAGGAAGTCACCATAGATGTTGACAAAAAATTTTTAGGAAAGGTCACTGAAGAATTTGGTATGAGAAAAGCAGAATTTATAGATATGACGGGCGAACATGAGCAAGTCCGACTGAAATACAAAATCTCCGACAACAACCTCCTTGGGATACGAAGCGTTTTGCTCACTAAAACACGTGGGACCGCACTCGTTAATACGTTTTTCCTCGGCTATTTCCCCAAAGGACCCAAAATGGGCACAATCAGAAACGGCGCCATCGTGGCTACCGCATCGGGCGTATCACTGACGTATGGACTTGTCAATGCGCAAAGTCGCGGCACACTTTTTATCGGACCGGGGGTGGCAGTATATGAAGGCATGGTCGTGGGGATGTCAAACCGCGATATTGATATTGAAGTAAATGCGTGTAAGGGTAAAAAACTAACGAACAATCGGTCGGCAGGAGAGGGCGTCGCCGAGGCCCTTGCACCACCTATGATATTGAACCTTGAGCAGGCGCTTGATTTCATCGGTGAGGATGAAATGCTTGAAGTCACCCCAAAAAACATCCGCATCCGCAAAAAAATCCTTTCCCTTGTCCACAGACGAGTATATAATCGGAAAAAAAGCGAATAAAAACCAGTACCGAGATGAAATGTTTGTTCGTTAATCACCGGGATGATAACCAGGTTCTGTTATTTGTTTAGCGCTCTCGTTTCTAAACTTTCTGCCTTGTTCAGTTTGAGCAGTCTTGAAATCGACAAGACCTACAAGTTCGTGAGCAAGATTGCCAGACCATAACGCTCCTGAATCAGTTCGACCTTTTTGTTTATATCTCGTCGCCAATTTCTGTATATTTTCAAGTGTTCTTCTACCGATAAGTTTATATGCTTCAATTGCGAGGTTTGAGTCTGTTAATATCTGTATAAAATTTTGGAATTCTTGTTCATTAAATTGAAGAGAACCAATCAATTCTTGGAATCGTAATATTGATAAAAACCATTCCTGTTTGTAAGCTCCCGTTTGGTCTTCATATTTCATAGTTTGCAATACTTGAAACACCCTTCTTTCAACCCACGAAATCGCCATAATATGATTCGGTTCAATTCCCACACTTTCTCTAGACATCATTGAAAACAGTTGTTGATTTATATAGTCTATTGTATTAGTTAGAGTCTCTTTTGAAACCACCCTTCTGCCGATCAATTCTTCCTCTAGAGTTTGTAGTTTTTTATTCAATTTTTCGTCCGAAGTCGTTGGCGGTATGTCGGGCACAGGTTTTGTGTTTTCGACTAGACGTCTTAAAACTTCCACAGACTTTACCCAGCTTCTTGGTTTTGCTCGGTCTTCCACCCTCAAATCATATTTTGATTTATCAAACATCGTTTGGATTCGCTTGTCAGAATTAAAGTAATCAGCTTTTGGCAAAACTGACTCTAATTGCGTTCGGTCTCCTGTATCATAGTAATGAATCATTGCTGTAAGGACCTCATTGACATGCGGTCTTTGGTCGTGGATGAAATCCCGCAATATGCCAAAGGGAGCGGACATTGTTAAAGCATCAATTCTATTTTGTTCCAATCTCGAAAGGTTTGTAGTGGGCACTTCTCTTGCTGCGAGTAAGAGTTCATTTAAGTTGCTGGAAGTTATAGGACTTGCATAAGCATGGCAGAGATAGTCACCAACTCCAAAATCACCACGCTTCATTCCCCATATATTTCCACCTCTTAGTAAAATTTCAACCTGTGGATCATTATTTTGCATTGCAGGAAGTAGTTTGTCCACAAAACCTCGAATTTTTTCTGTTGAAAGACCATGATGTTTGGCATAGATGACAACATCATCTGCAAACTTTTTCCCGATTTCTCTATCAGGATAGTTAGAAACCTCCTGATAAAGTTGCAACATCAATCTTGTTTGTTCAGGATCGTTAAAAGTTAAGCCCACACTTTCAGCTCCGCTTCTGAAGAGTCTGTCTATATCATCTTCTTGACGCTGACCTGAAATAGAATAAGCCTGTTCGTATAATTCTGTAAAAGCGGTGAAAAGCTCTTTAGTAGTTTGAGCGTTTCTGGCTTCTGGGCGAGGATATATGTTGCATCCTGTTAAATCTACTATCAAACTTTGAAAATCTTGCATCCTTTGTCTGGCTGTTTTTTCGTCTACTCCAACCATAAATTTTGCTTTCCATTGCTCTGCTAGTCTTTGATGAAATTGAGTTTGTTTTGTTGTCTCACAAGCATCTATCCATCTCCTTATATCCGCCGAGGAAAGCTCGCTGCCATTGGGAAGAATTGTCGTTGTTAACGTGTACAACGCCGTAACATATCCTGACAAATCTTGATCAGCTACTTCAGTTTGAGCTATTCTGTCTATCAACTGTTGTTTATCGAAACGCGCGCTACGATAGGCGTAACTTGCTTTATCCCTGTCCTCATGATCCAGCAAATCTACAGTTTTTTTATATTTTTTAGCAACAGACTCAATATATTGTTCAGGCGTTCTGTCTGGTATGACCGCATCTACCCAAGGTTTAACAAGCGCTTTTCGTGATTCGTATCTCCTCAAAGCCTCTTGTTCTTCGGGTGTTAATTGCATATCTACATCTTCTACACTTACGTCGATCATAAACATAGGTTGTTGCGTCTCTTTTGGTTCAGTTTTTGGTTGTGGTTTTAGTTGGGATTCCATCCACGACTCTGGCATATTTTTACACTCCTTGTATAAATTTACAATATCACAGGAAAAATTGTATATATACAATAATCTGCTATAATGGTTTTTCTTATGGGAAGAAATGAAGACGAAAGAAACATTGAACAAATCTATTTTGGAAATTATCCTCCCTATAAACAATTTATGAGGCGCGTCGGTGGATCTCATAGACTCATCCCAGATGAACATACCAAATCTCAAATGATCAAGATCAGATATGATGAATTAATGAATGCTTTTATTCCTGATTCTCATTTGGATATGGATGAGGAGACACGCATACTCATCGAACCTATTGACACATTACACGGCTATAGAAGAGGGATTGAAAAAAACTATCTTACCGGTATACACCCCATGCCAAGAACGACACTTGCGATATATTTTTTTGAACAGCATATTCTTAACCCCACAATGTTGAACAACTTGACACAACAGTTTCGGTACGGTCTCGATCAAGCAAAAAAAGAATTACGCGCCGATCCAATACTTGTTATGCAACCAGAAAGAATGAAATCTGTTTTACAAGAACTGCAAAAACAATGCGCGCTCATACAAACCCAAACATATATTGAACTTCTGGTGAATAGATTATTGGAAGAAAACAGAGTAGGGGAGAGGTAAAAAAAAGAAACCCACATTAAACGACGTCTTTTTTATTGATTGACAAGATGATAAATATCTGTTATGCTAAATAATAGCTTCTTATGGATAATAAAAAACAAAAAATTCTGATCATTGAAGACGACTTATATATCCGCGACGTATACGAGGAAGTACTGAAAGAGGCCGGGTACGATATTACGACAGCAGTTGACGGTCAAGAAGGCGTCCTGAAAGCACAAGAAGGCGGTTTCGACCTCATACTCCTTGATGTCATGATGCCCAAAATGGACGGTCTTGGAGTCCTTGCGGCACTTCGAGACAAACCTGCAAAAGCAGAAAATGGCCGCATTGTCATGCTTACCAACCTCGCCCATGACAGCATCATCCAAGAAGCGCAAAAACTTGGCGCTTATTCCCATTTGGTCAAATCAAGCCTCAACCCCGATGAGCTTGTCCAAAAAGTAAAAGGACTTCTGGGATCTTGAGTATATTTTGTACACATCCCCCACCTCTTACCCGTTCTGTATAAGTTGGAGAAGAGAGGTAAAAGAGCGACAGAAAAACCTTTCCCTACCTATATACTATCCTATAGTAGGTATAGATACAGAAATTTATGTAAGGTGGTGAACACGCATAAAAAGAGGAGTGTTTTGACCAAACTATGACAAAAAAATAACACATTTTATGTTCAAATTTTAAATTTTGATTTTTAATTTTTTTCACCCTCTTCTCCACCGCATCGTTCATACACGTCGTAAAAGATACATTTTACGACGTCTTATGTCCTATGCTCCCCAGGCTATAAACACCACACATGAGGGATGTTGCCCCTCGAAAGAGAACACTCCCCAAGAGCGCACCTGTTTTGCTCAAAAAAGTTTGAAGTTTTATCATCTGTACATATACATACTGTTTTTATAAAAAAAGCACTGTTTGGAGTTCCCAATACCCTCCGCTCTCTCTGCAACGAGGTTTTTAAATTTAGAGCAAAATAACAATACAAATAGTAATTTTTGAGCTTAAATTTCAATCCCGATTAAATCGGGGTCAAAGAGTTAGCACCGGTAAACTACCATGCTAATCATTATTTGGAGCATAAAGACATTCTAAATTATTAGTTTGTGCGTAAAAAGGGATGAAATCTTGTATCACTTATCCACAATACCTGCTAAACAGTGAATTTACTATAAGTTATATAAATACTATGGGATAGTATATACACGTCCGTACATTTTGCGCATGATTTCCTCATCCTACTTCTCAACCACACTCCCCTCTCCCCTTCTTCTGCTTCTACCAAGCAAGAGACAAAAATGCGATAATAAAGACAAAAATAATAACAAAAATAAACTCCCGCACACGCTCGGTAAAAAGTCTGCGATCAAGATAGCTGTAAAACAATCCAAGTAAACTGTAAAAACACCCCGTCAGGACTAGGGCAAATATGGCCTGTTTAAGCGGCATGAAGGAAAAAACAACGCTCACTTCAGCAACGTAGAGAGCTATGAGCAAACTATACAACACAGTTTCTTTATCAAGTGTCACTTTGGGCTTTGCTGACCATATAAATTGAAGAGCCAAGGGAAAAAGAGCGATAAAAATGAGGAAAAAATTGAGCACAAAATTCAGCCGGAAAGAAAGAATAACGTTGCAGATGAGAAATGCCGTCATGGTCAGAAACAGAAAATTGACTGAAAAAGCGACACGAAACAACTGCAGACTTTTGACAACCCCAACATTGAAGATGTTGGAAGAAAGCAACAACGCATAGAGGGAAATAGCATAAAGAGCAACAAAAGGAATACGCGTCAACCACCTGACCGGAAGCAGGAAATAAAAAAGGTTAAATGCGACCGTAAACATGACGGGAGCGATAAACAACATGAGCCATTCATATTTATTAATACCCTCAAGAATTGAGAAAAACGTGAAAAAATAGGTCGCTGCGGCAACGGCGAGGATGACATATTTGATTGAAGAAAAAGAAAGAAACGTCGAATACAACATGATGCAGACGAGCGATACCGTTGCAATAATCAATCTTCTTCTTTTTGAGATGCGAGAAATTAAACGAATAAGCATACGTTATACATATTCATCTCGAATATCACAATTCGCATACACCTTGTATATATCATCAAACTCCTCCAGAGACTCAATAAGTTCAACTAAACGAAGAGCGCTTGTCTTTCCCTCAATACGAATAGTTGCAGAAGGACGATAATCAACAGCAACAGATGAGGGAGATAGTTTCCCGAGATGTTCGCCCACATGTCCGATTTTCTCAAAAGGAAAATATACGATGTATGACTGTGCGTGTTCTTCCATATCATGGGCGCCGATTGCCTGCGCAAACGTAAAAACTTCTTCTTCTTTTGTGTTTGGTTTATCAAAAACCGCTGTACCACATTTTTTGAAAAGATACATGATCGAACCACTGGGAGCAAGTTTCCCCCCATATTTCTCAAGCGCGCTTCGTATAATTGAGGCGGTACGGGTAGAGTTATCAGTTGTTGCGACTATGATGAGTGCGACTCCGTGGGGCGCAAAACCTTCATAGACAACTTCCTTCATTATAACGCCCTTCCCAGACACTCTTTCTATGGCTCGGGTAATATTTTCTTTGGGCATGCGCGCTTGCCGAGCCTGCATGATCGCCAGGCGCAGCTTTGCGTTGTGTAGAGGATCTGTGATTCCCCCTCCTTCCCCCACCGTGCTGGTTATAACTCGTGAAATTTTGGAAAAAAGATTTCCCCGTGTTGTATCAGCCAAGCCTTTTTTGCGCTTGATTTGCGACCATTTTGAATGCCCTGACATAATCCGCGTATGCTTCATTATATCAAACATTGGTTCCGATTAATCCCGATTTAATCGGGATAAAATCGGGGTTGACTTTTTTAATAATCACTCTATACTTTTTATTCATCAGACACTATGAATTTACACAATTTACATGAAAAAGCCATAGAAGAGGCATTGCGGGGAAATTTCAGGAAGGCCGTCGAACTCAATACCCAAATTATTGCGCAGGACCCAGTGAATCTTGATGCATATTTGCGCCTCGGGTTTGCGTTTTTTCAAATAAATAATTTTAGACTTGCCAAAAAATACTACCAGAAAGCTTTGAGAGTCGAATCAACCAATCAAATAGCAAAAACAAACTTAGATAAAATTAAAATCCTTGAAAAAAAAGGGTTGTCAAAAGAAAAGGAAAAAGACTCACTTCCCCTTGATCCCACACTTTTTCTCGTAACTCCCGGTAAAACAAAGGTGATCAATTTAGTGAACCTTGGACAAGTAAATATTTTAGCCAAACTCAAAGCAGGTCAAAAAGTAGTATTTAAGATCAAAAAAAGGCGCGTGGAACTGCGCAATCAAAAAAACGAATACATCGGCAGCCTTCCTGATGATATCTCCAAACGACTTATCTTTTTTATTGAAGGAAAGAGTGAATATACGATGTATATTAAAGAAGCTTCAAAAAACCATATTGATGTATTTATCAAGGAGGAAAAAAAAGGGGTACGGGTCGCAAAATACACCTCTTTTCCCCGCAATATCCAGGATGATTTGAAGTCTCTTCATGAAGAACATGATGATACGGAAAAAGAAGAGGAGACAGATGAACATGAAAAAAAACACGAAGAGCCCGTTGATCTTGAGGAAATCGCCCAGCAAGTTGAGGAAAAAGCATACTTCCATAATCCCGAATTTGAAGAAGAAAAAGAGGAAGAGTAACAGATACTACTATTAATTACGGCTTCAAGTGGAGTATCTTTTTCTTCAAAAAAACAATCGTTCCCTTCACTTTTCTGCGATGCATTATTTTTCTGACAAAAGTACTCGAGTCATCCCTCATCGAGATAAAGGAAAATACGAATGAGAGCAAAAAAATACTCACGATTGCTATGATGAAATACATAATACATTGTTTACTTCCACAACTTCTCGACACCCGCATCAAGCCGTATGACAATACCACTCCCGTTCTGTTTTTGCTGCCTCACCTCACAATCAAACATATGTGCAAGATAATATGCGGTGCGTGAAATTTGTGAGGAAATATCCTCATTTATTATACACGTTTTGGGAAGATCGTCTGTTGCAATATCCACCACATGCATCCCCTCCCCTTCGAGGATGCGTGAAATAAACTCCGCCGCCTCATAACTTTCTCCATACACGATCTCTACATTTTTCTCCTCTTCACGGATAGATTTTTGATAAAAAAAACCTTGGTGCTTTTTGGCAAATGCGCGATCATCAAAAGTCAGCTGTTCATCTTGTTTGGTAAATTGATCAATCGGAAGATCAATAAAGGAATTTTTTCGCGTGCTCATGAAGCTTGCAAAAAGAAAAATTCGATCCCAGAGATTGGTGTTTGTTATATGCTGGCGGGAAAAAATTGTGCGGACAAGAGTAAGGATGGATATACGACTGTTTTTATCCGATTGATCAAAATAAATAATGCTTGATTTTGGGTAAAAATAAAAATCGACATATGACGATACAGCAGCAGAAAAAGCACGCTGTATGATGGTTTCGTCTTTTTCAATTTGAGACAACTTCCCCAAAGCACCTGCTCGATAGCGGCCATACCCTCCTGGCACCTGAAGGAGAACATCATCAGTAAATACCCCTCGATAATGTACTCCCTCTCTCACCCCAAGGGAGAAAAATACTGGTTTCTCACTATAAAATAGTACATTGAGGCGATCTTTTTTGAAGGTTTTGACGGCGCGGACAAAACCAGTTGCCAAAACGAAAACTGCGACCAACATGATAATTCCGGCGATAAAAAAAATCTTTTTACGCCATTCCATGTTCAAGTTTCAGTCGCTTAATTTTGCCGATAATCTCTTCTTTGGGAAGTCTGAAGTTTATATACACTTTTTTCACCATCGAAATGGCAGCCTCAAATTCTGGCTGTATCACCACGTTCGCTCCCAGATCCTTCATGCGCGTACTATCCCCTGCTTTATGCACTCGCGTAAAAATAGTAATGTGGGGGTTCAGGCGCCTGGCGTTGAGCATCACCATTTCTTGCGATATCCGATCAGGAAGAGCAGCAACAAGCAGGGTAGCTTTTTCAGTCTGTGCATAATCCAATACATCAATATCAGTGGGATCTCCATAAATCACCGAGATTCCTTTTCTGCGATTGATCTCTATAATATGCACATTATAGTCAATTGCAATGTAGGGAATATGCGCCATAGAAAGGGCGCGTCCGATATAAAATCCAAGCCTCCCAAAGCCGCAAACGACTACATGGTTCGTGATATCAAATGCATCAATATGGGCGGGTTCTTTATCATGAATATCAATAAAACTCATGATGGTCGGCGCTCTTTTTTTGAGCATTTTACGAATAG
The DNA here is from genome assembly GCA_035289305.1 of Patescibacteria group bacterium. Taxonomy (GTDB): domain Bacteria; phylum Patescibacteriota; class Microgenomatia; order UBA1406; family HO2-37-13b; genus DATDXN01. Next base: position 13,382 of record DATDXN010000030.1, read on the forward strand.
CGAAATACCACGTATCTTTTTTGAGCGCGCAAAGCGGTGTAATAGCTATAGTGATGAGAGAAGATGAAAGCACAAAAAGATAGGTATCGGGTGAAATGACTCCTGCCGTTTTTCCTTCATAGAGAATAACGAGGGCAAATTCACCCACCTGCGAAAGCAAAAGTCCCATCGAAAATGCCGTGCGTGAATGAAACCGGAAAAAGATAAAAATCACTCCCACAACCACGCTTTTTATGAGCATGAGAAAGAACGTAAATACGCTGATTTGCACCACGTGCGTCAGAAATGAGGGAATATCAATAAACGTCCCCAGATACACGAAAAAAAGTATGGCAAAAAGATCTCGAAAGGGGCGAACGCGCGAGAAAATGTGATGGTGCTCGACGGTAGCCCCAACCAACACCCCTGCGATAAAAGCAGCAATACCTGGTGAAACTTTGAAAAAGGAAAACAGAAATACGACAATCACGATAAAAAAAACCGTGAACAGATTGAGTATTTCTGAAGAAACGCGTGCAAGTCGCATGAAAATACGTGGCACAAGTATTTTCCCCAAAAAATATAAAAGCCCGATAACCACCATAGAACGGAGAAGACTCACCAAAAGATCTACCACAAAAAAACTGGAATCGGACCCTTTGCCGAGTGCTGACGTCAGAATAAGAATCGGTATTGCCGCAATGTCTTGGAAAATAAGAAGACCGATCGCAAGCTCCCCTAGAAGCGAATGCTCCTCTCCCCTATCTTGGATAATTTTGGCAACCACCGCAGTTGAAGAGAGAGAAAGCGCAAGCCCAATGAGAAGCGCAGGCATAAACCCGAGCCCAAAAAGAAGCGATAGAAGAGCAAGAAGCACGGTAGTGATGCCTATTTGGATAGCGCCGCCAACAAAGACAAATCGGGAAAAACGCCTGATGCGCGAGAGATCAACCTCAAGTCCTATGGTAAATAAAAGCAATATTACACCAATTTGAGCAAACTGCGAAAGTACGTCCACTCCATCTTGTTTCAGAAATACTCCCAAAACGACTCCGCCCACTACATATCCCAAAAGCGCGGGAAGCTTCACCTTTGACGCCAAAAACCCGAAGACAAACGGAAAAGCGAGGAATAAAACGAGGGAGAAAAAAAAAGAAACAGATAAATCCTGCATATAAACTTTTTACACTCTTATCCTTATTTTATCAAGCGCCGTTCGCATTCGATGCAATATTTTGCATAGGGCAAAAGCTGTAGACGCTCTATCTGGATGGGCTTTCCACAACTTTCGCAGATGCCATATTTTCCTTTGATCATTTTCTTCAATGCCCCGCGCACAAGCGTGAGTTCCTTTGAGAGTGTCGCAATTTGTGCCTCAATGGTATCATGTCCCATTTGTTCACGAACATCGGTATCAACTGCTGCATTGTCATTTGCATGATCTGGATCAAGAAACGGATCTTCTTTGCGGATCTCCTCAATTCTTTTTGCCAGCCGAGTCTCCTCGGTGATCAACTTTTTTTGAAGCTCCTCTTTTGCGCTGTGTGAAAGTGTGTGTGACATATTGTACGGTAAAAACTTGTAATTGACCAAGACTCTTGATAATACTTTTTCTAAAAAGTATGAGAAAATAGAGCGAAAAGATTATAATAATAAAAGCAGAAAGTGTGATATTAAAATTTAATGTTCCCCAGTATAATTGATTTTCCTTCAAAAAGTCAAGCAATAAATACACACTACCCACATACCAGAGGAAAAACCACACCAAAATGCCCCGAAGAATAATTCCCCTCCTTATCCAAAAAAGAAGTCGATAGGAAATGTAGCTTCCCAAAAAAAAGAGAAGCGATTCGTAGAATCCCGTCATATGGCGCGCCCCTTCATATCCACTATAGTTGACACGCAGGAAAAATGATGTTTTTGCGCCGGGAGCTTCCCCTGAAAAAAAACCACCGAGTTTTGCTATAGCAAACGCGAGAAATAAGGGAGGTATGACATAATCAATCACCTGAATAAACATCATCTTTTTGGCAGAAAGGAAGAGGGAAAAAAATAGCAACCCACCACAAATACCTCCATACAGTGAAAACCCCGGATATCCGTTAACCAAAATGAATTTGAGAATATCAAATCCAAAATCGCCAAAGTTGAGGATGATGTAGAAGATCCGCGCGAAAAATAATCCGCCCAGAAGCCCGACAAATACGCCGTCGAAAAGATCTTCTTCTTTGAAAGAAGTGAGCTTGATATTTTTCCAGAGGAAAAACAATCCCCAAAAAAACGCGAGCACGAGAAACACCCCTGCTGTGTAGATTTTGATAAACGCAAAGTTTAAAAGCACCGGTAACATAGTACTCTTCAAGTATATCACAGATTCAGGAGTACCAATCCGACAAGCGCAAAAACGACGCCTATTGTTTGGACAAAACTTACGTGCTCTTTCAGAAAGACTACCGAAAGCAACAAAGTGACGAGCGGGTACACTGCAATTGTTGCTCCAAAAACTCCGGCTGATTTTTTCTGCAGGAGAAAATAAAACAAGACCGATGCAATGGCTGAAAAAATCCCGGCAAGTACTCCAAATAATATCCCTCCACCGTCAAATTTCAGCGGTGGAGCTTGACGAGTGGCAAAGATAAATACGATAGTAATAACAACAAGTGAAATACTGTTCCACAGACTCCCCTGTCCTGCAATTCTCGTTGCAGATAATTTGCCAAAAAACCCCCATAATCCCCAAAAAATAATGACCAATAAAGTCAGTAATGTAGTTTTCACTGTATGTATTTATTATTATAATTGAAGATGGAAAATAAGGATAAAAAATACATATTATGTATGTATTTAGTGCGATAGAAAAAGAAAATGGGGAGTATAATAGAAAAGATTTAACACAAAATATGGCGGAAAGATTGGAAAATTTGCATATTCATTTTGGAACCGGTGGACAAATGAAAACAAATAAGTATAATGTAGCTGCAATTCCTCCTATGCAACATGAACAACAACCAATAACACCAGAACCACTACGCGTCAAGGACAGATGCGAAGTATTGCGAAGCATCGAGCGGACGATATTACCAGTTGACTGTAAAGTCATTGCAGGATTTTTGATAAAAGACCCGACCATTGCTCCCCATCTCGATTCTATTCCTGTACCCTTTTCAAATACCCCGGAACATATAGAACAAGCTGCGCAAGAAATTATGTGGTACTATAAAAATAAATCTGGCGATCCAGACATTCAATCACAAATCCTTCCCCTTGTGGCGCGGAATGTATTTGACGACCTGCTGGGTGTAGTCACTATACGATGGGAAGGCGATCGATTTATTCCCAAAAGCACTCTTAAAATCGCCTCTATCGAAGGACTTCTTGTGGATCCCAAAGAGCGAAGACAGGGAATAGCAACGCGACTTCTCAAGGAAGCATTGCATATCATATTTGAAGAGCAAGGGTTTGATGAGGCGCGCGCGTGGGTTCTTACTGATCCGAAAGCAGGAAATTACCAGCCAAATATTCATCTTTTTCTCAATAAATTGCATTTCAGTCCTGTGGCAGATGATCCAAACGCCGCTCTTCATGACTCCTCATGGAAAGATTATCAAAAAAAAAGAGGAATAGATGTTGATGATCGAAGCGCTATATGGTTTTGCATGGAAAGGGAGAAATATTTTTCCCTTCTTGAGCGAAATGAATTATAATAGAAATAAGACGGTGTCTGTTGTATGAAAATAGCAAGCGTCATTCATAAAACGCCAGTTACTATAGATGAACATACCCCTATCAAAGAAGGTGCCCAGCTTATTTTCAGTCTTGGTCTTTCTGCAATACCCATCACGCGAGGCAAAAAACTTGTCGGTATACTGACCCAACACGATCTACTATCGCGCATGTACCCGAGCATCCAAGAGATTATCGAAGACTTTGCGCATGCTGCTGACTTTGAACATATCGAGCAAAATATCACCCAACTTCTGGAGGGTCCGGTATCGCAGATCATGAATAAAAAAATGATTACGGCAACAGCTGAAACTCCCCTCATGCAAGCACAGTCTCTCATGCTTGTGCATAAGTTCTCTCACCTCCCCATTATCAACGACAAACAAGAGCTTCTTGGTATTGTTTCGCAAGGAGACATTTTCAGAAGACTCTTACGCAATGAGATGCCGCGACTTGAGAAGCAGCGATATGCAACTTTTGTGGGCCAGCATTATGACCTCATGGTCAATTGGCGAAAACGCATGAACTACGAATATCCCATACTGGAAAAAGAGTTTAAAAAGGCACAGATAAAAAAAATACTTGATATCGGTGTTTGGACTGGAGAATATACCGTACGTCTTGCCAAAAAGGGACGCTATACTATTTTGGGGCTTGATGAAAATACATTTATGATTGAGATATGTAACAAAAAACGAGAGAAACTTACTCCCGCCCTCAAAAAGCGCGTCTCATTTATGCTTTCTGATTTTACTCGACTTTCAGACAAGCTCCCGACAAAATATGACGCAGTAATATGTATGGGAAACGCGCTTCCCCATGTTTCAATTCCTTTACAGCAACTTTTCAAAGAAGTTTCCACAGTGCTGCGGAGTGATAAACCGCTTATCATTATTCAGATGCTCAATTTTGAAAAAATTATAAAGATGAAAAATAGACTTATCAGTTTCATCATCCAAAAATCAAAGAATCATCCAACGAGTGAACATTTAACGCTTGAATACTTTGATTGTAAAAAAGGCGGCGGGATAATCCACAACGTCATCGTATTCACCTCTGATGGTAAAAACTGGATTTTCAAAGGCATCACGCGTATCAAAGTACGAAACATCAAAAAAATAGATATAGAGACGAGTCTTAAAAAAGCTGGATTTGATGATATAACATTTTCTGGAAATAGTGGTGAATATCAGGGAGAATACGGAGAACTTTCATTTGATACGCCTTTCAAACCACAAGAAAGCGATTGGCTAAATGTACGAGCGCAGAAAACACAATAACTTATGGACTTTTTTGCTGTAAGTTTTTAGCCTTCTTCTTGACCTCTTGCAGGACTTTGGGTAAATTTTTCCCCTCACCTTTGATCCGCCGCAGCAATCTCGCACTTCCAAAGATCGAAAGTATCGCAGAAAACACGTTTTTATTTTTTCCTTTTGCGATGAAAAGCTGTGTTTTTTGCACTCCTCGCAGGTGCGAAACTCTATCTTTTATCTGTTTGATAAATGCCCCGGCTATGGCAAAACTCGCCCGCGGAAGATTTTTCGTCATCACTTCAAAAGGAGTCTGTTTCTTTTGAAGGAAATAATACCGCAAAAGATCTGTCGTCGTGATAACCCCGATGGGATGATATTTCTCATCGGCAACGACGACGCTTCCAACATGATGGGTAAGAATTATGTCGGCTGCTTCAGTGAGTGCGTTTCCCCGGGCAAGTGTGTAAATATGAGGCTTCATCACGGTCTTTATTTGCCGCTTCAATTGGGGTATTTTGTTTCCTTCACGCGAAGAAAAATGTTGTTTCTCTTTGGGAATAGTCAAATAGGAAATAAGATCAAAGTAACTCACCACACCGCGCAGTTTCATATCGGTGCCAATGACAATCAATTTTGATACGCGATATTTCTTAAAAAGTGAGAGGGCTCGTGAGAAAAAATCACTCTCGTAAAGAGAAACCATGGGATCTCTTCTTTTTGTCTCAAAAAATGACCCAATAGACGTTTTAAATAGTTGACAATCTTTGATAGAGTTGAGGATACGCCGGGCTGAAATAATGGCGAAGAATTTTCCTTCTTTGAAAACCGGCAAAAAATATATTTTTGACTGATACATGAGCTCGACAACTTTGGCAAGAGGGAAATTGATATCAATGCGCGGGCAGTGGACGAGAGAGTGTCTGATCTTGGCATTTGAGGGGTAAGATTTTTTGATCATGCAATGATACGGGCTCACCACCCCCAGATACTGATCTTCCTCATCAAAGACAAATGCCGCATCATGAGAGGATGAAAAAAGCGAAAGAACATGAGAAAGCCGCTCCTCCGGAGCTGTTTTGATGATATTCTCCTGTTTATAGATCGTATGAAGCGTCATAATATTTCAAGAACCTTCATGATCGTACGGACACCCCATCCAGTTCCTCCTTTTGGGATGAGTCCCTTTTGCCCGTGAGCATTGTAGGAGGAACCTGCAATATCAAGATGCACCCACGCACGGCGATCTTTTACAAATTTTTGTAAAAAAAGCGCTGCGGTTACCGCCCCGCCCGACCGTATGCTCGTCACATTTTTGACATCGGCGATGTCGCTATCCAGTTGGGCCATGTATGCTTGATAAAGTGGCATCTCCCACAGTTCCTCCCCTTCCTTCTTCGCCGCAGCCGCAACAATTTTATTAAACGCCGGGTCTCTACCAAAAAGCCCGGTAATATCATCGCCCAAAGCGACAATAATAGCTCCTGTGAGTGTCGCAAGATCGATCATATAATCGGGCGCAAGATACTTCTGCGCATACGCCAACGCATCTGCCAAAGTCAGCCGTCCTTCAGCGTCAGTATTAAGAACTTCAACTGTTTTTCCATTAAGTGTGCGTACTATATCACCTGGCCGTATGGCAGTCCCCGAGGGCATGTTTTCACATACCGGTAAAATTCCATACACGCAATGCTGTGGTTGAAGGTTTTTGTCAAGACCCGCAATAGTATGAAACACCCCCAACACCGTTGCACCCCCTGCCATGTCAATTTTCATATCTTGCATGGCCTCGCTTGGTTTGAGAGACAATCCTCCGGAGTCAAAGATGATTGATTTGCCAATGAGACAGATTTTTTTCGCTTCTTTTCGCAGATGTTTTGGTTTATCCCGATTAAATCGGGATTTATACGTCAATACGATGAATTGAGGCTTTCGAACACTCCCCTGCGCAACCCCGAGGAACGCTCCCATACCGAGCTTTTCACATTCCTCCCTATCAAGAACGTCAACCAAAATAGCTCCACGCGACTCCTCTCCAATACCCCGCGCTATATCAATAAAGGTATCAGGATGAAGATGCGAGGCAGGCTCATTGACGAGATCGCGGGTCATATATACGCCGCGAGCTTCTACGAAGGCGAAGTTTTTCCCCTCCAAAAAATCTTTCCTGATAGACTCTTTGGATACATCTAGGTAAAAATAGAGTTCTGTCACTCTTGTATTTTTTTTTCGTCTCTCAATGGACGCGTATTTCAAGAAATGGTACTGTGAAAGATACAGACTATGAGCCATGCTTTTTCCCATATGAAAGGGATCTTTCAGCCATTCTCCCTCAATAAAAAAAGCCGCCGATGTGTGGCGGTCTTTGGCAATTTTCTGCAGTGTGCTGCCAAGAGTATTTTGCACTGCAAGAAGTGCTTCGTCTCGCTTCCCTACCCCACAAATATACACTGTATCATAACCCATAGCTCCTGTTGATAGACTTAGTGAAAATATTTCTCCTTTTTTCCCCGTGAAAGAGAACGCACGCGCCTTTTGCGTGAGTTTTGCGCCAACTGAATGATCAATTTTTTTGAACAATGTATTTTGTGCATATTCGTCCTGATAGACAGCTATAATAAGTGCCTGTGCTTTGGGATTTTTGAGGATATCTCCTAAAACAACATCTATGCGAAAATCTGCTAATTTGTGGTCGTTTAAAAAATGGGTATCATAAAAGGGAGTTGAGGATGAGATTTTTGATGAGCGTTTTACCTGCATATCAAATATGTATCCTAATAAACACATACTATACTCGTTCCCTCTTCTCCTGTCAAGCAGTGTATAATGGGATTGTATAGACGCCGCGGTGCTGGAATGGTAGACAGGCCAGTCTCAAAAACTGGTGATGGCAACATCGTGAGAGTTCGACTCTCTCCCGCGGCACCCATATTTTCTATATATTATTGAAGAATCCTCCTTGACAAGAAATAAATGTGAGAGTAATATATTGCACATATTCAATTTTCGTTTATAAATAGAGTGTTTCGGATTTATTTATGAATAAATTCCTTGTCAAAATAACTATTGTCTCCGTTCTTCTGGCAAGCATCAGCATTCTATCACTTGCAATTACCAGTCTTATCAACAATGATAAAGTACGAGGCCAAACACCTCCGCCTCCCTTGGGACAATGGGAAGTCATTTATGATAAGACAACAACTACACCGCTCACCAATATCGTTGTTACTGGCCTTAATGGAGACGCTGATGAAGTGTATAAAGTAACGTGGCTTTTAAACCAATATGCGTTTCCCAATACCGGTGGTTTTGATCCGATAAACTGTGCAGGATGTGGAGAACCTTCGGTAAGATTGAATAGCAATGCCGATCCGATTTATGACGTGTGGCTATATGAGGGAATCGGCAACACGATCCAACCGCAAACGTTTACCTCAATCAATCATGGAATAATCGGAGGAAGCACACGAGGTGAAAAACCCCAGTTAATTGAAGCAACATTGCGCGTCAAAAGCGGCGTTCCCCGGGTATTTTCATCAAAATCAACCAGTATAGAAGGCCAACCTGCAACAACAATCAGTCATGATGACCATGGAGGAGTCTGGTGGAATACCACTGATAATGTAACAGAATTATTGTTCACCACGGGCGTGATAGATGATATCGGTCCAGGTTCCCGTTTGATCGTTGAGCGCTTATCATCTGCTTCCACAATCATATCTCCTCCTCCCACACAAGACACAACTGCCCCATCCACACCCACCGGCCTTACCGCTACGACAATTTCATCTTCGCAAATTGACCTTTTATGGACTACTTCTATTGATGACACCGGAGTTTCCGGATACAGAGTGGAAAGATGTCAAGGATCAGGATGTACGGCATTTACACAAATCGCGAGCCCGATTGGCACTGTCTATGCGGATACCAATCTCACTGCAAGCACGACCTATCAATATCGTGTTCTTGCCTTTGATGTAGCGGGAAACCTTTCGCCATACTCGCCTGTTACTTCAGCAACGACACAAACGGCAACGCCACCCACTGCAGGACTGCTCTCGTATTGGTCATTTGATGAAGGATCAGGCACTACTGCCTCCGACACATCAGGTAACAACCATACAGGAACGCTCACTAATGGGGCCACATGGACCACGGGAAAAGCAGGAAACGCAGTTAATCTCGATGGTATTGATGATTTTGTCGATTTGGGGAGCTTTGTACCGGTATCCGCAGGAGGAGCACGATCTTTCTCTACATGGATTAAGTTAAGCGCTATTAACAAATTCAACCCTATCATCGAATGGGGCATTGACACGTCCAATCAACTCTTTGGAATTGGTGTTAGTTCTTCAAACAACGTGCGCATTGATAATGGCGCAAAAACCTGTAACGCTCCGACAGTATTTTCCGCTGATACGTGGTATCATATTGCCATAACAGGTTCTGGAAATAACATGAATACCTATACGCTATACGTAAATGGAGCGTCTACGCCATGCGCGACAAGCTCTACTATAAATACGGCGACTTCTGGAGCTATCGATATAGGAAACGATCCGGGAATTGGCAGTGCAAATGAGTTAAGCGGTGTTATTGACGAGGCGAGAATATATGATCGCGCATTGACGTCTGCAGAAGTCTTCACTCTGATGCAAACCCCATAAATCTCAAAAATTATCAGTATTGACTTTTACGTAGAATACCTTAGAATTCTTTTAGTCTTAAGCTATGTCTGCAGAAAACCAAAGATGGTTTTATAAACAGGTCGCAGGATTTGTCGAAAGAAGGATACGAATATACACACCTACGAATTCTTTTCCTCTTGAAAATACCCCAAAATCTTTCGAAAAAGTACAACTTCATGAAGAAACTGAAGAATATCACCTCATGGAAGAAAAAGCAGTAAACAATCTTATTGCCCATTATAGCGATCCCCTTGCTATGAAACAATATTCACCATATCAATCCTATTGTAAATCTATTTTGCGTAACTATGATTCTTTCCAAGACGATTGCGAAAGAGAAAAATACCTTACATCTCTTGTTTTAGGAGGATGGGAAATATTAGATAACTGTTCTTACCAAGAAAACCCAACTCAAATCCAATGGGCAAAAATGCATGCACGTGTCCTGATGGAAACCATTCAAATCCAAAAACCACTACAACAAGAAAATGCACATGATTATCCCTCTACACTTTCTCTTCTTGTTGAAAAGGCAAAAACACTCGCCGAGAAAAAGTATACTTAAACAATGGGCATAATACTCTTGCTTATTGTTCTCGTCGTGCTTTTCGTAGTCGTCAATTTCTGGCTATTTGTCTCCAAGACCTTCTCCCCTATCCCCTTTTATCCCACCAACGCAAAAGATTTACGCATGATTGTTGACACGCTTCTTTCTTCTACCGATAACACAAATGGAATAATTGTGGACCTTGGAGCAGGAACGGGCACGGTCATTTTTGCAGCAGCCCACGAAACCTATAGACGGAAGCTGAATATTTCATTTTTGGCTGTTGAAATCCATCCCCTCCTCGTTTTCATCATGAACATACGCCGTCTTTTTCATCCCTATAGAAAAAGCATCACCATAACACGGGCTGATATGTTCAAATATGATTTTTCTCGGCCACAGACTCACAACTCACAACTCATGACTATTTACCTTTACGTCGGGCCGTTTGTCATGGAGCGATTGAAGAAAAAACTGGGCAGACTTCCCCCAAAAACAACGATTATTTCCTATATGTACGCGATCCTCGGATGGGAGAGAAAACTCACAGGGACCAAAACCAACATCAATCCGCTTTACATCTACGCACTCTAAGAAAAACTTGTGAAAATCAAAAGACAAAGTCGAAAATACGCTGCAACAGTGATTTTTTAGTCGATGCAGGAGGTAATGAGGTATTTTTTTCTGGCTTCTTTATTCCTTCTGTTTTTTCTGACTTTTTATCGAGTGTCGCATCATACGTTTTATCTTCAGTAATTTTTTCTGCTGCTTGCACTTCATACCCAAAAGTCCCAAACCCACCAACTACCATATACCTGCCTGTTACGTTTGAAATTGCCGAAACGGTTTTGTTGATTGTATCAATGACTGATGTAGGAAGTATTGTCCACGTTTTACCTTCATCTTTCGAATATGCTATCTTGAGCGATTTCTCTGGTATTTTCCCTACATCTCCTTTTGTATATTTGATGGTGACAATTGATTGTTTACTTGGCTTTATGATTTTTGCATTATTAAACTGGGACCGAAACCACAAGCTAAATGCATCAGTGATCTGCCACCACGCGCCAAAACGTACAGGATTTTGTTTTCTGAAATAATCAATGGACAAATAACTATCCCACGACAAAGCACCTTTTTGCACGATGACAACAACCTTATCCTTTTTCAGCACTGCTCCTTCTCCTGCATAAACTTGAGGAAAAACCGGATCGCCCCCAGATGTGCCTGTACTTGAAGTAGTTGTCGTACTACTGGAAGTACTGGTTGAACTGCTGCTGCTTTTTTTACCCGCGGAAAAAGGAGCAAACTGCGTGAAATGATTGATGGTGACGGTAACCGTATTATTATCCGTATCAACCGCAACATTATCTGCTGTTTTCCATGAATTGGCGCTACTATCCCAATAACCAGCCAAAAGATCATTTTCTGTTATGCCCAAACTAGTAAGTGTAGCTTCTGTATAGGGCATCACAATGGTGACATTGGAATTAAATGTCGACGTAATTTCTGAACCATTACTATCCAATGCTTTAATCTCGTAGCCGATATTGATCGGTGTTGCTAAACTTTGGGTAGGAAGTTGCGCCTTACCAGTGATGGTCACCGTCACGCTACCCGAACTTGCCAAAGCCCCGGCAGGAATAGTGATGGTTGTACCGTCGGTCAACGTGATTGTTTTTTGGTTTGTCGCGGTGTACGTCGTCGTGGTTGATTCAGGCATGGTCCCGCTGTTTGAAAGGCTTAAATTGAGTGTATTGCTGCCCGCACTGGGACTTACCACGCTTTCATCACTTCTGACAAATGATGTTCTATCAATCTCATACATGGCTTTCACATGCCAATTTGTTCCGCTGGTCACCGACAGCGAATAACTGCCGCTTGAGTCAGCGGTAGTACCAGAATATCCTCCATTTTCGCTCCATGCGGTAACGAAAGCTGGTTTGACTGTCCCACTTTGAGTAACCGTACCCGTTAGCGTCGCATCCGCAGTGCTAAATTGGAGATTGACTGTTGAAGTGCCACCCGATGAGGGAGTTGCCGAGGTTCGACGAGGATTGATATACGAGTAAGAGGGCGGAACATACGCCTCTACATAATACGTATTGCCCGAAGGAACTTTGATAGAATATGCGCCGGTTGAATCCGTGATAATTCCTTGCTGAAACATGGATACACGATCAAAAGAACCAGCAGTATCATTTGATCGTGTATCCACAGAAACCCATACGCCGGAAAATCCATTTCCATCCGGATCTTTGACGATCCCACTGATGGTCGCGTCATTTTTTTTGACAATGATATTTTTGGTTTGAGTCAGGGCGCTTGCGCTCACCGTCACTTTATTATTTGAGGGAGGTTGCCGCAAGTATGTATTATTTTCACCATCAGTTAGACTGGGGTCTATCCAATAACCCAAATACCAATCTCCGGGGCAGACGGACATTGAATAAGCACCTGTTGTAGTATCAACCGTTGCCATAGCATAATTCATCGCGCCGGAATTGGCAAAAATCTCTGCCCTCATTCCGGTGATTGTTGATCCTGTGTCGGAATCTTTTTTCAAATACCCGCTGATCGTGCCCGTGGCTTGCGTGAGGGTGACTGTTGCGGCGGTTGTCGTATCGGCAACGGCAGTTACTGACGAGGAGGAACCGGTACAATACCCTGCGCCAGATGGCAAAGACACGCCTATATTATATGTTCCCGCGGGAACTTTTAATGTAAAGGTACCATCTTTGACCGGAGCTCCCATGGCTGCATATGTCATGGGTCCTGGTCCACCGGATGAGGCGCCCGTCTCGACATAGACATACCCCATCTCAAGAGTTGTTAAGGTGTTACTATTTGAGTCAATAACTCGACCACTGATCGTCGCATTGGCGATCTTCAAGGTGACATTATTGCTGCTGCTCGTTGCCCCATCTGCGACAGTCACTTGTATGGGAGCTTGATCGTTGATATATGTCGTCCCACTATAGCTTCCCGACATACCAGGGTCTTGTGAAACTGACACCATCCATGTGCCGGCGCTCACGAGAATTGAATAGTCACCACTCGCATTAGTCGTGGCATATCCCCAACCACCTCCGCTCTGCTTCCATGTATTGACCGACTTACCAGAAACTGCAGCGCCTGTTGTATCAACGACTCGTCCGCTGATCGTTGAGTTTTTTGAAACGAGATTGATATTTCCGGCCTGATATCCATCACACGTCCCATCGGCATTTGCATCTTTGACCGTGAATTTTACTTCAGCAGGACTCCCATAATTTGTCTGCCAAGAGCTGACAGCAAGATTATAAGATCCTTCGGGGACTTTTAGATTAAATGCTCCATTTGTGTCCACATTCGCCCCGTTTCCTCCGCCTTGATACGACCACACGCTCACATAGACAGAAGATTGGGGGTTGGACAAAGCATTGCCACTGGGATCTTTCACTGTACCGGTGACGGAACAGTTGGCTGTTTGAGCGGCAAAATTGACCGTTGTAGTAGTACCGGGACTATCATTGTTTGCAAACTGTACTCGCGTGGGCATTTTATTATATGTCCAATCAACATCCTGCGGACTCCCGCCGTAGTTTGCTCTCGGCGTCACCATCCAGGTTCCAGTACCTACCCGTATGGTATATACGCCACTACCGTTGGTGGTCGCTTGCACCCATCCGCTCCCCATTTCCTTATATGCCTCCACATACGCTCCAGAAATGACAGCGCCTGTTGATGATTTGGTCAGCGTCCCGGTAATGGTGTTATTGGCTGCGACAAACGCTACGGCGCTTTTACTGGAGCTGTCAAAATTGGTCCCTCCACTGCCATCACGGTAGTATGTCTGACCACTATCGGTAAATACAATGTTTCCAGTCGGATCAGGGGCTATCAAGCCATCGGGGTTTTGCCACGGTGCTCTAAACTCCAAAACATACGTGCCCGTTGAAAGACTCGTAAATGAAAACGTCCCATCTGCTGCAGATGTGACCCATTGAGTCGTGCCTGACCAGTTATTTGTCCGCAGCATGACTTCAGCGCCGACAAAAGCAGTGCTCCCATCTGACTTAACTGTTTTTCCTTGAATGGTTGCGGCGTCAACGTTTGAAGAAAAAAAGACCAGTAATAAAAAACAAAAGAAGTACTTTAAAATGGCGCCTGAAGCATTTTTTACCATGTTTTCCATCACGAACAAAAATTACCTATATTCCAACCATACTTTAATAATTATTGCGTGTCAAGCGGTATATATTGGCTTGACATAATAATCTAAATATGGTATAGTGCCATCTTGATTATGGAAAGAGTACCAAAAATACCAACATCTGAAAACATTCGCGCAAAACAATGGAAATTGGGCGTTATGGGAGCTGCCATGCTGGGACTCTACTCTGTTTCTTCTCTACAGGCACAAGTAAAACCCGTATATGAACGTATTCTTGCTCATGTGGATACAAGTCAACGTGATCAGGGAGATCTCCAATGGCCAGGAGCACATGTTACCTTCGTTGGGGAAAACCGAAATGGAAACCGTGATTTTAACTGGTCATCTTTGATCGCACCTGTACAACTCGAATTTCCTCGAGCTCACGATGTGACGCTTGAAACGCGCAACACTATCCCTTATGAATATAGTCGGCAATTCCATCAAGACGATGAGGCAAAGCAACCCCTTACACCACTTGACCATCAAAAATTAGCCGATCATATTAACCAAACACTGAAAAAGCAACTTGAGAACAACGTTATTGCTTTTAAACCTCATGAGAACGTACACCGCCTTCATCACCATGAAAAACCCTTTGGAAAAATCACGGTGAAAGCACTTCGCATTACCGGAAGAGCATCTCCTGAAGCACAAAAAGAAGGTACCGTATCTATCACACCTACCCATGAGGAACCAGAGAATAAAAAACTTGCATTTGTGAGAGCCATGACCGCAGCAACGCTCACTATTGGAGAATTGGAGAAACTGGGAGTAAAAGATGTACTCAAAACCCTTACTCCCCAAACTGCAACAATCAATCCCCTTACTCCTGATGAGACTCAAGAACTTGCCCAATCATTGGGGCTTACGGCAAAAGAGTGGCATGAAATCGCACAAAAAGTCACGATAAATACCCAAGAAATTCAATTTACCCAACAAGAATTGCAAGAACTCGCTCGCATAGCAGGACAAACAACTATTGATTACCCAGCGATTTTAGGACTTGTTGCTGATTATAATGCAAATCGCATCACTGATCCAAAACTGTTGGACCAACTGGATAGACTTGTTGGTGGAAAACGCCAGGTAGAAATTGACATTACGTATGCGGGAGAAAGAAAATCAACATTGATCATTCCTCTTCCACTTACACTGCTTGCACTGATACCACTTCTGCGAAGACGACGTGGGTCTGCGAGACCGCTTCATGTTGACCGTGATGTAGCTCCTCCTCCGGAGCAATGGGATCCACACATGGAAGAGGAAGCAATAATCAATGATATTCTGCGCTATTATGCATACTATGAACCACTCCTGCGCACCTGTGCTCGTGAATATTATGATCTGCGCACGAGAGACAATCGGGTAGCAACACTCACCAATCACATCCTTGCCGACTGGAGCGAAACTGACCACAAAAATCACCGCAGTGATTCTTACCAAATTCTGTGGGCGCGAGTTCACGCACAGGCTCTGGTTGATCTTGAGGAAAGACGACGTCAACTTCCCCGAAGATCACGAAGACACTATCCCTATCATGAATTACTCCATCAACGCGTCGGCGAGCTTATAGAAAGACGCATGCGCCGGCAAGGCTCCTCTTTTCGAGTATAAAAGTCAATTTGACAAATGCTACACCTTTTCGTATAATATCCTATAGAAAAATATGCAAGAACGTGATACTTTTCCTATTGAAGCAGGAGGCCTTAAACGAATAAAGGTCGAGCCTGGTCAGGAAATAAAAATACGCCCTCTTCCAGAAGATGGAATTATTTATGTGTATCTTGGAAATAAACGCCTCCAAATTGTTGAAGCACGAGAAAATACAGTTTTTAAAAACGCCCTTTACCTACTGACGGACCCACAGAAATATAACCCATATTCGCCAAGAAACCATTACAAGGTATTGCGAAAGAAAGATGAATTGACCATCGGAAGAGGTAAATTACCACAATTCGAATTGCCGCCAACAGTATCTCGTAAACACCTTGATGTAAAAATAACAAGAAGAGGTGAGATAATTCTCAAAGACCTGCGCTCACGAAACGGCACGTTTATCGAAATCCCAGAATCCTTCACGGTGGAAAACTATAGAAGTAAAGAAGCAGCTATTTTCCAAAAACTGGATGCAGAATTGGAAATCCTGTTGAGTTTTCAAGCTGTTTTGAATTCTTTCAAAACAGCTACTCCACCTGAAAAAGTCAGACAAGTACTCGACAAGGCACTTTATGCATTGAAAGAAAAAGCGGATTCTCTGGGAGAATCAACATTTTCAGATAATCTGGAAAAAGTAACAGTTACCCTTGCTGATAAAAATGAACACGTCTATTCTCTCTGGACGAATAGAAAAAAACTTGAAGATGAGCTCTCTGCTACACTACGAGGAGATAACGGAAACACGAACTGTCGTTTTGATCTTACAAGAGTGAAAGATTTTATTTTTGACCCGTTCAACGTCTCACTTGTTCTATCGTCATCTTATTTTGATCAATTAGTAAAATCACCACGCACTCGCGGATTCCATTTGAAAGGCACTGTTTTTAACTTCATCAGAGAACATGCGGATCCGAAATATGTAAGGAAAGTTATAGACCATGAAAAATTGCATGGATTAGTTGAAGGAGGAGTAGTAGGAGTCGCATACAGCCTTCCTTCGGGGAGACTAGCGAGAGAATTTGAAAAATATGAGAAACCCCAAACGGACACTGCCACTTCACCTGATGAAGCATTGATAGCGCTTACCACACGTCACATGAAAAAACGTGCTATTTTGCAAAACAGTGCAGAACTTATTATTAATCAAATTAAAGAAGAAATTTTAGCGGTATTGGAGTCGGTTGAACTCAAACCCCTCAAAAATACCGCCAAACATTTGGAAAATCCAGACGACTACTTTTACTTATATGCTCAAAAAGTAGTCGCAGGCACAGCAGGATCAGAAATACTTAGAGTGGTGGCGCTATTGCAAGAAAAACAACGCACTACGACGAATGAAGAAATAAAAAACTTCTGTGGACGACTCGCTCAAGATATCAAAAGGAGCTACTGCACCATGGTGGTAAACGTGAAAAATACTCTTATGGTAAGCGAAAGAATTTCCAGAGATGCCGCCTTGAGAACGCATGGACTATGTATGATCTTAAAACCGACGCAATATCGATATATTATGAACTATCTCAAATATAAATATGGAAAAGAGACGGTGCAACAGGAACTGGTTCTTGCCCATGCTCTTGAAGATCCTCTAAATGTAAAATCGATAATTGATCTGGCCAATGTATGGCCTCGACTCACCTATGAAGAAGGAACTAATGTCTTTAAATCGTTGAAAGAATTTGATCCTGACAGTTCAGTCAATATCGAAGAAGACTTTGGCATTGATTCTCTGGCTACATATAGAATATACAGCACACATTTGAAAAGACTGATTGGTTATATGCCGACACCTTCTATTGATCATGCGCGGATTTCTGGACAATTATTCCAACAACTATGCCTAGAAATTATAGCGAATAGTTTTGATGTTCAGTTTGGAGATCTTCCCGCGTTTTATACACAACTCACAGCTCAAGAAAAGAAATCCTTTACCGCAGTATTGAATGAATACGTCGCCAATACGCTACCGGAAGAAATAGATGATGCATACCCTACATACAGTAAAGAGCAAAAAGAACAATTGCCTTTATGGGACGAACTGAAAAAACTACCTGTATAAAACAGGTGAAGCAGGACTTTAATTTATTAATAAATTAAAGTCTTCATGCGCTCTATTAAAACCTTCATTTTGCCACGCTATAAAATCGCACGCGGTCTGACCGAAACATCAGATCAATTTCGCCCGTTGGGCCATTGCGGTGTTTGGCAATATAGAGCTTGATGGGGCGCTTGGTGCTATCCAGAAGATCCTCTGTATCGTTTTGGTAATACAAAAACATCACAATATCCGAGTCCTGCTCGATAGAGCCTGATTCACGAAGATCTGACAGTTGGGGCTTCTTTTCACCCCGATGCTCTATCGCACGAGATAACTGCGAAATAGCAAGGACAGGAATTTTAAGCTCACGCGCCAGATTTTTGAGATTTTGGGAGATGAAAGAGACCTCTTGCACACGATTGTCTATGCGCTTTCCTGCGTCCGCTAGCTGTAGATAATCAACGATCAGAAACCGCAGACCCTTTTCTACCTTAAGTTTCCTCGCTTTGCTGCGCATCTCAAGGATAGATGACCCGGGCGTATCATCGATGAAGATTGAGGCTTCCGAAAGCTCCCCCATCGCCTCGGTCAATCGCGTGTAGTCATCATTGGTGAGTCGCCCAGTCTTGAGCTTCCACGCGTCAATATCTGCCTGTCCTACCAGTAGCCGATCAACAAGCTCCTCTTTGCTCATTTCAAGCGAGAAAATCCCCACTGGAGTTTTTTGCGCAAGCGCCACATTGAGGGCAATATTGAGGCTAAACGTCGTCTTACCGATACCGGGACGAGCTGCCAGGATGATGAGATTTGAGTCTTGCATACCGGCGAGTTTGTGATCAAGATCGGAAAAACCTGTAGGGATGCCGCGAAGATGTGAGTCTTTTTTTGACAGTTCCTCAAGACGCTCAAAACTCTCGGCAAGTATTTCTTTCAAGGGAATAAAATCTTGATGAAGATACGATTCTGAAAGTGAAAAAACTTCTCCCTCAACTTGATCAAGAAGTTTCTTCACATCGCCCTGCTCGTCAAATGCGCGCGCAACCATGCGCGAGGAGATTGAAATGATGCGCCTTTTGATAAAGTGGGATTTCACAATGCGTGCATAATGCTCTGCATACGCGGAGGTAGGCACGGTATTGATAAGCTCGGAAAGGTATGGTGCTCCCCCGATTTTTTTCAGATGCCCTTTTGTCTTAAGCTCGGCTCGAATGGTCACCACGTCTACAGGCTGATGTTTTTCAAAAAGGGAAAGCATTGAGGAAAAAATGAGTTGATGTTCTTCAAGATAAAAATGTTCGGTTGCAAGGATCTGTACAACGGTTGCAATGGCAGAGCCATCGATCAGAAGGGCGCCAAGCACTGATTTTTCTGCCTCCACATCATGCGGCGGGACTTTGAGCGCTTGTGAAGTCAAAGTATCATGCTCGCTCATATATGTTTTAGGATTAATACTCCATGAGTACTACTTTCATATCTCCGGTACAATCTTCTTTTTTGACCGTGAGTTTCCTCACCGGAACAACATCAGGATGCCCTATTTTTTCAAGAAATGTGGAAACTGGGGAAAGTTTGCCAAACACATCTTCTTTCAGCTTTTTGTGAAAATAGTGCATCGGAATGACAAAGGATGGCTCAATAGCCTTGATCACCTCCACTGCCTCATCGGCTGAAATAGTATAGGTCCCGCCGGTCGGGACCAGGAGCACATCCACCTGTTCCATCTCCTCGACCATCTCGTCGGAAAGCGCATGGCCAAGATCACCGCAATGCAAGATATGCACACCGTCTATTTCAATGGAAAACATGGTATTTCTCCCGGCATCTTTACCGTTTTTATCATCATGAAAGGTTGACATACCCGACACCCGCACTCCTTTTTTCTCATATTCTCCAGGCAGGCGGATGATGAGCGGATCACCTTCAATACCTTTGACATAATTGTGATCCTTATGCTCATGAGAGACAGTAACGATATCTGCAGAAAGGGAAGGAAATGAGAGGCCGGTCATTTTGGGGTCAAAGGGATCGGTAATGACTGTCGCCGTTTTACCCTTGAGGAGAAACGATGCATGACCAATATATTTGATATCCATAGTGGAGACAGCATAGCACACTTTTCCCCCAAAAGCAAAAAGATTTCCCGAAAATGTATATAATATCTTCTTATGACAGAGCTTTTTCGACAGATTGCAGATAGTGATATGGTGATTACGAAAACAATCATACAGTTTCCCCATACATGGTGGAGTGATGGATTTTTTGCGGTTTTTTCGGTGAAAGGCATGAGTGTCATCCTATGGTTGGTGATTGGAGGTTATTTCTTGATCGTTGAGCGAAAAAGAAATAAGAACTTTCTGTTTTGTTTTATAGCTGCCCTTATTGTGTCTTTCCTTCTCTACACCGGTCTTAAAGCAGCGATCAAACGTCCCCGTCCACTGATTAACTACAACCAACTGGGGCCAGTTTCTGCTAGTTACCCACGAGACTATGCTTTTCCTTCAGGCCACGCAACTATCGCCTTTGCCGCGGCCACCGTGCTTTCTTTTTTTGACCGCAAAAGAACGTGGTTTTTTTATACGGTAGCAGTTCTGGTCGCTACTTCACGTGTGTATCTTGGGTATCATTATGTGCTGGATACGGTTGCCGGCTTTTTACTGGGCACTATTATTTCACAACTGATCCTAATCCCCTATGTCAGATACACCAAAAAAAACTAAACTCAATGCTCGTGAGCTTCGGTCGCTTGAGGAAAATACGACGATAAAAAAAGAAAAACGCCGACCACTGTTTCTCATCCTTGACAGTGTGTATGATACCTACAACGTAGGAGGACTTTTCAGGCTTGCTGATGCCCTAAACATGGAAAAAATATATTTATGCGGGCAGACGGAAATACCGCCCAATCACAAGATCAAAAAAGCCTCAATTGGCACCTACAAAATCGTCCCGTGGGAGTATAAAAAAACCGCGGTCGAGGCAATTGGCGAATTGCGCCATCAATCATTGAAAATAATCGCCATCGAACAACACCCCACTGCCATACCCTACAACAGCGTAAAATATCAGCTTCCCACTGCTTTTGTGGTGGGCAATGAAACGTTTGGTATTTCGAAAGAAACGTTGTCTGCGTGTGATACGATCGTCGAGATCCCCATGTTTGGGATCAATAAATCTTTAAACGTCATTGTCGCAGCGGCAATCGTAAGTTACCACACCCTGCTTTCTACCTAGTCGTAAGTCTTTTTTGAGCCATTGTACCAAACTGCTCGAACTTATTTTACCAAAAATTACTGAAAAATGTTAGCTCCGGCAGTGGCGGCAGGAAAAGGGGTTAAAGGGGAAAGGGAATGCCGCCACTGCCTCCGCTTTCTTGCGCTCAGGCCGCCTAACGGCGGCCTTCGCAATGGCACAATCATTGTTGCTCGCCCCGCTCCCGCCTTCGCCCTGCGGGCTACGGCAGCGCAGGTCGCGGGGCTCGCTTCCCACCGGA
>DATDXN010000031.1:0-27302 GCA_035289305.1 Patescibacteria group bacterium
ATGGTTGCAAAGTAAATTTTATGCTACACTTAAAGGAATGCGAATGGAGATACGGAAAGAAGAAAGAACAGTTGTGCAAAGAGCTTATAGTTTTACTGAAAAAGTATCGTTTTGTTAGAATTTCCTAGTCTAGAGCCTTCAGTTTTAGACCCAAACTATGACGATCGAGAATAGAGACAACCAGAGTGAAAAAAGAACGGCAGAAATGTCAATAAAACAAGCACCCGAGTCTCCACAGCAAGACAAAGAAGAAGATAAATCTCCTCCAGGAGAGTCTGCGGAAGATTTGAAAAGAGACGCAAAAAAAGAACCAGCTTCATCTGTTGCTCCCCCGGTTGACGAGCAAGCGCCAAAAGAAGAAGAAAAAGAAGTTAGTTTGCTTACAATGGAGCCTACTGAAGAAGCACACAAAGATGCCACCGCTCATGAGGAAGATACAGATGAGACAGTGATTGAGTCTGAATCTCACGAGACAGAGCTTGAGCAACCTGCTGAAGATTCTTCTGTCTCCGCCGCAGAAGGTGAGGGTGCTTCTCGTTCTCTTGATGAAGCGCGTAATGCTTATGCGAAGGCCTACGCAGAATTTCGCAAAAAACAAAAATTCATAAAGAAGAACATACGACGAGTGACCGGTAAACAATATACAGAGGAAGAACTTCCTGATGGATTGAAGAGATTAAGAGATGAATATGAAAAAATACGAAAAGAAAAAGCAAAGGAGTTTATTACAAACGTCCAATCAGATAAAGTAGTAGAAATACAAATAAAAGTCATACAACAATTCATCATTGACGAATATCAACTTCTTGCGAAAGCAGGTCTTGAAAGCTATCCGCCAAAAGAAAGAAACGTGGCGCTTAAACTATTGGATTTGTATAGAAATGTGCCGATGCCTCTACGTATTATTGGTACAAGTATAGTAATTGGAGCGGGTTCGTTTCTTGTCCCGTGGGGGACAGTTTCAACAGTATCGGCAGCGTTGGGACTAACTGCCGCCCGATCAATACGCGGTCTTGTAGCGGCGACTGCGGCGCAATTTGGCGCGCAAAGAGTCGAGAAGCGCTCTCACGTGAAAGAAAAATATAAAACAGCGCAAGAGGAACTAGAAAAAACATCGTTATTTAATATAGACGGCACATTTAGTGAAACATTCTTTACGCAGGCAGTCCAAGAAAAAGAGAAAATTGAACAAACGCATCAAAGAGATTTGGTGAAAACACAAATGAAAAAAGCAGGCGTTGGATTTTTAGCCGGCGGCGCTGCAGCTGGAGCAATCACCGGATTGGATATGCTTGGTGGTCATGCGCTTGGCATGGGTCGCGGCACAGGAATTTCCCCGGAAGAAAGAAAAGGAGGGTTAAAAAACTTAGTCACAGACGATAAAATAAAAGGGGGAAGTACACCGCCAGAGACACCAAAATCAGCGACAGAAGTAGAAAAAACAAGTGTAAGTGGAAAACCATGGTGGAAGTTTTGGGAAAAACAGCCCAAAGCTCAAACTCCTCCACAACCTGGCGTTTCAGATACTACAGCTGGAACAGCAAAAACGACGCAACCGGAACAAGGCACGTCGACGGCCAAGAGTACTCCTACTGAACCAAAATCCGAAGGTGCGCCTGCCGCAGAAGTTGTCGAGAGTTCTCCAGCTCCTAAGTTAGTAAAGCTTAACATTGGCGCTCGAGGACCCGAGGGGGCGATCATTGATTATTTTAGAGAAAATAAAGAAGTAGCAAAAAGTGCTGGGTGGGATGGGAGCAGCGATATGAATGAATGGGTCTATCGCAAAGCCCATCTTTTGTGGCTTGCTGAAGCAAAAGAAGCGTTGAAAAATGAAGATATACTGAAAGAACTTAAAAAGCTGGGATATCCGAAAACTGAAGAAGGATACGCGGAAATGATGCATCGGATCAAAGCAGGCACGGTGACGTTCAAGGCTGACGGAACCATAGATGTGGATATTGATCACGCGCTTCCTGCCCGAGGTCATGCTCCCATAGTAGCAGAGGAAACGGCACAGCCAAGCGTAGCAGCGACTCCAGAACCAACTCCAACCAACTTTGACCAATTAGAACCAATTATCAAACCAAGCGTACCTCAAACCTTACCCACTGCAGAACAAGTACAAACGCCGTTTGAAATTGATACCGAAATAGGTAAAATTCCACCAGAGACGATGGTTGCCGAGCCAGCGCAGACAGGAGTTTCGGGGGCAGCGGCAGAACAAGCAGCATCTTTGACAGGACAACAGTCCAGCGCAACCACGCCAATTTCCGCCACGACAGAAACGCCAGCACAAAAGATATCAGTAGGCCTTGAGTCTTCGACAACTTCACCTATAATATCAGATACGGTGGATACCATACCGCAGATCACCTTTGAAAAAACCCTTCATGCCGCTGGATTTACTTCAGAGGTTGATCCTGCATGGCAGGAAATTCATGATAAAACTGTTGGACAGCTCTTTAGAGCAGTCTCTGAAGATCCTCGGCGATATTTACAGTCAGAGCTTTTTGCCTTGCGTGTTAATCCCGATTATTATGTTCCCAAATTTCGCGCTCTTGCATATTATATTCAATCAGAAACAATGTTTGATGGAGATGAAATTATAAGAAAATGGGGACCTTTATCAGTTGAGGATTTTCTCAAACAAATAATGTATGTATGATTATCTGAATAAAAATATCGTAAAAACCTTGGGTCTTCATACGCTGCCGCGTGAAAAGCAAGAAGAAATGCTCGTGAAAATCGGTGATATTATTTTTCAAAATATCCTGCTTCGAGTCATGGGAGAACTAGATGAGGCTGGAAGCGCAGAGCTTGACCGCATGCTTACAGAAAAAAAGACCGATGAAGAAGTATTTAATTTTTTGTCTCGTCATATTCCTCAACTTGATGAACTTGTGAAAGAAGAAATTGTCCGTTTCAAAGAGGAAACGACCGATTTCATGACCTCTCTTTTCCCTCCACAATCATCCTGATTTTTACCCCCCCCGCGTTTCCTTCCACGCTTGACAAACGAAGAATAAAGATATGCTATACTGGAAAAATATGCATACGGACATCGTGAGCAATGAAAGGAAAACCGAACTTGAAAAACAATTAGCAGAGACTATTCTTGCCAATTTCGAAAAAGGGGCTCTTTCATACGAGGAAATGAAAAAATCGTCGGCATATATTCTTGATGGTTTAAAAGATGTGATAGAGGAAAAGCAACTTGCGTATTTTTTCGAAAATCTTGCGGCCCACTGGCCGATTTTCAAAGACATACGTGTTTTATATTCAGAAAAGGGCGACAAAGCAATGGAAGAAAAAAAGCAGCAAGCACTCCGTGATGCTATTAAAAATTCTCAAAACACCCACTAATGTCTGATATTTCATCCACCGAGTTGGGACTAAAAGTCATAACCGAGAGCTTGCCGGCAGGGCATGCGCCAGTGACTATGGGTGAGTTACTAGCACAAGAAGTCCGTCAGAAACTGGAGGCGAATCAAGGAGAAAAAGCCCTTGAGAATTTGAAAAACCCCGGTCTTATGCTGACAGGAGGGAAAATGACCGCTATTGTTGGGAGTCTTTTTTCACCTGATACCCTCGATCCCGCAACAGGACATCTCATTCATTCTGCCCAATAGGATGGGCGAAAGCTAGAGACCGATACTATTATTAACCCCGTTGCCGACCTTGTAGATCACTCATTTTCATCATTGACAGATCCCGTTCATGGAGCTTTTTTAAAAACGGCATTGACTGATTATTTATTAAATCATGCCGGATTTTTGGCGACGACAGGGATTAACCCCACAGACCCCAACGCTCGAGTTGATGCTGAAGCAAAGGCAGAGCAGATGCTGAAGGATCCTCTTTTTGTTGCAAAACTGAAAGGAAATATCGCTGATGTCTTACAAACATTAAAATCAGATGATTATCAAAGTCTCCACCAGCTTTTTCAGCAACAAGATGCGGTGATAGTAAAAATCTACGACGTGACCAATGAAATAGGAGACCCTACCAGTGGATTGGTAATGGAAATTGCCGACAGCAGAAAAGACCTTGATAATCGCTATGGTATGGAACGTGATTCCAAAACAGGCGTGGTAACAAAAACGGGAGCTCGGATCGAAGATCAAGAAAAAGCTCAAGTGTGCAAACAAAAACTATCCATCGAGCTTGACAAATGTCAAAGTAAATATGAGTTATTGAACCGTATTTTCACCAGCATGAAACAAGGAAAAACGATAACAATTGCGCCAACGTTAACTGTTGTTGATTTAATAACTGGTACCCCTCTCACACTAAACACTTTATCATTCGATGAAATAATTGAACATACTCAAGCATACGCAACGGAGCTTGAACGGATTCAGACAGATATGGAAAAAGAGGATTATGTGATACGTTCAGTTAATACGGAAAAGGAAAATCTGGAAAAACAAATCAAAGAAAAGGAAGATATAAAAGCAAAAAAAGAAGCAGATAAAACTACTCTCACTCAACAGCACGATAAACTCGCGGCAGAAGCGACAGCGGCCAAAGATGAACTTGGTAGAAAAGAAGGAGATTTTGCCATGCGATTGCAGTCTATCCTCGGTGAAACGGCGACTGATCTGTGGAAAGAGGCAAAAGATGAGGCAGAAAAAACAAAAGGGGAAGTTACGAAAAGCCTTGAGGAGACAACATACCAAAGGTTATACCAACTTCTGTATGGGGAGATTTATAATGATACTAAGAAGCATTTCGACAAAGGAAAGTTAAAAACAATGCTTGAAACTATGAAAAATGCTCCTCATGGTAAGGCGGCAGAAAATCTGGGGATTGCTCGCATACAAGCTGCAATTGTGAACTTTACCATTGGTGTTGTGGCTCCTGAAGATGCGGCGCTTTTACCATTTTTGAGGGAGCTCGCCGCAGATCCTGCCAAACGTGAAAGTATCTGTATTCGTCTGACTACTGATACGCTTCAGCTTGTTGCTCTGAAAAACCCAAAACTCTTCACCGAAATGTTTACCGACGATGAACTGCTTATAAGAAAAGTAAGCAATGATGTGCTTCCCGGTTTGATCTCGAAGGTCAAAGAGAACCCAACGCTTAAGAAACAAATTGAAACAGAACTTAATACTGATTTGGCAAAAGAAACAAAAGAGAGTCTCATGGAAAAGCTTGCGCGACTGGGAAAAGGCAAATGGATCAAACTTCTCTTGGCGATACTCGGCGGAGCAGCTTTGATTGCGGGAAAAACTCTTTTAATGCCTTCACCGTGAATTAAAACAAACGAGTGAAAAATGAGAGAGTATATGCTATACTGTCTTATATGGCGTTTGAGCGGCTGGCTCGTTGGATGAAAAGAGGTGAAAAATCTCCTTCGTATAGATCCCAACCGGCTGTTTCTCCTCCTAAACTTCAGCAAGATAGTCTTACACAGGCGAAGCAACGCTATGAGGCATTGCTTGCGACACAAAATTCAAAAAGAGCTAAAAGAAAACTCGCACAAAGCGACCATGGAAATGCATTAAAAAAGGCATACGAGCGGGAAAAAGTGAGCCATCTTGCGTTCCTTCTCAAGAAACAGGAAGAGATGAATGGCAATGGAAAAGCAGTCGCGCTATTCTCATTTTTAGAGAAAGAACAGCGGTGGTTACAAACCGTTGAAACAGCAAAAAGGCACGATTCTTCAAAAGAAAGTGTGGCGCGCACAGTTGTCAGTTGGTATCACGATCGCTCCTCCGTGACCCGATCGGTTATTTCAGGCGCCGCGGTTACCGCAGCTGTTGCTGTACTTCCGGTTGCCATTCCCACAGTGGCAGGCTCCAGTGTGCTTGGGGCAGGAGTATATGTGGGAGTCCGGATTGGTCGTGGAATTGCAGCTGCTACTGGAGGAGACATAGGGAAGAGGCTGTGGGGAAAGGCGATGAGACGGTTTTCAGGTAGCACACCAGATACGCAGCGAGAAAGAGAAATACTTGATCTTCAAAGCAGGGTAAAAAATCATCTTGAACATTCACAAAGTCTTGAAACAACCATTGGAGCAATTTCGCACGCCTATGACGATATTCAAAAGCGGTATGAAAAACAGAAGAAACGATATGTATGGGGAGAGCGATGTGCTATCGCGGTAGGAGTTTTTGCCACAGCTGGCGCAACCGGGGTGATTTTTGATAGTCTGTGGGGTGGGGGAGGGTTTCATCAGGGACAACGTCCACAGACTACCGTCATACCGAAAGCTCCTCCATTTGAGGAGACACCGCGTGCGCCTATACCTGAACCGCATACCATAGATGAAGTTCCCATCAGTGGCAGGGGCCCCGAGGGAGCGGTCAGTGATTATTTCCACGAAAATGTTGATGTGGCGATTAAGTTCGGTTGGGATGGGAGCGTAGATTTAAGCGAATGGGCAGAGAAAAAAGCGCATGTGTTATGGCTGGATGACGCGCAGGAAGCGCTCGCCGCGGAGAAAACCATTGATACGCTGAAGGAAGGGCGATTTTCATCTGACCTTAAAGGATACAGCCGCATGATGAAAAAGATAGCAGAAGGAACCGTTGAAATTGATCAAAAAACACAAAGTATCACCACCAAAATCACCCGTCTGGTTTTTCAACGCACATAGGTACCATCTCTCCACGGCCGTAAAGTAATGGTATTTATCCAGATACACGAAATTATCCCTTCAGGATGTGAAAAAAGTTTAATTAAGTCAGGATATTTTACGATACCCCTAGAAGTCGAATGATGACTTCTTTTTTGTAGCGTCGATCTCCGCGGGAATTAATCCGTATGGCAGGCAGTTTTCCTTTTTTACCCCAGCGTTTGATGGTCAGGGGCGAGACGCGTAAAAGCTCGGCCACTTCACGAATCGTCAAAAGATCAGGAAGATCGTCGAGCGATACGTTACCCCGATTAGATCGGGGTTGATTTTCTCGTTTATTCGATACTGACATACTCGTATATATTTTGATTATAAAACAAACTTTTTACCTTGTCAAACGGCTTTTTTACTTCAATTCGACTTTTCCTCCTGCTGCCTCGACTTTCTTTTTCGCCTCCTCCGCAGCGTCTTTTTTCACATCTTTCAAAAGTTCTTTTGGAGCGCTTTCGACGAGTTTCTTCGCATCCATCAGACCCAAAGAAGGAGTGATTTCACGAACTGCTTTGATGACTGCCAATTTATTTGCCCCTGCTTCTTTCAAAACGACTGTGTAGCTTGTTTTTTCCTCCGCTTGTGCTGAAGCGGCAGCGGCGGCAGGCGCTCCTCCCGCAGGCGCTACCATCATACCAGATACGCCAAATTTTTCCTCAAGATGTGAGGCAAGCTCCGAGAGCTCAAGCGTAGTTAGTTTTTCAATTTCTTGTGCTATCTTTTCTACTTTTGCTGTAATTTTTTTTGCTTCACCCATATCAAACACCCCCTTTTCAAAATTCAAAAATTAAAAGTCAAAATGCAAAATTGAAAATATTGTTTATTATATTAATTGGTAACGGAACTTTTGGCTTGAAGGACGCGGACGAGTTTCATCATCCCGTATCGCAGAGCAGTGACCGTTCTTCGCTGTGGGGCATAAAGAAATCCGACGAGCTTTGCGTAGAGTTCCTCACGTGAAGGAAGTTGCGCAAGCTGTGCGAGTTGGTCTGCCCTATATACGACGCCGTCGATGATACCGATTTTAAAAGCAAGCTGGTTTTCTTCTGTGGCAGCACGGTAAAATACGGGAAGAACCCCTTCCCATGAGTCGGGTTTGTCTATCGGCCCGGCAGGAATGGTCAAAATGGCTGTCGTACCGACGAGCACTCGATCATCGGCGAGTGTGCCTTTGTGCGCCTTCTGCGCGGCTTTTTTAAAGAGCGAGTTCTTGACGACCTGAAGGAGAGGTTTTTTTTCTGTCTTGACGGCGCTTTTTAGTGCTTTTCGAAGTGTTTCAAACTTTTGATGAGATGTGCTGCCAAATTGTACCAAAACGATATGTTGCGCATTTTTAATCGTCTCTGCAAGCTTGTCTACTTTTTGTATTTTACTGATATGTGGCATAACCATTCTCTCCTGCGGGAAATAATTTTTATGGCTTGTCTCCAACCCGCCATCTTTGAGATACTATTATTGTATAGTATCAATCTCCAACATGCAAGGGTTTTTTTAAAGAATTGTATCCTAGGGTGCGAATAGGAAATCACCCCTGGGGTGTTTTTGTTTCATTATTTTTCTTTTTTCAATAAGCCCTTGACAAGCAGGCATGCGTTGTGTAATGATGAAAAGATATGGGTGCACTTCATGGACAGCGGCGGACATTGTTGTTACTGTTTTTCCTGTTTTCGGCAGTGCTTCTGTTTGACGCCGTGCTTCTATCCTATCGTGATCGTCTGACCTTCACACCCCGCGCCGCTACAGTGCCACAATCACTACCGATTGCTTCAGACAAAGATAAAATCCTTCAAGCATTTCAGCAGTTTGCAGAGCAGACTATTATGGCAGCGACTGTAAGCGCAGGCATCAGAGATAAAGCTCTTGTGTATGAGCAAAGTGCGGCGCAGCTTTCCGATATCACCAAAAATCCCCATCCCGATGAAACTGTGCAAACCCAGCGTATCAATAGTTCGTTGTATCAGGTGAATATGAATTTAGATGGAGTAACTAACAGTATAAATACCTACTACGGAGCGGGTTTCTGGGATAGTACTGTTGGAAGAGGGGCTAAGTGGGTTGGAGAGAAAACAGGTATTATAGGCGAGACAAAAGAGGGAGCAAAAGATGTTATAGATAGCACAGGAAAAGAAATTAGCGATTTGATAAAAACTCCAGGTAGTAAGGTAGCACAGTGGTGGAAAAATAGAAAAAAAGATGCGAAAGAAGTAATTCCCGACAATCCAGAAGAATTAAGGGATTTATTACAGAAAGATAAAAATAACGAAAATGCAGTAGTTATAGAAGAAGCATTAAAAGAACTTGATTCTTCTATCCAAGAGTCGGATGTTTTTTGGAAAGAGTATACAGAATTCATAAGTAACGCAACTCCCGAACAGTTAGATGAACTTAATCGAGCTCTTGATGGAGTAGATAAAAATTTAGGAGAAGCAGCAAAAAATCTCGATGAAGCAGAAAAGTCGGTTGAAACTGCTAACAAAGAATTGGATGTTGCTCCGTTGGAGAAATATCAAACGATGGAAGAACTTGTTTCTGCTATAGATAAAAAGGCTGAAGAAGTAACTGAAAGTGCTACGGAATCAAAAGAAAAGACAGAAATAACTCAAATCGTCACAAAATTCAGCGCGGAAGTCGCAAAGGTAGTGAAAGATGCTGGAAATGCGTGCGCAAACGTAGAATCTGAAGAAAGCTGTTATGGTAGTGACAAACAAGCGGGAATTACCGCATGTCGTCTAGAGGGAGAAGCAGAAAAAAACGGTATGTGCACAGCGATTCCTGCGGGAAGCACATGGAGAGGGATAGCAACGTTTTTTCACTTCCAAGAGAAACCAGAGTTGCAAAAACAACTCGAGGAACTTGATAAGTCCCTTCAAGGATTGCTTAAAGACATGCCAAAATTCACGCAAAAATGTGTATGTAAGCAGCCAACTCCCAGTCCTGAATTAGAACAGAAAGAAGAGACAACATCTTCATCTACTGGTGGATCGGGAAGCGGATCGCATTTTGGAGAAATCTGTCATGAAGCTGAAACACCTGCTGATAGAGATTGTGTTGGAGGAAGAAGAGAGAAAAAAGTAGGAGATTGGTGTGAATATATCAATATAGAAAACAATAGCAAAAGAGAAACTTATAGATGTGAATTAGCTGGAACCCGTGGTTCTACTAATATATGTAGATGCGGACCGCCACGAAATACGATAAGAAAATCCCAATAAAATCTCCAATAATTTTCCTCATTGACTACCCCAAAAAAAGCTGCTATTCTCTTTAATATATGCGATATCAAAATATCGTGCTTCTTGCACTTTCAGTTTCAGGGATCATACTATTGAGCGTTGTTATCGTCGCCAATAGATCCCGGCAGACATATCGATCGCAAGCTTCCGAATCTCTCATAAGTCCTTCTCCAACTCCTCTTCCAGATTTTTGCGAGAAAATATCTGACAGTTCAGATTGTGGGGGAAGATTTGTTGGGACGGCATGTCGGCAGATCGAAACCGACATAACTTCTTCAAAAGGATTTTGTGCTCGTGTAGAGGATACGACCGATACATGCTATTGTAAAAAATCAGAAACAGCTCCATCCAATACTCCAGCACCCTCAAAAAATCTGACTCCTACAAAAAGCCCCACACCAATAAAAAGTCCTACACCCAGTCCTACGCCGGTCAACACATGTAATGCATCAAAAAATCCACCCGCAGATGATGTGTGTTTGGGTGAATATCCCGGAGATCCATGCACAAAAGACGTCATAGGAGAAGGGGATAAACCGCTTACGTTGGCAGGCGGTAGGTGTGTCGTCACTGCTCATGTTTCTTATATATGGGGTGAGACGTTGGAATGCACATGTGATATTTCACCTACGTCTACTCCCACTCCTACGCCTTTGCCTCGGTGTGAGAGTTTGGGAGGAGTTTGTATCGATGGAAAAGATTTGTCGAAAAATAATGAAGGCCAAGTCACGTGTGCTGGATTTGGGGATGGAGTTATGCTTCCTGGAGAATGTCGAAGTACAACTGAAGTGTGTTGTCTCGGTGGCGGTGGAGGGAATGGCGTTGATAATCCAAGTCTCAATGAGGCAGGGCTCACCTTCAAAATCCGCCTTCCCAATATTGACCCGACAATACAGAGTGTATCAGTGAAAGTTTCTGCGTACTATGGAAGCAACCCGGAGTTTGATGATCAGGATACAGTGACGCTTCAAAGAGATGGAGACACTGATTATTTCAAAACGCCGCAGGAAATCGTGTTGCAAGTTACGAAGGATGCAGGGTATAGTATATATGTGAAAGGAACAACAACATTGGCGAGACTTTTCAAAGGAGTTTCTCTGACGCGCGGACGGACAACAAGCTGTATATCGGATAGTGATACGGAGGCGTGCGGTGAGTTGGTGAGCGCGCGAGACACAAAGTATCTCTATGGAGGAGACAGCGATGGATTTACCGAAACATCAGATAGTTATAATACAATTGATATTGTAGACCTTGCCCAGCTTGCTATTTATTATGAAGGCACTGCGCAGCAGGGAGATTTTAATGGCGATGGCGTGGTTGATATTGTTGATTTGAGCATTTTGGCGATCAATTATGAACGATTTGGAGACAAGCGAATTTATGAACAAAAATAATATATCTATCATGCGCATTGCAAAAGCCATTGTTTTAATCGGAATTATTTTTGGCATCATCGTCGGGGTATATTTGGCAGTATCAGAAAAGCCGTTGACATTCAAACCCCGTGCAGTTGGAGGACCTCCGACCTTTTCTTTCGAATCTGATGTGCCCCTTCAAACAGGAAGAGATTTCACTCTTATGGTCTATGCAGATACCAAAGACACTCCTTTTCATGCGTTTGAACTGCATTTCACCTATGACAGCGAGAAAATAGCATTACAAGATCAAACTGTTCCCAGCAGCAATGTTTCATCAGATTACCTCGTTCCCGGACTTTCGAAAATCGACCCCGCAAGCGGAACTATAAGTATTATTGGCGCAAAACTCAATACTCAAGAGGACCAAACTGCAATAGTGGGAAATCGGGTACGGCTTGCCAGTGTGAGAATGAGCGTGAAAGACACGGTGAAAAAAGGCGATACGGTGGTTTTTAACTGGAGTGATGTCAAAAAAACAGTCGCAGCAGAGGCGGCAAAGATTGACGTTGACGCACAACCGGCAACATTTACCGTTGCCGAACCAGGTGTTTCGACCATCGCGCCGGGAGAAGGAGGCGCTTTGATCACTCCCGGGGCAGGCGGGGCTATACCTACTATCGCGCCGGGAGAAGGAGGAACTATCTCTACCGTGACACCGGCAGGGGGAGGTATAGTGTCCACCGTCACACCTGCTGGAGGGGGAGTTATTTCCACGGTCACGCCATCAGTCACTCCAATAGCAGGCGGTGTGATTTCCACCACCCTCACTCCTACGCAAGGACCGGGAGGTGTCGGCATCATTACACCAACTTCAGGACAAAAAGGCGTGGGTATTACACTCAATATGATGCTCAAATTCCAGGGTATTGTCAAAAAACCCGTGAACGCGGCTCAAATACCAGTCAAAGTCACGATCGCAGGTCCCGAGGGCGCGGGAAGACGATTTACAGAGCAAGTTCTCTTTACTATTGCTGATGAGCGGGTATATTTCAGGGGGACCGTGACTTTTGCCGATGCTCCCGAGGCAAAAGACTATAAAATCTATATAAAAGGCCCCAGACATCTGCAGAAAAAAATATGTCATGCGACGCCTGTTGAAACATATCCGTTGAGTTATCGCTGCAGCGGTGGTGAGGGAGTGATTGCGCTTGTTGCGGGTGAAAACACCCTTGATTTTACCCAAATTTACCAACTCGTGGGTGATTTGCCCGATCAAGATGGATTTGTCAACTCGTATGACTTGTCGCTGGTGCGCAACAATATTGTATCAAGCGACCCGCAGGCTCTGGAGTTTGCAGACCTCAACCTTGATGGCACGGTCAATACGCAGGATTATTCATTAGTGATTGCGGCACTTGAGTTTCGCACAGACGAGGAATAAAAACTATGGAACCGACAGAAAAACATCATAGCGCGCTTTTTTTCACTGCTGTGTTTTCACTCGTGGTGATTATTTTTGCAGCGCTTATTTTCGCTCTCATGACACAGGTCAAAAAAACAACCTCTCCCGGAGCTTCCACGCAATTTGTGGCGCCCACGACCGCTCCTGCCGTGGTGCAGCCTGGCGTGATCAAACTGATCCCCAAAGACGGCAAAACTTCATATCGAGCAGGCGATACCGTGACGCTTCGCTTTATCGCACATTCTGCCGGGGATACGGTCACGGGCTATGACGCGGTCGTGCGGTATGATACGGATAAAATGCGTTTTGTGAAAGCAGCGAGCGTGAATGACGACTTTCAGTTGTTTGCGGATAAAAATCAGCCGTCAGCGCCGCTTTTTATCACCGGGGTCAAAAAACTTGCCTCAACAACGCCGGTTGTTTTCTCCGATACGGTTATCGCAGAGCTCACCTTCACGGTGGTAAAAGGGGCAGGGGCAGGGGCAGGGGAAGGGTCTGGATTTGTGACGTTTAACCTTGATTTCATTCCCGGCGGCACCAAAGACTCAAATCTTATCAATGAAAAAACACAAGACATACTTGGTCGCGTTGAAGGAGTTGTTATTCAAGTGGCGCCCTAAGGAGGAACATGAATGAAAACACGTATAGCAAAGATTGCGATATGGTTTTATATTGTTTTTTTTGTGGCGCCGTCTGTCACGGCCGTTTCTGCCGCAATTCTCCAATTTGATCCCACATCCATTTCAGCTGGGGTTTCTGCAGCGTTTGAAGTCAAACTTTATGTTGATTCAAAGGGAGAGGAAATTAATTCGGTTGACTCATTTATTCTCTACGACAGTACGTTACTTGAAGTGCAGGCAGTCAATCCAGGTTCTTTTTTCCCCACAGTCTTGCAGGATTTGACCAAAGCAGGGACCGTGTATGTTGCGGGTATGGTGGATTTCCCCGGCACGTTCAAAATAGGGGCAGGAAGCTATGCTAGTGTTGTATTTAAGACGAAAAAGACAGGAACAGGGACGTTGACGTTTAAATGTACCGATGGTTCAACTACCGACAGCAATGTGGTGAAAAATGACGTCAACGCGACCGATATCATCGAGTGTGCGTCAAACGGGAAGACGACTATTACGGTAGGGACAAGCGGGGGGGTAACGCCAACCGCTACATCTGGCACAACTGGAGGGATAACACCCACAACTACTGGAGGAACGACAACGACCACAGGACAGGCGACAAGCACACCCACCAAGACGCCTACCCCTACGAAAACGAAGACGCCGACGCCCACCACAGTCATAACGATAGAAAAACTCCCCCAAAGCGGCGTGGGGGAGAATATAGTAGGAGTTGTGGGAGGAACATTATTTGTTATTGGTGCTTTGGCAATTATTTTTTTATAATTAATTACGACTATGAAAAGACTCGGAAAAGTGACGGCGCTTATTATTGGCGGTATGATTGGGTTAGCCGCTGTATTTTTTGGTTTTGATTTGGTGCAGCGAGTATTTGTGCGCGCAGAAGATCTCATGCCTCGCAGCGTGAATGTGTCATCAGTGAGTGACAACTCCGCGGTGATCACCTGGACGACTAATCAAGAGACAGAGGGACTCATCGAATATGGTACCTCGCCCACGTCTCTCACATTTTTTGCGCCAGAAACCGAGAAGGCCACGTCCCACAGCGTCACCCTTACTCTTCTTTCTCCCGCCTCTACCTATTATTTTCACATAAAAATAGGTGATAAAGCATTTGACAATAGTGGTGTCCCTTGGACATTCATCACTACCAAAGGTGGGGAGAGTAAAAACGAGGAGGTAAGCCCTACAGAAACACCCTATCTTTCATGTGTAGAGGAATCAGATTGCGAGGTCATCAAAGGCAAAATAGAACAGGGAGAATGTCTTGCGATCCACTACAGCCAATGCCTTCAGAAAAGTCAATAAAGTAAGTCGTTCGTATGCGTCTTTTTGTTGCGACTCAAGGCGAAAAAGTCTCGTTCAGGCACGTAGGTCGGTGGCGCCAGTGAGTCGTCAAAAAAATCCGCATACTTTACTTCTTTCTTAAATTAATAGTCTCGTCAGAAAATCTATGATAGGCATTATAAGTAGAGTAAGCATCGAAGTTCTTCCAACTGGCATGATGAGGACGAGTAAAAAGATTATCCCATATCTCTCAAGTTGATACCACTCGTGAGCCTTTTTCTCCGGGAGGATTCCTCCCACTATTTTGAAGCCATCAAGTGGCGCAATTGGCACTAAATTGAATACGCCCAGAAGAATGTTAAACGAGATAATAATCTGAAGAACGGGTGAACCTATAGTAGAAATTATGCCAAGAGGGAAAAATGTGATCAACTTAAGAAGAAAAGAGCATAGTATCGCGGCAGTGAAGTTAGAGACTGGTCCGGCAAGCGAGATGATCGCTGCGTCGCGCCGGGGGTTTTTCAAGTTAAACGGGTCAAATGGCACTGGTTTTCCCCAGCCAAAGCCAAAGAGAAACAAGAAAAGGAGGCCAAAAAGGTCTATGTGTGCAAGGGGATTAATGGTCATCCTACCCATGAGTCTACCCGTTGGATCGCCTAGATAGTCTGCCATACGGGCGTGGGCGTATTCATGGATGGCGATAGTAAAAAGCAACACCGGCACAAAAACGACCAGAAACAGCGGGTTCTCAAAGAATTGTTGTAACATAATTGATTTTATATCTTGCCTATGGTATATTATACCCTATTATGGCAGTCTGTAGCATGTGCGGAAAAGGCGCGATGTTTGGGAGGTCCCATAGACACAAGCGTGGTGTGGCAGGAGGCAGATGGAAGAAAAAAGCGCCAAAAACGCAGCGTCTTTTTAAAGCAAATATCCAAAAAGT
Source organism: Patescibacteria group bacterium (assembly GCA_035289305.1). Lineage (GTDB taxonomy): Bacteria > Patescibacteriota > Microgenomatia > UBA1406 > HO2-37-13b > DATDXN01. The sequence goes on from DATDXN010000031.1 coordinate 15,556, forward strand.
GAGTATCATGGGAGAAAAAGGGCCAGTGGGGAACATGAAGCTCTGCACAAAATGTATTAAGCGCATCAGAAAAGACGACGTCAACGACAAAAGGCATTTGCTTCAATTGGAGGCGGCGAGTTAACTTCTCTTGTTTTCATCTCCGCTTTGTGTTATAGATCATAATATATGTTCCAGAGTAAATCAGTGTGGATGATTATACTGGTTTTTCTACTGGTGAGATTGGTTATTGTAGGTGTCAAAGCCCAAGAGTCAGGCTCGGTATTGCCGACGCCTTCTCCCTCATTACCTCCATTTGTTTATTCGGAGATTAACCGTGAGGCACTTGCCGATCCCCAAGCATTTATCCTCGATCAAAAGATCAAACAAGCTACCCGTGCTCTGTTTGCAACGCCTAATGAACAAAAAGCCCATGCGAGAAAAACACTCATGCAGCAAGCCATACGTCAATATTCATATGTATTTTTAGCCAATGCGTTGACCCCTTTGCAGATTGTCTCGTTTGACCCAACCATTCAATCATATCTTGAAAAACCGGCTGCTCTTATTCGGGTAGAACTGGGAATTTTATATCAAGATGACTTTGAAAAGCATGAGAATTCTCGTTATGAGTACTCTTTACAAGATTTAAAAGAGAAAAAACAATTTAACTTTTATCCTGCCGGCAAGTTCGCAGGTCATATCTCGGGAACAACGTTGAATGTCAACGGCGTTGTTCTTGATGAAGAAGTCGCCGCCAGAGTAGCCGCGGCTCCGGCACAAGGAGGAGGAGAGAATAACAACGATCCCATCCCCACCAACGTTGAAATTCTCAAAGAGGCCAGTACTCACGCTTTAGGCCCTCAACGGTCGGCGGTCATTTTTGTTTATCCTAAAGGTACAGATACGACACAATTGCCTCCTAAAGAGCAAATATTCAATAGTATCCTTAAAGGAAACGTGCAAGCGTTCTTCAAAGAATCCTCTTATGGCAAGATGTGGTTAGATGAGGAAAAAAGCCATATGTATGGTTGGTACGAAGAACCTGAAAATATAGTCGCAGCCAATTATCCATTGGAGATTTCGGAGCCAATTGATAATGATATCGATTTAACTCAATATGATAGAATAATGTTTGGTGTTTATAGTCGCTTTGGGGGACACAGCAGTTTAGGGAAATGGTCTTTTGAAGATAAACAGAGTGGTAATTTTAGGGTATCTATAGGGACATTCACGGTACATACTTTTTATGAAAACTTCTTTAATGAAGACACTTTTATCCATGAATTTGGACATGGTTTAGGTCTTGGTCACGCTAGTTCATGGAATTGTGCCTTGGGCGGGTGTAGACATGAGGAATATGGAAATCAATTTGATACTATGGGTCAGGGACATTTGCAACATTTTAATGGTTATTTCAAACACGTTCTTCAATGGCTCTATAAACCTGTAATTGCCATTACTGCATCAGGAGAATATACCCTTCAGTCTCTTGAAAATTCTGATGCTGTTGTGGCAAAAATATATCGTCCTGGAATAATTAATTTCCCAATTTATTATGTGGAGACAAGGCTGCCTATTGGTTTTGATAAAAACTCTTCTACAATAGATAATATAAGTGGTATTCATATTAACTGGATTTATCAACCTTTAGAAACACGTTTGATACTTAATCCGGAACAGGCTGATCAGTTATGGGAAAAGCCATCAATAAGGTGGGGATCAAGTTTCTATGACAAACCCGCGGGCTTGACTGTTACCAACATTGATGATAAAACGATTAAAGTTCAATTTGAAGAACCAGCAGTGTGTACCCCCAGCGGCTCTACTCTAAAAGAAAGCGCGCCATATATATTATCTTCGTTATTACCGTCAGACGAAGCGCAAAAAAATTTAAATTGCAATAACGTGAAGTGTATTTTGAAAAGAAAAAAACAAGAAATAGTAGGTATGATTTTTAGGTTTTATATCACAAACAATAATTCATACAGCTGTCCTGGAGTTCGTATGCGATCTTTTGTGGAAGATCCACAATCACAGGCCTTCGAAGGTGAGGATTTATTCACACTTAATAGTGTCAGAACAAATTTTGTTTCATTCCCTATATTATTCTTTTCAACAACCCCAAGTGGGGTATATCAACGGACGCTTAAGATTGAAAATTTAGACGAAAACGTAATAATTCTTTCACTGTCGAAAGAGATAGAAATCCAAGATGATTTTCCTACTCTCGAAGGCGATGTGAACAAGGATAGTAGCATAGATATTTTTGATTTGGTAACCGTTGGTCGCAATTTTGGTAGTAAAGGGGAAGATCTTTCTGGCGATGTCAATAACGATGGCACTGTTGATGTTCTTGATTTAGTGGTGGTTGCTAAAAATTTTGGGAAGAAACTATAGCTTCTTCTTTACAAGTTTTTTTATCAAAGCTGTGTCTTAACCAGACTACCGTCTTTTTCCTCAAAAATCTCCCCCTTTTGCTCCATGACGCGATGCGTGAAGAGAACCCCCTGCAAATGATCGATTTCATGCTGCACGATAATCGCCTCAAAGCCCGAAATCCATTCTTCTCTCACTTTTGCATCAATTGTTTGATAATGGAGAAGAATTTTTTCATCTCGCTTGACTTCTCCCCAAATGCGAGGGATAGAAAGACATCCTTCAAGCTTCGTTCGTGTATCCTGCTCGTTGGAGTTGACTTGAGCAGATTCGTTGACTGTCTGTAGAACCTTGGGGTTGCAATAGATCCGGACGGGCGCTTTTTTGGATGATTTTGTGATGAAAAGTTGTAGCGGTATGTCAATTTGGGGCGCAGCAAGACCAACGCCTGGAGGGTCGTGTTGAGCCTCAAGCGTCTCTTGCATGTCCTCGACAAGACGCATAAGTTTATTATCAAATTTCTTGACCGGTTTTGCATGCACGGTGAGGATCGTATGTGGCGTCGTGATGATTTTAAGCAACATATAGATGTTAGTATAACAAATTGACCAAATCTATCAGTCATGATAAATACCGAGGTGTTCTATTTATTACACCTCCGAGGTGCAATGAATATGACACCTCGGTATTAAAAATTTAGATAAAATTAGATAAAATAAGAAATGAAGACTCTTTTTGAAGCATTATGACAGTCGACTTTAATTTATTAAATAATTAAAGTGCTGATTGTTTTCTCCATTTTACCGGTTTGGGTAACGGGCGATGAAGATAAGAGCGCCAAAAAGCAGGATAAACCCCACAAACTCCAGATATTGAGGAAGAAAGACAATCACGACTTCTTCGCTTTGATTTTCAACTACCCATCCGTTTGCCCAGTTGTTGACCAGGACATGATTTTTGAGCTCTTTTCCGACAAGAGGTGCAAAAAGTGCAAGAAGGGGATTTCTGGCTGTTGTTTCCGACACCGCATACGCACGCCAGTTTTTCTCATATGCCTCATCAAGCATAATAAGAGGGGTAGATTGATCAACCATTTGTTTCGTCCCGGTCTGTATAGATTGAAAGAAATTATACGGAAAAGGAATAACGCGCACGCTTTTTAATCGATTTATCGTCTCGGTTTTGCCGATTGAAAAGTTGTTTAAGATCACATTGTAGCCAAAGCCTTGATAATAGGGGGGAATGATGAAGTACTCCTTGGCGGTTGTTTTTTTTCGATGGAGTTCATCCTCAAGTACGCAGGTCTTAGTGACTTCATTTTCTATACAGAGTTTAAGCGGGAGACCCTGCATATGTTGTGATTCAATTTCCACAATATATCCCATATCTTGAGAAAGAGAAGGGAAAAAGAGCGCTTCACATTGACTTCCATCTATGGTGCGATATTCCATCATATCATCACCGCCAACAATGTGCTTCTCCTTCTTTAAACTTTCTGACTGTTCAAAACCACATTCTTGTGTTTGTGTATCAAGGGCTGATGCGTGAACGATTTGATCATTGTAGGGTATTTGTCCTTTTATATGGAGAGAATTTGTCTTTTCAGGTCGGAGTTGAAGTGGAGGAACTGATGTGAAAAAAGTTTCGTCGCGTTCTTGAGGGTATGATGTAATACCCATATTATACACAGAAACCGTTGTGATCTGATTTTCCTGCTTTGCGTCAAGAGAGAATATCATTACCAGCGTCTTCACATTGTCTTTATCGAGGTGGAAAAATCCCTCAAAGCTCTGATTGAGCAGTGGAGAGGAGGAAAGTTTTTTGGAGAGAATACATTGTTTTTGCTCCTCGTCAAAAAGACAAAAACTGACAGGAGGAGGCGCTGATTGAGTTTCAAACTCGCCCTCAAGATCAAAATCAAACGAAAGTTTTACTGCAGAGACGACATTGATGGGTAGAACTTTTTCAAGAGGAAAATCAACACATGTTTTTATAAGTTTTCCATAGAGAGAGAAACCGCGAGTAATTTCCTCCGCACCAAAGAAGCCGCCGAAACTATCCTCGGCGCATCGATACGGATATAGTGTACCCATGCGGAATGCCTCATTTCTCGCTTTTTCCATCGTGTAAATACGCAGCTTGTTTGCCTTTTTGGTCTCAAGAAGGACTTGTCCAAGATATTTTTCCCCAAAAGAAAGAGCAGAGGAAAGGGGTAACACTGTATTATTTATCGAAAAAAGCTTGACGCTTGGTTCCGTTGTCAGGATCTGTGAATAAGGGTTGGTGTTTGAGGTGAAAGGCAGCAAATACGAGAGTCGCGTTTTTTGCATGGGGGTGTTATTTACCATTGTTGTATTACTATACACATCTGCGTAAAAATGGTTTTCCGTATCTCCTATTTTTGGTATGGAAAATGCTTTGGTCGATTGGTCGGGAGAAAGTGTAAAGGAATAAGTCGTGGAGGATATGTTGACCATATTTTCATTTAATCGTTCGTTGCTGTTGATGAGTATCCGGCTCGGATAATAGAGCTCGTGTGAAGATATCTCTTCTCCTTGTTTGGTGATATATGTCTCGTTTTGGACATATGCATGGTCTATATAGTTTCCTGTATAGAGAGGGAAAATCGTTGTGTACGAAGATGTAGTGTCAAGCGCGCGATCATTTCGAGTAGGTATATATTCAAAGACCTGTATTTTCTCACCAAACGTTTGGACAAGGCGGAGAGAGGGAGAGCCGGTAAGAAGCTGTATAAGTTCAGGGTAAAACAATTTCTTCGTTTGATATTGACCACTTCCTGGATTTACGACATTTTTGTCCAAAAGAATATAGCGGATGTTGTATTTTTCAAGGAGCTTCTCAAAAAGAACGGTGTTTTTCGAGTAAACTGCGTAGGAAATTTCCCGGTAGCTTTGTTCATTGTACCGATACCATCGGTCAAATTCACGGTTCAGAAGCGGCTGGCGGAGTCCAAACCAGGCAAACCCTGCACCCTGATAGAGAGATGTCGTGGGAGGCGTATTCCATGTGTAATAGGTCCAGCCAAATACGGTATGTATCGGGAGCATCAACATGCGGTTTCTGTCTTGTTTTTTCGACCACTCAAACAGCGAGAAGTATTCCTGTGGTATGGGTACGCGTACTATTTTATTTATGAAATTCCCCGAAAAAACAGGAAGAGTAGAGTAAATGATAAGAGCGATAAAAAGATACAAATACAGAGAATGACAAAAGGCGCGGATTTTCCGTATGGGAAGAGTACTGATTATACGAGTGAGGTGACTATGTATGAATCCAGAAAAAATAGAGGCGAAAAAAATAAGAGAAAGGGAGAATTTGGTAAAGGGGAAACGAAACACTTCTTGGAGAAATGGGCTTTTCTGCCGAGCCCACTCAAAAAAGAAAGAAAATGGGAACTGATTTGGGAGGAGAAACGCTATAGAAATGAGGAAGAAAGGAATAAGACCTAAAAACAAAATCTTTCTTTTTATGACAACAAGTACTACTCCTGCAATCCACAGAAGTCCAAATAAATATCCTACTGCAGATACATACGGATTTCGCAGATGAGATGTCCATGGAGCGAGTAGTTCCTGCGCGAAAGGATATGTGTCACCTGATGAGATAAGGGGTACACGCCAGTCAAACAAGAAATTTTTGAAAAAGAGCACATCCTTCCACGATCCATAATTTTTACTATGAAGGAAGGCTTCTTCGGTAAAAAGCCGATGAATTTTGGAGTTGATGACAGCGCTGTTATGATAGAGCGTATAGTAGGCGTTGGGAAGTATCCAGTAGAGATTGAGCGCGATCGTGATCCCAATGAGCAAAAAAGTTTTTTTCAAAAAGTCTTTCCGTTTGTGTAAAAAAGAAAGAGCGAAAAGATATACCGCAAGCCCCACGGCATATATATACCAGAGCGTTGCGGTGTGGGCCATTGAAGAGGAAAAGATGGTAAAGAGAGAAAATATGATTACATATTTTTTCTTGCCTGTATACAGAAATTTGATCGAATACACGTACAGAAAACCCAAAAATCCAAACTTCGTCGCAAACATCTCAAGAGGAACTGCGAAATGTTGCATGGTGCCCAGATTTAAGAGGTAAAAGAGCCCTCCTAAAAATGCGCCTATTTGTGCGGGAGTGCCCCGTAGGGATTGGTCTTTTTCCAAAACATAGCGCAAAAACAGGTATACACCGACTGGTCCCATCACGATCATGAGGAAAAAATACGCGTAGCGGATAAATGAGAGGGGAAAAAGAAACATAAAGAGGCGAACGATCAGTATGCGGGGTAGTTCGGAGAGATGTGCCTGTGAAGGGGGAGCGCCCAATCCTTGATGCCGTTGCCATAGAGAGATGATGCGCTTTACATACTCGCCAAAGTCAAACTCCGGGTGAAGCGTGTCCCATCCCGAAAGAAAGGTACCCGGTGTATAATTGGTGTAGTTCACAACCAATGCAATCAAAATAAGTACGAGAAGGGCATAGTCGATATGTTTTTTTAGTACAGTATACATATGAATACTTCACATTATAGCAATAATGATCGTCAGCAACCAGACAAACAGGGAAAAAAAACAGGCTATAGCTTGGTGCTTTTAGTTGGTCTTATTGTGTTTCACGTCGTGCACAATATCCTATGGATTTTCCTCAACAATACGCCTCCTTCCTACGACGCCGCGTTTCATACCGTTATTTCATTGCGTTTTTTTGACTATATCCGTACGCACTTTTTTTCTTTCAATCTCTATGAATTTTTGACTATTTCCAACTACTATCCTCCCTTTATTCACTGGTTTGGGGCTTTACTGGGTATTTTTTCACCGTTTGATGCGCGTGTAGTTCAGTTGAGCGGTACGATATTTTTATCGCTCTCACTTGTTTTTTCATATCTTTTGACCGATGTCATCTTCAAAAACAAGCGCATTGCCATTTTAGCAACATTTCTTTTTAGTTTTTTTGTCATGGTGGTAAAAGAAGGGAGAAGTCACATGCTTGATATTCCCTTAACCGCCGTCATCCTTGCAAGTCTTTATTTTCTTATCGCCTCAAAGTATTTCACCAATCGCCGCCGCACAGCTGCCTTTTTTGTGTTCGTTGCGGTTGGTTTTTTGATCAAATGGGTGGCGCCGATTTTCGTGCTTGTTCCCTTTCTTTTTACGCTCTATACAGCTTTTTCGAAAAAAGAAGCACGGGAGAAAGTATATACGCATCTTCTTGAGGGGATTGTCATCGTGGTGCTCGTTGCGAGTCCCTGGTATATCATCAACCTTCGTCAGATTTTCTACACTGCCGCAGTTTCAAAAACAGCCAATCTCGACAATCCGACTATCCTCACGAGCCTTGAAAATATTTTATTTTACCCCAAACTCATCATCAATTTTCAAACGCATTTTATCGGATTTATACTGTTTTTTATTTCATGCATTCTATTCATTGCAAAAGCCAGAAGGAAAGAATGGTGGTTTTTTATTATCATCCCGATTATTTTTCAATACCTGTTTTTTACCTTTGGCATCGAGAATAAAAATGTACGATATCTCATCCCCACGATGCCGTTTGTGGCGATGATCATGGCCTGGGGAGTGGAATATGTCTTCAAAAAAGGAAAACTATTCCTCATGGGGTATGCATCATTTGTCATGGTCTACATGGTCGCTGCGTATTACATACTATCTTTTGGGCTTTTCTTGAGCCCCAAATATAAAAAAGCAGTGCATTTTCCCGCTGTCGGGTGGATGGATATTTATTATGTGCATACCGACCCGGTGCCGCTTCTCTACACGAATATAAACTGGAATAGCACTGATAAAGAAATTGCGAGTTTTCTTTCAAAAACATGTATGAAGCAAAATCATTTCTCACGTTTTTTCATCAATGTCGAAAAGCCATACATAAGTGGTTCAATAGTCAATATTGCGCTCTATAGTCTTTTGCAGAGCGTACCGCAAACCTTTCAGGAGGTGGATACTGATTTTATCCGCTATACCGGAGGCAAAGAAAAATTTATCGGAGAAAGAGAGCTTGACGACTATCTTTCTATGGTTGATTGTGCGGTCATTCCTCAAACGACTGCAGGTATAGGGTCTCGTCCTGGATTGCGGCAGTTTGCAGTGCGCAGTCAAATCAATGAGTACTTCATACAGGGGAGAGTAAAAGGGTTTGAGAAAGTGAAAGAAATTGCCCAGCCCGACGGCGAAGTATTGATATTTTTCAAAAGGACTTCAATTGATTAAATAATTGAAGTGAGACTATCGGGTTCGATTTGGTTTTTTGACGGGGTGTTTATGCTTCATGTATCCGCGGTCTTTGCCGGGATATGATCTCTCAAGCACAAATCCAAGCGTGTTATTCAGAGGAAGCACTATGCTTTGTGGTGTGCCGCGTCCACCAGCTCCATCTGCCCACACCACGGTTACTGCCGCATAGTCGTGCATATATGCTGTGGAAATTAACTCTTCGGTCAACGTAATGAGGCTTAATTGCGGGCTTGCCATATCAATAGGGGGATTATTATTATCCTCGGGTGCTTCAGTTCTGCTTGCCCATACTGAACCAGGTGGGTAATTGCTAATAGCGGCAGACAGGGATCGATCGGTCGTATTGACGATATAGGTCAGTTGTACAGTGTTGTCTCTTGCAGGGACGCGAGTTCTATATTCGATAGTATCAACATCAAGGCTGTAGTGAGAGCCTGACAAGTAGGTAAAACCTTGTGGGGGGACCTCAACCAGAGCTGCTCCTGTTTCTGATGCTTGAAGTGTGTGTCCGCCAAAGTGAGGACCTTTACCTTTCAGAAGATTATCTGATGCGACAAGCTCTGCAAGCCATGGAGTTTGATCTACGATATCCTGTATGTTGGAGAGGGCAGTGTGAAACTGTTCTTCACTGATGGGTTGCTCCGGGTGAAAAGTATTCATGAGACTCACGATATCTCCTACTTGTTCATCTACAGCTTTTTTGTAAAGACTTTCGGGCATAAATACACTTGTTCCTGACTCGCTTTCGTCAGTAGTAGTCTCAAGCTCAAATTCCTCATAGACGAGTTTTTCTCCTTCTTCAGGAGGGTGCGCGGGAGTTGAAACTTTTTTTGTGCCAGTGCTTAATGCATCTGTTTTAAAAGACTTTTCTTTTATCCCACAGCCCAAAAGTCCCACTGCAAAACTCGCTGTCCACGAAAATTCCTTGAGATATTTGCGGGCCTTTTCAGTAAATGAAAAATATCCTCTTTCTTTATTCATAATTATTTTCTTTTTCCGGTTGGAATACGTACCGTTAAATAGGGATTATGCATTTTGCCGCTTGCTCTTACCATTGGTTCAAGATCAATGATGTGAAGGTCAATATAATCTGCTCCTTCTCCTTTACCTCCACCATTTGGCGATTCTCCTGCTTGTACAATTTGTTCGCTGTACCATGTTGCGCTTACAGACCGAGATGTCAGTCCCGCTGTTTTATCTCGCGTGGTGAAATTGCGGTGTGCTTCGACATTTGCTCCCGGATCGTGCCAAATAATATGAGTGTCAGTATTTTGGCTTTTGGAACCGAGCAAAATTACATGTGTGACCGTACCTTCCTCGCCCTTGATCATGATTTTTTGTTTGATTCCTTGTATAGTGATTTCACCTTTTCCAAGGGAGAAAAATCCAATACCCTTATTGGGTACGTTCAAGTGTGAAGCTTCAGCTGTCTCAAAAATTTGATAGTGGTTTGGCGCCAAACCATCAGCATCAAAAACCCATCTCCAATCCTCGGGGATGTCCTGCAAAAAGTCCGGCGCTTCCTCAAAGATAGTGACTACGTGTTCTTGTATTCGAGGAGTGACTTCTTCTTTTACTTTAGGTAACTCTTCTCTTATTGGGGGTTTTGGTTGAATTTTTTGAATATTGATCGAAAGATTAATATCTACCAGAGGAGCTGCTTCTTTTTTTTCCTCTTTCTTTTCAGGTGGAGGAGGGGTTACGGTCCATGGTTGTTCCACAATAGGTTGGGAAACTGGCTCTTGTTTTTTTACTTCAGCGGGTTTTTTTTCATCCGGGCAGCATTCATCAACTTTCTTTTCAATTTTTTTGACTCGTGTATTTGTATCTTTAACCAGTGGTCGCATTTCAGCGGTGTCTTCGCGGATGACGCCTGTATCAGTTTTAATTTCAGTAGTTTTTTGAATAATTTCATCACTCTTTTGATGTAATGATCTTTTTTGTGTAGGGTCTTTTGTCGTTTGATCCTCTCCAACTGAAGAAAGAATTTTTTCGGTATTTTCTTTTATTTTAGTAAGTGGTTTTATCGTTTGTCTGTCTTCTGCACAGTCTTGGGCGTATAATCCTGCAATAGCTGTGAGTGTGGTTGCCCCCAAAATAATTCTTGATCTCATATTTGAACGATGATGTCGTTCAAGTGTATTTTGTAAAGGAGAAAGATTGTCGTTAGGATTTAGTTGTTCTTGTTTATTTGGTCGTTCCTGATTCATAGATTATAATGTTATAAAGAATTTTTAAATTACCCTATTATACCACAAAATTCTCAAAAAGCAAATCTTTTTCTTATATATAGCCCCAAACTCAACACAGCAAGCTCTGCGCCGTAAACGAGTAAACCTGCTTCAGGTCCGGCTGCTGGCACTTGCATCACTTTTTTCACTCCCTTTTCCATACAAAACTGCGCGGTATCGCTATCTTCAACATTTTCTGCCTTCGCAATTGCTTTATTGACCAGACAAAACAATCCTTTATCCGCAGGGAGCTTGTCCTGTTTGGCTATTTTTACCGTGATCATGTACGTCTTTTCCTGATTAGGGTTTAGTTGCCCCACCGGTATGGTCACGGTGCGGGCCTTTGCATCAAACGTCCCGTCTGTTTGAACCACTTCGAGATACGAGGGAAGTATGTCAGTGACGGTCACATCGGTCAAGGTTTGTGAAGATGTGTTTTTTATGACAAGTTTAAACGATACCTCTGCCCCGGGAGCAAATTTATAGTCTGCAGTACCGAGGTTATCTACAAAAGTAAGGGATGTTTGACCGCCTTTGGTGACTGCTCCGGGCACGCCCACGGTTTTATCAATAGTGATAGAGGGCGCGCTGACGGCAATCGCGTATTGCGCATAGGCGATAGATGGGAGCATCAGAACAATAAATAATAAAGCGCACAATACCGTTATTTTCTCCATATTTCCCGTATTATACTATAAGACCGATCAAATTGCAACTATAGAGTGAGCTAAATAAATTACGCCCATAATAACAACATAGGCTCTAGACTAGGAAATTCTAACAAAACGATACTTTTTCAGTAAAACTATAAGCTCTTTGCACAACTGTTCTTTCTTCTTTCCGTATCTCCATTCGCATTCCTTTAAGTGTAGCATAAAATTTACTTTGCAACCAT
>DATDXN010000032.1:0-24026 GCA_035289305.1 Patescibacteria group bacterium
CGTACGATAAGACTTGTTTTTGTAGCATCAATATCAACAACAAAATGCCAAATAAGTTTTTTTAGTTTGAAATCGCCGATTTTACTTGCTCTGACAATCATTACTACTAGTATAGCTTATGCTATTCTAGTCTAGAGCCTACCATATATATGCGGCCGCGCAATAATAGTATCAAAATCATATATACTGTAAGCAGGGAAAAGATAATTATTTATGATGCGGTGCCGGATGATATGGCGGTTGGAACTTAAGAGTTAGAAAATACTAAACTTTTTCATATTCTTCAAAATTCTTTCAGCTTCTTGTTTGTGAGCAAATCGTGGTTGCCAGTAATCCTCAATGATAATGGGATAGAAACGGATTTCTCTTGCACCCTGGTCATCAAAAATATATTTTCCTATAACTCCTTCTCTGGTTTCCTGCGACCACATTTGGTCAAAAATAAAATTACCATGAGAATAAGCAATAACCGTATTTTTATATATTTCCACACCTTGTACCCAGTGTGGATGATTACCTACTATGAGGTCTGCTCCTGCATCGACAGCTGCGTGAGCTCGTTCAATTTGTCTTGAATGTGTCTGATATGTATATTCACTGCCCCAATGAAACATCACGACAACAAAATCTACGACTTTTTGCACGTTTTGGATATCTTGCAGATATGTATTGCTTATTGTTTCTCCTATATCGTTATAGCCCAAAAAACCGATCTTTTTGTTTTTTATCTCCACAATAGCAGGTTTTTCCTGTCCAGTGATGTAAAATTTATTACCCTCAAGAACTTCGATTGTTTCGGTAATGCCTGTTTGTCCGTAATTGCCGATATGATTGTTAGCAAGATTGACGACATCAATTCCTGAAAATAGTAGCCCTTCAATACCTTTTTGACTTCCACAAAAGGTCATGCCTGAAGTTGTGGCGGGGCATAGTTTTGGAAGTGGTGTTTCTAGATTGATAAAGGTAAGATCGGCATTTTGTAAAAAGGTTGCGGTATGGCGAAAAGGACCTCGAAAATCACCTTTCTTGATCATTTGAGCATTGACGGCACGGGCAAGAAGTACATCTCCGGTAACGAGCAGCGTAATCTCGTTGGAGTTTTGGCCTGTCTCAATTTCATCTTCAGGATCCCAGTACATGAATATATCGTCTAAACGAAGCTTTTTTGCTGAAGTGTTTTGTGGGTGATTTCTCGTGATAAAATCAATAATTTTATCAGGAGTTTCTTTTTTAGCTACTTTGGTTGATTTAGTTGAATAAAATAGCAGAAAAAACAGCAATATGAGGAAAAATATGAGTCTTTTCATGTTTACTCCATGATATCATGTTAATGATATGTCATCCATGAGGAGTATTTTCTCTATAATGCTGTTTCTTTTTATTCTTGTTTTTCTCATTATATTTTCCCTAAATAGGAGTAGCAACAAGATTGTTACAAATTATCAAGCGCCTCAAACTCCACTATCTTTCAAGTTGACGTCTTATCCTCAACAAAGACCTTTAGAAGATATGAAGACCCCCTGGGAACAGCTTAAAACTGCGCTTGAGGAATTTATACAACAACAAAAGGGAAGGTGGGCGGTGGTGGTGTCGGATTTATCAGATGAAAGAGAGCTTTTGATCAATGAAAAAGTAATTTTTCATGGAGCTAGTGTGACAAAAGTGTTGACTGCGGTAAGCATCCTTACCATGATTGAGAAAGGAGAGGAAGATTTTGCACGAAATGTTGGTGAAGGACAAACGATCGAAGATCTTTTAACCATAATGATCAATAAAAGCGACAATGAAGCCTGGGATATCTTAAATCAAATAGCAGGTTTCAAAAACATGCAACATATAGGAGAGGCAATAGGTATGAAAGGTTTGAATGTGCACACAAACGAACTCACCGCATATGATGCGGGCATTTTTTTGAAATCTCTCTACGAGGGTCGTGTCTTAAACAAACAGCTTACAGAATTTCTTTTTGGCACTATGCAAAAGACCCATGATGAAACACGCATTCCTCAAGCAGTAGCTCCACATATTCCAGTTATTCATAAAACTGGATATTATGAAGACGTTTATCATGATGCAGCGATTGTCATGTATGAAAAACCGTATATTTTGGTAGTTTTTGGTAAGGAAACGACAATTCCCGAGGGAAGAAAAACAATTCAAGGAGTATCTAAAATAGTTTATGACTTTTATGAAAAAAAGCTTCCGTAACCGCGGGGACCCGCCTGCCATGCGTTGCCGCACCCGACATCGCAGGACGCAGTCGTTGCGGGCGGGCCGCAAGGCATCGCGGGCAGGTTACGGAGAGCGTTGGAGTTATCCATACAGTTGTACCAATTTATTTCTGGAGATATACGCTCTTTGTGCAGGTTTAAAGTTTTTCTCAAACATGGTCCATGAGGGATGATACGATACGATTTCTGATATTAGTTGTTTGTTAGATGCAGTAACTTCATATCGAGTCAACGGGTTTCTGATTGCCGACACATCAAATCCGAGTCGTCTCGCAAGTGGTCCAGCAATATGTGAAAGTCCAAAAAAACTTTGCACTCTTTTGAGCCGTTTATCATTCTCTCTACACAAAAATGCGAGTTCTGTTAGTTCTTCTTGAAAACTACTAAAAAGTGTTCGCACAAAACCGACGACTGCTTCATTTCTTTTTATAAACGGAATATTGCGATCGAAGTGTATTTCACCAATTTTCTGCAATGTTTTTACCACAAAGCCATCAGAAAGTCTTTTCCACTGAAGGAGTGGATTACGATATGTAACAATAGTCATATGTTCCCCGATCAATATAATGTTGGGATCAACATAGTGAGGGTTATCCCCATACTTCTCCTCGATCATTGTTTTTACATCGCATTTACCCACTAATTCTCCCATAAACCTTTATTATACCATATTATAGGTCATTTTTCATACTTAATAATCCCCTTGTTTTTCTTGTAAAAGTTTTCTATGCTTGAAATAGAAGCTTATGGATATAAAGACGACGCTTATTATTGTTCATATCATAGGCACGGTGTTGGGTGTCGGGGGAGCGACGTTTGCGGAGATATTTTTTTTGAAAGCCATAAAAGATGGCCACATAGAACCTCTTGAAGCAGATTATTTGAAAACCACCTATAAAGTTTTGCGCATCGGTATGATACTTCTAGTGCTTTCTGGTTTTGGGTTTCTACTCTTCTATCGTTTAACTGGGAGAACAGAGCTTTTATACAGCGAAAAATTGTGGGCGAAGCTAACTATTGTTGGTTTGATCCTCATAAACGCTATTTTGTTTGAGCTGCGCAAAATTCCCGCGTGGCTAGGGAGTGCGGTCTCTCTCACCTCATGGTACGCAGCACTTATTCTGGGAATTGTAAGAGGTGGCAGTCTTTCATATGCAAAAATCATGTATACTTATATTATTGCAGTGCTTATCGTGGCAGTGATTTTGGAAGTAGTTAAAAAAAGCATGCACGTTAAACTATGAATGAAATCGTGCGAAATGCACTTATCATCCATGTGTTTGCAGGGGTTTTTGGGATGATTTCTTACTATACTGTCTGCATGGGCTTCTTAAAAAAAATGCCCCATTTTCGGTTTCTTGCTTGGGAAAGCGCATTCGGACTTGCATCATTTATTATTTCGTGGATTTTTGGTGGTTATTATTACATATTTTATTATGGCGGGATCGTGAAGCCGTTCATTCTTGCAGATGAACGGTCTTTCGCGCATACGATTTTCATGGAGGCAAAAGAACATATTTTTCTTTTTATTCCCATTTTAAGCGCGGTGGTTTTGCTGATGATCTTACTTGGAAAAGAAGAAATAGCAAAAAATAAAGATATGCGGTATGGGGTGGCAAGTATTGCGGGTTTAATAGTTTTCTTAAGCGTCGTATTGGCATTATCAGGTATGCTTATCTCTGGTGCAGCGCGATAATTATATGGATGATAAAATAAAAACACTCTATGCTTTTATATGCGGAGCGATTGTTTCGGTGGTGTTTCTTGCCGCTGTCACGGTATGGGCAGAGATATATCCGACTATCAAAGAATGGCTGACTTTGACATTTTTTCATCATTGGGTAGGAAAAAGTGTACTAGGCGGATTTGTTTTTGTGGGGGCTTCGACATTTTTCTCCTTTTTTCCGCTGAAGGAAAAATCGTCGGTAGTAGCTCAAAGCCTTCGCGCTCTTTTTTGGGCTACATTTTTATCAGCGTCTCTTCTTTTGCTCTTTTTCATCTCTGAAGTTGTTTCATAGGTATTGTTTGTTATGCCCCCATTCTGCAATAATACTCCTGGGTAATTATCTTCGATATATGTTCATACACTCGTCGCTTTTTTGTATGAAAACACTTCTACCCAGTGTCCGACATTGATTTTCTCTGTTCCGTATCCGCCGATTTTCTGCTCTCCCACGGTTTCTGCCCGAATAGATGCAATAGCCTTAGCAAGACGGACAAAATCAGTGCGCGCAAGCTGTGATGCATGCGCTTTTATCGCGGCGATTTTTTTCTCGAAAAACGGCGGTGAAATTGGAATGATGCAATTGAAATCACCTTGTGAAAACAATTTCCAAGGCGTTTCATAAAAAAATATTTGTATGTTTTTCATGCTTCTTAAAGCTTTTCCCACAAACAGGGTTAGTTGTTTATGGCGGGGTTGATCGTCATGTATGTCAGGTATAAAGACGATATCTGGTTTTTCTTTTTGTATGAGACGTTTTACTTTTTCTGCGTCCTTCGCAAAGTTTTGTGGACAATCTCGATCGTAGCTTGACAGGCGCAAAAAAACTGGCGGTGTGAACGAGAGAATACGTGCTTCATGAGTAATCTCTTTCTCCCGAAGGAGTATTGCTTCATTTTTTGAAAGTCCGCTGTCTACTCCGCACCAGCCAGTATATCCCAGAACGGGGATGACAGTATTTATCTTCGCAAGTTGTCCAAGAAATCCACCTGCTGCAATACTAATGTCGTCAGCATGAGGAGAAAAAGCCAGTATTTTTTGCCTCTTAAAAAAGGGAAGTAATGTCAGATGGCGAAACTGTGGCATTAGTTTACCATAGAAATATGTCGGCTTAGTCATGAGGTTTATTATACAATAAGGATATGTTTCTTTATAATACGGCACGCCGTGCGGTCGAAAAATTTATGCCGCTCTCCCCTCCTCTTGTGACGCTCTATTCCTGTGGACCGACGGTATATGATCATACGCATATTGGACATTTGCGCACCTATTGTACGGTGGATATTTTGAAGCGTGTTCTTTCGTATTTCAACTACCGAGTAAAACATGTGATGAATATTACTGATGTGGGGCACCTGACAGATGATGCTGATCGCGGCGAGGACAAACTTGAGAAGATGGCCCTGACGGAAAAAAAATCCGTATGGGACGTGGCGCGTTTTTTTACCGATCATTTCTTTGTCTCAACTGATTTACTCGGCATTGTTTGTCCTGATATTGTTTGCCGCGCGACAGATCATATCCCTGAAATGATTGCTTTAATTACCCGACTTTCTCAAAAAGGGTATACCTATGAAACAGAGGAGGCGGTGTATTTTGATACGAAAAAGTTCAAAAACTACGGTCAACTTACCGGTCAAAGTAGTGACGAAAAAAAAGTCGGCGCACGAGATAAGGTAATTATTGACCCTTTCAAAAAAAATCCCACTGATTTTGTATTGTGGTTTAAACGGATGGGTAAGTTTCAAAATCACACCATGCATTGGGATTCTCCATGGGGTGATGGGTTTCCGGGGTGGCATATTGAGTGCTCGGCAATGAGTATGAAATATCTAGGAGCAACAATTGATATTCATGCAGGTGGTATTGATCATATCTCTGTCCATCACACCAATGAAATTGCACAATCCGAAGGAGCTACGGGCAAACAGTTTGTGCGCACGTGGTTTCATGCAGGGTTTCTCATGGTAAATGGTCATAAAATGAGCAAGTCCAAAAACAACTTTTATACAATTGATGACATAAAAAAAGGAGGTTTTGATCCGCGCGCCTTGCGTTATTTATACGTACAAAGCCATTATAGAAGCGCGCTCAATTTCACGTGGGATTCTATGGAAGCTGCAGTAAATGGATATCGTTCGCTGCGTGAGGCAGTACATGCGCTCAAAAAGCAAACAGAACGCGTATCACTCTCGCAGGAGAAATTATCACACCTTGATGATTTAAGAAACAAGTTTGCAAATGCTTTATCAAACGATCTGCAATTACCTGAAGCATGTGCTGTGGTTTGGGAAATAATCAAGTCAAACATCCCTTCTTGTGACAAATATGATTTGATCATTGAATGTGATCGAGTGCTGGGATTGGGACTTGAAGATACGAAAGAAGAAATGATACCAGAGAAAATATATACACTTGCACAAAAGCGCGAGGAGGCAAGAAAAAAAAGAGATTTTGCGGCCTCCGATAAGTTGCGTCGTGAAATAGAAGAACGCGGATATTATATCGAGGATCACGAAGATAAGTTCATCATTAAGAAGAAGTAGTTTGATAGATTTCTTTTTTGCTCATCCAATATGATTCTTGCCGGCATAAGTGTGAAACGTCTTCTTCGTCGCGAAGAAGTGGTTTTATCGCCTCTTCAAGAAAAATGGTGTTTTGTGAACCTTTTACCAAAATGATTGAATTGTGAGGGGTTTTTTCCGCCACCCACTTCCCTGCCTTTTTTGCCGATTCCATCCATACGGATTTTTTCACTATTCCCGCATGTTTCTCGATAAAAGGAATGACATACTTTTTTGTCAAAGGCCCCACACAACAGAGATAGTCAACAATCGTTATAATCTTTTCAGCAACTATCTGATGCTCCTCACGGGCCAATTCTCCCAGTTCCCGCATATCTCCATATATGAGAACTATTTGTTTCCCCGTTTGTTGTTTCAGATTTTCAACAAGTTCAAGCATGGCGAGGGTTGAGGCGCGTGAGGCATTGTATGAGGAATCAATAATACTGGTATTTTTTATTCCCGGCAAAAGAGTAGAGCGTCCGGCAGGTAGAGTAAAATTGTCCTCAAGGTGTGTTTTTATTTTTGAGATATCAATCCCCAACGAAAGACCAACAAGTAAAGTAGCAGCAAAAATTTCCTGATATGCTTTGGGCAAAAGATATTTCTTGAAAAAAAGCTCCACTGTATTGTTTCCCGCAAACGTAAACGAGGTACCATCAAGACGTACGCGGTAATTTTTAAAAAAAAGTGTATTATCGTGAGAAGTGCCAAAAGAAAAAAGATTTTTTGGCTGTTTTTTCATTGTATTCAGTATTTCTCTCATATATGGACTGTCAGTATTGTAAATAGCGGTTTTGCATCCAGATTGCGTGATGATTTTTCCTTTTTCACATGCTAAAGTCGTAAGTATTTTTGACCTTTTTTCCTCATCAGTTTTGTGAATATCGCGTGCGTCCAATATCTTCTCAAATTGCATGGTGTGTACAGGATATACATTAAGCAGTACCGCAATGTCAGGTTTTACAATCGTAAGTAGGTGCTGCATGTTTTTGGGTGGCGTTGGTTCATCCACCCCCATTTCAACGATCAATACATCGGTGTTGCGAAGATTGAAAATCCCACATGGAGCACGCGTCACAACACACAGCCAATCAAGCAGTGAATAATCATGCAGTTCTCGTCCCACAATGCCAAGCGGTATACCTGTTTCAGAATTGCCTTTTTCAATCATTTTTGTGCAAAAGCTGTTCTTGATCGCAGCATAGATTGCATTGCGACAGGAGGATTTTCCGACTGATCCGGTAATGCCGATGATTTTTGGGCGATGAATAGTAAGGGCAACATGCGCCCAAAAACGAAGGTAACACAGTATCAACCACACAAAAAACCTTTTCATGCGATTTATTATAACAGTGAAAGATAGAAGTTGCATTTGTCTAAAAATATGCTATACTATTATTTTGACCATGAAAATTCTGACAATAACCAATTACATATCTTGGTTTCTTTTTTTCATCCTTTTTACTTTTATGCCCCTGAAGGCGGAAGGATGATGTAAAAAAGTAATTATTTTACACATGAACCCCCGCCTAAGCGGGGGTTTTTTCATTATATGGAACAATTAGAGCGGCAAGACTCAAAAGAAGTTGATATTAAGCAAGGAAGCGTCGAATTTAATTTACTGCCTCACATTGTAGTAAATGCTATGGACGTGAGTTTTGGAGCTTGTGTTATTGGTATTAGTAAGGAAGATAAAAATATCTTCTCAATCGGTCACTTTCAACCGGGAGAAATAGTAACAGAACTGAAGGGTCTGTGTTCTCGAAGCGTTGATAAACACGTATGTGTATATCAGTATGGAGTGCAGGGAAAGATTGGGGATCTTCATTCAAATGGGCGCAAACTATCAGCAGAAAAAGTTAAAAAACTGTTTAGGGAGCGTGATCAAAGGTATTGGTAAAAATTAGATTCAACAATAATATGGAAAGTCTGCATGTAACAACTGATATTACACGACAAGAGGAAAGATGGTGGAACTATAGAAGAGCCAATAGTGAAAAAAAACACGTCAGACAGAATGAATTAAATAAATTGCTGCGCGTATTAAACGCCGCCGAGGGAGAAAAAATTTGGGAAGTGGGTACAGGCGGTGGTTATGTTACGTTTCCTTTGGCAAAAAAGAGTTAATTTTCAAGGCGAGGTGATTACCACAGACATGAGTTCGGGAAATATCGCTGCAGTTGCCGAAAGAAATATAAAAGAAAATTTGAATATCAAAACTTTTCTTTTACCTTCAGATAACCCGTTATTAGGAGAAAAACATAACAGTTACTTCGATGCTATCGTAACCATGGCTACTCTCCATCATTTTGATAACAGAAAAAAAGCAACAGGAGAGAGGGGTCGTATTCAAGCTCTTCATTCTTTTTTTCAAAATTTAAAAAAAGGTGGAAGATTGGTTATCGCCGATCCTTTACACAATACCATCACACAAGAATATTTTGACGCTATTGATAATCCAACACATTGTCATCCAGATGGACATCCGCACGATTTCTTTTCTGAAAATAGATTATTACAAATCGTCAATAAAATAGGTTTTAGAGATGTATCCCTAGAGATATCGTATGTGCCATGGCATTTTATGGATGTAGATGAAGCAAAACATTTTATGCATACCATGCATAATGCTCAATGCAGTCAGGAAGAATCTTTTGAAATAGCGAGAAATATTCTTGATTTTAAAAAAATAAATGGTCATTACGAATTGGGTTGGGAATTATTTTTTTTAGTTGCACGGAAATAACTTCAGTATTTTTTCATTTACTCCTTGACAAATCGTTTGTACTTCTTTATAACAAAAATATCATGTCGTTTTATACTATTACAGAAACTTCGTTCAAAAAAAATCAAAACAAAAAATCTGTTCCTCTTCCCTATCTCCTTCCACAAACCGCGGAAAACAAAATTTTTTACGAAAATGGATTATCACATTTGATTCCACGGCTCACGGTCAAAGTGCATTCATCCGTTGAAGAATGCAACTTATTGTGGAAGAAGTTTTCGAAAAAACAAACGCTTTTTGATGAATGGGATTTTCGCTATGCTTGGTATGAAGGATATCAATGCCCGCTGTATTTCTATACCGTGTATGAGGGGAAAAAACCGCTGGCTGTTTTACCTCTGTGGTATGATGACGAGAAAAAACAATACCTGTGGTTTGGCAGTGATTGGATGGAAAATAATTATTTTTTTGTTGAGGACCCGAAATTTATCAATCTTCTTTTGAGAATTATTCCCCGCCCTTTTTTTCTCAATGGACTGAAAGAAAAATCATACGACATAGAACTGGATGAGGTAAAAGTAATTCCCGATGATCATAAATTCTTTAAAAATATAAGACAGTTTTCTCATATTGATGCGTATCTTGCGACTCTGGGAAAAAAACACCGGTATAATCTCAAGCGCGATTATCAGTGCATCATGGATCTTTCTCCGCGTATTGAAATAAGTAACTCGTCAGATTTTAATGAATTTAAACATGTTATTGAACTTTCAAAACATCGTTTTGCTCCGGAGGATGAAAATGATCTTGAAGAAGATGCGCGTGTTGAAACATACCGGGCGATTTTGAAAAATAGCGGTACGTACAAAACGAAGTTTATCAAAGTGTATATTCAAAACTATCTCGCAGCAGTTGATTTCAACATCCTTTATAAAAACATCTATTACACACCGCGGGGTGCAAATGATATTCACCGTTTTCCGGGGATTGGCAATTTCATGACCTATCTTGAATTTGAAGATGCCATCAAAGATGGATTTGGGATTTTGGACTGTTTACAGATTGATTATAGTTGGAAACATAAATATTTTGATGCTGAAAAAATGGTGAGTTTTGAAAAGAAAATGTAATTTTTATAGGTATTATTTACAAGTTACTATTTGTTTAGTAGGCTATCTAAAGCTTTAATATCCTCTGTTTTTGTCTCCTCAACATGTTCAAAATTTTTAGCATACCCAATGGGTCGTATGACTTGAAAGTCTTTGCCGTTATCGGAAATGATAATTGTCCATTCAGTGAGACGACCATGTGTAAACCCTGCTTCGTGGAGCTTGCTTACAGTCTGACGAATCTCTTTATTTAGCTCATCATTTATTGTACCTCCTTGTTTTTTATATCTATCAAGAGAAATATAATGATTATTTAATTTCGGATAATAATCAACAACAATATTATTTTCATTAATCGCGAACTGATCAACTGCAGGAACATGGTCTGGAATAATTTGATGCATTTGAGATAAAATCATTGCTTCATCATGTATAGTATAAGCTCGGTCAAATTTATAAGGCTGTGTATCGTATTCTGGATCGTCAAAATACCTTGCTGGAATAGGATCAGAATTCCTATGAGGATCATCTATTTTAAGAGTGCCATCATCATAATATCGAGTTTTTTTATCGTATCCGAAATAGCTCAATTTGCGCGCAGGACCAAAATTATTTTGAGTGACATCTAGAACTATTTCTTCTCCGTTATTCATTCTATATTGTGCCCATGCATGTCCATCTCTGGCGCGATAGGTAGCTGGACGAGGCAGTAATCCTTCCATATATGCTCTGCCGATCAAGGCAGCAACAAGCGGTCCATGATGTCGGCAGACTCCGCCTTTGTAAAGACATGTTTCTCCAATGTCAACATATCTATTAATGCTTTGAGCGTGTATGGTATCAGATATTATGAAGTCGACGGGGGTTGTTTTTTTTATAAAGTCATATATGTATTGCAAAATATCTATTTCATTAAGTTGTGTTCCGTGAAACTGTGTTGATTTTATTAGAGTGCTTTTGAAATCGTTATATGCAGTATCTAATTTAGATCCTGTTGTCATATTAATTACCTCATAATGAGTATTATCACCAACAGTGTATTTAAATATAATTGGAGTGTTGCCTGGCACAATAGGCATTGTTTGTTGATAAGGATCAAGTGGTAACGGTTTCTTTCTTTTTAATAGGCGGTCGAAAAACGTTTTTTCGGCGAAAGGATATTCAACGATTGTCGGAGATTGTTCTTGAAGTAATTCAACTGCTTTTTCTCTTATACCACCTTCTAAGGGTAGTAGTTCTTGCGCTGATTTGTTTCCCAATGCGACAGTTTCTGTTTGTTGTATAAGATCCAATGGATTATAGAGTTGATTGGTTTCAAGAGAAATGACCTGATTATTTTGAATATACGCGTTTAAATCTGACCAATTTCGGACGCTGGAAATGTTACTTATATCGGAAGAGAAAATAGGATATATTTCTTTCGATAAGAAAGAATACCAATCGAGCGATTTCACTTCGGTTGTTAAAGCAGTAAGATCGACGACGTTATTTGCGGGAGTTGCGGTATTGGAATCAAGAACCGCAAACGAATGATTTTCACTATCACGTATTGTAAATCCTCCATTGAACTCCTCTATGGTAATTTTAGTATTGGGTAGTGTTGAGAGATGCTGTCTTAAAGAAGAATAATTTACATCATCAGGTAACCTAAGAATAGGAGAAACGACATGATTATTTAAATAAACATTCTCTGTAAGAGAAATAGTATTAGCGTAATCTCCCGTCATGTTTTTCCAATAATAGTTAGAACGAGGATTTCCGTTTAACATCATTGAAAGAACTTCAAGAGAAGGATGGATTCTTCCTGCTGCATATTCAAAAGCCTCTTCTCCAACTTCTTCAATGATTCTTGAAATTACACTGCCATTGCCTTCACCTATGAATCTTTCCAACGGGGCGCCTATAAGCGTAGATTTACCTATTTGTACAAGTCTCAATAATTTGTCACCAGTTCGAGTCATGGCAATGACTGATCCGCCAGTTTGTGCGACTTTTCCATAGAACAAGAAAGCTGCGGGATTTGCTTGAGAAACTAGAATGTCTGCTATTCCAAAACTCAAGAATTCATCCGACATATTAAACCATCCTTCTCCTTCAATATCGCTTAGTAAATTAGAAGCTTCTTTAGCTATTTCAGGTGAATCCGACATAGTGAGCTCTTGTAGAATTGTTGCTGCAGCTAAGAAATTGTCTTGATTTTGATATTCTTTTGCTGTATGTAATAAATTGGCTTGACGATTAATGTCAAAAAATAGATAAGGGTTTTCCAACAAGCCTTTTTGAGTTTCTGAAGCAAGTGAAATCATAGGGTCTTTTGTCAGGATTTCAAAAATTGCGGTGGTATAATAAATCTGTTTATTTGATTTTGGATCACTCCATGATTGTTTATTTGCTTCTTTTATCCCCAACTCGCCAAACACATCGCGTATCTTTCCTTCTCTATCAATAATAGTGCCGTTTTGATTTATGATTTGTAATGCGGTGGTGATATCAAAGGCATATCCTTTTTCAATTAAAAGACTTATGAGGTTTAGTCCTTGTGTTTTTATGCTTTTTTCATACGCAGCTATTTCTATAGGATTTTGAATGTTTCCTGCTTTTTCGCTCATGTATCTTATGAAATAAGCAGGATTGAGAGTATCAAGCGTTTCAGTAACTGCATTTATTGGTTGATTTTTAATTTTATTAAATGCTTCTTCGCCTGCATAAAAACCTCGATATCGGAGGCGGTTTTTCCACTGTTCAAAGTCTAGATGATTAAATCGCACTGCACTTTCTATGAATACAAAAGAATCAACCTTGAGCAATAAATATTTTGCAAGTTCTGCTTCATAACCCTGAGAAGAAGTACCTTTGAGCAACTGAAAAAGTCGTGAACGTGCTGTTACATAATCTTTGTTAAATACATCTGTCAAAGCTAGATAAAGAAGAATTTGGTTGGTAGTTTTACTACCTTGATTTTTTGCAAAAATCTTCTCTAATTCTTCTATTCCTTTAGTAAGATCTCCAACAAATATTTTTGCTAGAGCTTCATTGACTTCATTATTTGAAGGTTTAAAAAGAGAATAATAAGGAATTGCTGATTTTGCTCGTTCTTGTGATTTCTTAATTTCTTCTATAATTTTTTCTACTTCTTCTTCAAATGATGCGGTTATCTCTTCTTCATTTGCTTTTCGTAGTTGAGAAGGAGAAAGAGGTGAAGGTTCCTCGAGTATCAATTCACTATTTTGATGAAGAGTTTCCAATATGTCCGACAATGGCCACTCTTCTGGGATTTCATAAAAGCTTTCTTCCTCTTGAATTCCTGGTTTTGGATCGTAATACTCTAAAATATAACCTCTCTCTTTTCCTTCCCATGTGAGTCTTAGTATTTCGTCGCGATGGGTCTGTCCACGTTCATCTGTAAATGTAATGGGTGTAAAAGTTTGACTATTGCCTATATACTTATTCTTTGCAATTAGTTCAAGTTCTTTCGTGTTACTATTGAGCGTGATGGTTTCTTCATTGGGTTCTTTTTGTTCAGATTGAGTATTATTTTGTTCCGAAATTGCATTATCATATGGTATATCGCGCGGTTTAATACCAGTGAGCTTAAACCATTGTTTTTTGCCGTCTTTATCGGTATAAAAATAACCCCATTCATGTTTGTTTTCGGTAGGATTTTTCTTTCGTTCCACTTGTACTCGTAAAGGTTTCCCTTGTGGGTCCTTTATCGTAAACCACATATTTCCAGTATTCTTTTTTTGTTTTTTTTCGCCTAAAGGATCAATACCATTGGTTTGTGTAAGCAATCCATTTACAGTAAAAATCCAGTCAGCATTATCTCTTACTATCATAATTTCTTCATCAGTCTCGTTGAGTCTATTTATCGGTCCGCTTACAGGAAGTGTTGTTATACCACGTTTATTGTTATAATCATGAAGAAAATTGGTGAAATCAATAATGGCAGGCCCCTTCGCATCTGTCACGGTCCACATGATTTTTCCACTCTCTGAAGCAGATGAATCGTCTATGTTAAATTGATGTTTGAATTCAATCTCATCATAAAGTGCATCCTGATTATTTATGATTACAACAAGAGCTTCATCTACGGATCTTTCCAGCAGATTTTCTATATGATCTTTCCTTCGACGTGTTTCTGAAAGACTAACGAGATTTTGACTCCCATCTGGTTTGTCTTTATACTTCTTGTTGTATTGATAAACGAATGCATAAACTTCTCTAGGACTATAGTCGGGTAACCCCAAACTACTACCTCTCATTTCTGGAGGTACGTCGACTTCTTTATGGACGAAATCAATGCGATATTGTACTTCGCTCTTTTCGTTATAATATTTTGCTGAAAATATTTTTTCTTTATAGCTGCCGACACTGCTTGTTCGTTTTCCTTCTGGTACATAATAACCAGTAATTTTTTCTGGCAATTTATCAAAAATCTCCTTTAACAATTGTTTTTTATTTACATCTATGATTTCTGCCTCTGTTTCAAATTCCCACTCATTTGATGGCGCGGTTAAAAGAGAACGCCAATAATGGCCGTAGCACTGGAAAGGAGCTTCATCAATAAAGAGAATTGTTCCGTCGTTAGTTTGATTGCAAGAATGCCACACACCATCGTTTCCACATATCAGTTCATCTGATGGTCTAAAAACTGTAGGAGATTCGGACAGGGCACATTTATTTTCTTCTTTACACTGATTTATCACATTATCTTTCCATGTGGTTTTGAGGATGTTACAGGTTTGTTCCTCTTCTTCTCCATTAATAGCTACACAGTCACCGAGAGTATTATATAGCGATTCATTTTGTGTTTTTCTTATCAATCTGCCCGATTTGACAGAATAATTGTTTTTTTATCTGGTCCGAGATTTTCTTCAGTTACTGTTATGCCGCAAGCACTTTGACTTTCCAGGGAACTATCATTATTACTTAAATAGAACTCGTATAGCTCATTTCTATCCAAATTCATTTTTATATTTATAGTTCTATAGAAGTTAACTGATTCTCGTGGAAATTGAGTTGGCGCAAGACATTCTGATAATTCGTTGACTTTTTGTTCGATCTTTTGAGAAACGAGAGAGACATCTTTTGTGTTTATAATACTGTCGTTGTTGATATCGAATATAAAATAAGGGGAAGAATTATCAACTATTTTTCCGAGAAGATTTTCTGTAGTGAACAAGTCTACGTCAGTTTTGTCGACAATTCCGTCTTTGTTAAAATCTGGGCATTTAAAGGTAAATTCTTGTGCTTTTGAACGATAAGTTTTCTTTTGAGTGTTTGAGTAGGCAATAATACCTGTAAGAAAAATGATCGCAAAAAAACTCAGGGAGAGAATAATTTTTTTTATAGACATATACTTACTTTTTTATAGTCTTTTCTCTCGAATAAATCAATGTTTTTTTTGGAAAGTCGTATAAACCTTCTTATTTCTCCTACTAAATACAAAGAGCCGGTGACGCAGATGATATCTGTTCTATGAGTTTTATTCATAATATATGCAAGCGCTTCCTGTGGTGATATATAGGTGGAAACTGGCGTTGAAGGAGTTATTTTTTTTACTGCATGTTCAATAATAGAAACAGGGCATGCGAGATTTTTCCCCACGTCAGTCGTCATGGTGAATTGCGTTATCACGAATGCTTGAGTTATGGGCGCAAGAATTTTTACCATGGTCTCAACATCTTTTTTCTGCTTGAATGCAATAAGGCTGACAATCTTTTGGTTATACAGTTCTTTTATCGTGGATACTAATGCGTTCATTTTTGCCGGATTATGCGCGCCATCAAGGATGATCGTGGGATTTTCTTGGATTGCCTCCATTCGCCCGGGAAAAGAAGCAGTTGAAAGAGCATTCTCTATATCCTTTTTATGCACTGTCAGTCCATATCTCCCGCACAACTCAACCGTTGCAATGGCGCAAGCAGCGTTTTCTACTTGATGTTTTCCAATAAGTGAGAGTTGCAGATTGCGGTAGTGATGAAAGGGTGTATACAGATCAAAAAATGTACCTATTTTCGTTGTTTGATGTATTGTGATAAATTTTCTCTCTATATGCATAAAATGAGCATTTTGTCTTTTGCTTACGTCACGGATAATTGAAATCACAGAAGGTTGGTGTGCTGCACTGACCACATCAACCCCTTTTTTGATAATTCCGGATTTATCACGCGCAATTTTTTCTATGCTATCGCCCAAAATTTCTGTATGGTCAAGATCAATGTTCGTGATAACTGCAATAATTGGTTGTATGACATTTGTGGCATCAAGCTTTCCGCCAAGTCCAACTTCAACAACCGCGATGTCTACTTTTTTTCGTCTAAAATACTCAAAACTTGCAGCGACTAAAACCTCAAAATACGATGGTTTTCCAAAAGGATTTTCCTTTTCAACATCTTTGATGAAAGGCATCATCCATTGAATAAGTTCTGCGCATTCATCATCTGAAATGGCTGCATTGTCAATCTGCATTCTCTCCGTGACCGATTCAAGATGAGGAGAAATATGAAGACCAGTTTTGTAGCCAGCTTTTGAAAGGATGTGTGCAATCAGGTAGCTTGTTGACCCCTTGCCCGAGGTGCCACCTACGTGAATGCTTTTGAAGTGATGGTGGGGATTTCCCATGCGTGAGAGAAGATCAGTAATGCGTTCGAGTTTGAGCATTTTCTCTGCTCGTTCACTTCCTCTTATCAAAGAGTCAAGATAAGATAGGGTTTCATCAAAATGCATAGTGTTCACAGAAAATTATGGCGTTATCAGCTCTTTGTCAGTTCCATAAACGTATAGGAATATTTTGCATCCCTTTCCTTTTTTTGAGATAGTACGTTATTAAAAGCAGAATAATCCGGGAAAAATACATCAGCGTCTTTGCATGTTTCATGAATGATTGTCAGATGCAATTTATCTGCATACGGCAAAGCAGCTTGATAAATTTGCGCTCCTCCGATCACAAAAATCTCGTTCTTTTCATGTCGTCTAGCAACATGCAGTGCTTCTTCAAATGAACAGACACAAACAGCATCGGGTAATACTCGCTTCTCATGACTAATAACGATGTTAATTCGCCTAGGAAGTGCTTTGCCTATTGATTCGTATGTTTTTCTTCCCATAATGATTGGATGATGAAGGGTCAATTTTCTAAAACGCGCAAGATCAGCAGGCAAACGCCAGAGCAGTTTATTATTTTTCCCCAACTCACGATTTTCACCAATTGCAGCAATAAGACTGATAGTCGGTTTTTCGATCATGTTTTTATGTATATCCTTTCCTATCTTTTTCATCAAATCCGCCAGCAACCGTAAGATTTCCTTTGATTGGTGGATGTGGACGATAGTCATGAAGGGAGACATGATGGGGTTTGAGAGAATCAATGTCTTTGACTGATGGATCGATGGTGATTTTTGGGAAAAGACGAGGTTTCCTTTTAATTTGTTCTTTTACCTGCGCAAAATGATTCGCATAGATATGAAGATCTCCAAACGTATGGACAAATTCACCCGGTTCATATCCAGTAAGATGCGCCAGTAAAATGGTCAAAAGCGCGTAGCTTGCAATATTGAAAGGAACGCCCAGAAACATATCTGCTGATCGTTGGTAAAGCTGCAGCGACAGTTTATTTCCGGCTATATTGACATGAAATAAAATATGACACAAAGGATAACTCAAGGCTTTTCCTTGATCTGCCATCGCGTAGAGATATTCCGGGTTCCATGCAGTTAACACCATGTGTTTCCGGTAAGGAAAGTTTTTTATCTCATGGAGTATCCATGCGATTTGATCGATAGTTTTTCCATTTTTTTTCGGCCACCTCCTCCACAGTTCCCCATAAATATAGGGAAGATTTCCCCATTTTTTTGCAAATAGCGCATCTTTTTTGATTTTTCCAATAAATTCTTTCTGGTTCATTTCGTGTGTTTTCTGACTTTTGATCTTTCTCTGATAGATTTTGTACGGGTAATCGTCCCAAATATGCACATCTTGATCGACCAGATATTTGATATTTGATTGTCCTGATAAAAACCAAAAAAGCTCATATAATACTCCCTTCCAGTAAACTTTTTTCGTCGTCAGCAGGGGAAACCCGAGTGAGAGATCAAAGCGGATTTGCCTACCAAACACACTTTTTAACACCATACCCGTATTATGGTCTTTTTTTTCCACTCCATTTTTCAAGATGTCTTTCAAGAGATTGAGATATTGATATTCAGGATGATCCATATTTTTTGTCTAAATTTGTTTTTCTCTCCTTTTCGTCGTGACGCGTCCTCCCTGCCATTGTCCCCGATACAAAAATCCTCCTCCCTCAACCATATAAAACTGCGCATGGATGATGCGGCACCCGAGTTCGATCTCAACAGGAAGGGGTCCATGATTGATAATCGCAAAAGTAAGTTTACCGGAGTAGCCGGGTGCGACATTCCCACTTCTGACATGGAGTCCGCTGCGAAAAGTGGTGGTGCGGGGTTTGAAGTTGACGGTAATAGTATCTGGCAGATTTACCTTTTCCATGGTAGAAACAAGGTGATATGCGTGAGGTTGAAAAATAAATGTTGTTTTTTTCGCAGGGAGGTATGCGGCGATCTGTTTGATTTTCGGTGTTTCGCGCTCTTCAACACCCAAAAATGCCTTGCCACCGACAATGGTATAAATCTCACCCGCACGCAGGTCAAAACCCGCTCCTTCGGGATTAGTCAGTTCACGTTCTGCGAGATCCTCTACGAGATTGATTGTTTTAACAAGTTGTAATAGTTTTTTTGGGCCGATGATCATAGATTATATTAGTCACTGTGAATTTTACTCGCTAATGGACCTTTTTGGTTGATATATTTTGCGTTTTTTTTCTTATGATACGGAATTTCAACAGGAGTGGTGATACGTTCAAACGTCAATGCGCAAATACGCATTTTTGGATAAAGTGCTACCGGAATCCTTCCTATATTACTTAGTTCAAGGACGATATTTCCCCTCCATCCCGGAGGAATAAGAGAAGCAGTTGCATGTATCGTTATACCCAAACGGCCAATAGAGGATCTTCCTTCAAGACGTGCTGCAATAGCGTTGGTTGCAATCTCTATCCATTCATATGTGGAAGCTAGCACAAACTCGCCGGGCTGCACGATAAAATGTTGGCTATCCTTATGTAAAGTAATAGTACGAGTAAATTCTTTGGGTAATTCTTTTTTAACATCAATGAAAGGAACCATGCCGTGCTGGAAAACGGTAAATTGATTACTCAATCGCAGATCAAGCGAACAGGATGAAAGTTGAACGCTCAAATCAGGAGGAGGCGTGATGATAATCACGCCTTTTTTAAGCTCTTTTTTTATGTCTTTATCTGATAATATCACGCTGGTGGTATGTGAAATTTACCTCAAAATATCTCTTTTTCGCTATTGTACCATAGATTGAAAACTTGAAGAGAGTAGACTATAATTACTATTTATACGTCTCTTCTTTAGGGTGAGTAGTTCAGTGGTAGAACGCTGTCCTGATAAGACAGAGGTCGGAAGTTCGATCCTTCCCTCACCCACAAGAGATACCTATAAAGTCTTGACCGGGCAAGCCCTATGATCTATTTTTCTGAAATAAAAAATAAACGGGTATATACAGAGGATGGGCTCCTTATCGGGACGCTTGATGATGCAGTATTTACCCTCACTGAAACTCCACAGATTGTAAAGATTGTCGTCAAACCGCTCAAACAAATATCACAGGAGGCGCTTTATATTCCCCATCAATACCTATTGCGCATGAGTCCAACGGTCGCTGTTTCGAAAAACTACGAGACCACTATTTTGGCAGAAAATGAACTGTTTGTTTTCAAAAACCTTGTTGACAAACAGATCATTGATATGAGCGGACAGAAAGTAGTACGCGTCAATGACGTTGTTATTCAGCAGAAAAATGGAAACTTCTTCTTTATTGGTGGTGTTGATATCGGGCTTGTGGGAATTTTGCGTAGGTTTGGAGCTGATAAAATTATTGAAAAAGTGTCTGCCTTTTTTGGCAAAGGTCTGACCTCGACCATTATCCCATGGTCAAACATCCAACCTCTTGAGCTGACCCGCGGAAAAGTGGTACTCAATATCAAGCAAGAAAAGCTGCAAAAGCTTCATCCGGCAGATCTTGCAGATTATCTTGAAGCGACAAACGTAAGGAATATTGTCAAGATTATAGATCTTTTGGACAAAGAATTTGCCGCAAAAGTCATCGCAGAACTCAACCTCAACTATCAAATCTCACTGCTCAAAAAACTCGCATTTGAAAAAACAGTTAAAATACTCTCACTCATTGATCCTGACGAGGCAGTTGATATCCTGACCCAGTTTTCATCAAAAAGAAGAGAAGGAGTGTTGAAGAGTTTGCCCCGGGACAGGCGGTCAGAAATAGAACATTTGTTGAAGCTTGAAGATACAGTGGTTGGGCAATATCTGACTACGGAAGTTCTGACAGTCAAAAGCTCTGACACGGCGGCAAAAGTGATAGAGGTGATACGAAAGGAGACGAGAGATATGTCATTTCTCCCCTACGTATATGTGGTCAACGGTCAAAACCAACTTCACGGCGTTCTTTCCCTTCACGATCTACTACTTCAGACCGTTGAAACACCCATATATAAATTTATGATCCAAAATGTCATCGTTATACATTTACATACATCGTTATATTCTGTATTTAGAAAATTGATCAAATATAAACTTGCTGCATTGCCTGTCGTTGATGTGAATAAAAAGATCATTGGTATGATTACGATGGATGATATTGGCGAAAATTTTTTGAGTAAAATATGAAAATATGCAAGCATTCGCCGCAAAATACAAACGAAGGCTATTGAT
Organism: Patescibacteria group bacterium; assembly: GCA_035289305.1. Classification (GTDB taxonomy): domain Bacteria; phylum Patescibacteriota; class Microgenomatia; order UBA1406; family HO2-37-13b; genus DATDXN01. Next base: position 21,191 of record DATDXN010000032.1, read on the forward strand.
TTTCCTCATGGTTTTTGGTCCGGGAGTCATCGCTGCAGTTGCCGATAACGACGCGGCAGGAGTGGCAACATATTCGCTCATCGCGTCCAAATTTGGCTACGCGATGCTTTTTATCCTTCTTATTGTGACAGTCCTTCTTGCGGTGACTCAAGAGATGGGTGCTCGTCTTGCGGTGGTGACTGGCAAAGGGTTAGCCGACCTGATACGCGAACATTATGGGGTAAAAATTTCTGCGATGATTTTTTTGATGCTTTTTATTGCAAATATGGGGTCAATCATCGCCAATTTTGCAGGGTTAACCGCAGCAATTTCTCTTTTTGGTCTTCCAAAGGCTCCTTTTTTACTTCTTGCCGTATTATTTATGACGATTTTCGTCTACAAAGGAAGCTATCGAACCAATCAAAATATTTTTTTGGGTTCTGCTTTTTTTTATATTGCCTATATTGCTGCGGCGTTTCTCGCCAAACCTCAATGGGAGACGGCCGTGTACAATCTTGTCCTTCCGGTGGGCATAACCTTTTCACGCGAATTTATTTTTTCTGCAATAGCCCTTCTAGGTACGACAATCACCCCATGGGGTCAATTTTTCATCCAAAGCTTTATTGTCGACAAAAAGCTTACGACCGACAAGCTCAAATACGAACAAGCAGAGGTGTACTTTGGAGCTTTTCTCACAGATTTGCTTTCATTTTTCATGATTGTCGCAATTGCAGGCACGCTTTTTATCCATAGTATCCCTATAAATGGAGCGGCAGAGGCTGCTTTGGCTATCACGCCGTTTGCAGGCCAATTTGCCTCACTTCTTTTCAGTTTTGGACTTATCAATGCCGGTTTTATGGGGGCAGTAGTCATTTCACTGACCACCGCATATGCGTTTTCAGAATTTTTTGGACATCAAGGGAGTCTTGATTCACCCATATCCAAAAGCAGGTCGTTTTATCTTCTTTTTCTCATCCAGATTATTATTGCTTGTTTGGTTGTTTTGAGTCCCCATATTTCATTGTTTCGTATAGTCCTTTATACACAGGGTTTAAACGGCGTGCTTCTTCCCGTTATTATTTTTTTTCTCCTTCGGTTTGCAAACAGCAAAAATCTCATGGGGAGCTATACGAATAATCGTTTCTATAATTACTTTGCCACTATTTCATGTGTTGTCATCACGCTCGCCTCAATTTTTGTAATAATGGGAGGGATTTTGGGAAAAATATGAAAAAACTTATTATTATTTCTGATTGGGCTTCTGATACGCTTACTTGTCAGGAGATACAATCAGTAGTTGAGGGTTTTGTAAAGGGCGAAAACACTCCTCATATTACGTTTGTTTCCTCACTCCCCTCGACGTTTCATACCGGTTTTTTGCTCTCGCAAGTGGTCGAGACGGAAGAACGATATGGAAGGCCTGCAAACACTATTATTTTCCAAAACACTGATCTTCGCACTCATACAGAAGATAAACTTGAGGCGGCAGAGGGGGCAGAATTTGTCGTGATCAAGTTGGTTTCAGGTATATATCTGTGCGGCCCAAACGCAGGGTACGATTTTTCTTTTATCAAAAGAAAGATTGACGAAATGTATCTATACAAAGGGTTTGCTGTGGGCGGGCAATTTCGCTCACGTGATCTCTATGCGCGAGTATGTGCACACCTTATAGAGGGAATGGAGCAAGAGTTTGATCTTGAAGGAGTGCATGTCAATAGTATTCCTGAAGTACGGGGTTTTCATGTGGCGCATATTGATAATTATGGAAACATCAAAACAACTATAACCATGGAGGATTTTAAAGGAAACTATGAATACGGCGGTTATGTGCCAGTATCGATTAATGGTTTTGTGCACAAAGCACGATATGTGAAAACTATATTTAGCGAAGTTGCAGGAACCTTAGTGGTTGCAAAAGGATCATCAGGCCACAAAGACAATCCGTATTTGGAACTTTCTGTACGGATGAAGGAAAATGGCCATCAGAAATCCGCTGCCTCACTTTTCCACCATCCTTTTCCGGGTGATTTAATTGAAATAAAAATTTAAAATCTTAATCAAGAGTTTTTTTGCCAAAAAGTGGAAGAAATAGAATGCATAACCCTCTCATGAAAATTGTGATGAGCTAAGGGTAACGACAACAGAAGAATTTTCCGTATTTCCTGTTGCCTGTATATTTTGATAATGTTCAAGAGACCTATCTTCTTGTATTTCAGGGTGAAAAGAGTCTTGTATTACTTCAAGGGGAAGAATAAAGTGAGTAGCCTTTCGTGGTTCCCAAAAATTCACGGTAACCATAGATATGCAATTTGCGAGGAAGCATTCTCCTTTAAAAGACGTCCCTGTAAGTTGAGCTCTATCCAAAGAGATATAGTGTGTATAGGGATTGTCTCTTGATTCAACGTATGTTATATCAAGACAGTGTAACGAGGGTATTCTTCCTTTTAAGTCAGTATATTCATGATCTGCTAAAAATATCATAGAGGGGAGTTGTATCATATTCAATATGGTGGACCAGAGGGGAATTGAACCCCTGACCCCTGCAATGCGAATGCAGTGCTCTACCGCTGAGCTACTGGCCCACAAGTTCAGACATTGACGGACAGGTGTGAATGCGGCGTATTTCCACTGTACTACAGGTCCATTGGTTTATGTGAGGAGTCAGTGTAATTATAGATTATATCAAAGTTTCATTCAGGCGTTTTTTTACTTTTTGAGTAGGCTCTAGACTAGGAAATTCTAACAAAACGATACTTTTTCAGTAAAACTATAAGCTCTTTGCACAACTGTTCTTTCTTCTTTCCGTATCTCCATTCGCATTCCTTTAAGTGTAGCATAAAATTTACTTTGCAACCAT
>DATDXN010000033.1:0-12270 GCA_035289305.1 Patescibacteria group bacterium
ACGAACCGCCTCATTTCCGAAAAAATTGTTTCTTGGGATTTCGCCCCGCCGTTTGATTTTACCGCCCAATTCCTTGCGAGCCGCGCCGTTCGGCGCGGCGAGCAAACCTCTGCTTCCCCCCACAAAAAATCACGAAGTCCAGTTTGGTGCGCTTGGATGGGATCGAACCATCGACTCCTACTTTATAAGAGTAGTGCTCTACCACTGAGCTACAAGCGCTTTGGCAGGCGGGTAAGAGTAATACGCTATCATTATTTTACCATATATATCGTCGCCTCTTCATTCTCAAAAATATTCTCCACCCTTTCTTCACAACCTGTGAAGTTTTTCGCCTGTCTCATTTTCTTAACTTCATAGAAGTAATCAACTTTCTCAAGTAAAGCACAGTTCCATTCTCTTACTTCAGCCATACGCTTTTTATAATCTATTCTCAAAATAGTAAGCTGATTTTCATTGCCGATATAGAGCTGTTTGCCAGAAATTGCCGCAATATATGAAGTATCAGTATATGCGTAAAGCGGCTGGGGATCGGAGAACTTGCTTTTCAAATCTTTGTCATACAAAGAACCCAACACAATTCCCTCTTTCTGTTTTTTCAAAAAAGCAAACGCTTCCAATTCTTTTTGTGGTATATAAGCAGGAGCGGGAAACCGAGTAAAATTTTTTATAAAATCACTATTGATGGGAATAGTCAAAATCACGACGATTACCACCCCTACCATTCCAATTTTTTTCTGTTGTGATAACCGATACGTGAAATACGCGGCAAAAACATTGGATAAGAAAATCGTGTAATAAAAAAACTGGACTGTATTCCACCACTCGCCTGCCTGGATGAAAAGAGCCATACACAACAGCCCAAAAATAGCCGTAGCCAGAATAGAAAGATCAAGTTTGCTCATTCTTTTTTTGAAAAAAAGGATAGGAATGTATAGAATGCCAAAAAAGCGAGTACCCAGATTGAAAAAAATATACAAAAATAGTGAGAATAACTCAATGGAAAGCAACCGCGGACTAAATCCTCCTTGCGCTTGCAAAAAATAGCGGGCATTCACCATGTTTTTCAAAGGAACCATGTTTGACTCCTCGATCATCGCATGCGCATGCGCAAAAGGAGAAAAGATAAATACCGATCCGTTTTTGAGAACATATAGAGGATTGTAGAAAACAAATAATGTGGCAGTTACCCACAGTAAAATAATCAACAGTCGCACGACAAGCTTTGCCGCATCTTTTTTGGAGAAAAAAGCGGATAGAAAAAAGAATCCTACCAAAAAACTACTAATCAAACCAGCGTAGAGTTTGAGACCAAAGTTCAAAAATATCAAAAAACCAAGGAGTATGATTTTTTTTAACGTAATTTTTTTATCGGCAAGCAAGATCAAAATCCCCAGTAAAACGACGAGGGAAAACGCAAATTGGACATTGAGCAATGTATGCCCCGCCTGCATCGCCAGAAGACTTTCTGAACCGGAAAGAGTACCTCGATGATAGAGGGTGAGAAAATACCCAAACGATCCGCCAAAAAGGAAAAAAAAGAGAAGAATAGCGGTAAACCGCGCACTATCAATCAATTTTCGCGCAAAAATGACCGCAAAACTTATGAAGAGCAAAAACCATACAACAGGGAGTATTTTGAAAAAGATAAACGAGGGAGCAGTAAAAATCTTTGCCAAAAGAAAAACGAAAAAATCAAGTAAAAAATTATACCCATAGAGTAGTGCTCCAGCAAAATTGGGGGCAACAAACGGAAATGTCTTGAAAGAAACTTGGGAAATGGCAAGATGCCAGATAGAGTCATGCCCATGAGCTCCCCAAAAGTAAAAACCACATTTACCTCCAAAACAATAATAACTTCCACTTGGGACAATGATGAGCATATGAAAGAAAAAACCTATGAGAGTAATAATCAAAATAGGAGGATACGCAGCGATATAGCGGACGATTCTCATCATATGATGTCGATCAAGTATAATGACTATTTATGAATACCTATAAGCTAATTTCAATCATTATACCTGTTTATAACGAGGAAAAATATATCGCTCAAACTCTTGAAAAAGTTGTCTCTACCGATATCTTTCACCTTAAAAAAGAAATTATTATGGTTGATGATGCATCAACTGATCACACGCGTGATGAAGTAGCAACGTTTATCCAAAAAACAAACGAGCATATTACGGTCATCAAAAAAGAAAAAAATGACGGTAAAGGTGCTGCAGTCAAAATAGGGATTAATCGATCAAAGGGTGATATCGTCCTTATTCAGGATGCTGATCTTGAATATACTCCTCACGATTATCCAGCGCTCGTTGAGCCTTTTTTGAAATACGACGCCGATGTCGTATATGGTTCGCGTTTTTATGGCAGTAAACCCCACCGAGTCCTTTACTTTTGGCATTATGTGGCAAACATTATACTTACTATTTTTTCAAATATGCTGACTAACCTAAACATCAGCGATATGGAAACAGGCTATAAAGCGTTCAAGGGCGAAATCATCCGCTCAATCGGCAAAAAACTGATGAGCAAACAATTTGGGTTTGAACCAGAAATCACTGCACGCATTGCAAAAATAAAAAATATACGAATTTATGAAGTTGGCATCTCATATCAAGGGCGCACGTATGCTGAAGGAAAAAAAATCGGTTGGATTGATGGGGTACGAGCTTTGTGGGAAATTGTTAAATACAACATATTTACCAACTAAATAATTACTTCGCTCGTCCCAAAGAAATATGCCACGTTTTCTCTATTAAAGAAATCGTCGGGATGATATAACAAGCAGAAACAATGATCACAGAAGGAAATAAATGGATCCATAACCTTTCAAATGATGTCCGAAGCTGCCACTCAAGCAGCACCGTCGTCACCAGATATATCACGGTGTAAAAAAAAAGCTGCACGAGAAAAGGAAGTGAGGGGAGTAATTGTTTTATTTTTCCGTTGGCGATAAATACCACGTGTTCAAATATAAAAAGAAACAGTACTAAAATGGAGAAAATACCATATTTCGTGACATTTGTCACCTCGTCAAGATAGTGAAAAATAATCATCGAAAGCCGAGAAAGGCTATTTGCGTAAAGATGCGCACCCTCAAGATAAGAATTTGCTTCAATTGGCACTGTTTGTTTGAAGTATTGCCATAAAAATAGAGGGAAAAGTATCAGCGCACCCAAAATCAATAGAGAAATCACTCGTGTCATGCGAATAGTTTTGTGCTGCGCTTTTTCTCTGAAATGATCACGAATGAAAATAAGAATTGTGAAAAAAGCCATACTCGCAAAAAAGGTGTATCCCTCATTTTTGATGAAAGCTCCTGATGCGCTGGTGATGAACAAAAGTTTCATGTACGCGGGCCTTTCTGCCTTGTCTTGCAAAAAGAATATAAATAATATTGTTGAAAGGGCAAAAATAAAACTTAATGCCATATCTGCATACCCATTGTGTGAGTAAATAATAAATTGAGGAACAATGAATATGGCGAGTGATGCAAAAAATAAAATAATGGAAGAAACGGTTTTCAGCGCAGTTTTGAGAAAACCATACGAGATTAAAAACAAATTGAGATAGAAAAATAAAAGGAAAAATTGGACTACTTGGTCATTGACTGTACCAATTAACCGATAATACGCAGCTATCAATAGGGGAAAACCAATGGGGTATGCTTTGTGCACATATTGATAGGTGAAAAGATTTTCAAAAAACGCATTATTCCATACTCCTGCATTGTAGAAAAACGATTTTGCCTTGAGAAACCATATAGCTATCCCGTCCCATGCGATGAGATATGAAAAAAGTGCATCTTGCAAAAGTGAGTAAAAAAATACACACGTTACAAGAAGAGCAATACCATCTTTTATCGTCACCATTGGTACAAATTCTCTCCAGCGTTTATAAAGCATGTAGACAAATATCAAGACTACAGCGCTAAAAAAGGGAATAAAATAAGCGAAGGTAACATAATGGAGCGCATTTATAAAAGCAAGGACGTAAAGAATGATAATAAAACTAAATATGCCCAAAATCCATGAAATCCCAAGCCCAATGAATATATTGTTTTTGCGCACGACACCGGGGAAAAAAGCCAGATATAAAATGCCTCCCGTCAAAAATATTGAAAGTATATATAAAAATAATCGTACAAAGTAAATATGCATAGGTTACTGCGGTATTTTATACACGAAAAAATCGTCTTCTTTTTGTCTATTTATTCGAATAAGGTCTTTTCTGGGAATGACAATGGGGTAAAGTGTCGCCCATTTTTCGTTCAAGCCCCGAATGTCGGTATCAGCGATAATCAATTGATCGGTAGAAAAGGTCATTTTACTCAATTGTCGCAGTGAATAGGGTTTGAGCTTATAAGGATAAAAGAAATAATCAATCATGATTGTTGATTCGTGTAGATACTGTGGGTCTCTGGGATCTACTTTGGTTTTCACATAGACAATGGTTTTTTCAGGGTCTTTGATCTCTTGTGAAAGTTGATAGAGCTGATAATAGGGATGAAATCGCTGGACCTCTTCATAATTATTTTTATTGAGTGAAAACGGTACATGTTGAAAAATTTTTTTAAAATCCTCCTCATAGAAGCGATAATAATGGTAATTTATGAAAAAAATTATGAGCAAAAATGAAAATAAATATACCTCTAACTTATTTTTCATAGTAAATAGTGCATCTGGGCTCCACCCGCAACTTATGTGCTCTCGGCGAGAATTGAACTCGCATCGCAAGCTTCGGAGGCTTGTACTCTATCCGTTGAGCTACGAGAGCTTTCGCTTAAGGGCAATTGCCTCTGCAAAGGTCTCTCTGTCAGTACTATACGTTAATGTCCTCCCCACCTTCTTCTCACTCACAAATTTTGCTTCACTCATTTCCCAATCATGATCTTTTGGATCTCCCCGCACATACTCCATCAGGAAATAATGCACTGTTTTTTTTATGCGCTTTCCCTGAAACACATAAAAATACTCAACCACTCCGGGTAATTTTTTGACGATGCGTGCCTCAACCCCACCCTCTTCTTTCGTTTCACGCAGAGCAGCTTCTTCCAATAGTTCATCTTTTTCATCATCTCCCACAAGTCCTTTGGGAAATACCCATCCTTTATGCTGTGAGTGTTGACAAATCAGCCACAAATTGCTTTCAGCTTTTGGCTTTTTGCCTTTGGCTTTTTTGAAAACAATACCGCCTGCTGAAATTTCATGTTTCATAGTTATTCAAGTTTCATCAATCTCCCGTCTCGTCTAGCGCGCCTAAACATGATATAGAAAAAAGATATTGAGAGGATAAGATATATGGCATTGGTGAAAAAAGCCATGAAAAGGTCTCTTCCCGGAAAACTCCCTGCAATCACTGCACGCATACCCTCAAACACATAGGATGCAGGAATAATATGGGCAAGAGGCTGGATCCCCGCCGGGAGTGCGGAAACAGGGTAAAATACCGCAGCAAAAGGCTGGATGATGAAAATAAACCCAAATGCCAAAATCTGCGCCTGGGTGCCGTAGCGAAAGATAATACCGATCGTAAAAATTCCCAAACTCCACCCAAAAAAGAGAAGATTTACAAAAAAAGGTACCAACCACCACCCCAACGTGAAAATATCAAAATGATACAAGAAAAAGGCCAGTATTCCCATAATAATACTGATAAGGAGGATGCGAATAAATCCCAAAAACAAGGTCGCCACTAAAAATTCACTCGCGCGAAGCGGAGTCACAAAAATATTGAGAAGATTTCTCTCCCACACATCCTCAAGAAAAGAGACCGATACTGCCCGTTGGGACTGATTGAGAAGATCCCAGAAAATGAGTGCGCCAAGAATTATGCTGATGAAATTCACCGTGCTTAATTGTGTTTTTTGCAAATACACGCTCAAAAATCCCCATAAAAGAAGATCCATCACCGGCCAGTAAAAAATATCCATAATTCTTGGTAGGCTTCTTTTGTACAAGTATAAATGTCTCACTAACAGTGCGTAAATTCTATGTATTTTCATAATTACTTAAACTATTTTCCCCGCGCAATCGTGATAAAAACTTCATTTAAATCTTTTCCACCATATTTTTTCATAATGACATCGGGCGTATCATCGTCAATAATATTTCCTTTTTTCATAAAGATAATCCTGTCGCAAAGCTCTTTAATCTCTTGCATATTATGAGAGGTGTAGAGAATGGTGATGCCCCGCTCCTTTTGGATTTTTTTGAGCAACTTCCGCGTCTTATCTGCGATATCAGGATCCAGAGAAGCAGTCGGCTCATCCAAAAGGAGGAGTTTGGGCTCATTAAGTAGTGCTTTTGCCAGATTAAGTCGTGTGAGCTGACCAGTTGATAAGGTCGATGTCATTTTACCCAAAAGGTCCTCTATGGAAAAAAAAGCGGCAACTTCTTTGATGCGTGATGCAATATTGGAAACTCCATAGAGTCGCGCAAATGTCTTCAGGTTTTCCATGACAGTGAGATTGTAGGGCATGGTCACGTAAGGGGAGGAAAAATTGATCGTTTGGAGCACTTCTTCGCGATTTTTGTGCATAGACTTACCAAAAACCGTGATCGTTCCTTCTGTGGGTTCGATGATATCGAGTATCATCTGAATAGTAGTTGTTTTTCCTGCGCCATTTGGTCCAAGAAGTCCGGCAATTTCACCTTCATGAATTGAAAAAGAAATTCCATTTACCGCTGTCGTTTTGCCAAATGTTTTTTTGAGATTTTTTACGGTCAATACGGCTTTATTGAGCTTCTTCATCGTATATGTAGTATACCATCAAAATCTGCTTTTGTGGTAAGATATATATCTATGATGGAGTTTTTGTTTAACAAAACGCCTATTTTTTTCATGACCCAAAGTCTGTGGAGAGATGAGGCGTTTTCCTACTTTTTGGCAAAAAATGGGATTTTCAGGATCATGGGTCTTACGGCCGGTGATTTTAACCCTCCGCTTTACTACGTACTTCTCCATTATTGGATGCTCATTTTTGGGAAAAGTGAAATTGCTTTGCGATCCCTCTCTCTTATTTTCTTCGCCATTGCCGTATATTTTGCCTTTCTTTTCCTCCAAAATGTCTTGGTGATACAAGGAAAAAGACTATGGATGTATGTCGTAGCCTTTGCATTCAACCCTGCTTTGCTTTATTTTGCATTTGAAGCACGCATGTATTCTCTTTTTGCATTCCTCTCTTTGATGTCTTTTTATTTTTTCGCAACCAAAAAACGAAAAGAATATATCATAACAAGCACCCTTGGCTTATACACACACTATTTTTTTATATTCGTTGTTTTTACTCAGCTTCTCTATATCCTCTTTTATAAGAAAAAAAGAGAGAGAAACTATCGAGCAATTCTTCTTCCCTTGCTTTTTTTTGCGCCATGGTTTTTACTCGTGGTGAGAAACCTCGTAAAAGGCACAAGCGAATTTTGGATCGGAAAAACAAACTGGACAGACATTGTTTCTTCTTTGGGAGTACTGTTTACGGGATATGAACGCATTGACTCTCCTTATTATATCCCAATCATAGTTATTTCGCTTTTTTTTGCTGCACTCTGTATCTATTTTCTTGCGAGAAAGGCAAAAAGGAATGATGCTGTTTTACCCCTTCTTATGCTCTGGTCCTTTTTAGCCTATATGATAATACTCATCGTCTCGCTTTTTAAACCACTCTATGTTTTCCGCTACGTCATATTCGCGTGTGTTGGCTTTAATATGCTTCTTTTTTATGTGAGTGAACATCTCACACACAAAATGCGCACCTACCTTTTTATCATTTTGTTTATAAGCATCCTGTTCTTTAATCAGGTACAAATCAAGCAGAAAAGAAAAGGAAGTATACGATCAACGATCCGTGAAATCACATCTATTGCAAAAGAAGGAGACGTCATCTATGTGACCGATCCCAAACTCTTTTTCACTATCTCTTATTATTTTGACGAAAAAAGAGTGTTTTTGTTTGGCGAAAAAAGCACTTCAATACCCCGCTATGTAGGAGCAGTGCTCATTCCACCAGAAAAAACAATATCCACCCTTCCTCAATACCCTCAAAAAGCATTTATTCTATACGAAGAAAATCGTTATGAAATTCAGGCAATACAGTAGAAATGCGCAAAAAAATAACGTCGGTCACTGCTCTATGTCTTGCCTCGCTCATTATAACCTCGGGAGTTTTTTTGTTAAAATTCACTTCATTCCCCCCGCAAATTCCCCTCTTTTACTCTCGCCTTGAAGGAGATGACCAAATCGCCGATCTTTTCTTGATTTTCCTCCTCCCGCTTCTTGCACTTATTATGGTGCTTATCAATACGCTTTTTGTGAGAAAATACTTAAAAGAGAATGCACTAGTAACAAAAATTACGTATTATATTAATATAACCATCATATCTCTATTAACATTTATTTTTTTGCGCATTGTGTTTTTAGTAACGTAAAAATATGATCGTCCTTGCATTTTTCATCTCTTTCATACTCACTTTTTTGGCAACATATCCGACGATCAAATACGCGAAAAAAGGAGGACTCGTCGATGACAGTACAGCGCGATGGCATCCTGCCCACACGCACACAGGAATCATTCCTCGTGCGGGCGGAATACCTATTTACATCGGAATTCTTCTCACTGCCCTCATCTTGCTACCCCGCAATCAGATCGTAACAGGCATCCTCATTGCTGGATTTTTCATCATTGTGATGGGACTTATTGATGATTATGCAGATGTATCACCGTATCTTCGCTTTATTCTTAATATCCTGATTGCGGGCTTTGTGATACTTTTTGGTCTTGGAATACCCTATGTCAGCAATCCTTTCGGAGATGTCATCAGACTCGATAGCGTCGTCTGGAAGATCAACTTTTTTGGGGAGCATTCATTTCTCGTATTTTCAAATATCGTAGCTATTATATGGATTACTGCTGTCATGAACTTCGTCAACTGGAGCAAAGGTGTAGATGGACAAATGCCGGGGTTTGTGGTGATTGCTTCAATTTTTTTGGGATTCCTGTCTTTCCGATTTGTCGGGCATAATATCTCAAAAGAGGCAGTAATACTACTTTCTTTTATTACCGCCGGAGCATTTGCCGGCTTTTTGCCGCATAATTTTTACCCTCAAAAAATTATGCCCGGCTATGGTGGAGGAGCCCTCGCGGGCTTTTTTCTCGCAGTTTTATCCATTCTTTCTTTTGGAAAATTTGGCACGCTGATTCTTCTGCTTTCGATTCCCTTTATAGACGCGATCTATGTCATTGCTCGCCGTATAAAAAATCGACAGTCGCCCTTCAGAGCCGATGCCGGACACTTTCACCATCGCCTGCTTGAAATAGGCTGGGGAAAAAGAAGAATAGCTTTTTTTTATTGGATTATGACACTTCTTTTTGGCATTGCCTCACTTTTTTTTCATGGAATACAGAAAGTACTGGGAATTATCGCTGTGTGTATACTGCTTGCTTTTTTCATCGTCATCACCAATAGGATAAAAAAAATGAAAAATATCTGATATCATTTCTTCACTTTTTCAACATATTGCGCAGACACCCACCCTGTTTCGCCCTTTTTGTACTCGATCTTATACCACCCGTCTTTTTCCTCAAGTACAGTAAATTCTTCTTTTGGATTTACCTTTGCCTCCTCCGATGAGTTAAGAGTAGGCTCTGACCTCACACGAAGCCACCCGGTTGGCGTATCTTGTATGATGATAGAGAAACTTTTTGTCGAGGCACTTCCCGATGCTTCTTTGGTGGCGAGACTGCCTTCTTCTGTTGCAGTTACTTCTTCTATTTTTTTCTGCGATTGATCAAGTGCGAGCTTGAAACTTGCTACCGTACGATATCCCTTATCTATGTTTATTTTTTGTGTCCGCCTGAAAAATCCGGGAACATATACGGAGAGTTCATGATCTCCTACCTGGACTTCAGATAAGATAAGTGGCGCAATGCCTTTTTCGTCATTATCAAGATACACGATCGCACCTGCCGGCTCTGATTCAACCTCCACCTCACCCGTATCCTTTTTTTTGGGAGCAGATGTCATTTTGACCGCAGTGAGTATCACGCCTGCTGACGTGAGGTCGCTTGAACCAAGCTCGCGGTCAACATAGGTGAGCGCATTTGGGTAGATTTTTATCTTACTCTGCCAAGAAGCAGATTCTGTCCCTGTCACTTCAGGAATAAGCTTGAGCATATACTCTCCCACAGGAGTTTCACCTTCATATGGCGTTTTTCCAATAGTCTTATTGTCCAGAAACACGCTTGAAACCGGAGAGGCAAGGACTTTCAGTTTTCCACCAACACTTCTTTTATCAAGAACAAAAAACTTGAACGCAATAAATCCCCCAAATGCAAGAAGTAAAAAAAGAAAAACGAGCAATTTGCCTTTCATAGTATATGAAATATACCACAAAACGTGCTGTTTCTTCAAGTCGCCTGTGAAACCGTAGTTTTAAGAAGCGATTCTTCTTTGAAACGAGCAAAAGCTAACTGAATAAGCCTATCGATAAGTTCACTGTATGATATACCGCTCACTTCCCAGAGCTTGGGATACATGCTGATTGCCGTAAATCCGGGAATAGTGTTTATTTCATTGATCACAAGATCTCCGTTCTTTTTAAGGAAAAAATCAACGCGTGCCATACCCTCACCACACAATACGCGAAATGTTTTAATTGCAAGTTCCTGAACTTTTTTTGTCAGATGTGGGGGAAGACTCGCCGGTATCTGAAGCAGTACTCCATTTGCATCAATATATTTTGCCTCATATGAGTAAAATTCTCTCTTTACTATTATTTCGCCGGGAAGTGAAGTAATAGGATTTTCATTGCCAAGAACTGAACATTCTATTTCCCTCCCCTGAATATAATGCTCTACAAGAATTTTTCTATCGTATTGGAACGCCTCATCTATTGCGGGGAGAAAACTCTGATGATTTTTCACTTTAGTTACCCCAACCGAAGAGCCGAGATTTGCTGGTTTCACAAAAAAAGGCAAACCCAATTGTTTGACGATGTTGTCAAAATGCAGTTTATCGTTTTTCTTAAACACAAGAAACCGTGCTGTCGGGATCCCTGCATCGCGAAGTAGCCGCTTCATCACGTCCTTATCCATTCCAATAGCTGATCCGAGGATACTCGCTCCCACAAAAGGAACTCCTGCCAGTTTGAGCAATCCCTGTATAGTCCCATCTTCACCATAGGTGCCGTGAAGCACGGGAAAAACTACATCAATATGTTGTTTGAGGGAAAGGGAAGAGAGACCGATGATTTCACCCTTATTATGTCCGGCAATAACGACAGACTGCTCCGATTTGTTTAATGTGATGAGTTTTGGATCTTTTGCATGGAGGAGAAAATGAGAACTATCATACAAATACCACGTGCCTTTTTTATCAATACCGATTAAGATTGGGTTGTATTTTTCCTTGTCCAAAGCAACAATAATGTTTTTTGCCGATTGAAGCGACACTTCATGCTCCGCCGACCGTCCACCAAACAAAATCGCGATATTGAGTTTCCTCCTTTGTTTATTTTTCATCAACTGATTTACCAATTTCGATTGGTAATGATAATCTCCGATGTAATAAATTGTAATTGTATTTTCACTGGTTTTTACCAGAATCGCTCTATACTGCTTATTAATTCTAATTGACCATCGATTTTGGTCTTTTGGTTCTAATTTTTCTAAATGTAAAGAAGAGTGTTTAGGGTTGTTCCTGAATAATGCTATTTTCTGCTGGAATCTTTTCCACACGAATAATTTTTTAGCTTTCTTTTCTGCCGTTTTAGTTACATAAACGTTAATATTTGTATTCTGGTAAATCTGAAAGCGCTTTGATTTCTTCATCAATTTCTTTTTTCGTATAAATTTTGGTCGCCTCTAACGATTTACGTAACTTATTAAGAGGAGGATAGTGAAAAAGCTCCATAAATGAAAGCGAGTTTTTTTCCTCAAAAAGATTCTCCCACCTTATTTTAACTATTATATGGGCTTTATCAGAGATATTTTTATCTACAATATTCTTTATTTCTTTTATTTCAGATTGTAATAGAGTATATGGTTGTAAACTAGTCATTTTCTTCTCCTTTTTTTCTTTTGTCGTGAGTTTTTAATGTTGTTAGTATTGTTTTTGCTAAATCAGACACAACAATGACTTCCTCCCCGACGCAAGCGTCGGGGTATCCTTACCATAGTTTAAGCTGATCTTTGTGTATTTGCATATATTCTGTGTCCCGTCCTTGCTTTTTGACGTATTGGATTATTGCTGACTCGTTAGTATACTTACCGAT
>DATDXN010000034.1:0-15389 GCA_035289305.1 Patescibacteria group bacterium
TTGCTGGAGGGTGGTTGCGTGTGTGTGGTTTCGAGTGGAGAACGCATGGGCAAATTGTTGTTCAAGGTGTGTGAGTTCTTCATATTGACGGCGTATTTCTTGTTTTGGTATGGGTGGTGTTTCAGGGGTGGGGGGCATAGAGTAAGTATATCATAGCGAGAGAGTTTTGAGGAACTGGCGGAATTTGCCGTTTATCTCTTTGTGGATCAGTCCAAACTCAACAACCGTTTTCAGATATTCCAGCTTATTGCCCGTATCAAAATATTTGCCATTTTTGATCTCGATCGCATACACCGGGTGATTTTTGGCGAGGACATCAATTGCCTCCGGCAGATAATATTCTCCTCCCTTTCCTGGTTTTTGGCTATGTAAGATCGAAAAAATATCAGGTGTCAAAACGTAGCCTGATACAATAGCAAGATCAGACGGCACTCTATCTTTTCCCGGTTTCTCCATGAGCTCCTCCACCTTCCATACTCCGCCCCCCAAATCTTTTCCCTTCACAAATGCGTATCGCTCTGCATCTTCCGCCTTGGTAGTTTTGATACCGCATAAAATCGTTGCTTCATATTCGCTATACGCATCAACAAGTTGTTTGGCTCGCGACGGACTAGCCCATACAAAATCATCTCCCCACAGCACGAGAAATGGCTCATTTCCCACAATATGATGAGCCGTCTTAATCGGCGTGGCATTACCGTAGGGGCCTTTTTGGCGAATATAGATGAAATTGGCAAGATCAGAAATTCTTTTCAACTCATCAAGCATGTGTAGTTTATTGCCTTGTTTCAAATTTTCGATAAGTTCTGCATTGGGATTGTCAAAATGATCTTCAATCGCGCGCTTGCTCCAACCCGTCACGATGATGATGTCCTCAATTCCTGCTCCTACTGCGTCCTCAACCACATATTGGATGACTGGTTTGTCAACTATAGGAAGCATCTCTTTGGGCATTGCCTTGGTCTGGGGAAGAAAACGGGTACCAAAACCTGCTGCGGGAATAATCGCTTTTTTGAGCATATTTATATACTGATGCAGTATAACATAGGTACTTATAAATTTCCAGAATCTAAGAAGACGGAGTGTCAAATCTGACAGTTATAGTATGAGTGATAGAAACAGCATCATCAATCTTTCCCTTTATTTCAGCAACTCCCTCCTCTCCCGAGCGAAGGATAAATGCTGCCTTGCCGAGTTTATCAGCCACCACCTCTTGCTGTTGAAACTTCCCTAAGTTAGTCGTCAGCGTTACTTTCTTCCCTCCCAGTTCGTCACCGTCTTCATTTCGTATAAAAACGCTGACCACAACATCAGTCGATCCATCTGCAGGAGCCTGAAGCGGCCAGGCGAAAATCAATGATTTTTCTCCCGATGGAGCAAGCTCTTGGCGAGCTTTTGTGAAACGCACGAGGGGATCTTCAAATACGATGAGCGAAACGAAAAGCCCAAACAACAAGAAAAAAAAGCCAAGTAAACCCATAAATTTTTTATCCATAGTATGAGTATATCATAAAAGCCACATGAGCAAATGTCAAATGAAAGCGTCATGCTCCATTATATTTTCTAGGGCTTTCTGAAGAGAAAATACATATCAAATACATATTCATATTAAGACGGTGTCGGGGTACGAATAGGTGTTGGAGTACGAGTAGGGGTAGGTGTTGGTGTCCTTGTTGGAGTTGGTGTGCGTGTGGCTGTGGGGGTAGGAGTCCTAGTGGCAGTAGGTGTTGGGGTACGTGTCGGCGTGGGAGTAGGAGTCCTTGTAGCTGTGGGGGTCGGGGTTCTGGTTGCGGTGGGAGTGGGCGTGCGTGTTGAGGTTGGTGTTGGCCCCGATTGAGTCGGGGTTGGCGTTCTTGAAGGAGTACTTGTTGGTATTGGTGAGTGAAAGGGAGAAGAAGTTGGAGTGGGGAAAATAGAGGAAGGGGGAGTCGGCGTCACCGTAGCAGTTGATCCCGGAGTAGGCGAGAGAACAATGATCGCACAGTATGAACCATTCCAATAATATCCAGCTCCACATAGCGGACTTGTCGGGACGGGAACCACCACAGAACTAGTGGGCGTGGGGTATATCGGTATTGATGTTGCCACAGGAACACTTGAACTAGATGTTGTATACGCGGCACATCTTCCTTCTTGGAAGAAGCTACCTGCAGGACAGTAACTAGGTGGATAAAATGGCTGCGGATATGATGTTCCTCCTGACGTAAGAGCGAGGGGAACACAATATTTTCCTGCTTCATTCCATGTATACCCCACAGCACAACTGCCAGCAACTGGAACGGAAGATGCAGTACCTTGAGAGGGGTCATCGGGACGACACGGCTCACTGGGGGAGGCGCGATGGGATTGGGGAGGACAAGACGATCCTTCCACATCTGAAGCAATAGCCTTTTGATCGTACACGATATTGGGAACACAATAATTTCCTCCTGGCATCCACGAAACACTCACACAATGAGTGCCATAGACGCAATTACACGCAAGAGTTTTCCTTTCATCAACAGTCCCAAAAGTATCACCCAATACCTTTATCCGCGCATATGCTGGATCATTGAGAATATCAGGATTTGTTTCAATAAGGGAGTTAACGTAGGCATAATCTTTTTGCGTGGGTTTGCTCCTTTCTACAATTTCTTCATACTTTTGCACATAATCAGGCCGTGCAGCAAATAATGCTTTATTAATAAGATCTGGTCTGATTGTATTTTGGATTTCCTCAAGACGAACCAGTGGTATCCACCACTCTATAAGATCTTGTGGAATCTGCTCGCCTGGTGTATACACTTGTGCAAAATCTTGTATTTTTTTGAGGGTCGCCTCATCTGGTTTTTTCGTCTCAAGTTCTTTTAATTCCTCAAATTTCTTAAGCTCTACAACTTGCGCAAATCGCGCCGGAAAAAGTTGCGCCGAAGCTTCATTGAGTTTGACAAAATCTGCTTGAGGAAATATTCCAGCATCAGTGAGCCGCGCGAGTTTTTGCCGCGCCTCACTGCGAGAGATTGTTGAGAGTATACCATTTGCCTCCGTACTGGTTAAAAGCCCCTGCGCTTGTAAATCCGAGACTCTTTTTGCCACATCAAGCGTAAGCGGACTTTTATGTTTCAAATCGGCCATGGTATCAAGCATGCGAAGTGACGTGCTACGCGCAAATTTCAGTCTGTTTCTGAAAGCAAGGGGAATTTGAAAATCAAGCTCATCAAGAGCAATCGCATGTCCCGCAGACTCTTTCTCGACAAATGTGATCAATTTGGAGATCTCAACAATCCGCGTTGCATTTCTTTCTCGCTTTCGAAGAAGTGTGACATTGGTGGTAACTTCCGCAATCGTAGCCTGATAGTTATTTACCAAGCCACTAATGTATTGAGGTTTACCCTCGGCGATGACCTTTTTTATCTCCTCCAACCGCTCTGCAGCAAGAACAACTCGCCTCTCTTCCTTCAAGAGCGGTGTGGCAGCCAAGATAATAGTGACTCTCTCTTGGATAAGTTTGAAGAAATACAGCCCGCTTCCGGGATTGAGATGCTCCATATATCGGGCAAAGTAATATTTGAAACGCGTATAAAGAGGAGCATCTTGCGCTATTTTTGCTCTCTCCGTCGCGACTCCGAGCACGGGGGAGGGCGCTGTTTTATTCCAATCATAATATTGTTGAGGATTTTCAAAGGCAAAAACGGCAAAGGGTAGAAAAAAAAGTATGCCGCTTAATAAAAAACTAACAAGTACCGTATAGAACCGAAATATTCTTTTTCCATCAAGAAGCATATATTTTCATCTTACTCAACATATATATTTTTTCAATGACCTTGACGATAGCTTCATGTATACCATGCGGTGTCATCAACGAACCGTTTTTTATACATGGGATGGTAATCCAGTGAGAGTGTGTGCGGGCAAGTTCTTTATACATCTTTTGGGTATTGATTTGATGCGTGATATTTTCTTCTGCAATGTCAACTTTTTTTCCCTTAAGATAGTTTCTTTTCTCTTTTTTTTGCGCAAGCTGCATGCTCACCTCATGGGGAACATCCAAAAAAATAACCATGTCCTCTTTTGGAATTTTATGTATCTTATATTCGAGATCATATACCCATGTCAAGAATGCTTTTCTTTCTGCTTTTTTTTCAAATTTCCCTCCCTGATGAGCCATGTTTGAAGTTGCGTAACGGTTGGCAACAATACATCCACCACTTCTCAAAAAATCATCCATTTCTTCTTTGACTGATGTCCGATCAAGCGCGTACGCGAGAGAAATAAGATACGGTGAAACGGTGTGTATTTTCCCAAATTCTCCCCGTAAGAAACGTGAGATAATTTTTCCATGAAACGATGTATAGTACCGGGGAAAATCAAAGTATCTGACCGGAATTTTTTTCGCTCTGAAGTAATTTATCAGAAGATGTCCTTGTGTAGATTTGCCTGACCCGTCTGTTCCTTCGATGACAAAAAGCCGCCCTTTTCTTTCTTTGTTTTGCAAAGCATGCGTCAAAAAATGTTTGGTAATAAAACGGACGTTGTCAAAATCATATCTTTCAAGATACAAATGTTCAGAAGGGTTGCCTTTCAACATGGGAGAAAGTTTATCTTCTT
Source organism: Patescibacteria group bacterium (assembly GCA_035289305.1). GTDB lineage: Bacteria > Patescibacteriota > Microgenomatia > UBA1406 > HO2-37-13b > DATDXN01. The sequence continues at coordinate 4,588 of DATDXN010000034.1, forward strand.
GTTCTTTGTACACCAAGGCAAGGACCGGCTTTTTTTTGGTGAGCGCATAGACAATCTCTCCTCCCACGCCCGTTGAGGGAGTAGTAACTTCAGCAACTATAGCATCAGCTTCATCAATACGTTTTCTCTCTCGCTTAAAAATCGCTTCTGTATCTCGCTCTGTGTCTTTTTTTCGAGTTGCTCTGTCGGTAAAATATACCCCTCCCACAATGGTTACCGGCGACTGTTTGATCGAGTTTAAAATTGTTTGACAAGACAAAAGAGCAGTCTGGGAAGATGCGGTAAAATATACCTTCAGCATAGATTTTTATTATACTAAAATATACATAGACACAATCATACACTTCCGATTTGTATCAAGTTCACATATCGGGATTATTATCCCTTTTATCTATTCAAATGTCATGTGTTTAATGCATTCAAGTTGCCGTTGATAATCTGCATGGTTTAGTACAAATTCTGTATATTTTTTATTCGACTTTATCATGGAATAAATCAAACTCTTTTGACAAATCTCGGATTTACTTCCTTCACTATATTCTTGATATGATGACCATGGATAAAATTCAATATCTTTTAAGTTTTTTACAATAAATGAGCTGAAAGGATTCAGATGAATATATCGTGAAACATGAAGTAATTGCTTGTCATTTTCTATTCTCACCGCCTTGAACTGACCCTGTAATAAATGTCCTATTCTTTTTGTCTTGACATTATAATAACGAGTATAGCTTATTTGAAAATTTCTGACAAATGAAGATATGCCGTTATCTATATTTTGTTTTAACAGAAGATGAAAATGATTAGGCACAAAACAATAACATATGAGATCAACTAATTTTGGTTGTTTTTGGAGGTTTTCTAATAGTGACTCCTGTTCCTTTTTTGGCAGGAGAAGAAACTTCGAATATCTCACCGGCGGGTCGGCTGTTATGTAAAAGTTTAAAACTTCGACAGCTCTTTTATAATCCCGTTTACTATTAAATATAGGTTGGTAATTAACTCCTCTATTAAGAATATGGTATACCTCTCCCGTAACAAGTGGGGTTTTTCGAATAGGCATATAAGTTTAGAATATTACAGATATCCCGATATGTCAATAGGGATACAAATCCGAAGTGAATGTGTGAATGTTAAAAAGAAATCACCTCTCCCTGCTTCGACTTATCTTTCAAAATGTGGAGCACAATGGTATCTTCGATCATATCGCGCATGACGCGCTCCATATTGCGTGCGCCAAACTGGGGATCATATCCTGCCGCGACGACCTTTTTCAAAAAATCTTTTGACACGTTCACCTGAATATGATGAAGTTTCTCGACCTCCATTTTCATCTCTTCCACCTTTTTTTGCGCGATGGTATAAATAGCTTCCTTTGATAGGGGGCGATACACGACAACTCCGTCAAAACGATTTAAGAATTCCGGGGTAAAATAATGCTTTGCAACCAAATAATCGATGAGTTTTTTTTCATACTCACGTGATGAAAGAGAATCTTCGTTTGTTTTTTCCTGATATCCCATCTGGGCAAAAATAAGATCCGATCCTGCATTTGATGTCGCAATAATAATAAGATTTTTGCAATCAACCCTTTTCCCATACCCGTCAACGAAATATCCCTCATCCAACACCGTGAGAAAAATATTGATAAGTTGTGGATCTGCTTTCTCCAGCTCATCCAGGAGAAGAACTCCGTACGGTTTCTCACGGATAGCCGCGGTCAAAAGACCGGGAAAGCCTTTTTCTGCCGATCCAATGAGTTGTGCGATATCGCCTTTGTTTTGATAAAAAGACATATCAAATCTCGTAAGCTGATCCTCTGATCCAAAAAAAATAGTCGCCAGCGCTTTTGCGGTTTCAGTTTTCCCTACACCCGTGGGCCCAAAAAAAAGAAAGCTTGCTAGAGGTTTTTTTCTTTTTGAGGAAATGACAAAAGAATTTCTGATGGCTGCAGAGAGCTTTGTAATAGGTTCTTTTTGGAAAATGACCCGCTCCTCGAGCGTTGTCTCTAAACTCAACAATGTTTTTTTTATTTTTTCATCAAGCCAGACGGGAATATGTGTTTTTTTGGTAAGAACGACATCAACGATATCGGGCGTAACGACCAATTCTGCCTTCTGCCTTTTGCCTTTTGCCTTTTGCAATTGGATTACATACGCGCATGCTTCATCCAACAGTTCAATCGCTTTTTCAGGAAAGGGTATATGCGTGATATAAAAATTGCTCTTTTTGATGATTTCATCAATCGTCTCATAGGGCACAAGCACATGATACGCATGTTCAAAATCAAACACCTTTTCCATTAATATTCTATATGCCTCTTTTTGCGCAATCTCGTACACGTCTATTTTTGAAAAAAGTCTGACCATTTTTGGGTTGGGAAAAATGTATTTTTGGAAAAGAAAGGGTGTTGTAATACCTATAAATTGAAGCTTTTGTGAGGCGGCAAATCGAGCAATAATGTCCGTTATATCCATCTTTCCTTCCTCCCGCGCGACAAACGCATCCAAATTATCAATAAAAATAATAATGTTCCCTGCATCTTCCGCTTCTTTAAAAACTGTGGTGAGGGTTTCTTCTTTTTTGTGTACATCAGTATTTTGTGCGAGGATTTTTTTTATGTCGATCTTTATAATGCGCTTGTATGCAAGAAGAGAATTGACTCTTCCCTCATATATTTTTTTAGCCAAGGCTTCAACAATTGTGTGTTTGCCCACGCCTTCCTCTCCAACAATGAGCGCGTTTGCCTCGTCTGTTTTGGAAAGCGCGAGTTCAATATGGGAGATTTCTTTGCCGCGGCCGACCAAATGTTTGAAATGAGACTGCGCTTGCGTGAGTTCTTCACCGTACTGATCAAGAGTAGGCGTATATCCCACACTCCAATCTTTGGCAAGAGGAGGAGTCGAAAACAGAAGTTGACTATCCCACCACGGTTTTTTTTTGATAACTGTGGCATAGTAGAGGGAAAACCACTCCTCAATTTTTTCTTTATTTTCGGGTTTGCGCATGCGTTTTTTGAAAAACTCATCATGCGCCGTTTCTTTTTTTTCTTCTTCTGTCTTATAAAAAGAGGACAACACATACCAGAAAGGAAGAAATATGAGATAGAGTACTGATAAAAAAGGAACCGCGAACACAAAAAAAGACTGCACGATGCAATATTCAATAAGCACAACCGTCCGCATCACCATGCCCACCCCCGATGAAATGAAATTAAAGCTCGCTCTTCTTATCCATTCTTCTAAAGAAAACCCTGGTATAGTCTTTTTCGTGATCAATCGCTTCCATGGATAAAAAAAGGTTTTGAGTACATAGAGAACCGAAAAGTAATAAGGGAGAAACACAAAAATATTAAATATGGCAGTAAAAAGCTCTGCTATATACTGCTTCGCAAAAGCGGAAAAACTTCTTTTATCTTTCATAAAAATGGTGTATGATTTCATTATATAGAGTATGGTGGAAAAAATAAATCCCGATTTGGTCGGGATAAAGAAAACTAAAAGAGGCGGGTTTACCCTCATAGAACTGCTCATTGTCATCGGCATCCTCGGATTTCTCATAACTGCTGTCTTACTTGCCATTTCTCCTGCGGAGCTTTGGAAAAAGACCCGCGATACCCGCAGGATCAAAGATACGCAGCGACTGCAAACGACGCTTGACCGATACGTACAGGAAACGCCACCTGTCAATATTACCGGTTGTCTTACCAGTCAATGTCACAGCAATAATGCAGTTACTTTTGGAACTCCCCAACCATGCGACTCAAATTGGCTCCAAATCAATGTATGTCAATATACACAAACAGTCCCTGTTGATCCACGAAATAGGCTTTCTACACAATTCGTCAATGGATCTGGTCCTGGTCTTTTTATTACTTCATCTGGTGCGTATATAGCAAAAATAAGAAACGGATATTTTGAAGTGGTTAACTATTTCGAATCAGAGTCAAACAGAAACAAATTAACCAACGATGGAGGAAACAGCAGCATATGGTATGAAGTAGGAACCAAACTGTCACTGTAACCCTTTTTCAAATTCATATTGCTTTTATACTGATTTTTTTGTATACTAGAAGCAAGATATGAATGTATACGAACTCGCAGTGATTGTGAAACAAGACTCGGCAGAACTGCTTGCGAAACTAGAACAAATCATTTCAAACACCGCAGGGAAAATAACCGCGCGAAATAACTGGGGGAAAAAGAATTTTTACTACCCCATCAAGAAAACGAAAAGCGGCTATTATCATCTTTTTACTATAGAAGACGAGAGCGAAAAAGTGGGAGAGATGAAAAAACAACTTGACCGCAGTGAAGATGTTATACGATACCTTTTAATAAAAGTAAAAAAATAACCCTACATGTCATCACGATCTTTAAATAGAGCAACGCTCATCGGCAATCTCACACGGGACCCGGAGCTTAAATATACACCGCAGGGTACTGCTGTCTGTACTTTTGGCGTTGCCACAAACAGAAATTGGGTTACTGCAACAGGAGAACTCAAAGAAGACGTACAGTATCATCGCATTGTCGCATGGCAAAAACTCGCAGAACTGTGTGGGAAAATTCTCGCAAAAGGCAAGAAAGTGTATCTTGAAGGACGCATCACTTATCGAAGCTACATAGGAAAAGACGGAGTACAGCGAACTATCACCGAGATTATTCTTGATGATTTCGTGGTGCTTGATGCCAGACGGCCGGAAAATGCCCCATCTTCTTCTTATGTGTCTTCCAAACAAGTAGGAAAAACGCCGTACGAAAGACCAACAGAAAAACCAGTCGAGAAGTCTGAAGAAGTCTCATCAGAAAAATTAATGGATGAAAAAATTGAACCTGAAGATATTCCTTTCTAAAATTATGAGAAAATGTTTTTTTTGCACACATAAAATTGAGCCGTCCTATAAAGATCCCGTACAACTTGAGAAATTTTTGACGGTAAGAAAAAAAATCGTTTCGCGGGAAGAGAGCAATTTGTGTGCCCGCCATCAGCGAACACTTGCAAAAGAAGTCAAACATGCGCGCTTTCTAGCACTCCTTCCATACGTTTCCTACCAAAGATCCTAAAAACTCTTCCATTGAGGTTTCACCATAACTCTTTTATAATGAGAATCATGATCATTACTCTTACTGTCCCGCAGGAAGCAAAATTAGCTATATCTCACGGACAACACATCTCGTTTGGAGATACTTTGTGGGAATACACCCGATATAAAGATATAATGGTGGATATTGCTCGCATACTCAAAATTCCCCCTCATACTATTTTTCACTATCTTGCAAAAGTTATTGGCGCACAGATCAAAAAAGGAGAAATAATCGCTGCAAAAAAAGGAATGATATCAAGTAAACGCATACATGCACCCGGCGATGCAATTTTGAAGGAAATAAACCATAAAACAGGCACCATCACGCTCACCCCACTTACTTTCGATAATAATGTGTCCACATCATCTACGACCACTGCCGCTGCTCCTTTCACGGCAAAACTTATAGAAGTAGGAGAAAACAGTATTAAAGTAGCATTTGACGGAGGGTATGGTTTTGATGTCGAACCACCCACATATGATTGGGGAGGCGAAATAGTGTATATAGATACAGACACACATCAACATATGAACGAACAAGATATTAATCGCAAGATCATATGCCTTAAAGAAATAACCCCTTACCTGGCTGCAAAATGCGAAACGCTGGGATGTAGTGGTTTCGTATGTTTTTCCGGAGGAAAGATGGCAACACTTCCCTGCGCGAATATAGTGAACGAAGAAGATTTTGACCGCCTAATTTCTGCAAAAAAGAAATACATCATGGTGTCGAAAATAGACAAAAAAGGGGTCATTTATGATTAAGACATGATATACTGAAAGCTTATGTCCTTAAATAAACTCCGATTAAATCCCAATTTAATCGGGATAAATCCGAATAAATTTACTCAATTCCTCATTGTTCTCTGTATCGCTGTTTTTATATTTGGTCTCGGGTATAAAACTGGCGAGTACAAAACATTTCTTCAAAAAAAAGATCGACCATCTTTTTCCTCGCTTTTTCGAGAAAAAAATAATCCAAAAAACATAGATTTTTCTCTTTTTTGGGATGTGTGGGAAACGGTAGGGAAAAAATTCGTGGATAAAACAAAACTCGATGACACTGCCATGTACTACGGCGCCATAAGAGGAATGGTGGCAGCCCTTGACGATCCCTATACGTTTTTCTTGACCCCTGATGAAAACAAAGAAAGCAAAGCAGATCTTGAGGGTGTATTTGAGGGAATTGGCGCGCAACTGGGGATGAAAGAAGGCAGAATCGTCGTCATAGCTCCCATCAAAAATTCACCGGCTGAAAAAGGGGGAGTGCTTGCTGGCGATATCATCCTGAAAGTAGACGGCGCGGCAACTGATACGTGGTCGCTTCCTCTTGCCGTGTCAAAAATCCGTGGGGAAAAGGGGAAAGCGGTGAAACTCACACTCTTTCGAAACGGTAAAGAATTTGAAGTAGAAATAATTCGGGATGAAATACAAGTGGCGTCAGTTGAGGTCGCGTATGAAAAAGATGTCGCAGTGCTTAAACTCATCAAGTTTGGAGATGATACTATCGGCGAATGGTCAAAAGCAGTCAATACTATTTCGGGCAAATGGAAAGGGAGAGAAATCAAGGGTCTTGTTTTGGATATGCGTGATAACCCAGGAGGATATTTGCAAGGTGCTGTGCATATCGCCTCTGAATTTGTTGAGGGCGATAAGCTCATTGTCAAACAAGAATACACTGATGGTTCCTCTGAAGAATACACCGTCAATCATCGCGGTAAATTGCTTGATATTCCACTCGTCGTTTTGATCAACAAAGGTTCAGCGAGCGCCTCTGAAATTGTGGCAGGAGCGCTTCGCGACTACAAACGAGCAAAACTCATTGGTGAGAAATCATTCGGGAAAGGATCTATTCAAGAGGCAGTGGATCTCAAAGGCGGGGCGGGGCTGCATGTGACGATTGCGAAGTGGATATTGCCAAAAGGAGATTGGATCAATAGCACAGGGGTCTCCCCCGATATCACAGTTAAAATTCCCGAGGATGGCGAAAATACCACGACCCGTGAAAGCGATAAACAACTTGAAAAAGCACTGGAGGAAATGGTAAAGTAATAGAAACACCTATGAAAAAATTACTACTTTTGTTAGCTCTGGCTGTCGTGCTTTTTGCGGTATTTTCCCCATCAAGCTTTCTCACCAAAGGAAAAGCGCTTTTTCCTTTTCCCACAACTTCTCCCCAGTCACAAACGTTTGAAAAACAAACCGTCGTTCAGGAAGAATCTGCAATCATCAAAACAATTGGAGAAACCGTGCCTTCTGTAGTCACTATTGGTATCTCAAAAGTTACTTCATCGCGTGATTTTTTTGAGATTGATCCGTCTAGCCCATTTTCACCATTCAGGAGAATTCCCGGACGGGAGGAAAAAATTGAGGAAAATATCGGGAGCGGTTTTATCGTATCAGGAGATGGCCTTATCGTGACCAATAAACACGTTGTTGCCGATACTGACGCCACATACAAAGTCTTGACCAATGATGATAAACAATATACCGTTGAAAAAATCTACCGCGACCCCTTAAATGACCTTGCAATCTTGTGCATCAGCGCAAATGGTTTAAAACCACTTCCTTTGGGAGATTCTGCGAACCTCAAACTCGGACAAATGGTCGTGGCAATCGGCACTCCGTTGGGAGAATTCAAAAACTCTGTCACATCAGGCATTATTTCAGGACTCGGAAGGGGTATAACCGCTGGCTCTCCTTTTGAGAATTATGTGGAACGGCTTGATAACGTAATTCAAACCGATGCAGCAATCAGTCCGGGAAATTCCGGAGGACCACTGGTAAATCTTTCGGGACAAGCAATTGGTGTTAATGCAGCGATTTCACAGGAAGGGCAAAATATCGGCTTTGCAATTCCGATCAACATCGTCAAAGAACTCATCAAAAATTTCAATGAGGCGGGTGGTAAGATCGTCCATCCCTTTTTGGGTGTGCGATACAAGATGATTGACCGCCAAACCGCTATCCTCAACGATATCCCGGAGGGCGCATATATCATATCGGTTGTCGAAGATTCCCCTGCGGCACAAGCAGAGATACAAGAAGAGGACATCATCACCGAATTTGATGGCCAAAAAATCAAAGGCGATGATGACCAAACGCTTCAGAAACTCATCAGTCAAAAAAAAGTGGGAGACCGCGTGCGTCTAACTATCTGGCGAGACGGAAAAACAATGGAAAAAACAGTCACCTTGGAAAACTTTGAGTAAAGTATTTTTTATTGTTTGTCCGAAGTATTTGAAGAACGATTTTGCAGACTAACTATTTCCGAGAAACAGCACCCAACGCCATAAAACCAAGGGCAAACGTAGCGATAGCCCAATGTACCATGCCTTTCATATCTTTTGTAAGCTCTTTAACAATCTGCTGTTCCTTTCTTCTGTTATTCGTCTCATCGCCTTGTAATTTTGCCAACTTGAAGGTATCATACAGATTTTCGAGACCTTTTTCGACTGATACAGCCCCTGTTAAACCTGATCCTACCATACACGTATAACTAAAAAACTCCCTTCTTGAAATCTTTGTTTTTTCTGGAATTTGGGTATCTTGTTCACGTTCAACCATAGGATTTTATAGTATAATGTTACGTATTTACCTATTATCATACTATAATGAAACCTAATTTACAACCCATCCGTGGGTTTCGGGATCTTTATCCTGAAGATAAAGCTGTGCAAAATTATATTTTTGAGAAAATCAAGGAAACCGCGCGGATTTTTGGTTTTGAACAATATGACGGACCAATCGTGGAACCGATCGATATTTACGTGGGCAAAACATCGCGCGAACTCATAGATCGACAGACGTTTCAAATCAAAGATAAAAACGGTCAAATTCTTATACTTCGTCCAGAAATGACGCCATCGCTCGCTCGCATGATCGCGCAAAAAGAACGCGAGCTTACCCTTCCGATCAGACTTTGCAATGTGGGAGCTCGATTTCGGTATGAGGCGCCGCAAAAAGGGAGAGAGCGTGAATTTTACCAAGCCGATTTTGATCTTTTGGGAGCTTCAGGCGTTCTTTCTGATGCTGAAATGCTATCGGTTGCAGTCTCCATTTTTTCATCATTTGGGGCAACAGAAAAGGACTTTGTTATATATATCAATTCGAGAGAGAACATGAGAAAAAAATTGCAAGAATTGGGAGTTGGTGAAACTTTCATCAAAGATGTTATCAATGTCATCGACAGGAAGGAAAAGGTACCACGTAATGTTTTTACCAAACTTTTAAGTCAAATTGGAATATCAGAAGGATCGGTCAAAAAAATCAATGATTTTCTTGAAAATCCTACCGACTATGAAACGTGCTTTAATGAACTTCTTGACGTATGTAAAAGTTATGGCATTGACCAATATGTTCGAATCAATCCTTCAATAGTTCGTGGTTTAGATTATTATACCGGCCTTGTATTTGAGGTAAAAGAAAAAGGAGGGGAGATGAGTCGATCACTTCTCGGGGGGGGACGATATGATAATCTTATTGAAAATTTTGGCGCATCACGCAAAATTTCCGGCATTGGCTTTGCGACATCAGATGTCATCATATGGGAATTTTTGAAAACAAAAAAATTATTACCCTCGCTTCGCGCCACTCCCACAAACGTATTGGTGACTGTTTTTGACCCAAGTTTCCAGAGTTTACAAAGCGCAATTGAGATAACAAGAAATCTTCGATCGGGAGGAATTTCTACCGAGATTTTTCCTGACGCGAGTAAGAAACTAGATAAACAGCTCAAATATGCAGATCGCAAAAAAATCCCGCTTGTCGTCATTATCGGTCCTGATGAAGTGAAAAATAATACCGCAGTACTTAAAGATTTGAAGAAAAATACTCAAGAAACAGTATCACAAGAAAAACTCATCAAAAAAATTCTTAGTTGACTTTTACTTGAAATGTCACACTTCCTGAAACATTCTGCTTCACCAGAGCGATATTCCACGTTACCTGTGTCCCGTCAAATACACCGCCTGCTGATGCACTGTTTTGGACGTAGGAAGTACCCGAGGGGACAATATCAGCGATAACCATAGTGAGAATATCAACGCTGCCAGTATTGCTATAATTGATAGTATAAGTAACAGTATCTCCACTTTGCGCAGTCACCATATTTGCGGATTTCGTAAGTGTCATTTGTGGAGCGGGAGGGGAAGTCGGTGAGGGAGAAACCGTTGGAGAAGTACCACAATTTGATGGGGGAGTATAGGGTATTTCTGCCTGCTCCATCACTTTTGCAATATCCGCATCAGTAAACACTGTTTTTATCGAGCATACTATTGAACGTTCAAGATCGACCACATGTGTTTGAGGAGAAAAACCAACGTCAGTTCCCAAAGGGTATCCCATTTCTTTTTGCTACTCATCATACGCGACTTGCACTGCCGCGACTTCTGCCTGATCTTTCCCGATGGAGCCCGTGGCTAACGGTCCAACCGGAGACTCTGTATAGACAGGCACACCAACAAGTGGATTTTGTCCCCATACGGTAGTGGGAGGAACAAAAAGATTATTGGAACCATGAACTACGGGTTTTATGTCGGGTATGCCGCCATTAAGGATATTGTCGTAGAAATTAATAGGCTCTAGACTAGGAAATTCTAACAAAACGATACTTTTTCAGTAAAACTATAAGCTCTTTGCACAACTGTTCTTTCTTCTTTCCGTATCTCCATTCGCATTCCTTTAAGTGTAGCATAAAATTTACTTTGCAACCATT
>DATDXN010000035.1:0-24470 GCA_035289305.1 Patescibacteria group bacterium
CAGGCGATGAAAGACTTCAAATACGTTCCTGGAGGAAGGATTTTGGCAGGAGCAGGCACAGGATTTTCCGTCACGTTCTACAATTGTTTTGTCATTCCCTCCCCAAAAGATGCGCGTGAAGGAATTTTGGAGACGTTGAAACAAATGGTGGAAATTATGGCTCACGGTGGTGGGGTAGGTATCAATCTTTCTTCTCTTCGTCCACGAGGATCGAGGGTGCGCAAGGTCAACGGGTTTTCATCCGGCCCCTGCAATTGGGCAGAGCTTTTTTCAATTGCCACAAAAGACATTATTCAGCAGGGCGGAACACGGCGTGGGGCTTTGATGTTGATGCTGTGGGATTGGCATCCGGACGTGGAGGAGTTTATCACGGTGAAGCGTGATTTATCGCGCATAAACGGTGCCAACTTATCACTCTGTGTATCAGATAGCTTCATGGAAGCAGTTTCTCGCGATGCAGACTGGTCGCTCGTATTTCCTGATATTGATGATCCAGAATATGATGAAAAGTGGGATGGCGATCTTGAGTTGTGGAAAAGCATGGGTAAAAAAGTAATCGTACGCAAAGTCGTGAAAGCCCGAAAAATGTGGGATTTGATTGCTCAAGCCGCGTGGGCCTCTGCCGAGCCCGGAGTCGTTTTCATGGAGCGGTACAACAAATGGCATAACAATTATTATTGGAACAGGATAAACTGTGTAAACCCATGCGTGACGGGAGACACGTTTGTCAATACAACCAATGGCATACAATCTATCAAAGAACTCTATAAAACACAGTTGCCGTTTAGGGTCGTGGTGAACGGAAAAAGCTATCTTTCAACGCCGGTGAAATTCACGGGGATAAAACCAGTGTACACGTTGAAAACAAAGGAGGGATACGAGTTACGGCTTACCACCGATCATAAAGTGGTGACAACGCATGGAGAAAAAGAGGCGGCAAAACTTCAAAAAGGAGATAAACTCGTTCTTTCCACCGGAGGATATTTTGGAGTGAGAGGTATTCTTGGGGAAGGAAGAGTTTTGGGATGGCTTGTGGGAGACGGTTCGGTAAAAAAAGATGTTGCAACATTGTATTTTTACCAAGAAGAGAAAAAAGAATTAGCTCCGTATTTTGCACGTATAGTCGAGAGAATGGTTGAGGGTGAACAAATTGTCACCAGAGCTTATCCCATTTTCCCTCAATATGTTGAAAAAGAAAATAAGGCAGTCATAGAATCAGTGCGACTGTGGAGAATCGTCAATAAGTACGGTTTAAGTCATGAAGACAAATATCAAGTCCCTGCGGCGATTTTTGAAGGATCAGAGGAATTTCAGCGCGGTTTCCTCCAAGGACTTTTTTCAAGCGACGGCATGGTCATAGGAACTCTGAAAAAAGGCGTAACGGTGAGATTGACCTCCATAAGAAAATCTCTGCTGATTAACGTCCAGCGACTTCTTCTTAACTTTGGTATTGTAAGTACAATTTATACAAACAGAAGAAGCTCCCAAGAAAGATTGCTGCCTGACGGAAAGGGAGGAAAGAAATTATATAGATGTCAGGCTTATCACGAGCTGGCGATCAGTAAAAAAAATCTCATAAAGTTTGCTGGCAGAATCGGTTTTTTACAGGAAAGAAAGCAGAATAAATTACAATCTTTCATTTCTCTCTATCAACGTGGACCGTATAGAGAGTCGTTTGTTGCAACGTTTGTTGAATTGACGCCGAGTGGTACAGAAGAGGTATTTGATATTACCGTTGCCGATATTCATCGTTTTTCCGCTAACGGATTATTGGTTCATAATTGTGGAGAAGAAGGATTACCGCCGTGGGGGGTTTGTAATCTCGGTTCCATCAACCTTTCAGCACTCGTGAAGTCAACTTCCATTGAAAAGAAAGGCAGATTTGATTTTATGCTTCTGAAAAAAACAGTCGAGACCGCGGTGCGTTTCCAAGATAATATCGTCGATATGGATCCGTATATTTTTGAAGGCATTAAAAAAATGCAGCATGAAGGAGAACGGCGGATCGGGTTGGGAACCATGGGGCTTGGAGATGCTCTCATCAAACTTCATCTGCTCTACGGATCTCCCGAGGCTATTTCCTTTATCGACAAAGTCTATAAGATCATACGCGATGAGGCTTATAAAACTTCCTGCAAACTCGCTCAAGAAAAAGGGACATTTCCCAAATGCGACAAGAAAAAATTCGTCAAATCGCGCTTTGTCGGTGGGCTTCCAGAAGAAATTCAAGGTGTGATAGAAAAGCATGGTATCCGCAATTCAGTGATACTCATGCAAGCGCCCACAGGTTCCACGTCTCTTATGTCTGGAACAACGTCAGGCATTGAGCCGGTATTTGAGTTTGAGTTTGTGAGGCGAGACCGACTGGGGGAGCATATCATTCGCCATGACCTATTTGATGAGTGGTACAAACGACATGAAAAAGAGATAAAAGCAGGGATAGTCAAGCGGCCTAAGTGGTTTGTTTCAGCCAATGATCTTTCTCCAGAAGACCATGTCAAGGTGCAGGCAGTTATTCAAAAATACGTTGATGCATCAATTTCAAAGACCGTTAACGCACCCCAAACACACACGGTCGAGGACGTGAAAAAACTCTATACGCTCGCGTACAAACTAGGACTCAAAGGTATTACCTATATGCGGGAAGGATCTCGTCCCGGGGTGCTTGAGCGCAAAACAGTAGTGAAGGAACAGCCAAAAGAAGCACCGTATACGGTGAAGCTGCGTCCGATGGTCGTGCATGGATCAACGTATAAAATTGATACCCCAGTAGGCACGGCGTTTATCACAATCAATGTCAATGGCGATAATGAGCCTTTGGAAGTCTTTATCAATGTGGGTAAAGCAGGCACTGATGTGTATGCAATGGCAGAGAGCCTCGGAAGAGTCGTTTCTCTAGCGCTTCGATTTTCCTCACATCTTTCGGCAAAGGAGCGCATACGCGAGATCGTTGATCAGCTGCAAGGTATTGGTGGCGCGCGCACCATGGGTTTTGGTAAGGAGAGAATACGAAGCGTCCCTGATGCGCTTGCCAAAATTCTTGCGATGCACTTTCAACTCAACGGGCAATCGAATGTGCATAAAGAATCTGCAGTGAAACCGACAGTAGTTGCCGCAAGCACACAGCAATCGCTCCTTCAGGTGGAAAAATCAAGCTTGTTTGATATTTGTCCATCTTGCGGAGAGGCGACGTTTGCGCATGAGGAAGGGTGCAAGAAATGCTACAGCTGTGGATTTTCAGAGTGTTGATATGTCTATCTATACAAAAACAGGTGATGATGGCACGACATCTCTATATGGGGGGAAAAGAGTCGCAAAATCAGATCCGCAGGTGATTGCCTATGGCACGGTCGATGAATTGAGTTCATTTATTGGTGTTTTGCTCACAATGCTTACTCATACTTCTCACATTGTTTTACTGACTACTATACAAAAAGACCTTCACACATTGTCCGCCTATCTTGCGGGAAAAAAAACAAATCTTGCTTTTTTGAAAAAACGAGTTCAATTATTTGAACAAACCATTGATGAAACTCAAAAAAAACTGCCGCCCCTTCATTCTTTTATCCTTCCACAAGGGACACAACTTACAAGCTGGTTTCATGTGGTGCGCGCAGTATGTCGTCGGGCAGAGCGGGCTATTGTAGCCATACACAATAAAGAAAAAGCATATACGCAGATCATCGTGTATGTCAATCGCCTGTCTGACCTTTTTTTTGTTCTGGGAAGAGTGTATAATACGCGCAAAGAAATCACTATTTAAATAAGTTAGTTCTTGGCAAGTCTTGGGACCCTAGGGAATGCTTGTGCAAATCAGCAACTGTGCCGCAACGGTAATAGTCCGGAACCCCCCAAGGCTTTTTCACCCCGAGCAGGGAATAGTCTATGGAGAGAGAAAAAAAAGGGCTCGCTCGCTCAATTTTTGAGTATTATTCAGTAGAGAATGACTACGCATTTGTGCGTGATCACTGTCCGGATAGACTACAGGCATGTTCTTATGTAGAAGGAAATATCAGGAACTTTCTTCATGAATTTGTCAATCACACAGATATAGCCCGCGTTTCCTATTTTTTAGCAGCAGATAGGTTCTATTATCCAGGTATTCAAGATGCCGTGGGAGAGAGTTATAAAAAAACCGCATATCAGCGTGGTGGAGCAAGCAGAGAACAAGCAGAATGGAAAGGTTTTCATATGCTTGAACACGCATTTGCTCGGCAGGAGGCAGATACTGCTTTCTGGATTTCACCTCCCTCCAACGAAGAGGGATTTGGAGACTATGGATTCATGTTTGTATTTGTGAAAGAAGGTGGTGGAACGATAACAGAATACATAGTGAGATATCCAGAAAAAAAAGGGAGTCTCCTCATGAGTCTTAAGCTTAGTGAGTATATTGAGCATAGTGGATATCGATACGGCGATGGTGATAATCTCGTATTTTCCCAAAAAACAGAAAAGGATTTTTTAGAAAGTCCTTTTTTATTTAAAAGCGATGGTTCTAGCATAAACTTAGATAATGTATTGAGTCGGCTCGGTTTTACACGTGAAAGCCTAGAGGAAGCATATGCGTTTGACGGGCTTATCTCAAGGGAGCTTGGCGGTTGGATCAGACAATATGCAAAAACCATCGTGGAAGGAGACAGTGATAGTGTAACTATAGAGGAAGGGAAAAAGTTATTGACTGCTATTTATAACAGAACAGGAATATTGAAACAATGGCTTAGGGAAGGGGACAAAGATAAGCGGACGTATCTTTTAAGCAATACTGTTTTACCGGAGTTTCGCTTTGGGTACCCGTCAGATCACACGCTCATCGCATATTTTTCAAGCAAAAAGGCATTGGTAGAAAGCGGAGGAAGTTGTCCGGTGAGTCGTTCTTCTTTGTTATTTGTTTCAACGGTACTTTCAGCTTCAGGGGGTAAAATAGGATACAATGATGCGACGTTACTCACAGAAGGAAAAGGCGGGTGGAGTTATCATGAGGGTGAATGTGTCGTGTGTAAAAATAAGAATGCTGAAGTCGGTCCCTGTAATATCTGCAAAACATGTGAAGTGAAGTTTGACTAGGTCAGGATATTTTTTGATAGAATAAATGCATGACTCACAAAAGTTACACACCGGTTGATCATTTGATAAAGCCGGGAGCGACAGTTGGTGCCTCAAAAGAATTTGAAGGTACAAAGCCGACAGTTCCCCCTGCGCTTGAGTATCAGAAAGTCAAAGAATTTGTGCCCGATCGCGAAGTGGCTCCATATATCAGCGTGCGTGAAGAGCACCCAGTCATATCGGAAGACCTCAAAAAACAAGGAGTCATAGACCCTTCGGGCACACAATTTCCCACCTATGAGAATGTGAAAGTGCCCTTAAGCGATGAGAAAATTTTGACAGGGCTTCATGCGCCGCTTTATTCCTCACTTCGTTGGCTGGCAACTCTTGCTTTTTATATCCTCAAAAAAGCTCATCTAACAATCAAAATGATTCATGGAAGCATACTGCGTGTGAGGGTATAGCATATGAGAGTCGGCTTCATAGTGGTCACGTACAATACGAGCGACGCGATACTCACCCATATAAAAAGTCAGGTCGATAAGCTTGGGTTTAAAGATCTTCGCTTTTACGTCTGTGATAATACGTTTGACAATAAAGGGTTTGCTACTGGAGTGAACAGCAGTATCAAAAAAGGCGTGCGGGAGGGTGTTGATATTTTTATCGTTGCCAACCTCGATATATCTTTGGAGCATGTAAGTAGTGAGGAGTTACTTGCAGGTTCACCATATTTTGATGTGTGGGGTTTGGCTATGTGGCAGGATAATAGAACGTATTATGGCGGCCAGATAGATCGGTGGCGCATGAGCGGGGGACTTATCGGCGAAAAGCCGCGCCGTCGGTTTCATGCGGTAGATTATGTCACCGGCTCGCTCATGCTCTTCAAAAAACAGGTGATTGACGCGATTGGTTTATGGGACGAGGGTTACTTCATGTATTACGAAGATGTTGATTTTTGCTACCGAGCCAAAAAAGCAGGTTTTAAAGTCGGCATTGACCGCGACACAACATATATACACTTTGAAACATCAAAAACCAACAAGAAAAAGGCCTATTTTTTGGCAAAAAGCAGGTGGCGATTTTTTTTGAAATTTTCAAATACGAAACAAAAAATAAGAGAACTCATCAGACTGCCCAAAACCCTATATGAACTGGTTGCGAAATAAAAGACTAGGTGATTTCTTTGATTAGAGCGAGAAGCTTTGTGGTGAAATCACTCCATGCAAACTCTTTTCTCCAGACTATTTGATGATGTTTGGAGGGATTTTTTGCAATCTGTAACATTTTCTGGACGATTTGTTTATCGTTGCTGCCACTATATAAATGAGTGAAAAATTTCCGGTATTCATGGTAAAGAGGATGCTCATTGGTGATGACGGGTTTGCCAAATGCAAGGCTTTCCAAAACAGGAAAGCAAAAACCTTCATCGCAGGATACGTTCAAAAGACCCACACATGAGCGATAATAAGTAGTGAGCTTGGAGTCAGATATATGATCCACAAAGGTGATCTTTTCTTTGATGCTGCGGTAACTACTATCCTGCTTTAAGTGCAGATAATAATCATCTTCTTTTTTACCAATGAGCACGAGCTGATAATTTTTGTCCTGTGAGGCGCGTATAAACTCTCTGAAACATCTGAATAATCTCGTGATGTTTTTCATCGGTTTTATCACTCCCACGTATAGGAAATATTTCCCGATCTTTTTTTGACGGTGGCTGCCACTACAGGTAAACAAATGATCTATCCCTGCATAAATCTGTGCGACTTTATGTGTGTTGATAGTTGGGAATCTTGAAAGTAGTTCGCTTTTCATATACTGTGACAAAACAACGATCTTGTCTGCTTTTTCTATCGCGAGGGCTGTATTTTTCACGAGTTTCTGCGCATGAGTGTAGAGTTGGAGATATATGTAGAAACCAAAATCATATATGAAAGCTATTTTCTTGATGTGAGTTCTCTGAAGCAGGCGAGGGATGTATCCGGAAAACCCCAAAAAAACGTCATTACCGTCTTTGAGCGTATGAAAAGGTAAGTGGATCGTGGAGTAAAAACGTCGAGGCAGCCGGTGATATCTGATCGCAGCATATGTGCTAGGTGTCACATGAGAGGAGCCAAAGTAATAATAATTGATGCAATATGCTGGATCATTGAGGTGATGGAACTGGGTGATGAAGGAGGTGATGAGTCTATGGATGCCGCTTGTGACCTCTCCTTCTGGCTGTAGATCTCCAGCGTCTATGCTGATTCGTATTGTTTTATGATAGCGTTTTTCCAATTTCTTTTATAAATCCTGTCCTTGATAAGGCGCCGATAAATTGATGGACGGGCTTTCCACCTTTGAAGAGGATAAATGTGGGAATGGAAAAAACGCTGTATCGTGCGGCAAGTTCTTGGTTTTCATCCACGTTTATTTTTACAAACGTTACTTTATTCTTATATTCCTCCATATCAGAGAGTTCGTCGATAATAGGACCGGTCAGTTTGCACGGTCCACACCAGTCGGCATAAAAATCTACAAAGACCACATTTTGAGCTTCAAGAACGTCCTTTTGAAACATATCTTTCGTAATATGCGTTGCAGGCATAGGGTTTCATCATATCGTATTTTCCCCCCTATTGCAATTGTTTTTTTATTCCACGAAAGTGAATACCTCGGCTGTAAACCCGTGTGTATTTTATTCAATCTACTGGCGGTATGATAACCTTTATTTCTGAAATCTTTTTGAGTTCATGGTCAAACGTACATAGGGCGGTATTTTTCGGCAGTTGTGACGCGATAAGACAATCGGCTAATTTTATGTTATATTTTTTGTAATAATGCAGCGCTTTGTGAAAATAGGTTTTTTCAATCAGCGTTACGTTTCGTGTTTTTAACATAGTTTCTATATCGGCGATCACTTGTTTAGAAGGTATACGATACAACTTGGTCAAAACGAAGTGGATTTCAAGCAGTACAATAGTTGAAGCGTATGGTTTGATCTGTCCTTTCTCTATCTTTTCAAAAAGAGACACGCAGTGTTGATATAGATTTCCTTCTCCCAAAATAAAGCGCAACCAGACATTAGTATCTATAAATAATTTCATAATTGATCGTAACGTATCTTCTCTCGGATAGTTTCAAGGTTTATTTTTTTTTGCTGCGCGATGTTTTTATATTTTCCTGCCATTTGTAAAACAAGGCTTTTGGTCGGTTTGATCACGATTTTTTTATTCTCAACAGTTATTTCAGCCTTGCCGGGGGTTGTCAAATGAAGCACTTCCCGTATTTTCAACGGGATATAAATCTGCCATTTTGGAGTAATGGTTATTGTTTGAGTCATAACAATAATAAGTATACAACAATAACGAATAAATGTCAAGTCCCTGTGATGGAGATTTGTGGTGTATTTTTCAAGTGGATTTCCTTCCTTCTGTGGTGGTTGATACCGTATATTCATAGGAAATTTTGGGGAGAGTTATCGTCTTTCCACATTATAGAGTGCTCCAACGATTTGGATGTTGGCGGGGGCGCGAAGATTGAAGAAGTTTTTAAACTCCGCTCCGTCAAAATTGCGGCTGCCCGCATCTCCATTTATCGTGATTGAATTTGTCTTTCCCACGCCCTTATCCCAGTCAATGCCGATATCAGATACGCTTGCATACGGATTTTCGCCCCGATTTCGAAGCTCTTGCCTCACCCGTTCTTTGTCCCAGTTATCAGTGCCTGCAGGATTTGACTTGTCAGTTTGATACAGATGTTCTCTTGTCCCCCCATCTCGCCTGACCAGTAGGATGACGTTTGCAATGTCGGCAACTTCCTCGCCTTTGAGCCATGCGGATTTGCCATATTCACTGCGCCAGCCCTGCGCCGCGTAAAAACACGGAGATGACTTGTCATACGCGCGCTCAAACAGATCTCCAAAACTACCCACATCGCCTGTTGTGTCGCGCACGCGTTTGGTCCACGGACGAGAGTTCCATCCCACATCGGCGGAGGTGAAGGTATAGCCGCCCGATGTTGATGCGTACCACGCGGTGATCGCCTGACCATCGCGCACCATGATTTCTCCTTCAGTCTGCCTCACTGCCGCTTCCCAATTTCCTCCTTTATTACATTTTGTGTTAGAAGGACAATATACCTGACATTGTTGTGTCGTGCAAATTTCTTTTGCGCCATTTCCTGTATATGAAAGGGCATATGAGCGTGCGGCAACAACCTGTGCTTTCAGAGCTTCCATGGGCCAGTCTGCCGGCATTTCATGGATGCCGAGTAAATATTCATCAAGCCCCATTTCCCCAAATCCTTGCACTTTGATGCGCATATTGGCGTCTCGTTTTTCAAAAGAAACACCATCAAAATATGCCCGCAAAATATCCTGATACGATTGTCCTGCTTGCGACCTTCCCAAAGCTCCATATTGATTCATACCTACGCGATGAGGTATGCCAAACGTGAAAAAGGCAAAGCCCGGAGAAAACCCCGGGTCGATTTTGCGATCATCAGTGCAATAGAGGGGTCCGGCGCCGAGGCTCGTGGGTAGATTTAAACCCGCAAGTTTTGCCGCGATGAGCTGTTTTTGACGCGTGCTCAAAACCGCTATTCTTGAGGAGAGCTCTGCCTGATATTTTTTCGCCTTTGTGACTTCTCCGCTTAAAAACACCGATTGTTTGTCAACCTCTTTTTCAATATCTGCAAGCCGGATTTTTTCAAATTCGAGATTTCTCTTTTTTTCCTCAAGATTTTTGATATGGACGACTGTTTTGACGATCGTATCTTTATCCTGATCCACAAGCGTTTTTTGGTAAAAAAAGTTTTGAAAAGAGGTGGCGGTATTGTCATCCGAAACCAGCGCAAAAAGCATGGTTCCCATTTTACGCGCGTGTATGTAGTACATTTTAGTACGCTCATTAAGGAGTATCTTTTGTGCCAATAATGCTTCTTCTCCGGCTTGCACTTCCTTTTCTCGTCGCGCGATTTCTTTTTTGAGGTATCCAATGCGCGATCTGATGCGTGCCAGATCTTTCTCAAGCTGTGTAAGCGTCGTCTCAAGCGGAGCGGTTGCTTTTTGAGATTGATCAAGCTCCCGTTTCAGTTTTTCAAGCTGGGAATTAATATCATCCAACTCATCGCCTTTCACCCAGAGGGTTGTGCCCAAAAAAACCAGCACAATGATAAAGAAAGAAATAACCCACTTCATATACTCATTATATAGAAGTTATCTCATAACCTCAATGTGAGGAGATTTTTAGGCGCGATAGTAAGCAAGATATATTCCTGTAGCAAAAAGCAAAAGACTCATGGGGTAAATAAGCGCAGAAGGTCCGGTTTCGGGGATAGTCGTGATGCTTTCTCCTTTTGTTTGGGTGTTTGACGAGGTAACAGATGAATTCGTGGTTGATTTTGATTGTGTTGTGGTAGAGACTTTTTGTGCGGTCGTTGTCGTTTTCGCATTGGTTGGTGTGGGGGTAGCAGAATCTTCGTTCCTCTCAATAGATGTCAGTCGCGGGAGAAAACCTTTGAGGGTGATTCTGCCTGTCACGACGGCAAAAAACAAGACAACTGCGACGAGTCCGAGCACGAGAAAAAAAATGCGATTGATGCCTTCCATAGCTATATATCTTATAGTATACTCCGTTTATCTGTGAAAGTCAAATGCACTTGACAAAGAGATAACTGCTTATTTATTATTACAATAAATGAATACCATAAATAGAATATTATTAGCTGCAGCGAGAGAGACTTCGACCACAGTGGGTGACATTGATATAGCAGTGTTGGATTTAGGATTTAAAGTTCCAGAAATATCCGCAGTCATAACTTTTATTATCCGAGCTCTTTTTGCCGTGGCAGGTTTGATGGCGCTTCTCTATCTTCTTTTGGGTGGAATTTCATGGGTGACCTCCGGCGGCAATAAAGAGAGTGTGCAGAAGGCACGAGACAAAATTGAAGCAGCAGTTATTGGTCTTATTGTTGTTTTTGCCGTACTTGCGGTTGTCGTGCTTCTTGAGAAAGTGTTAAATACAGGACTGGGAGTGAGTAAACCCATTAAATTTCCTCAACTTATTCAGGATCAGATTCAGGATCAGAAGTTGATATAGATGACTTTTATCCCTTCTTTTTCAGGCACGGGTGAATGAAGCGTATTTATTTTACTCTCAATGAATGAATAGACGACGAAAATAAGCAACGCCGCTCCGGCTGCAATCAGTATAAAACCCACGGTTTTCATACATTGACTTTTTCCTTGATGAGAAACTGCGGTCTTTTTTGCACTTCGCGATAAATTTTGCCGATATATTCACCGATGATTCCGATCGTCAAAAGTTGAATGCCACCAAAAAACATGATAGCGACGAAAAGGGCGGTCCAGCCGGTCACCCAAAACTCATGAGGCAGGAAAAACCTGCGGTAAAGCGCATAGATGATGCCGAAAAACCCGATGGTCGAGGTGAAAAACCCGAGATATGAGGCGAGTTTCAGCGGTTTGGTCGAAAATGACGTGATACCCTCAAGGGCAAAATTCACCATGCGAGAAAGGGGATAATGCGTGTCCCCTTTGAGTCGTTTGTCTCGTTTAAAAGAAATAGTTGTCGCAGAATATCCTGCCCACGCGACCAGTCCCCGCAAAAATCGAGAATGTTCCGGAAGATTATTCAAAAACTGGACAACCTCGCAATCAAGCAGACGAAAATCTCCCACATCATTGGGGATTGGCGTGTCTGAAAGAAAATTCATGACGCGGTAGAAGAGAAATGCTGTTCCCGCCTTGAACCATGAGTCCTTGCGAATGCTACGGCGCGCATAGACGATCTTATATCCCTCGCGCCATTTTTCAATGAGTTTATTGATCACGTCCGGAGGGTCTTGGAGGTCTGCGTCTATGGTGATGACACAGTCGCCGCGTGCTTCCCTGTATCCTGCGGTGATGGCCATTTGGTGTCCGAAATTGCGGACGAAGGAAACAAGTTTGATAGAAGGGTTGTTTTGTGCTGCTTTTTTGATAATTTCTGCGGTGTGGTCAGTTGAGCCGTCATTGATGAAGATCGCTTCGTATGTATATCTGGAAAGAATGGGGGTGAGTTTTTCAAGAAGTAGATCAATGTTTTCTTCTTCATTATAGACGGGGATGATGATGGAAAGGAGAAAAGAGGATTGAGTGTTCATGATAAGAATGTCCTCACTGCGTATCGGAAAGAAATTCTAATGTTGCGGAGCCAGGAGTTGAACCATGGTCTTCAAGATTATGAGCCTCGCGTGCAACCGTACACTACTCCGCTTTTCATGGGTATTTCAAGGAAATTATACTACATGTATGCGGAGAATACAATGCGACTAGAAGATAAAAAATCTCATTTTCGTGCGTTTTTTTCGTGTTTTTTCTTCAGGGCAGTGAGCACGGTTTGTGTATTGGAAAAGGCTTTTATAAGAGCCTGAAGTTCAAGCATATCGGTGTCTAATGAGCTTGAGACGCTCACACCGAACTTTTTGAGTCTTTTTCGAAAATCCGCGTCAAGTCGGGTTACCGAGATGGAACTTCCTTTAAAGACAAACGTTGCAACCTCCTCTTGTGTGGATGCGTCTCTGAATGTAAGTGTTCCCTGCACGGTAGCAACATCTCGTTCGATATTCAATCTTTGCAGAGCGAAATCTGGTCGTTTCTCCTCGGGAAGATCTTCAAAAATTTCTTCAAAAAACATACGAAGATTTTTTGAAGATGTATCTACCTTTACATTGCAATCTACCTCTATGCTTTCACGGGTGATACTGCCTTTTTCCGGGAGCGTACCTTTATTAACTTCTTCATTTTCTCGCAGTTCTTTTTGCTCTCGTGTTTCTTCTCTCACTTTTTCAAGCGGGGCGACGCTTGTTCCTTTAAAGACCGATTTCATGGCCATAGCGGCAAGCGCAGATACGATTTTCTCGTCTGTATGCCAAAATCCTTCTCTTTCCGTGTGTATCAAAAACCGTTTTCCTTCAGGAAAAAAATCAAAATCTCTATTTTTTCTTCCCATGGTATACGTATCAACGCGTTCGGAAATTTCTTCAAAAAGTTTTTCCAATCCTGCTTTTGTGACTTCGCTTGCGACACTTTTTCCCAGAGATTTTGCTAATTCGCCAAGAGCGTTTGCGTAGGCAGAAGGATTTTCTATAACATTAAGAAGCGTATCACTGATAACTGCGCCAGCTATCGCTGCTCCTCCAGTTTTGAGAGCTTCTCTTCGCGGCATTACTTTTTCAAAAAATCCAGGAGATTTATCTTTGGGTAGGGTTTTTTCTGGTGTTGAAGCAGGAGTTTTTGATTTCCCCAATTTTCCAATATGCTCAAAAAAATCTCTCCGAGATTCTGTTTTGTTTTCTCCTTCTCCCTCGCTCATAGCGAAGATATCATACCACATACATATAATCAACTACAAGACTCATTTTTTAGAAACAAACAGTTCATACCATTGTTTGATCGGTGATGATGGAGGGATTGGGATGATTGTTGGAGTAGGGGATGGACGCGCAATGAGAATATCTACTTCATCCTCTTTGAGAAGTTGGAGTTTTTCACGGATGTTTTTTTCCACCATGTAATAATCTTGGCTTTTCATGAGTTCGCTTTTGAGCTTTTTATTTTTTTCTCTTTCCTCTTCAAATTCTTGGTCGTACGCTCGGTAAAATGCTGTTTTTTTGGCAAAATCAAGAATATTTTTCACCAGAGAATATATGAGAAATACCGAAAGAAAGATAAAAAAGCCTTTTTTGAACAGTGTTATCATAATAGAAGAGGAATTTTCAAAAAAAACCCTTGAAAAACAGATATTCGAACATTTATAATAAGTCCTTGTAATTTATCACTTTATTTGATATTATAGGGTTATATTATGGAACCACACGATGCACGCAGTCTCTTAAACAATTTTATCACATATCTGAAGAGTCAAAAACGGTCAGTTTTTACCGTCATCGCCTACAAAAAAGACCTCGAACAGTTTATCGGGTATTTGGCCTCGAGGGAGAAATCCGATATCAAAGAGGCGCAGCGAGAAGATATCGAGGGTTTTTTGAAGAAACTCATCACAGAAAACTACACCCAAAAATCAGCCTCGCGCAAACTCAATTCCATCCGCACGTTTTTCCGCTATCTCAAAAGTCAAAGTATCATCGCGTATAATCCGTCTCTTGAAGTGGCTCACCCAAAATATACACAGCCTCCTCCTCGCATCTTGACCAAGCTTGAATGGCGAGGTCTTCGGGACGCAGCAAAAGAAAATCCCCGCACGTATACGATGGTAGAACTCCTGCTTCAGACGGGAGTGCGTATTGGCGAGCTTGCAGATATACGGCTCAAAGATATGCAAAATGGGATGTTGCAGATACATGAGCGGCGAATTCCCCTGAACAAAACAGTCAAACACGCAATTGATACCTATCTTAAGGTGCGCCAAAAAAGTGCGGATGATCACCTGTTTGTGACCAAAACAGGCAAGCCGTTACTTCTTCGCAATATCCGTGCGATCATTGACAAATGTTTCAAAGAAATTGATGTGCAAGATGCGACCGTGAATGATTTGCGTAATACATTTATTGCATATCAGTTGTCACGTGGTTCCTCCCCCTCGTATATTGCCAAGATCGTTGGCCATAAACGGCTTTCTTCAACCGAGCGGTACCTGCGCTTGATCAAGCAGGAAGATGTGCAAAGTAAAGAAAAACTCGAAGAGCTATAACGTAGAATAAAGAGTATGATTTTTTTCACCGTTTTCAAAAACACGCTCTTTCAACTGGTCAGTCGAAGCATTACCACATCAACAAATTTTATCATCATCCTTTTGATCGCGAAAAGCCTCGGTAGTTTTGGTTTGGGTCAATATAATAAAGTCTTTGCCTTTATCGGCATATTTGCCATTGCGGTTGATTTTGGGCTCAACGCTACTTTTCTCAAAAGAGAATCGGAAAAAGAGCTTTTCTCCCTCATTGCTCTTCGCCTTATTTTGGCACTTTTTTTATATCTGGCGATCCAGCCAGTGATTTTTCTGCTTCCCTATGATACTGTTTCTCATACGGGTTTTTCTCATGGCGAAAAATGGGCAATTGAGCTTGTGGGTACGGTATTTTTCATCTATGCATTTGTCCATTCATTCCATGCCCTGTTTCAAAAATGGGAACGTTTTGATCTCGCAATTACGCCAAACATTGCCTACGGGGTTCTTGCGATAAGCCTTTCGTTTGTTGCTTTTTTTACCAAAAATCTTATGCTTTTTTTTGCTGCCACGATTTTTGGATTGATGCTCTATGCGATTTTTGCAGGTATTGCCATAAAGGTTAGAAAACCCATTGCGTATACGTTTCGCATTGAGGGTCATGTTATGCGTAAACTTTTTGCAAGAAGCCTGCCATTGGGTTTTATGCTCCTTCTCAATGTGCTTTACGTCAGGGCTGATGTGCTTATTCTTTCTCTCTTTCGACCGACTGAACAGGTGGGGATATATACGCTTGCGTATAAATTTTTTGAGTTTCCGCTCAATCTTTCATTTTTTATGATGAACGCTTTGTATCCACTGCTACTTCGCATTCGCAAAGCAGGACGTGTGGTTTTTTATAGCGAGCTTAAAAAAACGACAGGAATCATTGTCGGCATATCTATCATCATCATGGTGGCAGCATTTGTTGGAGTGCCGCTTATTGGGATGATAAAGAGCGATTTTTCTGCGTCAGTTGAACCGTTTCGTATTTTAAGTACCTCATACCCGATATTTTTTCTTTCCAATGTACTGCTGTGGGTGAGCGTTGTAGAGGGGAAAGAAAAAATGCTTCCCTTTATATATGGAGTGTCGCTTCTTATGAATGTTATAGTAAATATTTTGCTTGTTCCTGTATTTGGATATATTGCTGCCGCATGGGTGACGGTGGGGTCGGAGACGATAGTGCTTCTCATGCTTGTATATTTTCTCTTTCCAACTATAATAAAGGGGAGGAAATATGACGCTTGAAGTTTATATAGATGGAGGGTCAAAGGGTAATCCGGGGCCTTCGTCAATCGGTATGGTATTTTATCGTGCGGGCAAGAAAATTTTTGCATACCGTGAGGATATTGGTATGGGGACGAACAATAGAGCTGAATATACGGCTCTTGTAAGGGCGCTTGAGAAAATTAAAAATCAAAAATCCTGCCTCGCCGGTTCGTCTCGCTGCGAAGCGGGCAGGCGGGTAAAAATCAAAAATACAGATAGGATATCAGAGATTAAATCCTATTCTGATTCAAGGCTACTGGTCAATCAGGTAAATGGATTGTTCAGGGTGAAAAACGCTGCAATACGAGAGTTTATTTTCGCCATCAGGACGCTTGAGCAGGAAATTGGTATACCAATTTCATATCATCTCATCCAAAGGGAAAAAAACACAGAGGCTGACGCGTTAGTCAATGGGAAGGGATAATTTCGGATCTATGTCTTTTGCACGTAGGTAATATTCGCGGGCTTTTTGTTCATTTTTTTGCTCACGATACAAAAGAGCAAGAGCAACAAGCACATCCCGCGCTTTTTCATTTTTGGCAAGGAGCGACTCAAGTCTCTCTATTTCTTGTTGTCGAGTACTCATTGGTTCATCAAGATCGCGCTGCAAATCTGCTCCGTATACAGCGCCAAATAGTCTGCGCTGAAGGTCGTAGTGTTTTGTGCCCGCTATTTTTTTGAGAAACGCAACCGCAGCTTCGCGTTCTTTTCCCTCAATGAGATGGAAAAAAAGAGGATTAAATAGCTGCGAGACATAGATATTAATGATCAGAATAAGTGAAAGAAGGCTAAAGACAGATATAAAAAGGACACTTTTTCTCATACAGAGTATTATATAATTTCTCTATGAATCTTGAGGTGCAGACAATTATTGAGCGGGGGATTATTTTTATCGTAGTTTTTGCTGCTTTTGCCATTTCACTTCTTTTAACACTTGTCTTTTTTTATCTCCTTGTCATTTTCTCCCGAATGAAAAAAAGAGAACAGATGTCTCTTGAGATGATGACCTTGGAAGTTAGAATGTCCAAAGACAATGAAATTAAGATTGACGCGGCAGAGCAACTTTTTTCTGCATTTTCATCGCTTAAAAAATCAGGATTTTTTTCGTTTATGGATGTTGAGGATGTTATTTCCCTTGAAATCGTGGGAAAAAAGGCAGATATCAGATTTTATGTCTCGGTCCCGACGAAAATCTGCGACATGGTGGAGAAACAGATTTATGGGTATTATCCGCAGGCTGACATTAGAATAGTTGAGGAACCCAACATATTCTCCGAAAAAGGCAACGTTTCTTTTGCCGCTGTCAGGCTCAAAGGGTATTCCTACGAGCCCATCAAGACATTTCGAGACCTGCCCACTGATCCTTTGGCTGCCATAACTTCAGCGCTCTCAAAGATGGATGAGGGAGACGGGGCAATGATACAAATACTGATCCGGCCGGCAAACTCTTCGTGGAAAAAACTAGGTAAATCATACGTATCTTCGGTCAAGAAAAAAGAAGCAAGTCCGGAGAAGGCTACTTTTAAGATTGACCAAAAGACGCTTGAGAAAATCGATGATAAAACATCTCATCCTGGCTTTGAAACAGTCATACGTATGATCGTTTCTTCAAAAACAAAAGAAACAGCAAAAGTGCACCTGCGCAATATCAGATCAGCGTTTTCACAATTTGCATCTGACTTAAATTCCTTCACGTCGGTCAAAATCCTCTCCAAGGGCGGATTCATGTTAAATTGCGTATATCGCTTTTTTCCAATCATTGATTTTTCATTTGCACGGTCAATCTCTATACTCTCATCAGACGAGATTGCGACGCTTTTTCACTTTCCCAACAAAACTATTGAAACTCCCTATATCAACTGGCTGAAGGCAAAGGCAGCTCCGGTCGCCGCAGAAGTTCCCTCCTCCAAAGGGACATCCATAGGCTTTGGTTATTATCGAGGGGTCAAACGTCCCGTGCATATTGGATTTGAAGATAGAAGGCGACACATATATATCATCGGAAAAACCGGTGTCGGAAAATCAGAGCTCTTGCAAGACATGTCAGTGCAAGACATACTGGCAGGGTATGGGATATGCATCATAGACCCCCACGGAGATTTAGTGGAAAACATCATACAATATGTTCCAGCCTCACGGGCCGAGGACGTGATTTACTTTGATCCGTCAGACACCGAGCGCCCGATGGGCTTAAATCTTCTTGAGGCACACACTGAAGAGCAAAAACATTTCATCACGACTGCCATCATCAACCTCATGTATAAACTCTACGATCCGCAGCGCACCGGTATCATCGGGCCCCGGTTTGAACATGCAGTGCGAAACGCGATGCTGACGGTCATGTCGGAGGAGGGGACGACATTTATCGAGGTGGTGAGAGTGTTGTCTGACCCCAAATACGTGCAGGAAATACTGCCAAAAGTGACTGATCCCATTGTGCGCCGCTACTGGACAGATCAGATTGCGCAGACGTCTGACTTTCATAAATCAGAAGTATTAGATTACATCGTCTCCAAGTTCGGGCGTTTCGTCACGAACAAAACCATGAGAAATATCATCGGCCAGTCCCAGTCTGCGTTTGATTTCAGAAAAGTCATGGATGAGGGAAAAATTCTTATCATTAACTTGAGCAAGGGGAAGTTGGGCGAGGAAAATTCAAATTTCCTCGGTCTTGTGCTTATCCCAAAACTGTTAGTTGCTGCCATGAGCAGGCAGGACACGCCGGAGGCAAAACGCCGCGATTTTTTCCTTTATGTTGATGAGTTTCAAAATTTTGCAACACCTGATTTTGCGACCATTCTTTCGGAAGCTCGTAAATATCATCTCAATCTCACCGTTGCCAATCAGTTCATCGGCCAAATGGACGAGGAGGTCAAAAACGCAATTTTCGGCAATGTTGGAACACTTGCCTCATTTCGAGTAGGAGTGACCGACGCTTCATACCTGGCGCATGAATTTCAGCCGGTGTTTGGCGAGTCAGATTTGATCAATATTGACAGGTACCACATCTATATGAAAACGATTGTCAATAATGATCCTGTCCCTGCATTTTCAGTTGATCTGACCAAAGATATGAAACAGGTCAAAAGACAAGCAAATCCTTCTCTTGCAAAAAAAATCATTGAGCTTTCACGGCTGAAGTACGGTCGGGCGCGAAGTGTGGTTGAGGCAGAAGTTATGAGGAGAGCTCGACTATGATCCAAACCTACACGGCACAGCTTGTGGAGAAGAAAAACTTCACCCATGAAGTTATATATTTTAAGCTCGCCCTTATTGATCCTCCGCAAATAGAATTCATTGCGGGTCAGTATATTTTGCTTCAAGTTCCCGAACATAAAAAGGAGGGGCAAAAAGAGTTAACGGTTGTTGGACGACGCAATTATTCAATCTGCTCACCCTCATGGGTGAAAGAATACATTGAACTTATTATCCATATCGTTCCTGAAGGTCTTGCGTCAAACTATTTGTTAAATCTTGAGGAAGGAGAACATGTTTCATTTCAAGGTCCAGCAGGGGTTTTTACGTTGAAAAATACACTAAAACCCAAAATATTTCTCGCCACAGGCACGGGTATTGCGCCGATACGAAGCCAGCTCTTGAGTTTTTTAGCAAATACTTCACATGCAGAAAAAAGTAGCAACTTTACTCCTATTGCGCTGCCTGACGAAAGCGAAGTGAGCTTGTATCTTTTGTGGGGGTTGAAAACAAGAGGGGATATGTATTTTTTTGATGAATTGAAAAAACTGGCAACAGACAACCCTTGTTTTTCTTTTTCAATCTGTCTTTCCCGTGAGAGCAGCTTTGAAAGATTGGATCCCATCTATATGAAAATGGGGAGAGTAAATCAGCACCTTCTTGATTATGTGGATGCGTGCGCACGAGAAACCAACCGTTTAAAAGCTGAAATAATCAATACGTTTGAATATTATCTTTGTGGCGGGCGAGAGGTTATTCCCTCATTTATTACTTTTCTTGAAGGTATAGGAGTTTTGAGAGAAAACATATTCTGTGAAAGATTCTAAATCCCGCGTTTTTGACAAGTTGATCCTTCTTGGTATTCTTCTCGTTGGGATAATGCTTCGCACAACAGGCGTGAACTGGGACCAAGGGTATCATCTCCATCCTGATGAGCGGTTTTTGACTATGGTGGCAAACGCAGAAAGACTTCCGTCTGATTGGCTTCATTATTTTATACCGTCATTATCGCAACTTAACCCCTATAATGTCGGTTTTCCATTTTTCGTGTATGGCACATTTCCACTGACCATCGCCAAAATTATAGCGGTTATTTTCAACCGCGATACGTACGATGATTTTGTTGTATTGGGGAGAGTTTTGAGCGCCATAGCGGATTCATTCATTATTCTTTACGTGTACAAAATCGTACTTTTGTGGGAGAAAAAATATCATCTTAACCGTCGGATTAAATTATGTGCGGCTTTTTTTTACGCAGTTTCTGTTTTACCTATTCAGCTTTCTCATTTTTTTGCTGTTGATACATTCTTGAGTCTTTTTATGATTACTTCTTTATATTTTGCCATGCGTTATTATCTTTTTTCACGTATGAGAAATGTTGTCTTGAGTGCGTTGTTTTTTGGATTTGCTGTGGGATCAAAAATTACTGCCCTTTTTATTCTCCCGTTGCTTTTATTTTTCCTCCTTACTATAAAAGTGCAAAAAAAACAGTGGAAACTTTTTTTCGCCATTTTTGTTTTATTTATACTCGTAAGTTATGCCTCTTTGCGCATTGCAGATCCGAAATTTTTTGCCTCGGGAGATTTTTTCAATCCCACAATCAACTCACAATTTATCCAAAATCTCAAAGAGTTAAGCGCATTTTCCCGCAAAGACGCATGGTATCCCCCAGCTGTACAGTGGATGAGTAAAAAACCAATATTATTTTCGCTGACTAATATTGCTTTTTTTGGTCTGGGGATAGCATACTTTATACTTGCGTGTATTGGTATGTATCTTTCTGTCAGGAAAAGGCATTATGCATTGTGGGTCGTTATTTTCTGGATGCTTGCTTTTTTCATCTATCAGTCATCGCGCTTTGCCGCAACCATGCGGTATTTTATTTTTCTCTATCCGTTTTTCGCCATTTTTGCAGGATTTGGACTTTCCTACATATATCAAAATACAATCTTAAAAAAGATAGATTCTGTCGCTCAACAGCCCCAAAAAATTCAGGCAATCCCACTTTTTGGGAAGCGCCCCGTTTCGCGCCACCTATCTTATTTTATTATTGTATATGTGCTCATGTGGGTAGTCGTGTGGCCCGTCAGTTTTATGTCTATTTATGCGCGCAAACACAGTCGAGTCATTGCTTCCGAATGGATTGGGAAAAATATTCCAAAGACCGCATTCTTGGCAGAGGAGCATTGGGATGATTTTGTGCCGGTTAACGGTGGATATGAAGGTACACAGATGCCGGTATTTGATCCCGACACTTCTCAAAAATGGGAGGCGATCAATAAGACACTTGAGAGAGCTGATTATTACGTCATCACGAGTAATCGAGCCTATGGAAGCATTATGGCCGTTCCTGAAAGATATCCCCGTGCGTCAGCGTTTTACGGCGATTTGTTTGCAGGAGCATTGCCGTTTCAGAGAATTGCTGAATTTACCTCCTATCCGACTCTCAACCTTGGCTTTTTTAAGTTTGAATTTCCAGATGATTGGTCAGAGGAAGCATTTACCGTCTATGATCATCCAAAAGTTATCATTTTCAAAAAAACTCGACCATGGATTCCCCTCAACTGAAAAAGCAGCGCGCGTTTTTTGACCAAGTTTCACATCAATATAAGGAAGAGCGTATTGTGCGTCCCCCTTTTCACACACAACTTGAAATTCAGGAAATAATCAAACGCATGAAAGATGTTCCCCGGGGAGATATTGCTGATTTTGGCGCAGGAAGCGGGAGGGTAACTATTCCATTGCTTCAGAAAGGATATACAGTTTGTGCAATTGATGTGAGTGGTGGTTCGCTCAAAAGGCTCACGTCTTTAGCGCGAAGACTTCGCCTACATTCTATATCGACCGCTCATGCACTGCCTTCATATGAAAAATTTAGCTCTATTGTAGGCGCTGATATTTTACATCATGTCAGTCTTGACGATGTTATTCCCAAGGTCTATCATGCCCTTCTTCCACGAGGAAAAGCTATTTTTTCCGAGCCGTGCGCCTTCAATATTGCATGGTATCTGCTCTTGCCATTTCTTTCAGATTGGTCGGTGGAAAAAGGAATAGTCAATTGCCGGTATTTTCACCTCAAGAAGAAATTCAAACAGCACGGATTTCGCACCGTTTCAATCGCAGGTTTTGGTTTGCTTCCAACCCCCCTTTTCAACTGGTTTCATACACTATGTAGATTTAACAATGCAATAGGAAATTTACCGATATTCAAATATTTTGCCTATCGTTTTATTATCGAAGCTACGAAATAATCATGAAGATACTCTTTGTTTCAACCTATTTTGTGCCCTATCTTTCGGGACTTACCGTATATCCCTATCGGCTGCTTCGTCATCTTGCGGCAAAAGGTAGCTCCATTCATGTGTTGACATTTGCTCATACCAAAAATCTACCCCTGCGAGAAAAAAAAGAGGGAATTTCTATAGAAAGGGTATCGTACTGGTTTAAAATTTCAAAAGGTTTTTGTGCGCCTTTTTTTATTGTTTCGGTTTTGAGAAGTCTTTCAAGCAGTGATGTGATGATCATTAATCAACCATCCGTGGAGGGATTAATTGCTATTGTGTTGGCGCGGCTTTTGGGAAAATCAGTTATCTCTCTCTATCATTGCACATTACACCTCGGAGACAGTCTTTTTCACAGGATACTTGCGTGGGTGGTAAACAAGGTTATTTTTATTGAACTGATACTTTCTCATCATATTGTGGCAACAAGTGAAGATTACGTACGCAACACAATGACTGAAAAACTTCATCGAAAAACTACTATTATTGCGCCTCCGATCATATCATATCCCACTTCCGAAGATGTTCAGACTGCGTTTGCAAGACAAAAGGGAGGAAATATATGGATTGGGTTTTGCGGTCGCGTGGCACGGGAAAAGGGGATTGAATACGCCGTCGGGGCTTCCCAATACATACATACACCAACAGTTTTCGTATTTGCGGGGCCATATGGCGAGGACGTTGTTGGCGAGGAGGAGTATTATCAAAAAATAAAAAAGCTGCTTATCACACAAAACATATCGCATATATTTTTAGGAAAACTTACTGATGATCAGCTGGGAGCGTTTTATTGCGCAATTGATGTTTTGGCAATGTGTTCAATTAATAGCACTGAAGCATTTGGGATGGTGCAGGCAGAGGCGATGCTTGCGGGAACTCCGGTTGTGGCATCAGACATGCCCGGTGTTCGAGTTCCTATTAGTTTAGCCGGCATGGGCTATCTTTTCCGACCCCGTGATCCCCAAGACTTGGCAGAAAAACTTGAAAAAGCGATCAAAAATAGAAAAGAATTGAGTAAAAAACAAAACATTGCAGAAAAAGTGTTTGATATCAAAAAATTTTATACAAAATGGGAAGAAGTTTTTGAAAAGGTGTAATTATTCAAGGAATTTGAAGGTAGAGAGCATTTGATCGTATATCTTTGATAGATCATCTCCTACACTAGTATTGTTTACAACATAGACGTATTGACCTTTTTTCAAAGCAACGTCGTGAGAAATAGAACTCATAACAGTACTTTGGAATTCAATAGCTGGAAGATTGTCTATAACAAGATTATCTTTTATCTTTTTGAACTCATGAAATTCTAGCGTGGGTTCTGTAGCAAAAGCTCTTTCCGTTGAATTTGTTTTTATCCATGTTTCAAGAGATAAATTATTACTATCATAAACGTATACGGCAATTTGAGACGTTTGAGAACGAAGTATATTATCTTGATAATCAATATGAAGTATAACTCCACCATGTAGTTGAGCCATTGATGTTAAAGACTGATTATCTCTTTTAGAAATAATACCTATTTTCAGAATTTTTGGGTATTTAATTTCATATCCATACTTTTCATCTTTATACACCTTCCAATCCGCTGTTTCGTCAATAGTAGTTGCAACCGGGTTAACTGGTGCGGATGTTGGCTGTATCGCAGTTTGAGGAGGAAGAACTAACGGCTGGTTAGTCATCGTTTCTTCACTTTGTCGTGAGGTCATATACTCATATACATATATGTGCCCACTGATGAAGCAAAGGCGATGACCGCGGCAAACAAGAGAAGCACGAATATATTCACAAATGATGGCGATGCATGTGGCCTATCATGAGGTTCCATAATTTATATGGCTCTAGACTAGGAAATTCTAACAAAACGATACTTTTTCAGTAAAACTATAAGCTCTTTGCACAACTGTTCTTTCTTCTTTCCGTATCTCCATTCGCATTCCTTTAAGTGTAGCATAAAATTTACTTTGCAACCATT
>DATDXN010000036.1:0-19246 GCA_035289305.1 Patescibacteria group bacterium
AATGGTTGCAAAGTAAATTTTATGCTACACTTAAAGGAATGCGAATGGAGATACGGAAAGAAGAAAGAACAGTTGTGCAAAGAGCTTATAGTTTTACTGAAAAAGTATCGTTTTGTTAGAATTTCCTAGTCTAGAGCCATAATAATTATAGGAATATATAAACTAATTTCTGAATCTTTGCTTTCACTAAACCGCGAAAGCCAAAAATAAAGCACCAAAATAATTAAACCCAAAAGAGAGCCGAGGATTGATTTGAATACCCACAATCCCTGAACGGGATAATTTTTTTCTGTAATAATTTCATCCATATATTTTAACTTATTGGGTTATTATTTACAGAAGTATTTGGAACTCTATTTTTACTGATTCTTTGCTTAACTGTTTCCAGGAGGATTCCTCGCAATCCTTCCGCCGCCTGTTTTTCAACTCCGTCAATGTGTGCTTCCATTCCAGAAGAAACTGTCGCACTCGACAAATGAACATCATAAAGACCAAAAATTCTGTCTAAAATATCTTGGTCAACATAAACATCTTGAATGCGCTCGTAAGGAATTGTAATTTCTCGCGGCGTTATTGGTCCTTTTTTAATTTGGATAAAATCATTAGTTAAATCGTAGAAATAAACCGCAAAATACCAGTGCTGATAAAGATAGGTTAGCAAAATCACGATAAACAGAAATCCAAAAATTCCAAATGTCGCCGTTCCTAACCAACCGCCTACCTCTTGACCAATCGAGCCAAGCATAAAGGCTAAAAATCCCCAGATAACTAGTAGCAAAATTGTAATGACAATAGTACTTGCCATTGTCTTTTTAATAATCTTTTTGTAACTTAGCGGAAATTGTTCTCTTGTTTTGCTTTGTGCTATTTGCATATTTTTACTCCTTTTCCTTATATAGTTCACTGACTAATTTCGGAAAATTAAATTAATTTATAATTTTTGACCTTGTTTCGTTTTTATTTATATCTACTTATAGTTTACCCCCCCCGACACTTTTTGCAACAATAATCATTTTATCAAATCCTCAATCGAAACACCAAGAGCTTTGGCAATTTTTTCCATAGTTTGAACGCTTGGCTTGTTAACTACACCGCTTTCGACTTTGGTAAGCGTTGTATATTTTATGTCTGCTTTCCTTGCTAAATCATCTTGAGTCAAGCCAAGTTTAGCCCGTGCTTTCTTTATATTTTCACTGATTGTTTTTCCACTTGTCATATTAGTAAAGTTT
Organism: Patescibacteria group bacterium; assembly: GCA_035289305.1. Lineage (GTDB taxonomy): Bacteria > Patescibacteriota > Microgenomatia > UBA1406 > HO2-37-13b > DATDXN01. Next base: position 1,230 of record DATDXN010000036.1, read on the forward strand.
TGGTAGTATTGTAGTATACAGGGTTATTACCCTTATTGTTATACTACCAAATAAAATGAATTTAATCAAACAATTTTCCTGGCGGTGCATTTCGCAAAGCGAAATACGAAATTCGGCGGCGGCGGAAAAAAATTGGAATCGGAAAGCGAGGGCGGGCAAAAATTCCTTCCCCCCAACCCCCTTCCTTTTTGCCCGCCCGAGCGATTGGATTTTAAAATTCAGAATTCGGATTTTCGTCAAAAAAAGTTCGAACTTCGTTCAAAAAACACCGCTACGTAAGAAATTGCAAAGCAATTTCAACGTTGCTGAACGGGCCATGAACTTGATTATACTGGCGAATGGATCGTCGTAATAGTCAGTAGTATTGTATTTATACTACTAATCGCACGCACCATAGCGAACAGAAAAAGAAATACTCTTTCATGATCTCTGTATGAAAAAAGTGTGACCGTCGGTTTTTACGTTTTCTGCAGAACTTCTGCAGTTTGACGAGCAAATTGTGAAGGAGTAAGCGCGTTGTTGTTAAATGCGGCTACTGATTTTGGGAAATGACTCATCCAGAAAAATAACTGCGCATCAGGATCAAGAAGTTTTTTTGATTGAGTAGCAAAAATAGAAGAACCAGCCAAAAATCGTTCAAAATCACGTTGTCTTTTCAGTCCAGCACCAACTTCCTCTCCTTTTTTCAATTTCCCAAAGGATGAAAAAGCAGGAAAAGTATGAAGCCGTGAACTAAAAAACTCTCCTTGTTCTACAATCGCCTGCTGTTCTCTGTCTTCTTGGTTTTGCTGTATTGATATTTTATCCGATCGTGATGCAAGAAAACCAGCAATTGTATTGCGTTCCACGTTCCACACTATTCCATCAATTCCATACTGAAAATCCCATAGATCTATCGGCGCTGGCGATACTCGTGTTCCAGTCCTGTTTATATTCTTTTCTGCTCTTTTCAAACCCAGTGCACATGAGGCAGCTCCCACGACCGTGCGAAATAAAAGCCCGTCAAGTTGTCTGACATATTTTTGTGTATCTTTTGCATACACAAATCCGCCAAAAAAATGCGTCATCCTGGAAAGTTCATCAATCGTGCGGGAAATGTTTTCTGGACTCTCATACAGGAAAGCATAGACCAAAATTCTCTGCATTGCCGAGCCTTCTGTCATAATCAACTCATAATCGCCACGGGATTCACGAAGCGACCGATGCACCATGAAATATGCAAGATCATTGATCGTCCACGGCTTTTTTCCTATTTGCACGGGATCATCCTGAAAATCGGATAAAACAACTTCAATAAAAGCACACGCCATAGGCTGTGGTTGATTTTTGAGGAGGCCAAAAAGCATGTCTTCTTTTTCTCTCTGCGCAAGATCTCGGCGGATAAGGATAGAGTTCATTTCATGTTGAAGTTGATCTGTAGCATCACCTGTTTTGCCCGAAAAATACCCCTTTCTCCCGCGTGAAAACTTCTCACAAAAATCCAGAAGAGAAAGTGGCGGCGCTTCTTTGAGTACCTTGAGGGAAAAGTCTTTAATACCAGTTTCTTGATCAACATTGACAACTCCTCGCTTCTCGCGCGAATGAATTACTCCAGGATTTAATGAATGCTCTTGGCTATTTTCCATGATATGTCAACTACTCTTTTTCTTTATTTGTTCATAAAGCTGGAACATATGAACAACAAAAGTATCGAATTGTTTTCCAAGATTTTTTTCCTCCTCTGTTGGTTTGGGACGATGCATTGCTGCTTTAATATCGTTTTGTACTTCCTTATCAAAGCTAAGCCATGTCAGGCCGTACATAACAAGCGCATGTTTGTGTTCTCTTTTTTTCTTCTCGTTTTCTGGAAATGGTCTCGTTAACTCTGTTTTCAACGCTGGACAATAAGAATCGACCACAGCATCAAGAGACATATTGTCATAAATCTGTCCCAATTGTCCGGCTAAATTAGCCAATAAAAAATCTTGCAAGTCATACGGAGTTATTTCTTGTAATATTCTGTGTAAAGATTCTAATGGTCGCTCCTTGCTATTCATACTAAAAAAAGTATACCAGATTATTTCTTCGCTCTGGTATCCTCAAGCAATACTGCGCGGTAACTCGCATTGGGGTCTGTGTTTTGGAAGGAAATATTCAATCTCCATACTTGATACCTTCCTTCTCCATAGTCATCTTTGACTACCAGTGTGCCCTGCGCGAGATTGCCGCCGACAATGATGGACACAGCTCCAAATGTATTCCATCCCCGCGCAAGCTGGAGCGATCCGTCAGTAGGATGATAGATGATGGAGGTTTTGCCCGACGTAAGCTCAAAATCTCCGTTTCTGTTTGGGCCGCGCGCAAGAATATTTTGTTCCCCAATCGAAATATTTTGCGCACGTTCGTCAAATTCTTGCTTGTAAATAGAATTAACCATAAGATTATCCAGTAAACCCTGCACACTCATACAGCCTGAACTTACAGAACCAATCGTGTAATCAAAGGATGCTTTTTCATCGTTTAATCCAAATGGATTGAGACTCATCAAAACATGCTTATTGCTTTCTGTTGGACCAAAGACTACACCTTTGGTAAATTGTTTGCCCAGTGCGTCAGAGATTTTGAGGTACTTCTCCAGAAGAATACGCATGACAATTCCTTTTGGCAATATCACTTTTTCTGTATATATCCTCTTGCTTTGATCTGCTTTTTGTTTTGCATTTTTCCACACAGTCAACTCTTGTGATTTCTCATCGTACTGGATAGATGCGGCTGACGAAAAAAGCGTTTCATTCTTCATCACCCATTCTCTGACGAATCTATCAGGCTCATATGTGCAGACCGCAGATGTTGCTTCTCTTCTGAAGGTATTTGTATACAATAGAGTATTTTTTTTCTGGTCGATGATGATGGTTCCACTTTCTCCTTCGGAAGTCTTAACAGCAACCATGTTCCGTCTCGGATCAAAATCTATGCGCGTAAAATAACCAACACCGGGAACATCATGAAGATCAGGCGTGTATGAGTCAACTTCAAGGGCGGGAAGAACAAGAAGGTGCGTGCCTTCGTAAGGGACGAGCTCAAAACCGAGCTTTTCCATTTCATGAGGAATCTCAATAACCGCTGTATTTCTTTCGTTGCCAAAAACTACTCGGGGAATGCTCGCAAAAGCTGTAAGTCCTACTCCGTATAAAGCGGATTTCTTCAAGAACTCTCTTCTTGATTGTATCTTTCCTGTATTCCGTTCTGCATGCATAGAATGTCAGTATAACATACTATGAAAGAAAAGTCAATTTTCTTACTGTTGGAAAAACCCTACTCAAATTCCGCAAAGGGCGGATGGAGAATGCGTTCATGAATAGTAATGCTATCAATACGGTCTACATCTTCCTGCTTCATTTTCCACTCAAGCGCCTTGAAATTATCCGCAATCCGTGAAAATTGTGAAGATCGTGGAATAGCAATAATATTTTTACTGATCAGCCAGTTCAGTATGACTTGCGAAGGGCTTCGCGTGTACTTTTTTGCTATATTTTTCACGACCGTGAGCTCAAGATCTTTTCCCTGTCCAATAGGTGAATATGCCGTGATGGCAATATCCTGTTGGTCACAAAATTTTTTCAGCTCTTTTTGATTGAAACTGGGATGAAACTCCACTTGATTGATGACGATTTTGACACCGGTGGCAAGAGCTTCCTTTAGATGTGAAATGTCAAAATTTGAGACGCCAATCGCTCTGATGTATCCATCTTTTTTCAGACTCTCCAACGCCGAAAGAGTCTCGCTCATTGGAATTGCCCTATTGGGCCAATGAATGAGATAAAGGTCGAGGTATTCGATCTGAAGCTCACAGAGGGCCTGTCTGCAGGCGACACGTACATCACCGTATCGGAGTTGATCCCACCAGACCTTGGAGGTGATAAAAATTTCTTTTCGGGCAATACCGCTTTCGGCCATAGCGCGGCCTACTTCCTGATGATTACCGTAAATGGCAGCCGTATCAATATGGCGGTACCCTACGGCAAGCGCATGTTTGACTGTTGCAAAAGCAACCTCCCCGGAAAGCCGCCACGTCCCAAACCCGAGCATTGGCATCTTCGTATTTTTCCCGAGAGTACGATACTTCATATCATTCTAGTATACTCTATCATCTGTTCATATCATCCAATATTTCTCTCAAGTGGTCTATGGCTTCATCTTGAACTTGTCGCACACGCTCGTAGCTAATCCCAAGCTGCGTTGCTGCTTGTCTCAATGTCAGACCCTTCTCAAGATCTATACCAAAACGTATTTTAATGACTTGTCGTTCTCTTTCTGGCAACTTCTCCATAGCTTCCATTACTTTATCAAAAGTAAAAGGAAACGCTTGTTCCTCCCTTTTTTTCACAACTTCACGCGGGTCCTGCAATCGGTCTGCTACAGTCTCATCTTCTATATCACCTTTTCCCGATCTAATCGGCCCGTCCAAAAATACCGTATGTTCCTCAAGTTGTAAGTAGGTATCAAGCTTCGAGATGGACATACCAAGAGCTTGAGCTAGCTCTTCTCTTTCTGGGTCTCTCTGGAGTTTTTGTTGCAAAAAAGCAGTTGTTTTATATATTGTATGTAACTTTTCACTAACGTGGAAGGGTCTTCGTATGGCTCGTCCTTTGTTTATTGATGCAAGCTTTATCTGCTGATCAATCCACCAACATACATAGGTAGAGAGTTTTTTGCCGCGGCGTGGATCATATCGGTCTAGTCCTGTTGTCAATCCGATTATTCCTTCTTGTGTCCTGTCCGCCAGTGGGAGTTCCTGCGGACAGATTTTTTTTGCCCGTGAAATAACCAGCGATATGTTACGCTCGACCATATACTGTACTAAAGCAGTACGCTCATTATCAAGACGGGTAAACTGCGCAAGCGCCTCGTAACCAGGATGACCGGCGGAAGTAATGAGCATGTCAAGCGCACGCACAAGATATGATCTGTTCGCAAGTTGATAATACAAAAGTCCTGTCTTATAGATCTCATTTTTTGGTGGTTTTTGATACCGGGGAATACGTACCTCTTTATCCAGTATTTCATTTTCTTTGATGAGCCGTTCCACTACTTCGTCAAGTATTGTCTGGCCGCCGACGGCCGGAATAATTTTTTCCTCAAGAAGACGCTTGCATTCGTCTGCCAACTCAAAAATATGCCCTGTACAATATCGCTCTTCGTCTTTTGATACGGGCGACCCTATCTTCATTCCAGAAAAATTAACCCTTTGAAGCCTCGGCTCCGCAGTGGATGCTTGTTGTTTTTCCCCCGCTGTTTTTTTTGAATGATAAATAGGAGGATGATCATCGTAGACTCCTGCCAGAGGCTCTACAACAAGTCTATATACTCCTCTCCCATGTTGAAGAATAACGCCGTCTTTTAAGCGATCTCCCAGCTTCTGACGAAGAGATTTTAGGACTGTCCATGGATCTATTTCTGCAATTTTCTTCCCTGTTTCTACCTGTATTCTTTGTAGCAGTTCCTCGGAGCTCACCCACTGCCCTCGTCGCATATCTGCATCAAGATATTGAAAAAGTACTTTCTCTATAGTCTGCTTCTTTTGCGACTGAAAGTACTGTCTCACTGCCTCTATGCGGGTTTTTTCGTCTCGCGCAGTAAGAATGATAGCTCCCGCGTGGTCATTGTTTTCAGAGAAAGTATATATCCCTTTTTTAACGCTTTTCACCAGTTCTCTTCCCTCTTCTCCGAAAAAAGCTCCACAGACGTGACGAATAGCACTTAAGGCAACTTGAATAGCCATCGTACCTTTTTCACACAGACCAGCTATATCTTCTGTCGTGTATGTAGTTCCTGCATGCTCAATGAGATGTCTTGCGATCTTTCCTTCTGTATGAGTAAGACTCGGAGCAATAATGGCAAAAATCCCCGATGTCTCAACTCTTTCTCGTGGATGTATTTCTGCCCCTCCTTGTCCAACCGGAGCTCTCTCGCTCATATCATTTTCTTAAAAAGACAGTATATATAAAGACATACTCTATTGCAACGTGTATACTGTAATCAACATATGATTGAGCCTCTTAAAAAAGCAGCACATGAGGCAGGAAAAATACTTCTTTCCTATTTCAAAAAAAAACTCGTCATAACACACAAAACCACGCATCACAATATCGTAACTGAAGCCGATATCGCTGCGCAAAAAGTCGTCATTGACTCGCTCACCTCCTCTCTCGTCAAAAAAGGCATCGCGCAATCTGATATTGGCTTTATTGGCGAGGAAAATGTTTTCAAAAAAGGAAAACATCTGTTTGTCATTGATCCACTGGACGGCACGAATAATTTTGCCTCGCGCATACCCTACTTTGGGGTTTCAATTGGCTATTTTCACGACGGTGTACTCTTCGCTTCAGTGATATATCATCCGACAGAAAATGTCTACTACTGTGCAGCGAAAGGAAAAGGCGCTTTTGGCGAGAAAGGTAAAATGTCAACACCTCTTCATCTGATACAAAAACCCCTGCATGAGCTTTTACTCACCACGCATATCAGTTCTGATGAAAACACACGAGAGGAACTATTTGACGTTATCAAACATCTTTTTGAAAAGATACGAGGCGTACGCATCTATGGCTCCATTGTGCTTGATTGCGGTAGGTTGGCAGAAAATCAAAGCGGTGTTATACTCTCCGGACGGGCATATATCTGGGATATTGCGGCGGGGAAACTCTTGATCGAAGAAAGCGGCGGAAAAATGACTGATTGGAAGGGAAAAGAGTTGGTGTTTAATCTTGACGATCCCCACCACGGCTATCAACTCATAGCATCCCACCCAAAAATCATTGAAGCAATCATCACATAAGCATTCTTTCTTGGATAAATTTACTATCATGCACCATACCGATCGGACTTTTATCCACTGTTTTTTTCCGCTGCTTTAGGCGATTATATCCAGCGAGGAGTAATCCTCGATAACTTTCCACATCATCCACTTTCGCCGGAGGGTGATATTTTTTCTCTTTGTACCAGTCCTGTATATCGTGCAACGCGCACGCGATGAATTCCTCGCATTCTTCGATGGAAAACATATGCTCAAGATGCTGATACAATCGTCTTACCGCTCTATTCACTCCCCATAGCGACTCTTTTTGAACATATACGCGTTTCTGTTTCTCTTCCCTAACATCTATCAGCGTACTGGTCGCCATTACGCAGAGATTTTTTGCATCCTCCAATAATTTTTGACCTCTATATTCTGGAAAAGCAGTATCTATCGGAAGATTCTCAAGAGCCTGGTACAGATTTTCCGGAAAATCAAACAATGCGCAAAAAGCTTCATTGGTGTCGCCGCTTTTTTCTGCCTGCACCAGACGCCACATAAAGTCATTAAGCGGTTTTCTGGTGACAACGGCAAAAAGAAGCGACTGTCTGGGTGAAAACGCAGATTCTTCAGGTATGTTTATTCTGTCGTATTGTCTTTCAGGAAGGGACATAGCGAAGATGTATCATAACAAATCAAGCTCTCGTCCGCAAGACTTTTTGAGGAAAATATTATTTGACCCCAGTGACCGGGATGATAAGAGGTATGATAGATATATTGCCCATTCTGTGCGATCGTTCATATGTTCCGATAAACCACTGTCCTTTGTATTCTTTAAGCAAAATTGGGTGATTTGGACGATCAGGATTATGTGTCCACAAGGTTCTATTGCGAAAAACATCTTCACCGGTAACGCTTTGCATCATTTTTGACAATCCAATATAATCCACACCCGTACCAGTAATTATCTCAAAGGGCATTTCTCCATATACTCGCCTCCATCTCTGTGAAATATCATCGGTTGTAGAAACAACATCATCATAACTTACTCCCTCTCCCGGAAGAAATGTTATACGTGTTCCTATCATTATTTCACTTGCCCGCGTATGAAGATTCAGAAAATTCGCACGATCTCCTGGTTTCATAGTGTTTGTAAACACACGTTCTTTTTCATTCGTCAATTCATCGACAGAGGCATCGCTCACGGGAATGATTGGTTCTCTCATGTTTTTTTCAAGAAATAGTCTTGTTGACGTATCAAATTGAAGTCCTGTGTAGGGAGGAAGTTCCTTTTCTCTCGGGGGAATTAAACCAATTGCAACAGATCTTATTCCTGTTCTTATATGCTTTGACTGATCCAATGTGCCAATCATATACATTTCCATAGCAACATTTAAGTATATCATATACTATGAGTAAAGTCAAGTGGAAAAATGGCTTTTTCTAATTATTACCTGTAGTATATTTTGTAGGAAATACTATATAACTTATAAAACGGCGAATAATACGATGCTATCGAGAAGGACTGCCGCAATAAGCTGTCCGTGCGTATGTTTCCTCAAGTGAAACCGTGACCAATACACCAGAGGAATCATCACAAAAAGATACCATAGAGAGAAACCATGCAACACATTCATGAGAAAAAGAAACGTATACGCAAAGGTCATGTGCAAGCTGATTTTATAGAAAAATGTGATAACAGTAGAAATCGCCAAAATAATCCATATGATGAAAACCTGTTGCAATAATAATTCTTTCACCTGCATGAGGTATAATATGACAAGTAATCCAAAAACAAGACAGTTGAGGAGAGAAAGAAACCAATACCGCTCTTCTCGTCTCGTAATATCAAGATCGGAAACTTTCTTGAGTTTGATGAGCGCGAAAAGCGTAAAAACAGCAAGCAGGAGGGTTGCAATAAACAACGACAACAACCACCATCCTTTACCCTCAAATAACCCTTTTTTATAAGCGGCCGAGAGAAACATCAGCGCAAAAACTGGCGGGCTCAAAAGCGCCGAGATCATACGGGCGATATACGTTTTCATACCTTTTTATAGTATAATGAAAAAATACCGCAAAACAATAGCACTATGAGCCGCTTGGAGATACAAAAGGCACACGACATACACACACTCGTCACACACCTGGTCAAAGGCCTTGCATTTGCCCATGTGAAACTGGATCAAGTACACTGTGTGCGGTCAAACGGATCAACGTCCCGTGCGTATGCGCGCATTTGGGGGCTGCCGCGGATTTTCCAGGTGGGAGCGGGATATACCCCGACCTATGTCATCGAGGTCATCTCGAGCTATTTTGATCGTCTCCCGCATGAGGAAAAACTCAAGGTGCTTATCCACGAACTTTTGCATATTCCGCGCACCTTTTCCGGAAGCCTGAAATCGCACAAAGGCAGATTTCACCGCATTGGCAAGCGCGAGGTGGAAAAATGGTACGCGTTAATAGAGTCAACCCCGATTAAATCGGGGTCAAAAGTTCATAAAGTTGAAAGTTTATAAAGTATAACATGCTGTCACTTCTTTCCTATAATATCCTTTTTGGCAACCGGCTCAACCATATCATCACCTGGATTCATGAACGTGAGGAAAAAAACCGGCCCTTTGATGTTTTGTGCTTCCAGGAATTTCCAGAGAAAAAAATAAGCAAGTTTTTGGAGCATTTTCCCGGCAGAAACCTCGCGTATCAGTTTTCACCGGCAATCATGGAAAGAAAAAGGACTTTCGGGCAGCTCACGGTGTATAACCGTGATAAACTTACTCTGATCAAACACCATGTTCTTGATCTGGGAAAAAGCCCCTGGGAAAACCGACTATTTAGCATGATAAAAAAGAAAAAAATCGTGAGGAATTCTCTCCTCACGTTTTTCAAAAACGATACCCATGAGTTTGTGGTCGCCAACACGCATCTCACACTGGTTGCGCGAAACAAATATCGCATCAGCCAGCTTGCATCTATTATCAATCACGTAAATGGCACTTCACGGGCCATCATTCTGGGCGATTTTAACTACACCTCGCTTCTCCCTCGCCGCCGACTCATGCACCTGATGGAGAGAAACGACTTTCGCCATGCTACAGACCGGCTGAAAACGCACCGCATCGGATTTCTCAAACATCAGCTCGACTATATTTTTTATAAAAATCTGTCGTTTTCTCACGTGGAAGTCAAACGGGTCAATTTCTCCGACCACTATCCTCTCCTCGCCCGTTTTTCTCCCTGAAAGGCCTTTCCCCATTGACAACACAGGAAAATACGTGTAGATTAAAGTAAGGAAGTACAGAATATGTCGGAGTGATTGAATCCAAAGACAGACGATGCACGGGATGTGGTATAGACCAACTCTTGGAATTGTTGAGAACCAAAAATCCGGATTATAGTATAGATTATGAGCTTGAAAGAAACATAGAAGGGGTGAAAACAATGCTCGAAGAGCTTGATGAGAAGAAAACCGTACAGAAACTCGACGAAAAAGTAAACAATCTCCAGCTTAGAGCAGCAAGTGTTGATAAAGTCGCGGGACGAATTCTTTCGGCTGAAAAAAAATTACTGTATAAAAATTTGGTCAATGAACAAACTGAAGCGCCGGAAGATTTTAAAACGTGGGGAGAGTTGAATTATGAAAATTTCATGATACGCTATGCATCGTTCCGGTACACCCAAATGAAATGAACATCGCATACCATGCCCTGATCAAAGAATATATCAAAAAAGGGTTATTTCATAATCCTTAAGAATCATCATCGAAGGAAATAACAGTTTACATCATCAATAAAACAACTCTTTATATACGCTTTGTCTAAAATCAATCGTTTCGATTTCAAAAACCCGTCCTCGTACACCATTATCGTTTGCAACGTTCATATTTCTTCGCAAAACAATACGTACATTTCCTGTCCGAAGAGCATAAAGCGGTTCTCCTTGGTGTTTTTTTAATTTCTTGATCCGAAAAATACCTTCCTCATTATACCGACTCAAAAAATCAAAGATCCTTTCACGATCTGTCTGCGTGAATCTTTTTGTCAATTTCTCCAGCGCCTCGCTGTCTGGGATAACAATAAAATCTTTGATCAAAGGCAAAATACTGTCTTCTTGCGTTGATAAAGGAAAGAAAACAGAGGCAACCTCTGTTGATTCTTCACGTGTTATCTCTACGGCATGTTTACTCTCGATCTGACGGACTTCAGCTTGAGTTGTCTTTCGGACACTTCTCATATTTGCAATCTTTTTCTTAATTTGATCCCCGATAGATACGACAGAAGCAAGAAGCGAATAGTCAAGCTCTTCTATGATACGAGGATCTTCAATACTATTCCAATCCCATGATAAACCGCCTTTTTTCGTATGAAAAAAAAGCCGCACGCACAATGGGTTTTGGGGATCAAATTTTCTCCATATGCAATGTATCTGATTTCTTGAGGACTGATCATTTTGTATATGTTGGAAAAATACCTCATCAGGATGAAGCATAGTATGCCAGGTGATATCCTGTGGGTCTAGATTGATACGCATAGATTTGCCAATGGCGTGAGTTCTCTGTGTAATTGATATGAGTTTGCTTTCCATTTGTTTGCGTCCGTGATTACCTACAAACGAGGAAGGTTTTATAGGTAAAATCTTCTGTATATCGCTTTGTGTTAAAATAGAAAATTTTTGTTTTTGTAGTTCGTGTACAAGGTTACGCATTGAAGCTAAAAGAGCACTATAAAATTCTGTCTCTATGCCGTTTTTATGCATAGATGCAATACACCTATAGGCATAAGCCAACTTGTCGAGCGTATTTATCCCCATAGATAAAAGAACAGCTATTCCAACCGCGGCATTTTCCTGAAGATATGGCATTGCCGCATTTTTGACTTCTCTATAGGCTTCACTACCGGGCCTAAACAATGCCTCATAGACTTGACTCTGGGCGGTCAAAAAAGAATGTATTATTATTTCAGCTCTTTGCGCTGACTTTCTTTCAATACCAGTGGTACCAGTAGCAACCCTGTGAATATCTTTTAAAAAATCTTCCGAAAGACTATTGACGAAATCTGAAATCTTGAGACTTTGCCATTGGATAAACTGATGCATAGGCACATATTTGAGGATATCATTATTCCATTCCAGAACCTTTTGGAGACGGGCAGGATCAATCCGCAAACAACCCGCTTCAATCATGAATTGACACAACTGACTCAATGAAAATTCCGCCGCTTTCTCCTCTTTATCAACAATATCCATGATGGAAAAACTGGCGATTCGTACACACGTAGGTTTTCCATTGTCAATTCTTACGACGCGAAAATAATCTTCTGATTGTTGACTGATGTTAGGATGAATATCTTTCAAATACGTTGTAAAATCTTCAAGCAAAGAGAGCATATGACTGGATGCCCCGATAAACATAGCAAATTCTCGTTGATATTCGTCATCGGATACGGCCTGATCGATTCTTCTTATAACTTTAGCATCAATGAATGTGCAGATTTCATTTTGTTCAAGAGCATAATCATCATGTTTTTTCACTAATGCTCTATATTGCTGTCTATCAACCCTCATCATCTTACCAACACGTTTCCCAAATTTTCCAAAAAGATAATCGTTTTCCTTTATAAGCCTTTTATAAGATTTTGTTACTGCCTTTTCTGAAAAACATTCAACAGGATCGGTATAATAACTCTCTAGACGAATGATCCCTGTCTTTCCCACAGTGATAGTGTCTTTTTCTCCATTTTGTTCTTCCTTTTCCACATGAACTGGCTTTTCTGTTGTAGAATATGGTCGTGCGCGTTCCATATATATGGTATATACTATATATTTATTAAATCAACTATCAATGAGGTTTTTTTTCTTCAATTCCTCCTCCACATCATGCGGGAAAAACCAGAGCTGGGTATCAGTGATGATCTCTGTCGTGCGATGTTTTTCAATCAAAAAACGCTCAAATTTTTTACACAAAAATTCGACAAAATCTCCCCATTTTTCAAACGGCGAAAAAAGCGCGTGTGTTATAGTTTCATATTTATTTGATATATTGAGATGCTTTTTTTTGCGCTGCCTCATGCGTGCGAGAATAGTGCGCGCATTGGGAAAAAAATCGAAGACCCAGCGATTTTCCTGCAAAAATCGTGTGTATATTTCTCCTTTGACGACGATCGGCTTCATCTGCAAGATTTCATGGGCGACATACTCGTTTCTTTTGTGTAGAGGAATCTCAAGATATTCTTCGTCAAAAAAAAGGTTAAAACAAACTTTATCGCATGGATTTTTTTCAGTTCTTCTCCTGCGGACTCCCGAAAGCTGTGCGAGCAATAAAAGTATCAACCGCATTGTCCACAATCTCCCTTTTTGAGCAATGACGAAAATATCAATATCATCCCTTTTTCCGCTGTGCAACATCGAAAGCCCACCTGAAATGCCAATAAGCCGTACCTGCGGCAGGAGCGAAACAATTTTCAGGAAAAATAGCGACTTCTGTATCTTGCGTATAGATTGTATTGTTTTGACAGTCCTTTTTCCTATAAATATACCATACGGGGGCAGGGCATATATGCGACAATTTTTAATTTTAAATGGTATATTGTGGGGCAATTGGATTACTTTGGTGATTAAAAGCTTTCTCTCAATAAGTGCATCGAGGACGTGCTTAAGGTTTTTTTTGGTTGTTTTGAGGGGAAAAAAGAGATAGATATCTTCAAACGAGGGCGCATAGGAGAAATGAGCAAAATAGGTAAGGACGTGTCGAACTGCTTGTTCCATCTTGCCCTATTTTCTCACACGAGAGAGAATTTTGAAAAGTTCTTTAAACACCAACCATACAAACGAAAACAGGCGCAATTGACGTCTCATCCGCCACGGCTGATGTACGAGGCGAAACAACCATTCAAATCCGATCATTTGCATAAATCGAGGCGCTCTGGGGACTTTTTCTGCAAGATAATCAAACGCTCCACCCACCCCCATACACACAATACCCTGTAGCTTTTCCCGATGTTGATATAACCATAGCTCCTGATAAGGAGATCCAAATGCAGCGAATAAAAAGTGGGGCTTGAAATCAGCAACTATAGTAAATATTTTTTGTTCTTCTTCTCTCGTTGGTCGTCTGATATTTTTTATACCCTCAATTCCAACCCATAGTATATTTGGGACCCGCACGCTTTGGCATCTAATCACCTCATCTGCTACTTTTGGTCCTCCGCCAATCAGTACCACTCTTGAGCTTCCTTTATGAGCTATATCAAGGATCTCCTCCATGAGATCGACTCCTGTTATTCGATAACCAATCGGAGTTTGGAGGAGCATTCCAGCGAGTATCATGCCAACTCCATCAATTATTTTTATTTGGGCTGTCTGGAGAACCTCTTTAAATTCTGGTGTTTTTTCGCTCATGATGATGTTTTCAGGATTGAGAGATACTATATGGAAGAAATCTCTAGGGCTTTTTGTATAGTTTTTTATCTTCTCTAGGATATCATTTTTTGAAAGCGCTTCTACTGGTATCTCAAAAAGTGTATTTCTCATAGTGAAAATATATTTTTATATAAGGTATTTTGACAAAAATAAAAAATAGTTAATAGTGCTTTTATTGTACTATTTTTGTGAACACTATATTTCATTGTCTTATTCTACTATTTTTAATAAAGAAATCAAAATAGCTTACATTTTAATTATATAACTATTTTAATTATTATAATATAAAGAAAACACTTTCATTTCTTAATATTTTTTTCGTGCGCTTCTATTTCATGGACTTTCCCCTTTATAAACTTTATAGACTTTATAGGCTTATAATATTATCTTATCGCTTCTTTATAACTATCAAGATTTTCAATCGCCATCGCAATTCCCCGTATCACGCAGAGTAACGGGTCCTCTGCGATGAAAGACATGACGTTCACATGATGGGTAAAGTATTTGTCAATATTGGTTATGAGTGCCGTCCCACCGGTAAGCACGATCCCTCGATCGACAATATCTGCGGCAAGCTCCGGAGGCGTTTGAGTGAGAACCTCCTTCACCCCCTCCAGAATATTTTTTAAGGGCTTTTGTATCGCGATGGTGACGTCCTCCTCACAAAACTCGATGACCTTGGGTAAACCAGATTGGAAATCTCGTCCCTTTACCTCCATACGATGATTTGCCTCTTTTATTGTTGTATCAGTTTGTCCGTCAGTACGGTACGCATTACCGATCTTCATTTTTATTTCCTCGGCGCTGCGCTCACCAATAATAAGATTATGATTTTTTTTGAGGTACTGCATAATCGCCTCATCAATACGTGTTCCTGCGGTGGGAATGCTTTTGTAAAGCACGGGCTGACCAAGAGAAATAACCGCAATTTCGCTCGTTCCTCCACCGAGATTGATGATCATATTACCTGAAGGCTGTGAAATGGGGATTTTCGCCCCCACTGCCGCAGCCAAGGGCTCGCTCATGAGATACACTTCACTCGCTCCTGCAGCCCGACATGCGGCAACTACTGCCCGTTTTTGGACTTGCGTTGCTCCTCCCGGCACTGCAATCATGACGGTGAGTTTGAAGGAAAACGTGCGCAGGGCTTTTTTCAAAAAATACGTGATGAGCGCCTCGGTCATGGTATAGTCAGCAATCACACCATCTCGAAGCGGACGCACTGCTATGATAGTGCCGGGCGTCCTCCCAAGCATCTCTCGCGCCTCCTCGCCCACACTTAGAACCCGCTTATCTTTGTATGAGTAGGCAACGACCGTAGGCTCGTTAAGCACAATTCCCTCTCCTACGACATAGACAAGCGTATTGGCGGTTCCGAGATCAATAGCTACTTTTGTCGAAAATCGCATAAAGATGACAAAAAAGCATGCGAACTTTTATAGAAGATATTGTATACTATTATACTGGAGAGTAAAAAATGCCTTTTCCAAAAGACTATCTATCTATACATAAAAAGAGTTAAAATATATCAAATGTAATGATTAAATATCTATTTTTTCGAATTTTGTTGGCAGCGGTTTTTGTTCTCCTTTTGGTCTCTTTGATTTTATATGCTCGCGGCTATCGGCTCAATGTTTCAGAAAAAACTATCACGCCCACGGGCATCCTGGTCGCCTCATCCTACCCTGATGGAGCAAAAATATTCCTCAATGGAGAACTTAAAGCCGCCACAAACTCCAATCTCACGCTTGCTCCCGGAATTTACTCTGTCAAGATGAGCAAAGATGGTTACCTACCATGGGAAAAAACCGTGACCATCAAGGGAGAAATTGTGGTCAAAGCCGATGCCTTGCTCCCGCCTCAAAATCCCTCCCTTTCACCCATCACGTCACTTGGTGTCACACGAGCACTATTTCTTAAAAAAACCAGTAAAATCATGATTCTCTCTCGCGTGGGAAATGAAGAGAAAGATGGTGTGTATTTACTTGAAGGAGCCAAAAAAACCCTCACGCTTTTTAACCCACTAAAATTACTCACACCCATCTCTGCGTTCTCGCAAGAGATTGACTTTTCCCAAAGCACGATCGTCTTCTCTCCCAAAAACACCGAAGTGATATTTACCACAGGAACCCCGTCTTCACGCTCATACCTTATCTCCACCGAAAATGAATCCCACGATCTTTTTGACGTCACGACATCAAAAGAAACGCTTGAAGGCGCCTGGAAAGAGGAAGAAGCTCGATCGGTGCAGAAAATCCTTGAGGCATTTGATGGTCCGTTTGACCAGGTAGCATCTGATTCATTTCACATCATAGATTTTTCACCCGACGATACGAAAGTCCTCTACGAGGCCACGAAGCAGGCAATTCTCCCACCGGTCATTATACCCCCTCTCATTGGTGCAAATCAGACCAAAGAAGAGCGAACTATCTCAAAATCCGGACTATATGTCTATGATCGAAAAGAGGACAAAAATTTCCTCATACCACACAAACTCTCCCTCATCGGAGACTCGGTTTTGTGGTATCCGGACTCGACGCACCTCGTGATGAATGAAGGAAAACACATCGCCATCGTGGACTATGATGGAGAAAATAAGCGGACTGTGTATTCAGGTCCCTATGAGGAAGACTTTCTCGCGGTAACGGAGGAAGGAAAAGTCCTCGTGCTTGCCAATCTCAATCCCCAAACCAACAAACTCCCTGACGTGTATGCGATTGGAATAAAATAAGGTTTAAGTATCATTGTTGTGCGACCGGGCAGAAATGGTACTTCTTTCACTCTACCACCCGTGTAGCAAATACGAGAAGGCGTTTAAAGGTCGTGCCTGCGGGCCAGCACGTCTGCAGGGTCAAAAACTCTTTGGTCGTCTTGCGCGTCACATACTCCACCTGTGAGGGCTCGACAATGCGCCTGCCGATAGTCCGGTATACAAACCGCTGATTTTTGTAAAAAATATTGATCTCATCTCCCGGCTCAAGTTTTGAAAGCAGATAAAAGACGGCATTGTAGGAGCTCACATTCCAAAAATAATCAGTCGAGTGGGCAAACAAAAACATATGTCCTCCCTCCCCTGGAAAAGCAGTGCCATAGGTGTGCGCCACACCCTGCTCTAAGGCTGGTAAATAGACGTCTTTGCGTGAGGCGTCAACATTGGGTATGATCCGCGCATTTGCGGCAATTTTGGGGATGACGATGCTAAACTCACTATCTGCCGGAATAAGCTCTTCAACAGGAGCCACGTTTAAAATGCTTGCGAGAATGCTCTGCGGGGCAGAAGGAGGAATTTTTTGAGGAGCTTTCCCCTTTTCCCGCACAATATACTGTTTGTGCAATGTTTTTTCGACGACATAGCGGATCTCTTTGGAAACTGGTTTGTAAAAGGTTTTCCCAATGATAAAGAGCGAGAAAAGAACGAGAAAATTCCCGATCGTGCGAAGTATTAAAATCTTTACAAAGTCCCGCGACAGGGGTTTTTTATGCATAAAGAAGCATTATAGCATAGTTTGTATAAGTTCAACTTTGGGTGTTCCCAGTAGGAATCGAACCTACATCTACCGCTTAGGAGACAGTTGCTCTATCCATTGAGCTATGGGAACAAATCAGAATAACGCAGACACTCGATTTTTCAAAGCTCGCATATATTTTAACACACTCCCTCCTTTTTTTATTCTTACACAACACATACCATAGGCTCTAGACTAGGAAATTCTAACAAAACGATACTTTTTCAGTAAAACTATAAGCTCTTTGCACAACTGTTCTTTCTTCTTTCCGTATCTCCATTCGCATTCCTTTAAGTGTAGCATAAAATTTACTTTGCAAC